>JAURPJ010000021.1 GCA_030835305.1 Verrucomicrobiota bacterium | reverse complement strand
GCCGAGATGACCAAGCCCCGCCAGCTCCAGCAATTGAAGCAGTCCCTCGCCGAAGATCCCGCCATGCTTGAACGCGCCTGCGACGAGCTCGTGGTCGAGCTCCTCGAGACCAGCGGTCTCATCGACGACGATGAGGCCGCCGACCTGCGGTCCTCGCTGGAAAACGGGGCGGCCGATTGATGCCACTCAGATGATGTTGCACCGTCCCTCAGCAGATCAACTCCTGCCAACCGAAGAACCTTGAAAAAACAAACGCCATTGATGACCAGACCATTTCTCCAGGATATCCTCGGTAAATTATCGAAAAGACGACCGATCTTTTACTCGGAGGCCGATTTCCAGCACGAATTGGCTCTCCAGTTGAATGACGCCGGCTGGCGATGTCGATTGGAGGTGCCGTTGTCCATTTCGCTCAAGGGGGCGCCGGTGAAGGCCGAGGTGGATATCATGGCACTCGATCCGGGCAGCCAGTCACGGGTTGCGATCGAATTGAAATATATAACCGCGAAACTTTCAGCAGAACACGGCGGAGAAGCATTCCAATTGGCCAACAACTGGGGAACGAATCTCTCCCGATTCGATTGTCTCGCCGATTGGGAGAGGGTTGCCGCGATCGTGGCCGAAGGCCACGCGCAGCGGGGATTCACCGTGTTCCTGACCAATGCAGGGGATGCGTGGACAAGAGACGTTTCCGCCACGGATATCCTTGCTCGGGACATGAGCATCCACGAGGGGCGCAAACTGCTTGAGAATGAGGAATTGTCCTGGCCGGAAGACCTCAATCCCAGGTCGGTGGGCAAAAAGAGACTGCCACCGTATTCGCCGATTCTATGCCCGGCATCCTTTGCTTGCGGGTGGAGCGATTACAGCGTTCACGAATCCGCACGGAATGCAGAATTTCGCTATCTGCTGCTTGAGGCAGAAATGAAAGCTTGATAAATCGCTGTTATCGGGAAAGCCTTAGAACCGAATCAATACAGAAAAGAGTGAAATATGAATCGAGAAGAAGCAGATGAGATCATGCTGGCCTACAACTCGAAATGCGAATCGGGCGAGCTTGACTGGGGTTGGATCGATGGTGCGGACACTCCCTGTTGGCAATACCTCTTTCTGAATCCCGGGGCGTGTGAGGCAGAGCCTGAGCCCGGGACGTCCTGTTTTGGTTTGAGTTACCAGGTGAAGGAAGGCGACCCTCTCCGGGACTACGTGGAATTCATGACAGGCGCCATCGAAAATCCCGATCGTGTAGAGAACGCGATTGCTGCGCAGATGGCGGCATTCATCGAGAGCGGTGATTCCTCCGCGCAGTGGAAGGTGGCGCAAATGCTCCGAGACGATCCGGCGCTCTTCGGCAGCTTGATGGGACCGCCGCGCGACGAGTTCATCCGGTCCCTCGCGGCGGCATCGGCGGCCCAGGGAAATGAAGAAGCCGCGCAGTTCGGGAGCAGCATCGGGTAAATTCCCGGACCGGGACAAGGCCCCTGAAATCTCTTTACGTAATACAGCAATCCATAAATGAACATCAGCAAAGAACAAAAGAAAGTAATTCTGCGCCTTGCGGCGATCGCCTGCGACGCCGATGGCATCGATTCCGATGGTCGCGGCCTTCCATTCGAACACGAGGGGCTCCAGCAGGTCGGAAGTGACTTTGGCCTCGAGGCCGCGGAGATTACGGCGGAAATCGAAAATTCGAAGAAAGGCTTGGAGGCCGTTTCCGCCGGAGAATGGGATTCTCTCCGGACGATCAGTGCCGAAGATAGGACTTTGATCTTGGAAAAAATTGCTGCCGCTGCCAGCGCCGATGCCCAACTTGCGCGGTCGGAGGGCGAAGCAGTTTCGATCATACGCACGAAACTGGATGTGTAAGTGCCACTCCCCAAGCGAGCCCTCCTGCGAAGTTATTAGGCGGCGAATTTCAAAGTTCTAGAGCGTGATTGATCCCATGGATTTCGAGGAATTGTTGAGTGAGGTCGGTTTGGACACCGGTCCGCAATTCCATCAAAAGGTGATCGATTGTTTTCAGAATAGGAGACGGTATACGACGATAGCTGTGCAAACTCATGATAAACTTCGCTCCGCCCCCTGGCCGGCGGGATCGGGTGCCTACATCGTCAGTATGCGTTCCGACGAGTCGATGAATGGTATTCTCTACATTGGCAAAACCGGAAAATTGAAGGGGAGCTCCAACGGAGATATCTCGATGGGGAGCGGTTCGCTCCGGGGAAGATTACATCGTTGGACCCCTTACAGCTTTCAGAAAGAAGGTCCCTTCGTCGACTGCTTTGAGTATGGCCCGAATTTCTCCACCAGCCAGCTTAAGAAACAAGAGCATGCAGAGCGATACCAAAAGCGAGTGCCCTTTTCAAATATCAAGATTGAATGTCTCTCCACCAGCGGGATCGAGAAACAGGTGGCGCCTGCTTTGGTGGAAACGCTCCTGCTGGCAAACTTTGTTGCCTCTCTTGGGCATCTTCCGCCCGCCAACCAGGAGTTGTAACTCGATCAGGAATCGCTCCCATTCGCAAATGGCTGAGGTATCCTGACGATTTTCATCGAAGCGAGATCGGAAACGATTTTCGATGCCGAGAAGGTGCGTTATTGCCGATTTGGGTAGAAAATGCAAACGTATTCATCATCATGAGCCAAACTGAAGAAGAGAATGCCTACCACGAGTTGATAGCAAAATTGGCGGCCGGCGACGACACAGCAGCTGCTGCCCTGCTGGACAGGGAATTCTCCGGAGATTCTGTTTGCACCCCCTCCAACCCGGGGCAATGCGCGGTGACGGAGCGGCGGGGTTGAAAAAGCAAATCCTTAGCAGTAAGGGTTATTATCGGGGCGCCGGTCCTGCGGGGTTTGAGGGGGTGCAGACTTCCCTCTAATTGCTTTTCACTCAATGAGTCACACCTGACTCGAGCACCGGAAAATAACGGAGACTGCTTAGGGAAAATACAGCAACGAGTCAAGATGAATCTTGATATTTAAATACAACAGAAAGGCATATCATTGTAATCAATAAAACCGCTCCAAACCCATCAATACAATGTTCATCGATATTCTCTTACTCATACTCTTCTTGGGTCTCATCGCAATGCTCTGCTTGATCCTTGTCGCCTTAATTGTCGCACGAAAATTTAAAGAACATTACGACAAAATTTTCTCAGAAGATGTCAGCCTATTGCATAACAAAGTCGAACGCCTCCGCATCAAATTCCCGAATGACTCAGATAATCAACTTTTAGAGCGCCTCATCAAATCAGAATCAATGAACGCTGGAATCATTGGATTTCTCACCGGGCTAGGAGGCCTCGTGACCTTGCCGATTACGCTTCCGATTGATATCATTGCCACTATTCGCATCCAATATAGGCTCGTGGAATACATCATTCATAAAGATAAGAATGTCGATTCGAGCATCGATACAGAACCCGTAAAATCCTTTGCACTCCTTTTCGGGGCAAATAAGATTACTGACGCCGGAGGAAAATTCGCAATCGTCCTAATCACCCAATACGCCCCACAAGTATTATTAAAATCCATTCCATTGCTGGGTGGCATCGTTGGCTTTTTAATCGACTATATGGGAACTCGTGGTGTTGCAAAATACGCACTACGCAAAGTAGGTTATTGATTGATAGGAATTTGCTTATTCAAGGGTTTTTATCGGGGCGCCGGTCCTGCGGGGTTTGAGGGGTGCAACAATCGTATTACGAGCGGCAGATGGGGCGGTGGCTTTTAACGCACCCTATTATGCCTTTACACCCCCTCCTACCCGGGACGATGCGAGGTGTCCGGACGTTGGGGTTGCAAAAGCAATTTCCTAGCAGTAATCGCTGATCATTAATTTTCGGCCAAGAAACAATCAAAACCTGAAAAATGGACCTACAACACTTAGCAACTGCAATAGAAGAATCGTTAGAAAAAGAGTGCAAGACCCACGGGCAGAGCACAGAAATTAGCGATAACAGAGGGTCATGGTTCTTTAAGACTCATGACGGTGTGAGTGGATTTGTTTCTTATGAAGACAACTCGGAGGACATAAAGATTCAGACGGTGTCCATCGCGCTTGAGATCGGAGCTATCCGCTCAGATGCCTCTGCTGATGAGCTAGAGTCACTACTTTTTCTAAATGCGAGCTTTTTGACAGGCTCGCTGTGCATTTTTAACATTAAGAATGGTAAGGGTCTTTACGTTATAGCCAGATTCCGAGCCGAAGACTACGAGCCGAGAGACTTCAAGATGCATATAAATGCTTTACTACGCGAAGCGTCGACGCTGTTGAAAGTCGGCCCTCATACCCATATCCTAAGTAAACTCAAAGAAATAATTTCTGACGATTTGCTGGTGCATTACTGCTCACTTCTAACCGGCAAGAAAATCAAAAAGTTAGGAAATATTGTCAAACGAAACCGGCTCAGAGAGAAAGACGCAGCAGAATCTGAAGCCAAAATAGGCGGGAGTTTGATAGTCGAGAGAAAATATTACGACTTAGACCTCAACTATGAAGGGCGTGATTCAGTTGCTGGATATGAACTTCACAACGAGCTCGTTCTCCTCAAATTGCATTACTACAGAGATGATCCCCTGCCAACTGCTCAACTAGAAATCAACAGCGAAGAGAGGTGGGGAGACTGGGGTATCACGATCGCTCTCAATAAAATGAGTGATCCAGATTGCACCGATGTTTTTAAAAAGGAGCATTCACTCAAAACGACGGACATTGAAAGGGCCTGTGAGGTAGCAAAGTGGATGGTATGTGAGGGTTCTGATGCATCAACTGCTCATAAGCTCGTTGATCGACTTAATTATCAACCCGTCCCACCACTGACCATGAAAGATATACTAAATAGATATAAAAACGACCTTGATAACCTTTGACTTCCGGCACGAGCTCATGCTCCTCTCTTGTAGCCCGCCAGAAACCTTCCCCTAATTCAGCGCTGCCACCTCTGCACCCCCTCCAACCCGGGGCAATGCGCGGTGACGGAGCGGCGGGGTTGAAAAAGCAAATCCTTAGCAGTAAAAAGCAAATCCTTAGCAGTTCAGCGAAAGAGGAATTGCGAATGAGACCGCTCTTCATAAGCTCGTAGATTTTGGATCGAGACAATCCCGTAAGGCGAACTGCCTCAGGAATTCGGATCCACTCGGGTTTCAGAGCGTGATCGCTCTCCGACTTTGTTAGGTGTGTTTCCATTACACACGACAATATCGGAAGTCGCAGAGGTTTTTCAGTGCCCGCTAGAGAACGCTTGTCACCAATTTGTATTTTTCGATCCTTTCGGGCGACCGGCTCCTTTTTGCTTTGCGTTGCGGAGTCCTGACTTCTTCCATACCCTGGCCCAATGAACTCTTTCTGCCTTCTCCCTTGCTATCTTCCAGTCTTTTTCGGTCGGATCGCAGTCATCTTTACAATTGGCCCATGCCCACATTTCAATAATCTCTTCACGAATCGATCCTTTTGTCAGGTCACTTGGATTTTCAGCAGATAACCGCTCCAATGTTGCGAAGTGAATAGCTTCAGCTTCAGGGGTGACGTTGGACCCTTTAAGGAATCGAGAGGCATCAGCCAAATTCTGAAAAAACTCATCATCGAGTTCACGAACAGCCCGCTCGATCTCAGTAGCAAACTCTTCCCATCGAGTGTCCTTTTCTCCCCCAAAACCTCGATCCTTAGGAAAACGATTCAGGTGGTCGAGTTTTCCAATCTGAGGATTGTCAGCCTGTAATCCGAAAAGATGCTTGCGCCATTGACTGAAAACACTCATTCGTCGCCGCCTTCCTGGAAGAGAGATGGAACTGCGTGAACAGCATTGCTGAAGGTTTCGTGATCGAGGTGAGTGTATATATCGTTAAAGGCATTACTGCTCTGCCCTGCCAGCTTCATTCGGATTTCCTGACCCACTCCCGCGTTCGCCATCGCTGAGTTGAAAGTGTGTCTGAGGCATGAGAAGCCAAGTGATTTTCGTCTTCTGCCTTTTCCACCTTCCGTTTTCGCTTCCTCAACTCGGCCTTCAATCCCTGCCGTCTCAAGCAATGAGGAGAACTGAGCACAAAGACCAACTGAATAAGCTCCCACTGAGACACCTCTCAATGAAGGGAAAATCGGTGCCTCTGGATCATCCGTGGATTCCTGCTCCATCAGCCAATCGTGAAGGTCGTCATGAATCGGTGCTTTGATCGCTTTACCGTTTTTTACACGTTTCATGCTGATCGTTCTGGAACTCAAATCCACTTGCCGCCAAAGGAGATTCGACGCGTCCTGAATATGTGGACCAAGGTAATAACCCACCAGAACCATCCCCTTCCATTCGGGAGAAGCCACGGAAAGAATCTTCCTTAGATCGCATGGCGAGAAAACGTCTTTCTCAAATTTATCTGCCGGGATTGTATCTATTGAGTCAGCGGGATTGAAACTGATCACCCGATCTTTCACCGCCTGACTCAAGGCCGATCTGATTGGCTTTAGCTTTGTTTTGACGGATTGTGGGCGAAGCCCCGCCTCAAGTTCACTCTGCCGAAATTCCCGAAGCTCTCCGGTGGTGAGTTGGGTAATGTTCTTCGATTGGGATTCCTCTGGTAACCAGTCCAGAAAGCAATTGATCGCGCTCCGGTAGCGAGCCACGGAAGATTTCGCCACCTCACTCTTTCGCTGCTCCAGCCATTTAGTGAACCACTCCCTCACAGTGAACCTTGCGAGCGGCTTGCCTGATGTAGCCTGGAGGATTTCAGAGAGGTATTCAGAAGCTTTCGCTTCGTTCAGCTCGCCCTTGGTAGCGTCTCCGCAGGCTCGGCTCAGAATCGCGTAAAGAACTGAGTTCGTTTCCTGATCGCAACCGTATTCCTTTCGTATCGCTTTTTCCAACTCAGCAGCCTTCGCCCACGCTGCCGATTTCGTGCGCTCCTTGGTAGATCTCGATACTCGAATTGGTTCGCCGGTTTCACGACTAGGATACCGAAAATGAACGTAATAAAATGGAGATCCGTCTTTCTTTTGAAGCGTGAAGGCCATACTGGTAACATAATGGTATCATTCAGCTATGTCCAGAGTAGTCTTCAGGTGTTCAGCAAAGTATTTTCAGAACGGATCAATCCCTTATAAAATATAGCCTAAAATCCCGCCATCCCTTACGTGGCCATGACTAGAAAAAATCCCTACTTTACTCTCGGCAGGATCAATCTAAGTTTCCGCTCACTTCCGCCCCGGGGGGAGGGCACAATCCAGCATGTCTATTGAGCTGACACGAAATTTTTCGATCATTGCACACATTGATCACGGGAAGACAACTCTTTCTGACCGTCTTCTTGAGATGACGCAAACGGTGTCCCAGCGTGAAGCGCAGG
>JAURPJ010000020.1 GCA_030835305.1 Verrucomicrobiota bacterium | reverse complement strand
TGGAGGGCTCGATAACAAGGACCTCGCGCGCAGGATGCTCGAAACCATGGATCGACACGTTGTCCGCATCAACCGCATCGTCGAGGATATGCTTGTCATTTCCAAACTGGAATCAGACGACGCCGTTCCACTCAATCTGGCACCCTTCAACATCGCGGTCTGTGTCCGGGACATCATTGAAAGGCTCGAGCTCGTCATCAAAAAACAGAATGCTACCATCGAATTGGATGTTCCGGAGCTCCAACTGGTTGGAGATCACTTTTACTGGACTCAAATCCTCTTCAATCTTGTCGAAAACGCCTTAAAACAAAATCCAAGCATCCCTCTCAAAATCCGGATCACTGCGGAGGTGGATCATGATGACAACTTTATGATTCGCATCACTGACAACGGGATTGGAATCCCAGCAACCGATCTTCCATTTATCTTCAAACGCTTCTACCGTGTTGAGAAGCACCATTCCCAAACCCAGGTAAAGGGAACCGGACTTGGCCTCTCCATCGTGAAGCGGGCCATCGAAGCCCACGGAGGCACCATCACCGCAACCTCCACCCCGGGGGTCGAAACGATTTTCACGATCCACGTGCCTCAATGGCATCCTGATTCTGAAACGATTGTTGGGTGAGTCTTGCTATTTGGCACAAACTGCGCTTTCTCTGTCACCGCGGAGGGACGTCCCTTCACCCCTATTCCAATCTTGGTCGATGAGTGACTGGTTCCGGGTTTTAAAAATAACCTCGTCGAACAAAGCCCGGAAGCATTCTTGCAAGCCGGCACTCAAAAAAACATGACCCCAACCTCATTCGAGGAGCTTGCACTGGCAGCTCCCATCAAACGTGCGCTCGCCGAGCAAAACTACATCACGCCATCTCCCATTCAGGCGCAATCGATCCCCATCCTTCTTAAGGGGCAGGACCTGCTCGGCATCGCTCAAACCGGCACGGGTAAAACGGCGGCCTTCTCGTTGCCCATTCTCGATGCCCTCCACAACAAGCCTCAGCGTCTTCGCCGCAAATCCGCCCGGGTGCTTGTCCTGACCCCCACCCGCGAACTCGCCACGCAAATCTCACAGAGTTTCGACAGCTATGGGCGCCACCTCAACTTTAAGAAAACCCTCGTCTTTGGCGGTGTCGGGAAGAACCCCCAGGTTCGTGCCATGCAATCCGGCGTCGACGTACTTGTTGCCTGCCCTGGTCGCCTACTCGATCACATGAACGAAGGCGATATCGATCTCTCCAGCGTGGAATACTTTGTCCTCGATGAAGTCGATCGCATGCTCGATATGGGATTCCTTCGCGACGTCAAAAAAATCGTCGCCGCCTTGCCCAAGAAAAAGCAATCGCTCTTCTTCTCCGCTACGCTCGCTCCACAAATCAAAGAATTGGCCCACACCATTCTCGTAAACCCGGCTTCAGTGTCCATCGCCCCGGAGAAAACGACCGCTGAGAAAGTCGGCCAAACGGTTTGCTTCGTCGATAAGGAATCAAAGAAGGACCTCCTCCTCGAACACCTCGCCGAGCAGCAAGACAAGGGGTTGACCATCGTTTTTTCACGCACCAAACATGGCGCCAACAAGCTCTGCAAATCCATCAACTCGCACGGATTTGAAGCGGAAGCGATTCATGGAAATCGTTCCCAGCCCCAGCGCGAACGCACCTTGACCAAATTTAAGAAGGGAACCCTCCCGATTCTTGTGGCGACCGACGTCGCCGCCCGGGGAGTCGATGTCAAGGATGTCACCCTGGTCATTAACATGGATCTGCCAAATGAGGCTGAAGCTTACGTTCACCGCATTGGCCGCACCGGTCGCGCCGGAGCCGCAGGTCACGCGGTCTCTTATTGTTCTCCTGAGGAGCACGAGTTCTTCATGGATATCGAGAAGCTCATTCAGCAAAAAATTCCAGTCAATTCAAGCCACCCTCATCATCACGAGGAACTTGCCTCCCTTCACTCCCGGGGCATCAAATCACGGGAATCAACCCGCGACAATGGCGGCAAAACGCGCGGAGGCGGTGGTGGCCGTGGCCGCCAAGGCGGAGGCAGTCGCGGATCTCAAGGCCACGGTCAGGGAGAAAGGCGCTCCGGCGCTCCTTCCGGAGGAAATCGTCGCCGCCGTCGGCGCGTCTAACTTGCTCAACTTCCGCCGCGCAGGATTTCCAACGGCGGATGATCACAGACTCCCCGGCTCAGAGCGAGTCCACCAAGCACAGACACCAGAGTCACCGCCCCTAACGCTGACGAAATCAGCAGCGGGTCCGGCCATGGCGAACCTTTGAAGACAAAGACCGCCAACACCGCATTCGCGCCAATCGCCAACAGCACTCCGGTTAAAGCTGTGAGCACACCAAGTGTGGCGTATTCAATCACCAGAATCACCCTCACTTGTCTGGCCGAAGCCCCGAGCGTTCGTAGCAGCACGCTTTCCTTCAAGCGAACATCACGCCCGTTCATCAGGGTCCCGATGAGAATTGGCAACCCCGCCAAAACGGAGAATCCAGCCAATACTGTAATCACTGTTGAAATCTTCCCAAGAATATCCCGGACCTCCTTGAGAATCTGAGTTAAATCAATCGCAGTCACATTCGCAAACCCTGCTGCCAGTTCCCGCTGCAATTCGCCGGAAGCCTCGGGCGATTGAGTCCGGGTCGTGACAACATTGAATCCCGGCGCGTCCTCCAAAACACCAGGCGGGAAGACCATGAAAAAATTCAGATTAAAGCGGCTCCAATCCACCTTGCGGATACTTGTGACCCGCGTACGGATGGAAATCCCCTGAACGTCCATGGTAATCTCGTCACCAATTCCCACCTTCATGTCCCGGGCAATCTTCTCTTCAAGTGAGATCGGAACGATCCCGGCCGGGTCTGCTTTTCCAGTGGCCAACTCACCCTCGACGATGGTCTCGGTAAAATTCAAACGATCTCGATAAGTCGAACGAAACTCCCGCCTCCCCACCCAACCCGGAACCCCCTCAACCTTCCCGACCTCCACTCCCCGGATCGCCTGAACCCGCATCGTCACCATCGGAACACTTTCGAGGACAGGCAGATCGTTTTTCCTCAATACCGACTCGACTCCGGAAACCTGATCCGGTTGAACGTCAATCAGATACAGGTTCGGGCTCTTATCCGATTGCTGAAGGGTCAACCGATCATTCAAAAGCTTGCCAGCAGAAAGAATGGTGACCACCAAGAAGGTTCCCAATCCAAGAGAGAGTAGAAACAGAAGAGTTTGATTCCCCGGCCGATGGAGATTAGAAACTCCCTGCCTCGGCAAATATGGCAAACGCTTCCCCACCAGACGACGAGCCACCGCCATGAGTAGCCTTGCCACTGCTGTCAGAATCACGAAAGCTGCCACTATCGCGCCTACCAGGGCCATTGCGCGTTTCCAATCAGGATCATTGGCACGCGCCACCATCACGAGTAGGCCCAGCAACAAAAAGTAAACCGGCAGAGTCCGCCAAAAACCACCCTTCAGACGGGCTCCACCTCTCAACGTGACCGCCGGAGAAACACCCCGGATTTTTAACAGCGGCAAGAGAGCAAAGCCACAACACACCAGGAATCCGGTCGCCGTTGTCTGGATTACCACCTGCCACTCCGGCGATGGAGCCACCGATACCGGCAGTTCATCCCCAAGTGCTTCGAGCAAACCCACTTGAATCCCAATGCCCAGGCCAGCTCCCAGTAACGACCCAAGAAGCCCCAAGACCAGCGCCTGCGCGAAATAAATCCCAAAAGCCAGATTCCCCGGACAGCCCAGGCAACGCAAAACCGCGATTATCGAAATGCGTCGCGTTATATGGGCTTGCACCGCTCCCGCCACTCCGATGGCCCCCAGCGCGAGCGAGGCCAGGGCGATCAGCCCAAGAAACTTTTGAAAATTCTCCAGAGCATCTCCCAAATTTTCCCGGCGGTTTTCCGGGGTTTCCATCCGCCAGCGGCTCTTGGGAAACTCATCGCGAATCGACTGTTTCAAGTCCTCCGAGTCACCAACCCCCAGAATTTTAAGATGCAGTTGATACGATGCCATGCTGTTTTTACCCAGGAGTCCGCTTCGCTCGATATCACCAAGCTGAACATAGACCTCGGGCGCAAATCCACTGAAACGATTCCCCCGGGGAGCCGCTTTCTCGATGACCCCAAGAATTTTCAGACGAATCCCACCCAATTCGACTTCGTCCCCGATCTTCGCTGAAAACTGATCCAGAACCGCGGGCTCCAAAAGGATGCCGCCTCCCAGCCTCAACTTCTCCCATGCCTCTTTCGGCTGAGTTTCAACCTGTCCATAAAAGGGATAGCCTTCCTCTAGTCCGCGCACTTGTATCAGACGAGCTCCACGATCGGGAAGAAAGCGAAGCATTGACGGAAATCCCACCTCACGGCTCACCCGCTCCGCTCTCCTTGCCAAACTTTCAATCTCATCGGGTTTGATCACTTGACGGGAAGACACCCGCAAGTCCGAGCCTAAAAGCGACTTGGCCTCCAATTCAATGCCACGCTCCACACTGGCTTTCAAAGAATGAATCGCGGTCAAAGCCGCCACACCGGAAACAATCGCCAAAGAAAAAATGACCAATCGCAAGCGCTGCGACCGACTATCACGCCACCCCATTCGCCAGACCCATGGGTGAAACAAGCACCGACTAAGACTCTTCGGGAGACTATTTTTAGGAGAACTCATTCTCCACCTCCGAAACAATGGTTCCTCCACTCATCGTCACCACCCGGCGCGCCTTTGCTGCCAGATCCGGATCATGCGTGACTAAAACGAGAGCCGTCCCTGCTTCACGATTCAATCGAAAAAGCATCTCGACGATTGGTTCACTCGTTGCCGAGTCAAGATTCCCGGTTGGTTCATCTGCAAACAAAATCTTGGGCCGGTGAATGAACGCACGCGCCAACGCAACCCTTTGCTGCTCTCCTCCGGAAAGCTGCAATGGATAGTGATCCATCCGGTCACCCAAACCGACTTCGTTGAGTAATCTCTCCGCCTCCGCTTGTTTTCCGGATTCACCGCGCAACTCCAGGGGGACCAAAACATTCTCAACCGCCGTCAAAGTTGGGATCAACTGAAAGCTTTGAAACACAAAACCAACCAGGCGGTTTCTTAGGGCCGCACGTTCATCCTGATCGAGCGACTCAATTGCCATCCCATCCAACTCGACCGAACCAGAGGTCGCATCATCCAAACCTGCACACAATCCAAGCAAGGTTGTCTTGCCGCTCCCCGACGGGCCGACAATAGCAAGGGTGTCGCCCTCCGCCAGATTAAGGCTGACATCCTTCAAAACGATCAATTCCTGCGAAGATGTCTGATGGACTTTCCGCAATTCAGTCACCTTGAGGATGGGCAGTTTGACAGCGTTCGAGGGCGCTTCTAAGGTTGAGGCTAATGGAGAAAACATTACGAAGAAAAATTTTGTTAGGATTATGGGCAGCCATCGCCTGGACCGTCGCCGTCGGAATATTATTCGCCGGGAACGCGGTTAAAGCAAATGATACCCAAAAGCGCATTGTCATCCTTGGCGACAGCATTACGGCTGGCTACGGGCTTGATCCGGGCGAATCCTATCCAGCCGTTCTTCAGAAAAAAATTGATCAAGCCAAGCTCCCCTTTGTCGTCGCGAACGCCGGCGTCAGCGGAGACACCACTGCCGGAGGCTTGCGCCGGGTCGCTTGGGCGATGACGAAGAGAGCCGACATTCTCGTGATCGCACTGGGTGGCAACGACGGGCTACGGGGAATCTCCCCGGCCGAAACCAAGAAAAACCTCCTCGGAATTGTCAGCAAAGCCCGCACTAGGAATCCGAAAATCCAGGTCTTCATCGCCGGCATGCAGATGCCCGGCAACATGGGCCAAGAATTTACGGAACGATTCAAGACCCTCTTTCCTGCCGTTGCCAAAGAATCAAAATCAACTTTGATTCCTTTTTTGATCGAAGGTGTCGGTGGAGACGAAAAGCTCAACCAAGCCGACGGCATCCACCCCACCGCGAAAGGCCAAAAGATCATCGCTGAAAACGTCTGGAAAATCCTTCAGCCAAAGTTGATCAAATAAATGACTCATTGGCGGAACCGGAAACCCCTCACTTTGGCTGAAAACGAAAAAAACCTCACTCGCCGTTTGGCCCAGCAATCCAGGGTGACGGCTCCCATTTTTCTTTAGCGCTATTCGAATCGACTCCTTGTTTTGATGAAGGTGAAAAGCAGTGGCTGCAACAACAGCGGAAGCTTGAGAGCTCCCACTGATTGGCCGCAACGAACCATCTTTACGGCAGGATATGAGACGAGTCCCCTCCGCCGAGTAAAAGACATTCTTTTTGCCAGGGCAGACTCTCGGTGCAGGTCATCCGTCTGGCAGCCCCCCCAAGAAAATGGTCCATGTTGTGTAAAAGGATTTGGTCAAATCTAAATCTTAGAAAATGAATTAGCAAAAGAGACACAAACCCAAAAAATCATCCTGTTGCTACGCAAGTTTGACAGCTGAAGCCTGAGCCAAGAGGGCTTCTGTCAGCAGAAGCAGACTCGCCGTTGGATCAGCACAGGGTTTCACCCAACGAAGGACGAAGACCGGGGTCATGTTTGGACGTGGGACTCCATCCACGACTCCACCGTAAAAGGAGGCAGCTTTCGGACTTTGAGTCTGATGGACGAGTATACTCAGGAAGCGTATGAACGACATCCTGCTCGCAACATTAAATCGGGCAGAGTGTTGGAGTGGTTGGAAGAGCTGATTGATCGTCACGGAGCACCCGGTCATATTCGGAGCGATAACGGCCTCGAATTTGTGGAAAGCTCCCATGACAAGTTTCGACGGGAATCTTGGCCCGAGAACTCGTCTATACCTTGCGCGAGGCCCGGGTCGTGATTGCAGCCTCGAAAAAGAAATAAAATGAGCTTTGGCCTCACCGGAGCTTGGGAATAAACAACCCGGAAGAGTTCGCGAAATGATGGGCTTCCCGAGAGAGATGGCGCGCTCAACAGGCCTCCTGCATTTCGGCGCCTGGACTTTACTCCGGAAGCCTGTTGGCGTCGAGTCCTGAGAGACTATTAGGAGCCACCGATCTTCTCATTCTGATTGGGCCATAAAATGGAACAGTGGCACCGCCCTTCTCATCCAAAGATTTTTAAACTCAAGTCTGGATCACAATTTTTCTCCCAACGCACTTAAGCCTTTTTCAGTTGGGGGGCTGAACCTTTCATTTCAGGCTTTCAGGGCGTGAATATCGTGCAAAGTTTGGTATGGTCCCAACATGCTCACATCTTCTCTCACCTGTCAGATCACCAAATGGTCTGGCGGCGCTGAAACAACCAACGATGATATCGTTGCCGTTGAGGAACCTTTGCAGGTCGTCGTCGATGGCCGACCACTCGCTGTTCTCATGAGAACTCCGGGCGACGACGAAGTCCTCGTGATGGGATTTCTCCTCACCGAAGGCATCATTGAATCGGCCGCTCAAGTTCGACGCATCGATCTTGAGGCCCGCGACAACCACGCCATGGTTTTCCTCATCGATGAACACGATTGTGACTGGGAACGCCTCACCCGCCACCTTTTCTCGGCTTCCTCCTGCGGCCTCTGCGGTAAAGCGACCGTCGACGCCATCTTGCAAAATCATCCACCCATCGAGCACAAACCCGACTTCGATCCCGTCGTCATTCAAGCCGCCCCCGAAATCATGCGTGCCGCCCAAGCGAACTTCGATTCCACCGGCGGGATCCACGCCTCGGGAATTTTTTCTCAAGACGGCGAACTCCTCATTCTCCGTGAAGACATCGGCAGGCACAACGCCCTTGATAAGGTCATCGGTGAAGGCCTCATGAAGGGAATCGATTTTTCGTACTGCTTCCTCCTCGTCTCCGGTCGCATCTCCTTTGAGCTGATGCAAAAAGCAGTCGCTGCGCGCCTTCCCCTTGTTGCCGGGATTTCAGCACCGTCATCGCTGGCAGTGAGCTTTGCCAAGACTTCTAATCAATCTCTCATCGGCTTCCTCCGCCCGCCAAACATGAATATTTACCACTAAGCACTCTCTAAAAACACCACGATTCCTCATATTCTTCACCCTTCTATCACAACTTCTTTTCAACCAAGCAGCTCTTGGGCAACAGTATGAATTCCTCTCCCAACGAGTCTACGTCCTGGCGGGACACATTCCTGAATTCTTCGACACTTTAAGTGGTGATCCTTTCGCAGGACCGGAGGGTGTCCCGCCAGAGACATACGATGAGACAGCAGACCCGCAACGTAGGATAATCATTGATTATCTCTGGATAAACGAAACCGGCCCGGAGAAAGCTGCAGATCATCTCGAATGTAACTCCTTGGTCAAAGAGGCCCTCAAAAAGAAGGAATAACGAGATCGAGAGACAAATCCTCCTAATTTTCACATTGGGATCATGAAGCATTCACAAACCCGAACCACTTTACCTCCACGATGAAACGAGCCCTGCCACTTCTAGCCCTCCTGATCTCTCCTGCCTTCGGCTCGGAAAGATTCCCCTATTTCGAAATCCACGGAGATCACGACATCGATTGCTTCCCCCTCAAATCATCACACTCCGAGGTCACCATCGCCGGCCCCATCGCGCAGGTCATCCTCACCCAAACTTACACCAACGATGGCGACAAGCCCATCGATGCCACCTACCTCTTTCCCTCTTCTTCCGGCGCTGCCGTTCACGGCATGACGATGAAAATCGGAGACCGGACCATCAAAGCAGAAATTCAGGAGAAACAAAAAGCCCGAGAGACTTTCGAGAAGGCCAAGAAAGAGAAAAAGTCCGCCTCCCTTCTCACCCAAAAGCGTCCCAACGTTTTTTCCATGGAAGTGGCCACCATCCTCCCGGGCGACGAACTCACGCTCACCCTTAATTACAGCGAGATCCTGAAACCCAATTCCGGCGACTACGAATTTCTTGTCCCCACTGCCATCGGTCCCCGTTATCGCGAAGGAGCCACCGCACCGAAGACCGTCGACAACCCTTTCCTGTCAGAAGGGCAAAAAACTCTCACTCGTTTCTCGGTCAACGTCAGCCTGACCAGTCCGCTTCCCATCCAAAACCTCGCCTGTCCGAGTCACGATCAGGCCACGATCAACTTCACCAGCAAGACCTCGGCATCCCTTGATCTGAAGGCAGCCCAACCCGATCGTGATTTCATCGTCCGCTACCAATTAGCCGGCAAGAAAATCCTGAGCGGCCTCCTGACCCACAAAGGAAGCGAGGAAAACACCTTCCTCCTCCAACTTGAGCCGCCCCGCGAAGTCAGGCCTGAGGACATTCCAGAGCGCGACTTCATCTTCGTCATTGACGTCTCCGGTTCGATGAAAGGCTTCCCCCTCAACCTCGCCAAAGATCTCTTCAAAGGACTCGCCGAAGAGCTGCGCCCCGAGGACCGCTTCAACATGCTCCTTTTCGCTGGAGCCAACAAAGTCCTCTCCGGCAAATCACTGCAAGCCAACGAGGCCAACATCGACCGCGCCCTCAACTTCCTGAACAGCACCGACGGCACCGGAGGCACCCGCCTCCTGAATGCTCTCGAGGAAGCTCTCGAACTTCCCCACGATCACGATCGATCCCGCTCGCTGGTGCTCATTTCCGATGGCTATATCGACGCCGAGACTGAGGTTTTTAACCTCATCAAAAACAAAGCCGCTGGCACGAACATATTCCCTCTGGGAGTGGGATCCAGCGTCAACCGTCATCTCCTCGAAGGTCTCAGCCACTTCGCCGGTCGCGACCACTTCATCGTCACTCACTCCACCGAATGTGATGCAGCCGTGACACGCTTTAAAAACATCATTTCGACTCCGGTTCTGACCAACATTCAAATCACTTCGGAAGGCGCCACTTTGAGCGAGCTCCTGCCAGCCCGCCAGCCCGACCTCTTTTTCGGCCAACCGCTTTCACTCGTCGGAAAATGGAAAGGCGCCGGAACCATTATCATGACCGGAACCGCCGGAAACGGAGAAAAGGTCACCCGGAGTTTTGAGATTCACGAATCATCCGCACAAGCTGCTCTCCCCATTCTCTGGGCAAGAAGCAAAATCAGGGAACTTTCCGATTTCGCCCAACTCACCGGCCGCGATGCCGAGAAAAAAGAAGTCACGGAACTCGGGCTTAAATACCAACTTCTCACTCCCTTCACCTCCTTCGTTGCAGTTGCCGATGAAATCCGCGAAATCAATAGCCAGAGCCATGCGGTGAAGCAGGCCAAGCCTCTGCCCCAGGGTGTTTCAAACTCCGCAAAAGGCAGCGGATCCTCCGGCTCCGTTCCGGAACCATCGTCAGGACTCCTCCTGCTCCTGGTCGGAGCTCTGACCCTGTCTCTCCGTATCCGCAGCTAGCTCGCTCACTTGGATTCCCGCCTACCGCAGCATGAATACCCGGAGAATTACGATCACTCTCGTCCTGGCGATCGCCTTCGCTCCGGTCGTCCTCTGGTATTTCGACCGCCTGAGCGATGGAGGCGGCGAACCACTTGGCCTCATCGCTTTGGCCAGCGCGCTGGGCCTGGCCGTTAAAGATCGCAACCCGGCAAATCCTCGTTGCGCGGAAATCGCCATCATTGTTTACGGGCTCGGCTTCTTCTTTTTGCCCCCGCTACTCCGGGCCATCCCGGCGCTTGTCACCATCGCATTTTTGACCGGAATGCATCACCGGGCCGGACAAGTGGCGCTTCTCCTTCTTTCCCTTCCGATTCAGGCGTCGCTGGACTTCTTCCTCGGCTTTCCCTTCCGGCTGGTCACAGCCGAGGGAGCACAGGCTATTCTCAATACCATGGGTCTCTCGGTGGAACGACTAGGTGTGCAACTTTCACTTGAAGGCGTAATCGTTTCGGTTGACCCAGCCTGCAGCGGTCTGCAGATGCTTTGGGCCACCGGTTTTCTAACTGCGGTTCTCTCGGCTCTCTTCAAGCTTACCTACCTTCGAACAATCTTCCTGGGCTTCACCGCCCTTCTTTTCTGCCTTCTCTCGAACATCCTGCGAGCTACTTTTTTGGTCTTTCCAGAAGCCGGTCTTCTCTCGATCCCGGACATGGCTCACGAGGGAATGGGACTTCTCATTTTCGCTCTCGGAAGTCTCTGTATCGTGAGCTTGTCACGAAGACTTCAGGCGAAGAAACTTTTATCCCGTAATATCCACCAATCCCTGTCAGCCCGACTTTTGGCCACCACTTTGGGAGTCTCGTTGATCACCTTGGTTCCAGCCAAAATAGCCGGGCGTTCTAAATCCACTCACTTTCCTACCCTCACCGAATATCGTGGAGTACCTGTCGAGGAGATCCCGTTGAGCTCACGGGAAAAGACTTTTGCCAAAGACTTCCCGGGAAAACTCAGAGTTTATCGGGTTGGAAATGACTCCCTAATTGTGAGGCACGTGACAAGAGCGACCCGCATGCTCCACCCAAGTTACCACTGCCTCAAGGCCGAAGGGTTCTCCATCAGTAACAGCGGGCTAAAAACCGACAACGATGGACACCCAGCTGCCACCTATCATGCCAGCCTGAACAAGGAAAAATACCTCGTTACGGAAACCATTAAATCCTGCGACGACAGCCGCCACTGGAGCGACGTCTCGGCGTGGTATTGGTATGCCCTTTTCAATCCGAACTCCGGACCCTGGGTCGCGGAGACACGACTCAGCCCCATCAGCCCCGAATCCTCCAACAGATAATCATGAACGAACCACCACCAATACCAAAAGCGGAACCCGTTGAACCTCAAACTGACACATCATTTAGCTCGGTTTTCGAAGGACTTCTCAAATCGCCAAAAGGTCTGATTGCCGGCATCACCGATAGCAAAACAACAGGCAATTTCACCTCAAAACTTCTGATTCTCGCTCTTATTGGCTTCGTCATCTTTGGCGTCACCATGGGCAGTTTTTCATTTCATGAACAACTCTGGGCCGCCCCGCTAAAAACCATTCTTGGCCTCACTTTCAGCACCATTATCTGCCTCCCAAGCCTCTATGTTTTCTCGGCCCTGACCGGCACATCACTTGGCATCAAACAAATCATTCAGGGAATGGCAGGAACTCTGGCACTGATCGGCGCGCTCCTCCTCGGTTTCACCCCTGTTCTTTGGGTTTTCTCTCAATCAACGACTTCAGAAGTTTTCTTCGGATTTCTCGTTCTCGCCACCTGGGTGATCGCCCTCTTTTTCGGTAGCGGCTTTCTTCTGAAAATGCTCGAACAATCCGGAACAAAGAACAAAGCGCCTCTGCGTGTGTGGATCGGGATCTTCCTACTCGTGACCCTACAAATGTCGACCACTTTGCGACCTCTCATTGGTCGCTCGGATTCGATATTTACTACCGAGAAGCGATTTTTTCTTGAGCACTGGGGTATGAGGCTGAACGGACCTTCCCGTAGTAGCCGGGCAAGCGAGGAAATTCCGGTTCAACCCGATGATAAAGAGGAACAAGAAAAACGTGGAGCTTCAAAAAAGAACCCTTTTCTCGAAGACTAGATCCCGGAATAGCCCCGCCAGCGGGAGCTCGAATCTTCGCCAAAGGCAAGATCATGCGCGATGATTTTTTCCTCCGAGAAAAGAAACTTGCCGTCAAAGCTCTCGCCATTGAGCGCCTGCCTCAGCCAGTAGGAATCATCCTCCCACATTTTTTCGAAGGGAATCTCGTCGATCTCACACCAATATGGATTTGCCTCCTTTGTCGCGGTCGGGGTTCCCCTGAATTTGGTGGCAGTATACACGTGGCAGTGAATGTCGGGCAAATCGGACATTGCAAACCAAAGCTCACCCCTTTTGACAGGATCCAAGCAGGTAATGTGCAGCTCTTCCTGACACTCCCTGATCACACCCTGCTCTGGCGTCTCACCAGGTTCAATCTTCCCGCCGGGCCCATTGATCTTCCCCTGGCCGATTCCAGTCAATTTCTCGATCAAGAGAACCCGGCTTCCTTGACGAATAAACATCAAAGTTGCATGTAGGTCCGGATTCCAGTTCGGCCAGTCAGGAATTTCGATTTCAGGATTATGCATAAGCTTCGACAGTGGCGCAACAGCGCACGAGATTGCGGTCTCCATGGACATTGTCAACCCTGCCCACGACCGACCAGAATTTGTGACGCCTGAGTCGGGCCTCCGGGAGCTCCGGACCTTCTTCCCTCTGAATTTTATCGGGGACGACTTTGTCGACTAACGCGTCGAGACTGTCGTAGCCAATTGCGTCGAGGAGTTCTTGCCGTGAATGATCCCACGGCTTGATATGGTGTTTGGCAAGTGAAGCGCTCATTTCAGAACTCAGGAAACCATCCCGATGTAGGAAGCCGCGTCCATGAGGTCATTCACTTGATCAGGACTACTCACCCGAATTTTGAAGATCCACCCGGTATCGTAGGGATCCGTATTGATCTTGGCAGGATCAACAACCAGACTGGTGTTGACCTCAATGATTTCGCCGGCGATCGGCGCATAGATGTCGCTCGCGGCCCTTACACTTTCAACGACCGCAATTGGCGATTCTCTATCGATATCCCCCAAGTCGGGTAATTCGACGAAAACCACGTCACTCAGTTCCTCCTGAGCATGGTCGGTGATTCCAATTGTGGCGATATCGCCTTGAAGGCGAACCCACTCGTGATCGGGAGTGTAGTGAAGGTCAGCAGGAGCCGTCATAACGGAAATCGGTTAGGTGTAATTTAGATTATTTTTGATAGAAAGGCTTTATTGCGACTCGGGCAGAAATTTTACGCCCGCGACTTCGATGAAAACCTTGGTGTTCACTTTAACACGGTCGGTGGGAAGGTAAGCCAGAGCGATTCCCTCGCCCAGTGTCGGAGAAAGCCCACCGGAGGTCAGAACTCCGAGAGGTTCTCCATGCTCATCGACAACGGTTTATCCGGGCCGGGGTGGAGCTGCACGTTCGGTAATTTTTATTGCCATCAAACGCTCGAGCACTCCCCCTTCCTTTTGCCGGGCTAGAATTTCAGCCCCAACAAATTGCCCCTTTTAAAAGGAGGCGAAGAATCCCAACCCAGCTTCCAGAGGATTCCTTTCCTCCGTCAAATCCGAGCCATTCAGCGGATAGCACATTTCTAGCCGCAAGCTGTCGCGGCCACCCAAACCAAATGGCTGCACCTTCTCCTCAAGGAGCGCATTCCACCAAAAAGCGGCGTCATGCGCCGGGCAAAAAAGTTCGAAGCCATCCTCGCCGGTGTAACCGGTCCGACAAATCACAATGCGTCGGCCTTCGTGCTGGAGATCATCGACCCCATTCCGAGTTGGAAGGGTCCGACCATCTGTGATCGCCGAGAAAAACTTGGGCGCCTGCGCACCTTGAATGGCCAAACCGGCCCATTCGGACCTTTCATTACAAAGCATCACGCCATCTACCACGTGTTCGCCAAGCCAAGCGACATCTTTCTCCACACACGAGGCATTCACCACGAGGAGGAACTCAGTCTCGCCAAGACGATAGAGAATCAGATCATCGATCACTCCCCTTTTTTTCATTGAGCATGAAAGTATAGTGAGCGTCCCCCACTGTTAGATCGGCGACATCATTGGTTAGCATTTTTTTCAGCCAGCCTGCCGCCCCCTCACCTTCGACAAAGACCTGTCCCATGTGGGAAATATCGAAAACGCCGCAGGAGTCGCGAACGTATTGGTGCTCTTCAATGATCGATGAATACATTACCGGCATCTCCCACCCCGCGGACGAGACCATTCGACCTCCCAGCTCCCGGTGTTCCTGATCAAGGGGAGATAATTTCAAAATCTCGCTCTCGCCGCGACTGTGTGAGCGGGGATGGGGCTTGTCAACATGCTGATCTGCGGGTTTCCTTGGTCACCGATGGCACTGAACGCAAATTTGGAAAAAAACTTCTCATGGCTGGCATTCCCCGGCCTCATTCGCGCTATTGTCATGTTACAATGCGTCGTCTTTTTGGTCATTTTAATCAACAAAGAGACTGCGGGTTATTTCATGGTGACACCCGAAGGCATCGGAAAGGGGGAGTATTGGCGGCTTATCTCCTGGCTCTTCTATCCCTTTATCGATCCCCGCGGCTATAGCCCCGTTCTTGGCACTTTCTTCATGTTCATCATTCTAAAAATTTCCTTTCTCTTTAGTGATTCCCTTGAAAACGCATGGGGCGAAATTCGGACCTCATTCTATATTTACGGCACGATCATCTGCCAGGCACTGACCCTCTACCTCTCAGCCATCGGAGTTTTTCCGGTGATCTTCCTGGGCAACCAAATGTTTTATTTCGCCTTATTCTTCGCATTCGCGACTCTTTTCCCTAATGTCGAGTTTCTCCTCTTCTTTGTCCTCCCGGTAAAGGTTTGGGTTTTTGCGGCCATTCTCCTGGCGACCATTGTTTTCTCGTGCCTCGCCTATCCAATCCTCTTCCTGGCTTATGGCCTGGCGTTTCTTCCCTACCTCGTTTGGGCCATCCCGAGGCTCTGGAACTGGCGGAAATACCAAAGCCAACTCAATACCAGGCGGGTTAAATACCAATCGCAGCATAAAGGCAGCGGGGCCCGGACACTTCATCGCTGCGCCGTTTGTGAAAGGACCGAGGTCAGTAATCCTGAACTCAACTTCCGCGTCGCCGAAAATGGAGAAGAGTATTGTCTGGACCATCTCGATGATGATGGCAAACCTGCGGCCCCATGAGTGAGCTGAAGTTCTCCCCCCGCCCCGATAAAAAGGAACTCGACGAAACCCTCGCCTTTGCACCCAGGTTCGATGACAACGGCCTCATCGCGGCCATGGCCATCGATCATAAGACACGCGAGCCTCTAATGCTGGCGTACATGAACGAGGACTCGCTGAAGATGACCATCGAAAAGGGTGAAGCGGTTTATTATTCGCGGTCCCGCCAAGAGATTTGGCACAAGGGAGCGACATCCGGACACACCCAAAAAATCCACGAAATCCGCACGGACTGTGATCAGGATGCTCTCATTCTCTATGTCACCCAGCAGGGAGCCGGCGCTTGTCACACCGGTCGTCGATCCTGCTTTTACCGTGCGGTGAGCTTTCCACAAAACAACCCGGTCGATCTCGATTTCGTGGATGACGAAAGAACTTTTGATCCGGACTCTGTTTACGGAGACAAGTAAGCAAAAAAGGCGCCACGAAATCGCAGCGCCTCACACCATCGCTACCGTTGCGGAATCGACGCCTCAAGCACGGTCGCTCCGTGCTCTTCGCTCATCACGAGGACACTGAACTTCCGAACCTCGCCCAAACCGGTTGAACTCACGCTGGCATAATCAAACTTGCCCCGAAGATCAGTATAGCCGTCTTTGAAGAATTTCACTCCATCAGCGGTGTCCGCGTAGACCTTCACGTAGACCTTTGGAAGAGGCTTACCGGTCTTCTCGTGGCGAACGGTAAGCAAGCCCATCGAGTCGCTGAGAATCGTTCTTAACTCATTTGCGTAGACCGCGGTCGAGGTCGTCTTGCCCCCGCCAATCACCTCAACAATGACGTTGCTTGCCTGGTATTCGGCAGGGAGCGTGAAAACCTTCGATCCTTTTTGGCCCTGAAGCCTCATCTTCATCGACTTGTTTGACTGAATGATCGCAAAGCGCGAAGTATCGCTCGAAACAAAGGGATTGGTACTAAACAAGAACTCCAGATCCATCTCGTAATAATTGACAGTCACCTCCGGAACATTCTGGAAATCGAGGGTGGCTTTGACACCCTTCACTTCGAGGCTCAGTGAGGGCTCGCGTGCGGCGGCCAACTGTTGTTCCTGTTCGCGATTCCCCTCTTCAATCACCTTCGGCACGGCTCCCTCCACTTCCTTGATTTGGGCTGTCAAATCAACGAAACGATTGCGCCAACGATCAACTGGATATTTCTCGTAACTCGCAGCCAAACGGCGGGCCTTGGGCAGATCGGCTTCGTAGAATGCAGCGTAAGCCTGGAAGTAATCATACTGCATTTTCGTCTTCAGTTTCGCTGGATTAACCTGCTTCAAATGAGCCAAGGCCTCGGCCACCCGGTCCTGAAGGAACAGGTAGTAAGTCGTAGCCAGGTGATCGAGATCATCGAGTTGCTTCTTCTGGCTGAGGACCCGGAGGAATTGCGCGTACTGCTCCCGGACCACGGGGTTAAGAATCCGATTTTCGCCACCGAGAGCATGGGCCCGGTTGTTGATAAGCGGCTTGTATTCCAAATGCTCAAAACGGCGACGATTGATGGGATCAACCGTGATCAAATCACACGAAAGCGCCACCCCGCATTGATCAAGGAAACGCTCCTGCATCAGAAGCAACTGGGCGATTCCCTCCTTGTGATTGTGCGCAACAGAATACTCCTGAATGGCCGAATGGTAGAGGCCGCGCAGATTCAAGATCTCCAGAGCCTTGAGGAAGAATTCGCCGTCCTCACGACAACGCCATGCCATCTTGGTGAGATCAATTGCATGCAGATTTTGAGTCTCAAGAAACTTGAGAACATCGGCTTCTTCACCCCACTGGCTGATCCAGGCCCAAGATGTCTGGTCGACAGTCGTGGGCTTGTCAACGACATTGAAAGTGAGCCCATCGGCGTGAGCAATCACTTCCCCGGACTTCGACAAATGAGCCGGGTAAACCGGGAACTGTCCGGACGCCGGGAAGTAGAAGGCGATCTCAAGGCGGTGGGTCGCATAAGGTTCAAGCTGCACCGGCTTGGATTCGGTGGTTCGCAGTCCCCGGACCGCAATTGCCCCCTTTGGGATCTGTGAAAGAATATCGAGCCGCTGGCGCGCGCTGGTCGGATTGGTGACGACTACCTGGGATCCGTAAACCACCCCACGGACAAACTCCCCAGTGACGAATTTATCGACCTTTTGTCCATCTTCCATGCGGTAACGATCATTGAGCTGGAAGTAACTCTGGCTCACCAAAAGCGGCGGGCGATTCTCGGCCATGCCGGCCTCCTTGACCTCGCGATGGAAAAACAAGGCATTCCCGCCAGCGGTAAAATCAAGAGCACCTTCTTTGATTTCGTCCTTATGCTTTGGAGCCTCAAAGGGAAGGTCGAGGAAAGCCAGGGCGAACATCATTTCCGCAAAGCTTCCGGTCACTTCACCCAAATATCGTGAACCAAAACCGGGACCACCCCCATGTTTCGCAAGATCCAGCCAGAAGCGATTCTCAGCGACGAGTTGGTAAACCTGTTCGTTTTGACGGAGATGGAAGTAATTATTCTCGGCCCACTCCTTGGTGGGTTCAAGCGCGCGAAAGAGCTGGTCGACCTCTTTCAATTTTTTCGACATATCGACGCCAAACGGATCAATTCCGGCTCCGGGCTTTCGACTGAGAGCCCGACTCTTGCTCTTGACTTCTTTTAAGGCGGATTCCTGCCTCTCAAGCTGTTCGAGCTCCATCTTCATTTCGGCTTCCGGGGCTTCATTTGACAGCACTGCAGGAGCATTATCACCCAGAGAATACAAACTATTTGACCGAAGCCCTTTCCTGTTCTGAAGGGCGGTTGTCAACTTGACCCCGGCATAGGTGTTGCCAAAGGCGCCGCCTGCCAAGGCTGCTCCGAACCACTGCTTGGTCAGATCAAGATTTGGAGGACGAAGTGCCAGCCTGTTTTCGAGATCCAATCCAAGTGCCGCCATCCGCTTCCTATCGGATTGCGCGAGGAGAATTCGCTCCACGACATTGAGCCGGGCATATTCGAAAGACTGAAAATATTTGTTCAGGGGATTCCCGAGAAGAAAGTCGTCCATGAAGGTCAGGTCCTTCTTGTTGGCCAGATGTGGAAGAACCACCTCTTTGAAAAAGACCGGATCTTTCCGCCAAACAAAAAAGCTCAATTCATGACAGGCATACTTCGAGTATTTGGATCGCTTCTCTTCCCTGGTCAACGCGTCCCATTCCGTAACAAAGGAAAACTCCCTCAATGTCGCATCATTCTTGAGGGTCAAAAAGTAGCGGTAAACCGCGCCCAGATGATCATAGACTTCGAAGTCCGAATTCAAAAGGTCAGGAATTCTCAATGAGTCTCCTTTCTTCAAAAGGGTGACCTGCTCCTGTTCGGTAAAGTGACACTTGGGATCGAGCGCGTTACTCAGGAGCCGTAGATCACGGATCCTGGTTCTCGCATCTGCCAGCGAAACACTGCGGTAAGTGGAGCCATCCGGATCCACCAAAAGAACGTGAACATGCTGACGGTCCCCAAAGGCATCGATCTTAATACTGATTCGACCATTCTTATCGGGAACCAAATTGGGAATGACAACGGGATCTCTCCCCAGAAATTCGTATGATGACGAACCGATGGACCTCGCCACACTTTCTTTTTTCTTGGCCCGGGAATTCCGGGAAGCGGCCGGCGCGGCAGCCGGAACCGGCCGGCGATCAAAGCGATCTCCTGCCTCCAACATTTCCTTTCCGGACTCGGTATCGCGAACAGCCCATGGGTTAAGGAGAATTTCAGGCCGCTCAAGCATGTTCCCAACAAATTTGCGGGCATAACGACGTTCTAAAATATAGCGCAATTCATCACCCAAACTACGTCCACTGATATAAAGGCTCGGAAGATAGCGGGCGAAGCCCGTGCGAAGCCCGGCACGTTGGGAAGCTCCAAGAGCAGCAAACGGATCGTTCCCCGGAAGGAATCTTGTGCCAATTACATGCACACGGGTCAGGGGATCCAACCCCGTCACATCAATCTCCAGAGTCTTGTCATTTGCCTCGACCGATTTCAAATGCGAAGCCTGTCTTGTCGGCAGCTCCAGCATGCGTGCCGGGTTAAAAAGGTAGCCTTCGGAGATCTGACCATCACCAACCAATACCTTCATTGTTTGAGAAGAGGCTTTCAGAATCAGGCGGTAGTCGCCTGCCGGGAGAGGTGCCACCAGATAACCATCGACCAGCTTGAGCCGGGCAAATTCGTCGGCAACAAATCCCCCTGACCGGTAGGAATAGAAAGCCACTTCGCGGCGATTCAGGGAGCCCACAAATGGAACTTTGAGTTCTTGTTTATCCGACAGGGTGACGAGATCCACTTGGTCACGACGGTCGTTTTCCAAAGTCCAGCTCCGGGACTGACCACTCGCAGCCTGTACCGTTACGCTTTCAATCCCAATGAGAGGTCCAAGATCGACACTTCCCCTTTCGGTGGTCTTCAGAGTCGCTTTTCGCTGATTTCTAAAATGGCGGTGATTTATCGTCACATTGAGATTTTTTCCGTCGAGGGGCTCGGCATTTCGGCCAAAAAACTCAACGCGATAACTGCCGTCGATTTTGCTCAAGTAGAGATCTCCGATGACATCACCTTTGAGAACTTCGTTCACCTTAAAAGACCGTGAATCCGTTAGTTCCACAAGTCTGCCTCCTTCACTGGCAATCTTCATTTTCACCCGGAGAGTCGCTACGAGATTGGTGAGGCGATCGGGCACTCTGAATTCGTGAACAAACTCGCGATCGCTCACGAGCTTGATATCTTCGACGCTCATACTTGCGGGAAGTCCGTCCAGATCGGTTGAACTGAACTCCAGAGAAGCACTCTCGATCTCTGAGAGCGATATCGTTTGCCCGGCAACCTCGAGAGTCGGACGAAGAATCAAACGCCCTCTTCCGCCAGTGCGGAGGGACTCTTGATCGAGGTGCATTCCGGCCGTAATTTGATAAGCCTCTCCAGGTTGGACCAGCCTGGCCATCGTCGCGTAACCGGCTGAGTCTTGAATCACCACAGATCGAGTCCCGGGATTACCGGAAAAAGGAAGGACCAGGCGACCGGTCCCGTCAGTTTCATATCGGGTCTTCCCAAGCCAAAGCGCCGCCCCTTTCAGGGCTTGGTTGGCCTCGTCAAGAATCGTAACCAGCTCTCCCTGCGGGATGGTGCGATGAATCAGCCCAAGGGCTCCTTTGCGGATCACAGCCCGGCTGCTTTTACCGCCTCCGATAAATTCAACCACCCACAGACCTCGGCGATTGGGAATTGATGCCAGCTTAAATTCCCTTTGCGTCTTAAGCTGCGGTGCCACATCGAACTCATGAACCTCGCGAAAGTTTGCCACCAAGCCATCGAGGTCAATGTCGGTACTAACTTCATTCCCAAGACTCCGGTAATAATTCAGGGTGTTGATCTCAAAAACCTTCACAATGAGATTCGGCACATTTTTGAGATGCATCTTCAAGCTCACCGCTTCGCCAATGGCATGGGTCTCCTGATTGGTGGGATCAAACTCAATGTCCACGCGGTCTTTCAGAGCCTGGAATTCAGACGGGGTGAGAAGGGCGGCCCAGTCTGATGGCTTTCCAACTCCCTTGGTGATCTTGGCCTCGGCAAAGACACGACGAAGCCAGCCCTCGCCCAGATAAGGCGCGAACTTGGCGGTGTCCGGATCATCCTCCAGAAACTTCAAAAGGTAAGCCCTCACCAAGTCCTCGTCGCTTCCTTGCACCGAAGGAAGAGTAGTCACTTTCCGGTAATCCTGCCCGAGATCTGCGGGATGACGCCAGAGAGCCGGCTCCTCGTCACGCCACTTGGGATTCAAATAGCTGACATTCCGGGGAAGAGCGAGATACTGCAAAAACCGTTTCTCATTCTCTTTCCCTTGGGCCCGGTCATGCATGAGCCGTTGATAAAGAAGGTGGGCCTTTA
>JAURPJ010000019.1 GCA_030835305.1 Verrucomicrobiota bacterium | reverse complement strand
CCGGCGACCTCCTGCCCAACCCCACCCTCGAACAAAAAATCGCCACCGGCTTCAATCGCAACCATCGCTACAACTCCGAAGCCGGACTCGTCGTCGAGGAATTCCTCCTGGAAAACGCCGTCGATCGTGTCGACACCACAAGTACGGTTTTCCTCGGACTCACCATGGGCTGCGCCCGCTGCCACGATCATAAATACGATCCACTCTCGCAAAAGAACTACTATGAGATGCTCGCCTTCTTTAATAACATCCGCGAATTTGGCCGCGCCGTAAAAGCTGGCAACTCCGAGCCTTACATCTCCGCTCCCACCAGGCCCCAGCAACTCCAACTCGCCAGCCTCGAAGATAAAGTCACCGCCGCAAAAACTGCCATCTCCAGAATCCCGTCTAGTCCGGTTACCGCAAGCTCACCCCTCGTCATTCAGGGCCTCAATTACCAACACCCACCGGAAGTCGTTTCCTTCGACGGTAACGGATCACTCAATATCCCCAACACCCCGCTTACCAGGAAGAAAGATGCCCCCGGACGCTTCGAAGTCTTTTCGCCCCTCTCCCGCTTCTCCGTCTCACTCTGGATCAAGCCCGCCGACCTCGACTCCGGCACCATCATCTCCCGCCAATCCGGCAACAACGCCCTTGCCACCGGCTTTAGCCTTTCACTCCGGGATGGCCACCTACGCTACTCGATCATCACTCGTTGGATCGCCGGAGTCGCGCAAGTCGAGACCACCGAAAGGCTTCCCACCAACGAATGGACCCATCTCACCCTGACTTTCCATGGCCAACTCCGGGCCACCAATCAGCACATCTTCATCAACGGAAAAGAAGCCCCACTCCAGATTCTCCACAATACCAACAGCAACACCGGCTCCGCAAAGAAGGCCGCTCCACTCCGTCTCGGCGGATACCCCGGTGACTACTTCAAAGGCGACCTTCGGGACCTCCGCGTCTACAACCGCCCCTTGAAAAGCCGGGAAATCCTCACCCTCGCCGGGAACCCGGAGGCCCGGCTTCAAACCCTCTTCCTGGAACAAGGCCCTGCCAGGAAAGCGTACCAGGAATTGATCGCTGCCGAAGAAAAGCGCGACCAATTCATCCGCACCCTGCCCACCACCATGGTCATGCGGGAAAACTCCACCGAGAAAGAAACCTTCATCCGCAAGCGCGGGGTCTATCATTCCCTGGGCGAAAAAGTCACTCGCGACGTCCCCGATATCCTGCCGCCCCTGTCGAAGGATCTTCCCCGCAATCGACTGGGCTTGGCCCGCTGGATTGTCTCGCCCGATAATCCGCTCACCGCCCGCGTCACCGTGAACCGTTACTGGCAAAAATACTTCGGCACCGCCCTCGTCAAAACCTCGGAAGACTTCGGCGTGCAGGGCGAGAACCCCTCACACCCCGAACTCCTGGACTGGCTCGCCACCGAATTCATCCGCTCAGGCTGGAACGTGAAGCACCTCCAAAAACTCATCGTCACCAGCGCCACCTACCGCCAGCAATCCAACCTCACCTCAAAACTCCTCGAAGTCGACCCTCACAATAGACTCCTCGCCCGTGGCCCACGTCAACGCCTTCCCGCCCACGTGATCCGCGATCAAGCCCTCTTCCTGAGTGGGCTACTCGTTGAAAAAATCGGGGGCCCCTCGGTCAATCCCTATCAACCCGAAAACCTTTGGATCGAGATGTCGATGGGGCAGAAATACAAAACATCCACCGGCGATGACCTCTTCCGCCGAAGCCTATACACCATCTGGAAACGCACCGTCAACCCGCCCTCCATGGCCATCCTCGACGCTGCCGACCGCGAAGCCTGCTCGGTCGGAACCAAAAGAACCAACACCCCACTCCAGGCGCTTACCCTGCTCAACGAAACCGCCTTCGTGGAATCCGCCCGCAAACTCGCCGAACGCATCCTCCATGAGAATCCCCGCGATCCCGTCGCCCACGCCTTCAAAATCGTCACCCTGCGTGATCCACGACCTGACGAAAACGAGATTCTCACCCAAGGGCTCCGCGAATACCTGTCCCACTTCAGAGCCAATCCGACCGCCGCCAAATCCCTCAACACCATCGGAACAGCCCCCGTCCCCAAGGACCTCGACCCAATCGAACTGGCCGCTCATACCACCCTCGCCAACGTCCTCCTCAACCTCGACGAAGTCATCACCAGGGAATAGCCATGAACGAAATCACACGACGCCACTTTTTCGAAAAAGGGTCCCACGGCCTCGGGTCGATGGCGCTTGCTTCCCTGCTCAACCAATCGCTCCTCGCCGGGAATTCGAAATCGCTCCCCGGCAAAGCCAAACGAATCATCTACCTTTTCCAGAGCGGGGGGCCTCCACAAATGGATCTCTTCGATCCCAAACCAAACCTTGCAAAATTTCACGGCAAGGAGGTCCCCGCATCGATCTTCAATGGTCAACGCCTCACCGGCATGACCGCCGGTCAAACTTCATTTCCCGTTGCCAGGTCCACCTTCAATTTCAAGCAAGCCGGACAAAGCGGTCAGTGGCTTAATTCCGACCTCCTTCCCCGTCTCTCAAAAGTTGCGGACGATATCAGCGTGATTCGCTCAATGCACACCGAGGCCATCAATCACGACCCCGCAATCACGTTCTTCCAAACCGGCTTCCAACTCGCGGGGCGACCCTCTATTGGCTCGTGGCTTTCCTACGGGATCGGCAGTGAAAATGCCAACCTCCCCGCCTTTGTGGCCATGACCTCCAACCGCTCCGGTCAGGCCCTTTACGACCGGCTTTGGGGTGCGGGATTCCTTCCCTCAAAACACCAGGGCGTCCGCTTTCGCTCCGGCAAGAATCCCGTTCTCTACCTCAATAATCCCGAGGGCATCTCCACTGATCTTCGCCGCAAAACCCTTGACCAAATCAGCGCACTCAACCGAATCCATCATCAGGACTTTTATGATCCCGAAATCGAGACCCGCATCGCCCAATACGAAATGGCCTTCCGCATGCAGATGTCGGTTCCCGAACTTACCGACGTTTCAAGTGAGCCTGACAGCACTTTTAAGCTCTACGGTGAAGATGCCCGCAAACCCGGCACCTACGCCTACAACACCCTAATGGCCCGCCGCCTCAGCGAACGCGGCGTGCGCTTCGTCCAACTCTTCCACCGGGGCTGGGACACTCACAGCGGTCTTGCCAGACAACTCACGCAACGCTGCAAGGAAACCGATCAAGCCTCCGCAGCCCTCATCACCGATCTAAAACAACGAGGCCTGCTCGATGACACCCTCATCGTTTGGGGCGGAGAATTCGGCCGTACCGTTTACAGCCAGGGTAACCTCACTCCCAACGGGTTCGGCCGAGACCATCACCCCCGGTGCTTTTCAATGTGGCTCGCCGGAGGCGGAATCAAACCCGGACAATCCATCGGCGAAACCGATGACTATTCCTACAATATCACCAAGAATCCCGTCAGCGTTCACGACCTCCACGCCACCATCCTCCACCTCCTCGGGATCGATCACAAAAAACTCACTTTTAAATTCCAGGGCCGCCACTACCGGCTCACTGATGTCCATGGTGAATTGATCAAGCCACTTTTGATTTAATCCGCAAAATGGTGGCTAATTTTTCGCCGGAGTCTCCACACCACGGGCGCGGCATGACAATGGAAAGAAAAAATGACAGCCTCTTTGCTCTTTGGTTAGAGGCCGTTCGAAAAACGATCGAACGAGTGCTCCCGAGTTGTCTCTCTAGTTCGAAATACAATACACCGCCTTGTTCGAGCGCAGATAGATCGCATCCTTGGCCAAGGCCGGAGTGGCGTTAAAATCCGAGTCATCGCCAAGGGTGTTAACGCCAAGCAATTTCATTTCTTTTCCTGCTTCGAAGATGAAAGTTCCATCTCTCCGGCTCACTACGAGAAGCTTGTCACCCACCCGGAGAGTCGAAGCATAAATGCTGAACTTCTTACGCTTCTTGACCGCTTCAACACTCCGCTTTGTCACCGTCTCACCCCTTACCGAATCCATTACAATGGCACTGGCCCCGGTATTCACCAAGAAGAGAAGACCGTCTTTGTAAACCGAACTCGGAACGCTGGATGAGGTCTTGCTTTTCCAGAGGATCTGACCGGTGACATCACCCGAACCACCACCTTTGATCGCGAAAGAGCCCTTGCGTGGATACCCACCGGTTGCAAAAAGAATCTCCCCCTGACTAATGACAGACGGCGTAATGTTTCCGGAGATTTCAGATTCCGCCCACCAGAGTCTTTTGCCTGTTTTGGGATCAAGAGCAAATAATTCATTGGTCGCTGCAATCACCAACTCCGATCGACCTGACTTTGAAGTGTGAACGGCTGGGGTATTATAGGCCAGCTCCAGGTGCTTTGCATCATACCTCCACTCTTCTTCTCCCGTCGTCTTGTCAAAAGCAATGATCGCACGGGCCTCATCGGCCGCATTCACAATGAGCAAATCGCCCACCAAAACCGGGCTCGCCCCCGATCCCCAACGGCGATTGCTGGAAGAATCGCCCACTTGTTTACTCCAGATTTTTTCTCCATCCATCGTGAACGCATGAACTCCGGATTTACCAAAGAAAGTATAGACGTGCTTCCCGTCGGTGACTGGTGTGGCGCTCGCATAGCCGTGTTCGGTTAAATATCCCCGGTAGTCATCTTCCGGATTCGCAAGGAGCACGCCCTTCTTCCAAAGAATTTTTCCAGTTGTACGATCAAGACAAAGAAGCGTGCGTCCCAAATTGGCTGCTTCTCCGACATTTTTCTCGTCAATTCCATATCTGGTGTAACACGTCACAAAGAGTTTATCGTCCCAGAAAATTGGGCTGGAACTTCCCGGCCCCGGCAATTCGGTCTTCCATTTGACGTTTTCATCAGCACTCCACTGCAGAGGAAAAGTAGCTTCATCGATCGCAGCAATTCCACCACTTCCACGAAACTGGGGCCAATTTTCTCCACCCAAAGCAATCGTGGCAGACACAATAACAAAGGGCAGACACTGAATCATTCTTTTCATAGTGCCAGAGTATCAAGCTTAAGCCCGTGGGCAATTTTTATCGACTTGTCCTCCATCGAACAAAACCAATCCCATCGGTCGACGAACAAGCGATCTTGATGACAGGTGGCATCAGAAACCTAGTCTATCTTGGTGGGCAGATTGGGCGGCCTCTCCGGCCCGGGCTTCGCGGGAGCAGGCTCCTGTTGACGCTGAATCTCAATGTCCCCGATCCGGATCACAAATGAACTTGAAGCATTCACCTCCCAGCCGGCCGTGACCGTTTCGCGATCAGCCAGCTGTCTCGCTTTCAGGTAAGTATTAAACGAGTTGGGATGCACATTGAAAATCAACACCGCCCGACGGCTCAGCCTGAGCTTGTCCAAAATCCTCGCAAATCTATTGCGTGGCTCGGCCAACTCCGCGAGCGAAGTTCCACCATTCTTGAGATCGGGAGAGATTCGGATGTGCAAGCGGGTTGAGGTCGGATAAGCCGCGAGCTCATGTTTCTGCCCCCTTGAATTCTTAAAATCAAAACTCTTAAAATGCCTCAAAATCGGCACAGCCTGATAGACGTGTCGATCTGCCCCGCGCTGCTTGATTCGCTGATTGGGGAAATCAGTTTTCGCCTTCTTAAACTCCGCCTCAAACAACTCCAATGGAGTGATGGTATCGATAAAATGAATCCGGTCGTGAATCACGATCGCCCTGTAAATCTCTGCTTTATCAGGAATTGGCCGGCTGGCCGGAATCCCCACAATAGTCGGTTCAACCTTGAGAACGGGAGTGTCGTCTAGGAGAGCTTCGAGCTTGGCGATCCGGCCCTGAATCTGCCCGGTTATTTTCGCTTCGGCATCCCGCTGTTCCCGGGCTTTCTTCGCCGCTTTTTGCAACTCATCCAGTTCCACCAATAGCTCCTTACGCTCTTTCGCATCCTTCTCAAGCAGGGCGAGTTGGCGCTTCTCTACCTCGATCGCCTCCTGGGTCGGCGCATCTTTCTGCAGCAACTGATCCAACTCAGCCTGCCGCTTCGCAAGGGTCTCAACCTTCTTTTCCGAGGCTTCCACCTGCTCCTGAGTTGCCGGCTCCAACCCTTCCAAAAACTCAACCACCTTCTGACTGACATCCGCTTGCACCAGAATCAGCACCAGGATTAATACCGCCACCACGTTGGTAAGCGCATCCATGAGAGAGTCCAGGTTAACTCTCTGGTCCGAGTTGGATTTTTGGCGGCGTCCCATCGTTACTTCTTCTTAAAAAGGGAGAGGTCAATTTCCCCGTCATTGGGCAGAGGAAGTTTGCCGGTCGGGAGCTTGTACTTAAGCTCAGCCGTGCCCGCCGCCCAGCGATACGCTTCATTCCCGGTCTTGCGGATCAAAAAAAGAACCAACGAGTCCTCGGTCTTTTTCACCCGGTCCAGATACTTCGCATAGACCCCACTGGTTTTTATCGCAGCCGTTGAAATCGCCTTCTTCCCACCTTGAGCATCGAGCAATACAATTCCTGTTGAGTTACACTCGATAAAGAATATTTCATCCGGACCACCTTCTAAAACACCTCTTGGCTTTACCTTGACCGAGTCTTTCGGCTTGGGCCTTTCCTTCCTCTTCTTCAATTCGTCTTCCAACTCCTTCAAGCGTCTCGCGAGCGGCGGGCGCTCCTCCTTGAGGGCAATGATCTCCTTCTTCATGTTCTCCACCTGCTTCTGCAATCCGGCATCGGAGCGACTCTTGTCCTCGGCTTTCTTCAAGCCCTCCAATTCCATCGTCAGGACGATCTTACGATCCTTGAGTTTTGCCATCGCAGATACCGTGGCCTTTTCCTTCTCAAACTTCTTCTCCCTGTCTTGATTCTCCTGAAGCAATTTTCCGGCCTTCCTGGTCAGATCCCGATTCCTCATCGCAAGAGCCATCTCCTCCTCGGTCCGACCGGCTTTCTTCATCTGCTGAACCTGCATCATCACGCTGATCATGAGCGTCAGAATTCCGATGAGACATGCCAGAATGCTCATGAAGGGGAAAAGGGAAACCCCGTTTTCGGAATCTTTCGCTCGACGGCCCATGGCTTAAAAATCAGCTTTTGGAAAAGAAGCCTTTCTTCTTTTTAGCTTCGTTTGGAATTTGGTTTTCTCCGAGCTCCTTGAGTGATCGGTTCATCGAATCGATCCCGGTCGCGATACTCTCGAAACTCTTCTCCAGTTGATTGTTCGACCGCAGGAAGACATCACGGCTCGTCTCCAGCAACTTGCTCGCGGCATCCGTGAAAGTCTTCTCAACGATCTTCTGGTGCTCGGTCAATCTTAGTTGCAGGAACTCGGCAGATTCCGTAAGCATGCGGGTTGATTCGTTTAAGTTCACGAGAAAGGTCTCGTGCGCCTTGGCGAGCGATGTCACCAATTGCGGTATGCTATCCGCCCGCTGAATCAATTCCTCACCTACCAAAGTCCGGCTGTCGTTCAGCTTCGGCAGGAGCTTTTCCACACAGAAGGAATCGATCATCGTTAGCGTTTCGTCTTCCTTCTTCTGAACGAGCGCCAAAGGGAAACTCATCAGGATGCTCAAAATCAAACCGAGCAAAGTGGTATCGAATGCTGTACCCAACCCACCAGTGAGACTGTTAATCGATTCCTTCAATGACTCCGGATCCGAAGTGTCGCCCATCGCGAGCGACCCCACCGCGACCGACAAACCGATCACCGTTCCAATGAAGCCCAGAATGGGAATCGCCCACAAAAACACCTTCACCAGAGAGTATGAGCTACTGGACCGATTGGCATCGATATCCGATTGCGTGTTGAGAAAATCAGCCACCTCCTGATTGTTCACCCGTGATTCAAAAAGCTCCAAAGCCTTCCGAATGCGGTTCACCATGAGGCTGTCGCGAAGCTTGGTGGGCGCATTATAGACATTGTCGATGAACGCACCCACATTTCCAACGTGAATCTCCCGCCCCAGATGTTCCGGAAAAAGATTGAGCAAGGTTGCCCGCTCCTGGCTTTGATTCTTCTTCCACTTCATCGCCAGCATCACCAGCCCCCAGCAAAAGAGGAAGGTTTCCACCCAGTTGACCCAGCCTCGATCGAGAAAAAGATCGCCCAGCCGGGTCCCCAAAAAGGGAAACATCAGCCCCAGAAAACCAAGCGTCAACAACGCTCCAAAAAGAAGGCTCTTCCCAAATTTCACATTGGCGTGATCACCTTCCTCCCAGCCGGCTCTCTCCGAATGCTTGGGCGCGGAGGCCCCTTCCGCCGGGGCAATTTCCGAAGGAACCGTCAGCCGGTTCCGGCAGGCCGGACACTGAACCTGATGGCCCAAATGCTCCGGAGTGACATCGAGTGCGGTCGAACAATGAGGACAAGAAATCTGCATGATGGAAAAATTGGGAAAGTCGTGATTCCCCCAAACGCGAGGGGCATTTCTTTCTAACCACAGCCCCTCCCCTTGCCAATCGACTTTCCTGAAATTCCTTAAATGACACCCGGACTTACAATCAATGCGGTCTAGCTGGATCAAAAGAAGTCCGGACACTACAGGGGCGATTCGGCAGAGCGCCTCCGGAAGACTCTCGGTCTCTCTCCACTCCCGAGGCTGAAAAATAGAGCCGCAAGAGCGATCCGTCCCGTGGGTTAACCCGGATGTCAAGGGGCACACGGTATGGAAAAAAGGCGCGTCTGTTCCGAACAGACAAGCACACCGAGGCTCGCGTCAACGGAGCGTGGGATTGGTCAACATCAGCTGCGTATTTGAAGGCCGTGACTGTCCATTTTTTCTTAACGTAGGGTGCAACCCAATCACGGATTTCAGGGCGGTCGTCATAATAATTTTCCTCCAGCCGCGTGATGAGCACACTGCTCTCGGAAGCCCCCAGCACCGAAACCTCGAATCTCCCCACGACGGCAGTATCGAGCACTTCCTGAACCGCAATCCGAACGAGCTTGCATCCGTTCCGCCAAGCAGTGCAGCAGGGAAAGCTCGAGGCCAAAAGAATCAGGAAGATGAAGAAAGAGAGAGGTGGACTTGAACGACATAGAGGAACAGAGCAGCGTAAAAAATGCCATTGATTCACAAATCCTAGATCGCCGGATCAGTGGAGTGAAGATTGACCCGGGCGTCCTGATTAGCAACCCGCCACATCCGGCAGGGGAATCCCATCCGTTCCTATGAGATGGACACCCGGTTAAATCTACCTCATGAGAGAATTCCCCTGACAACCTTACCCTCAACATCGGTGAGTCGAAAATCGCGACCGGCGTAGCGATAGGTGAACTGCTCGTGATCAATTCCCATGAGGTGGAGGATCGTGGCGTGGAGATCGTTAAAGTGGACCGGCTTGTCCTTGGCATAGTAACCATAGTCGTCGGTGGAGCCGTAAACGGTTCCAGCTTTGATTCCACCACCGGCCATGAACATGGTGAATCCGTGGGGATTGTGGTCACGGCCATCACTGCCTTGCGCGGTCGGAGTGCGTCCAAACTCGCCGCCCCAGAGGACGAGCGTTTCATCAAGGAGCCCACGTTGCTTGAGATCCAAGATGAGTCCGGCAACCGGCTTGTCCATCTCAGCGCTGAGCTTTTCGTGTTCCTTCCGGAGGTTACCGTGCGAATCCCAGTATCGATGGGTCGCCTGGACAAAACGCACTCCCGCCTCGCTAAAACGACGGGCCATGAGACACTGTTCGCCGAAGGACTTCGTGGGATCGACATCCGCTCCGTAGAGTTTCTTGATATGGTCCGGTTCGCTGGAAACATCCTGCACTCCGGGCACTTCCATTTGCATTTTGAAAGCGAGTTCGTATGAAGCGATCCGTGATTCCAGTTCACTGTCAGCCCCTCGCAGGGCGAGGTGCTCTTGGTTGAATGAAGCCAGTAAATCCAACTCCTTGCGTTGTTTGCCACGGTCCTGAAGCGGGTTGTCGATGAAGGGCACCTTCATCTCTCCGTTCTTTCCGCCAATTCTCGTCCCGCTATATTTCGCAGGGAGAAATGCCGATGACCATGCGCCGGCCCCACCGTGGCTACCGCTCGGATTGATGGTGATGAACCCGGGAAGGTTTTCGTTTTCCGAACCGAGACCGTAGTTAATCCACGATCCCATCGAAGGTCGCGTGAAGGTGTCGGACCCGGTATGCAATTCCAGCAAAGCACCACCGTGACGAGAGTTGGAACAATGCATCGACTTCACAAAGCAAAGGTCATCCGCAATGGACGCAATGCTTGGAAGTAGCTCGCTGACCTGGGCTCCACTTTGACCGTGCTGCTGGCAGGACCAGGGTGATTTCAAGAGAAGGTTTTTCGATTTGTGCGAAGTAATTCGAGGAGCTTTCAGCGGGAACGGCTTACCGTTATCGCGTTTCAGAAGAGGCTTGGGATCAAACAAGTCCACCGTAGACGGACCGCCGTGCATGAAGAGAAAAATCACCCTCTTGGCTTTTCCGGGCAGCGGTGGCGCCTTTGTTTTTCCGGCCGCCTCCCGGGCCAGCATTGCCTGCAGGGCCAAGGCTCCAAATCCGGTTCCGGACCGTTGCAACATCTCCCGGCGGGAGAGCGGAATCCCCGCCCGATGTCCACATAAACTCATAATCTTTTACTCCACATATAAAAATTCATTACTCGATAAAAGCACTCTCGAAAAAGCCGCAAGCGCATCTTTCTCGTCTCCGTAGTTCTTAACGAAGGACTCACCTTTCAGACGTTCATCTTTGGTAGCCCCACGCCCCAAAATATGTTCAATCAGCCATGCAGGGCGATTGTCGGCAGCGCTCGAAACAGCGAGATCCGCCAGAACTTTCGACGACTCGTGCATGAGTTTGCTATTCATCAAGTAAAGTGCCTGCCCCGCCACCGTGGAAGTTCTCCGGTTGCCATCAGGCACTGCCGGATCAGCGGCATCAAAGGCCTTTTGGCCGTCATATCCCGAGCTCCGGTAAACCGGCAGATACACCGTCCGCCTTGGAACCAAAGAATGCTCCTTTAGCCTTCCCCGATCAACATACTTCGAGGGCTGCACTACCAACATCGATCCACCCATTTTGAGATCGAGACGCCCTGATTTCAGGAGAATGCTGTCGCGTATCACCTCTGCTTCGATCCGACAGCGCTGCCAGCGCGCGAAGAGTTTATTCTCCGGATCATACTCCAAAAGAGCAAGATCTGCCTGAGCCGATTGTCGGTAAGTTGCCGAGTTCATCATGAGGCGATGCATCGCTTTGACGGACCAACCCGACTCCACAAATTTTTGCGCCAAATGGTCCAGAAGTTTGGGATGGCTCGGCCGCTCCCCTAGACCGCCGAAGTTATCGGGAGTCGGGACGATCCCCCGTCCAAAATGCCAGCGCCAAAGGCGATTTACGATAACCCGGGAAGTAAGCGGGTTTCCGGCCGACGCAATCCAACGGGCTAACTCCAGTCGCCCGCTTTGCTTTTCGGGCATCACGACTTCTTTGCCCTGGGTCCAGGCCGAAGGAACTCCGCGCGGAACTTCCTCTCCCAAAGTAAGGTAATCACCACGCAGGTGAACCCTAACATTCCCAGTGGGATACTCGGTCACACCCATGACCTTGAAGGGCGCGGGTAGGCCTTTTTTAAGATCCGCGATCTCAGCTCCGAGACGGTCCATCTCTTCTTTAGGAGTTTCCTTTTTTTTCTGCCGGGCCTCCAGGTCCCTCACTTTGCGCCACCTCTCTTGATGGCTTTCTTCAGTGAGATCATGCTCATGGAATTCCGCCACCACCGAATATTTCGTGAGCGTCTTGGTCGACATGAAGATCCCCGCGAGCCCGTAATAGTCCTCGATCGAGATGGGATCAATCTTATGATCATGGCAACGGGCACAACCAATCGTCATCCCAAGAAAGGCCCGGCCCATCGTGTCCATTTGCTCGTCGACAATGTCACGTCGCATCTTGTCAGGGTCGTCGCATGCCAACATCTTCGGGCCGACGGAAAGGAAGCCCAAACCCGTAGTTTGCATCCGCTTTTGGGCGAGGTCGGTTGCGGGGAGGAGATCGCCCGCCAATTGCTCGATAATGAATTGGTCGAACGGCTTGTCCTCGTTGAAAGACTTGATGACATAATCACGATACCGCCAAGCGGTGGGATGGGCAATATCCTCGTCCATCCCGTTGGTATCGGCATAGCGGGCAACATCAAGCCAGTGGCGGCCCCAGCGTTCGCCGTAGCGGGGCGATTCCAGAAGCTCATCAATCAGCTTCCCCCAGGCGTCCTCACGCTCATCACCCAGGAAGTGCTCAATCTGTTCAATGGTCGGAGGGAGTCCGTGCAAATCAAGGTAAGCCCGTCTAACCAAAGTCCGTTTTTCAGCGGCTTTGGTCGGGAGATAGTCCCGCTTCTCGATCCCCGCCAAGATAAAACGATCCAACTCCTCGCGAGCCCATTCCGAATCATCAACCGGAGGAAGCGACGGATTCCCGACCGGAGCAAACGCCCACTCATCCCCAGCACCCAGCAGAGAGTCAGTCGCCAAGGCGAGACAAACGATGATCCGACGAAATGTCACTTCAATCCTACCTCTCCAGATCACTGAATCTATCGTTTAAACCCCAACTCAACCCAAACTGAAAATCCACCTGATACTCCAAACGGGCATCTCCGGTCTCAGAGGGCGGATTCCTCACTCGCCTCCTCTCCGGGACTATAAAGGTCACCCCAGAATATCCTTCATTCCCGAGATGACCATCACTGAATGGAATCTGCTGACCGTCCTGAGCAAACTCAACGGCTGCGCGAAATAGTCACCGTCCCGGAAGTGGCCTCCTGCGAACTCATTTCGCCATCCGACCATCTCACCACAATCGAACTGGCAGCCTCACCAGCCAGGATGGCAAAGTGCGGCACGTTCGATGATTGGGAAAGATAGGACCCTCCCGCAGCCACTTCATGAATAAGAGTTTTGCCGCTCTTAAGCTCCAGCTTCACAAGGGCTCCTATGGCCAGCGCCGAAGGAGCCTTGAGTTCGACCTTCAAACTCCGCGCTCCCGCTGGAGGAACGGATTCGAAGACCTGCATCGCAGCATTATTATTCGCTACGAGAAGGTCCGGCCATCGATCATTGTTCACATCAACGAGTGCCACCCCTTTGGCATCGCCCGCAGCAATGATACCACTCCGGTCCGGCCGAATTGCTTCAAAGCTCCCATTCCCGATGCCCCTCAAAAGAGCACCCGTTCCCCCATCCATTCGTCCGGTTTCCACCTGCGGAGCGAAGGAATTTTGCGCCAGGAAGACATCGAGATTGCCATCGCCATCAAAGTCACTCACCGCCATTCCGAACACCGGAGCGACCTGGGCCATCGCGGGAAGCGGGCGAAACTCAAAGGTGCCCTGCCCTGAATTGATCAGCACCCCGCTCTCGAGTGTGTTTGCTTCGTAGCGATCCGCCTTTTCCAGCCCGCCCGAATAGAGATCAAACAAGGTCGCTGATGCAAAATCATGGAACTTGGGAGTCTTTTTTCTCAGGAAGGGCATGGCATTGCTGGAACAACTCAGACCTCGAATCGGATAACACTTCCCCTCTTCAATCTCGGCTTCGAGAATCCGCTTTTTACCACTTCCATCCACATCGCCGTAAAAGAGAAGAGCGGGAGTTTCATACTTTGTATTCAGTCCGTTGTTCCCAAGCACGTAGTCTAGGTCGCCATCACCATCAAAATCTCCGCTGACGATACTGTTCCACCACCCGGTGCGGTCTGCGAGTCCGGCCTTTTTGGTGTCCTCAATCAACTCACCCTTTTTGTTTCGAAAGAGAGCAACTGCTCCCCATTCCCGGGTGACGAGTAAATCCAACCAACCATCTCCATCGACATCTGTCCACAGTGCCGAAGTCACCAAACCTCCGAACCGCCCCATCGCCACATCGACAAATTTTTTCCCGCCTTGATTTTGAAGGAGCTCACTTTTTGGCGACTCGGGATACGAACCGGGAATCACCCGACCACCCACGAAGAGATCCAAATCGCCATCCCGATCATAGTCGGCCGCACACACCACCGATCCACTGCTACTGCTTTCCGGAAGCATTCCAGACGGAGCCTTTCGAAAGCCATCCTTACCCGAATTCAGATAGAGACGATCACGAAACACTCCCTGTCCCGGATCACTCTCGACTCCGCCGCTCACCACAAAAAGATCGAGGTCTCCATCGTTATCAGCATCGAAAAACAGAGGTGCCATATCCTCGCTGGCAGCATCCACCGACAGAACCTTAGCCTTCAATTCGGAAAAGGTCGAAAGCCCACTGCCATCGGTTCTTTCGAAAATTTTCCCCGCCTGCCCGGAAGGATGGGAAACATAGAGATCCTCCCGACCATCGCCATTGAAATCACCGACGGCAATTCCCGGCCCCATCTGCGAGTGCATTGAGGGCAGGAGTGGCTGCCGGCTGAAATCATTGAAAATGTCCTCGCTCGGCCGCACCCTCGAGAGCATTCTGGTCTCTGTAAACAAGGTCTCGGTATCCCTCTTTTTTAGGGGTTCCAAATTCCCGGATTTCTCGATCGTATAACGACTTCCGGCTACCAAACCTTCGAGGACCTGTCGCCCTCCATCCGGCCAGTCGATCACCACGCGGTTCACGGTATTCACCTCGCCCAAACCAAAATGCAACAAAGGATCATTACTCGACATAAAGCCACGTGATGCCGTCACCGTTCTCATCAGAACAGACGGCTCGCCCGAAAGCTCAACCCGCACCACTGCGCCGAGAGCAAACATATTTTTCCCGGCCCCTCGCAAATCCAAAGTGAGTCGCCCGCCCTTCTCCTGCCCGTTGCGATAAACCCCAGGTGCCCCGCCAAAATTATTGACTACCAAATCAAGATCTCCGTCCCCATCGAGATCACCCAGGGCAGCACCGTAGCTAACCGCTTTTTCATCAAGCCCCCATTGGCCGCCCACATCCCGGAACTTCAAGTCGCCCTCATTTCGGAACGCCCAATTTTTCAAAGCAAGTGGTTCCTTGTCGTTCCAATAAGCCTGCCCTGCAGCGTTCCCCTTGCTTAAAATCAAAGCTTCCTCCTGATTCCTTAAATCGCTGTTGAACCAGTCACGGCTCATCCCCGTGGAGATGAAGACATCCTCTCTACCGTCGCAATCCAGATCGCCGAACTTGATCGCCCAGGTCCAATCGGTCGCCGCCAGCCCGGTTTGAAAAGCAACCTCATTGAAGCGTCCGGTCCCGGTATTGAGGTAAACCGCGTTGCGCATATATTGAGCTGGGATTGGCCAGTTCAAAAACCAGGAATCACTGTCCTTCCCCGTCATATTCCCCATCGACATCTTTTCCTTGTAGTGATCACTCCCGGCCATGTCCGAAGCCATGTAATCAAAGAGCCCGTCGTTGTTGATATCGGCGACATCCGATCCCATTGAGAACCAGGGAGTGTGGGGCAATGCTCTGGGCGCCACATCTTCAAAAGTGCCATCACCCTTGTTCCGGTAGAGGTGATCAGCTCCATAAAAATCATTGGCGACATAGAGATCGGGCCACCCATCGGCATCGTAATCCCACCAAGTCGCAGAAAGACCGTACTCAGATTCCCACACCCCGGCCTCTTTGCCGGTTTCGACAAATTTCCCTCCATCGTTCCGGTAGAGCCGGTCGAACTGTCCCGAGGCGATCTGCTTGTAGCCGTAGGGAGACTTGATCAGCCCTGCATATTGCTGCATTTCCTCAGGCAGAATCACCGGCTCCCCGTCCGGCCCTTTTACAAGCCGAAAGCGCACATCCTTGAGTTCCTCCCCGGGCGGAATCCGGTTGGTCAAGAGATAGCCGTCCAAGTCGCCGTCACGATCGTAGTCGCTGAAGGCCATCATCAAACTGGCTCCCTTAAAATCGAGTCCATACGCTCCCGCCTGGTCTTCAAAGCCTTTTCCTCCCTGATTCATGAAAAGCCGGTTGGCCCCGTCAAAAGCGCAGAGATAAAGATCGAGCCAGCCATCCCCGTCTACATCGACCCAAGTGCAACCAGCCCCCCAAAGGCCCGGCGATGCCATGCCCATTTCCTCGGTGACATCCTCAAATTTGAAGTCTCCGAGGTTTCGATAGAGCCGCCCCCCATCGGTCATTCTTGAGAGAAAAATGTCAGCATCTCCATCGCGATCAAAATCTCCAAGACACACCCCCGCTCCCGTAAAAGAACCACTGATTTCAGCTGCCCACTTTGCGGGGGGCTTCCACTCACGCGTAAAGTCGATCCCGGTTCTTTCCGGTCCCAATTGGTCAAACAAGGTCGTTCCCTCGGGCGGATTGGGCTTATTGAGTTTCTGGGCTTCGATGGCTTTCGAGGGAAGGGAAAGGCTCACCAAAGCAACAACGGGAAGAATCTTCATCATCAATCTGCATGAGAAGCTACTTGAATCATCCCTCCTTACTCAAGAGACTATTAATGCTTTCATGAATTGCCTTGTTCATACTTTCCTCGCCTTACTTCTCATAACCACTCATCAGGCGCAAGCGGAGCTCGTCGCCCACTGGCCGCTGGATGGTAACGCGAAAGATCTTCTCGGAAATCACAGCGGATCCGACTCCGGAGTGATCTTCGGAGCAGAGGGAGCGGCCGACCACACCGGCACCGCCGCCGAGTTCAATGGCTCCAGCTCGACCATCACCGTGCCCTTTGATTCAGCAATCAATCCGGACAGCTTCACCCTTTCCATGTGGGTCAATGCCGACAGCACCAATGGCTTTGCCTCCCCCATCACCAGTCGCGATGATGTCAATGGCGGCGTCTCAACTCACGGATTTATTATATACAACGATAACGGCGGAAATTGGAATTTCTGGACCGGCGATGGCAACCCCGGGTGGGACACTCTGACCGCCGGGCCGGTATCGACCGACACCTGGACGCACCTTGCTATCAGCTACAATAGTGTCACCGAAACCAAGAACTTCTACGTCGACGGAGTCCTT
>JAURPJ010000018.1 GCA_030835305.1 Verrucomicrobiota bacterium | reverse complement strand
TGGCCCGACGCGGGACGTGAGGCCGATGCCGTGGGCAAGAAACACTTCAGATTGGCCCCGGGCGATGAGGCCTCCATCATCTCCACCTCGTGCCTCATGAACCCGGACGTGACCTTTGCTCTCATCGCCGTCTCGGCCAATTCGCGCGCTGGCGGAACCACTCCCATTCCATTGGGCGGTTATTTCGTGGATGACGTCCAACTGACCGCGATCAAGCAGCCGATCCTTCCTGTGCGTTTCGTGAAGTGAGCGTCATTGACTTCATGGATCCTTTGCACATCAGACCGATCAACGCATAGTCTATCAGGAGGCGTTCTTCTTTCAAAACCGCCTCCTGATTTCCATGGTGAACACACAGATCAAAAACATTTTCTGGGATGTCGACGGGGTCCTCGCTGATCTCAACTACGCCTACTTCCATTTTCTGACCGGTCACCCCAACTACCGGGATCAATATCAGAACCTGAAATGGGAACAACTGTCCGAAGTTTTGCCCATCGCTCCTGAGTATGGCGCGCTGGAGTTGAAGACACACCCGGAATTTGGAGTCGAAATGGATAGAGACTTCTGTGCCGACCAGTCCTTCTTCCGAAACCGACCGCTCTACCCCAATGTGATCGAAGTGCTCCAGGAATTGAATGAATTGGGCTACCGCCAGTTCACCATGTCAGCCACCTTTGATGTCGATGCCAAGATGGCTTACCTCAATAAAATCCTTGCCCCTGTCACCGACTTCCTCACCATCGAATGCGTAGAGCACGGCGAGTTCATGCACGATACCGCCAAGATCGATCGGCTGCGTGAGTGCTATCAGAAATACCAGCTCAAGCCAGGGGAAACGATCCTTGTCGATGATCGCATCTACAATCAATACGCGGCGATCGAATCGGGAGCCCATCCCGTTCGCCTCCGCTGCGAATTCACAACCGATCTCCCAGCAGACCTTGCTTGGATTCCCGAGTTCAAAAACGTCGAGGCGGTGAGGGATTGGTTGGTGGCGAAGTGATCTCGCTATTGATTTGATTGCGTTGATACCGCAATCGTCGAAACTCGCGGTTCCATGGATTCTCCAAACGAGCAGAACTCTTTTCTTCGTCGTCACGTCGAACTCCTCCTTTCGAGCTACCAGAGGTTGACTGGACTGGCTTTGATCACTGACCTTGCTCCCGATAAATCGGCTAAGGCTATTTGGGAAGCTCCTTTCTTCGTGGCCTCTCATAACACGGCAGCCGATCCTGTTTTGACTTACGGAAACCAGACCGCGCTGGACCTGTTCGAAATGGACTGGGCCCAATTTACCTCGACCCCTTCCCGCTTTACGGCGGAGGCACCCGAGCGGGCCGAAAGAGACCGCCTGCTTACGACGGTCGCCCGTCAAGGCTACATCGACGACTACTCGGGAGTCCGAATCTCCTCAAGCGGTCGCAGATTTCGCATTGAAAGGGCCACGGTTTGGAACCTTATTGATGAGGCAGGAATCAAAATCGGACAGGCCGCCACCTTCTCGAAGTGGGAATATCTCGACGAAGAACCCCCAAGGTGTTGATCTGTATCCTGAAAACTAGATTGCCTGACCGTGCCTCTATTCATTACCTGAGATCAGCGGCTCCCAATACCGCCTCTTTCTGCCTCGCGAATCTCCGCCAGCACCACATTATTGTGTGTTCGTAGAAAGCGAATGTATTGCACCCAGTCTTTCTCCAGCTGAAACCGCTCCGCGACTATCTGTCCCCGCTCTTTCTCAATCTCATCCCATAACTTGCGGCGAGGATGATTCTCAACTAACTCGACAAATTCATCGGCTTGTCCGGACGCGAGGGCAACGGCTTGTTCGGTATGCCGGTTGGAAAGTTCTGGCCAACGACCTGGCAGGGTATATCGAATCTCATTACGGTATCCTTCGGAGATCCCCTTCTTTTCATCCAACTGACGCTTCACCTCCGCCCGTTTCTTTTCCGTTTCTTCAGCCTTTCTCTCCCCTTCCAGATCCTTTCTGCGGTCGGGCTACCCCTTCCACAACTCCTGCACTTCATCAAACTTGTACGAAAGGTCAGTTCTTCTTTTTTGTACTACGAAATGGCATTCCGTGGCTTCACATCAGCGGTTGACGGTCCACAGATTGCCAATCTGTGCTACTTTGACCGCCAAAATTATTCACACTCAGGCAGCCATAAAATCTTGGGCGCCCGGCTTCGTGCTTGCTCTCCGAAGCCCTGGCGGAGGGGCTGGCGGAGGAGGCCGCAATGGCAATACCCCGTCACGCCATCTGCCCTATTGCTGAAGGAAGGCAATCAGGTCGATGACATCCTGTTCACTCATGGTTTGCAGCAAGCCTTCCGGCATGATCGACTGGTCGAACTGCTTCTGTTCCACGATCTCCGAAACCGGAATCACTTCTACGCTTTCGAGGCCGGCGAGAGTGATCGTGTGTCGAGTTTTGGCAGCGATGTTGCCGCTCAAAACACGGCCGTCCGCGAGAGTAATGACATTCATTCGATAGTCCTGAGGAAGCACCGCGCTGGGGTCGATCAGATTTTCAAGAAGGTAGTAGAGATTTTTTCGATCGCTGCCATCAAGGTGGGGTCCCAGGGTCCCTCCTTTCCCATAGATTGTGTGGCAGGAAACGCAGGTTTTCTCAAACATGGCCTTGCCGTTCGAGATCGTGGCACCTGCCAGAATCTCAGGAGTCAACTTCGACTGCCAGGATGCAACAAGTTGCTGTTTTTCTTTGGGGCTCTGGCGCAATTGTCCCCATACTTCCTCCAATAGTTTGTTGAGACCTTCATCACCGAAGTTGAAAATCTGGCGAGCGTAGTAAGCGGACATGTCCCCAGGTTCGACCTGACCTCGCTTCATGGCCCGCAGAAGCGGGCCGGCATAGGAGACGCGAGTGCTCAAAGTTGCGATGGCCGCGTGTCGATCATCGGCCAGGTAGCGGGAGTATGGTTTAAGAATGGCACTGGCGATCTTCGGGTCATCATAGGCGGCCAGTTCGCGGATGGCCTGATTGCGACGGGTCTGATCGTCAAAAAGTTGCAGCCAGTCATTAGCGGTCATCGGGCTGGCTCGGTCAAAGACCGGCGACAATTTTTCAGCCTCCTCCACAACCCCGGCATCGTTAGATTCTGCTACCAGCGCCCAATTGGCCGGCGCGTCGATGCCTTTCAGCCCGTGGAGTGCCTGCTCGATTCCACGCACCCCGGCCCGCGCATTTTCCACCTGCCCCTGTTCGAGGCTGGTGATAATTGATGTGATCAATCGAGGCATCAACTCGGAGTTCAAATCATAGTCGGAAGCAATTCGCCGCACGATGTTCTTGTAGACCTGAGGGTCATGACAGATAGCCAAAAAATCCAGTGCGCGAACTGGGTCCGACTCCACTAGTGGACGGAGAGCATACCAGATCATATAGGGCAGATTTTGATCTTTGGTGTAGCCGAAATCCCCCAGCAAATCCTCCGCTAAGCTCCATTGCTGCGCTTCTGAAAAACGAGAAAATGTTGAAGCAACGTAGAGGCGAACGAGGCGGGAGTCCCCGTTGCCGGCCAATTCACGAATGATTTTCAACTGCTCTTCATTCGGCGCCCCCCCCTCCCCTATCAGGCGAACGGCCCAACTGCGCATGTGTTCGTCCTTGTGTGTCAGGAGTTGAGTGAGCCGTTTATCCCCTACTCCACCGGTGCTGTGCAGTGCCCAGAGGAAACGCAGTTGGCGATCGACCGGCTGCTTAAAGTCGTCTAACAGACTCATCAACTCCATTCGGGCGTCATTAACATCCAGACCGACTACGAAGCGTTCCTGCAGAAGCCGACGAGCATGACGCACATACCAGTCGTTGCGGTTCAGTTGCAGGGCAACCAGATCGAGGTTGGCGTACTTTGATAAATCGATCGGCCCGGGATTTTCCACCTTCCCGTAGACAATCTTGTAGATCCGACCACTGGTGCGGTGAACGCCATCGTTGTCGTGACACTCACCGTTGTCGGTCCAGTCGGACAGGAAAACCCCTCCATCAGGTCCGTAAATCTGGGTGACGCCTTTATACCAAGGTTGATTGGATTTCATAAAATCCTCACCGTGCGTGCCCACATAGCCCGAGCCCTCACGCTGCAGGATGTCGTTGTTGAGGCGGCGACCGTGAGTGTTGCTGAGAAAAATGGTATCACGATATTTTTCCGGCCAATTGTCACCGAGATAGATCATTGCCCCGCAGTGCGAATGGCCACCACCTAAATGATCGGTAAGACCTGCGGCGTTATCGCGAAAGTTTCTTCGATCCGTCCACTCGCCTTCGTGGTGCAGATGATCGGCAGTCAAGGGGATGCGATCGTAGACGTGTTCGGCTGATCCCTGCCCGTGCATGCGTGGATAGTAGGCCCCCGGTATAACGTGCCAGAGATGACCATTGACGTTGCCGGTCATGAACATCTCGCCCATTTCATTCCAGTCCAGCCCCCAGGGATTCGTAGTACCACGGGCGACGACCTCAAACTTGTGGCTCACCGGATGCAAGCGCCAGATTCCACAACTGACGTCGACGCGTTCCTCTTCGGGAGTACCGGGAACACCGACAAGGGAGGACGCGGTAATGCCGTGGCGGCCGTAGAGCCAACCATCCGGGCCCCAGGTCAGCCCGCTGAAAAAATTGTGTTTTCCCTGTTCAGTGAAACCATCCAGCACTACCTCGGGTGGGCCATCAGGAATATTATCGCCGTTGCGATCAGGGATAAATTCGAGATTGGGCGAGTTGCAGATCCAGACACCTCCGAAGCCTACTTCCAGCCCGGACAGGTGCGTAGCCTTGGCGTAGAAGATGTGACGTGAATCGAAGCTTCCATCGTTGTCAGAGTCTTCAAACACAATGATCCGATCCTCCCCCTTCATCTGCCATTCCTTGTACGAATAGGCCTCCGCGACCCAGATGCGTCCGCGATGATCGGTCTGCATGGCAATAGGTTGGCGAACCTCCGGTTCGCCGGCAAACAGGGAGACCGAGAATCCATCCGGCACCGACATGAGTTCCGCTGCTTCTTGCGGCGAAACAGGATCGGGCCCGGGCGGTTGTGTATCAACAGGCTGGTATTCGTCCGCCAGTAGAGGCATTACGAGCAAGCTCAGCAGGTGGAGGAAAAATGATCGCGCATTCATAAAAAAGGCAGACAGGGAAAATCACACCCTAACTTTACGATTCCTCGCTTCCGTATAGAAGTAGAAAACGACATGATTGTTTGCGTTGCCGTTTCACGTTCGATTGTTCAATGGAGTTCAAATCCCTGAAAATATTGAACTTTTTGTCCAAACCCATCCCATTTTGTGGACCTGTAGCGGAGGCTCATTTTTTCGCCTCGACAATAGATTTTACCAACCGATGAAGAACAAAGCCCAACAAATCTCTCTCATACTCCTGATTGCGCTCTCCATGAATCTCAGCGCAAAGGAACCGGCTTTCAAATCTGGACTGTTTCAAAATGGAAAGCTAGTCTACTCCGATGATTTTAATGGGGAACTCAACCGCGAACGCTGGGGCACCAAGGGCACCAAGATCGTGGACGGAACGCTGATCGTAGAACCCCAGTTCACCAATCGCGAGGAAGCGATGAAAAAGCTGAAGCGCGATCA
>JAURPJ010000017.1 GCA_030835305.1 Verrucomicrobiota bacterium | reverse complement strand
TGGGCCATAAAGTGGAAGAGTGGCATGATGCATCACCCGAATGCGCAATTTTAAGGGCCTCAAGCGGCGCTGCAAATAACAGTATGCAAATGCTTAAAGTAATCGTTAATAATCGAAAGTGAAAACTCATTTTGATGTTCGTCTATCCATTATCGTAATTGGTTTTTCATTTGCTTCAGTCGCGCTTGAAAAAAGTGCTCGCAATCAATCTCGTAAAAACTCCAGAAGCAACTCTTCCCTAAGGGCCTGGGTCGCATTGTGGCCATGCTCGTTCACCTTGAAGTGAACAACGTCTCCATCAAGGTAAGAAAAGACTTCGATCTTCCCGTCCACTTTACTGGCTTTCCCAAGCTTCTTTCCTTCGTACCCGATGTTTTTTGCCCACAGGAAAATTGACTCTTCGGCATCCACAAAAGGAAGCTTTCCTCCCTTCGCCGGAATCGCTTTGGAGGGTCCTCCACCATAAGGAACAAGCGGATCTTCGGTCCCGGAGATATTCAGCAATCGCACTCCCGATAGAGGCTTAGCAATTACCTCGTAATTATTTTCTTTGCCTCTCAACTTAAAATTTTTCCCGTCGTGCTGAAATCCGTTTAATGGACTGACCACACTGATATAGTTTTTGATATTCGGGAGCTTGGTCTCAATCGCGATTTGATTCACCAGCGCCGCTCCATTCGATATCCCCATGATGGAGAATCTATTTTTCTTCACGTCATCACGCTTCGAAAGCTCACGAACAATGGCCTCAATAAAGGACCGATCATCCGCCTTGGACCGCTCCGAAACGATATTCCAGCTCTCCTTGTAGCCCTGGGGAAAAACGGTAATGAACTGGCGGGCAAGATTGCGATAGCGATTAAGAACCATTTTTTGCAGACCCTTTGCATTACCACCATTCCCATGAAGAAAAATGATTACGGGAACAGCCTCTTCGTCTTCGCGCTCAGGAACATTCACCCAGTAGGGCCGAGCGTAGTTTTTTTCCTGTGACCAAGTCTGCTTAATCACAAAACGATCACTGCCGTCATTTCCTTGGACTCGCTCCTCCTCAAGCTCTTCGTCTTGATCCTCTCTGTCTCCTCCCCCCGGCAAGATCTCTTTTAATTGCGCCTCAATGATCGCACCTCGTCTTTCCTCCAATTCAGCGAGCTCCTCTTCAATCTCCCTGACTTCCTCATTCAGTTTATCCAATTCCTGATGCCCTTCCTCCATCTCGAGATCGACTTGTTTCCCGACGATCTCGGCAATCTGATTCCGGAGTGCGCGCTTCTCATCCTCATGATCGGTTTCGTGCCACTCTTCCAAAAGAGCCTGCAAGCGAATCCGGCTCCTCTCAAAATCTAGAAAACGTTCAGCGACCTCTTCTCCCTCCTCTCGTCTAATTGCTAGGAACTCCGCGAGAAGATCTCGTGCTTCCTCGAGGACTTCTTTATACCCCTCATCGCCATCTTCTTCACGAACGCGCTCAAGAAATCGCAGAGATTCAGGCATCTTATCTTTTAGAAAACCAAGGACCTGTTCGGTTCTAGGACGTTCCTCTTCATCAGCGAGAACCCGTTTGTGAAGGCCAAGAAAAATAACGACAGATGAAAGAAGGAGGAAGTTACTATAGATTTTCATGATCATAATTGGGGGGGGGGTCTAATCGAATTTTGAGTTTGCGTGCCCTCTCTCGGGCGATCGAAATTTTCTGGATGCGGGCAGTATGCCTTTCACGTATACAAAGCCTCTGCGAGAGCTTTGGCCTTTCCATCGCTTCAGGTAGAACAACGCCCTTCTCTTGGGTTTCTTCCCGGACCACTTCCTCATTCGAGGGCCACACCATATTGGCTACCGCAAGAATGACGATCACGGCCGCAGCCACAGAAACCCACGGCGCGATGGCACGCCTGCTACCCTGTTCGGCCAATATCTCGGAAACTACACCCTCGGCGAATGATCGTGAAGGGGTCATTGGTGGAAGTGACGCCAGACGATCACGTAGAGTATCAAACACACCCAGCTCCTCAAAATAAACTCGCGCTTCGGGGTCGCTTTTCGACAGAACTTGAACCTTTGCCTCCTGAGCAGCGTCAGCCTCTCCACTCCAATAGAGAAGGATCTCGTCTCGCGTCTTTTGGTTTATCATCTTACCTACCCAGTTCGGTGTTAAGCAGCGACTTCAGCTTCTTTTTCTTTCTCCGGCAGCGAAGCAATCGCTCTCATAAAAGCCTGAATGCTTTCCCTTTCCTCAATCAACTCACAAGGTCCGGGCAGAGACACAATATTTTGCACTCCCCTTAAATACTCCTCGGGAGCTTCCGCAACAATCGTTCGACGACGGCGGCGAATGATATCGACCGCTTCATTTCTCCCAAGCCGAAACAACCAACTCTTAAAGTGGCTCTCTTCCCGGTAGTTAGTGAGAGCCCTCAGAGCCTTCCTAAAGGTCTCCTGCATTACATCCTCGCAGTCTTGTTGTTGTAGCATTTGCCAGATGTATTGATAGAGGGGACGTTCATATCGCTTCAGCAGTTCGATGGCGGCATCGCCATCACCTTTATTACAATATTTTCTGATAAGGAAAGAATCATCCACAGGGGGTTAATAGTTACTAACGGGAAGGACTCACTTTTATTGCCAAAATACAAAATTATCTCATTCTTACTTCTTTCTCACTTTTGAGAGAAGCTTATTTGCCATCACCGCCTCTTCGGAGGCATGGTGGTATTCACAAACTGATACGCCACACAAGACTCCTAGTTCCGATTTCCACGGTCATTTTAAGTTCATTGATCAAAGGAAAAACCGGAGATTCAAACTCTCTTTTTCCTCCCGCAAAAGACTTCGTGGTTGAGACAGTTGCAACAGACCGCTCAAACCCGATGGAAATGACGATGGCTGGCGATCTTGTTTTCATCGCCGAGCTCCACGAGAACATCAAAGTGCTTGATCTAACGAGAGGTGTCACGCGAGTGGTGGCCCATCTTGAAGTCGATTACCTTAAGAAGGGCCTGAAATGGAGCTGGAACGTTGAATCAGGTGTCTTGGGAATCGCGTTTGCCCCTGACTTCGAGAAAACCAAGTGGGTCTACATTTGCTACACTCGCCCAGGTGGCGATTTGGTAAACCACGATCATGTTGTTTCACGATTTAGATTTCTTGTTACTCTCGTCGCCAGAACGATACGGCTGGAAAGCTGGTTTACTTTCCATACTGGATATCCTCGTTGAGAATTTGTCCGTCCACTCCGTGGTGCCGAAACATCACTTGGGGCTTACCGCCCACCCGATTGACGTCTACCCGCAGAAAGCCGCCTTTTATCTTCAGATACTGATGCATCCCGGAGCGGTTCTTCTCGCTAAAACCGGTGGCGTGTTTGTTGGTCGTCGGGCCGCAAGAATACTCACGCACGCCGGTTTTGGCATCGCGCGAGACATACTGCCAGTGCCGGTCACCGCAGACTACAAACATGCTCTTCTGAGAGGCGATGAACTTGCGGAGCTCATCCCCTTCGTGAGTGAAGCCCTTGTTGGCGTGATTGTCATTCTTTCCGCCCCGGTCCGGCCCGACCACGGGAGTCGGGCTGATGAGAATACGGAAGGTGGCATCCGACTTCCGGACCGTCTCGAAAAACCAGCGTTTCTGCTCCGCTCCCCAGATTGTTTTCTCCGGACCGTCCGGTATCTTGTTCGGACTGCGGAAATCCCGGCCTTCGACCATCCAGACCTGCAGGTCCTTGCCCCAACGGACGGTGCGGTAGGTCTTCTTGCCCATCGGAACCTGCTCGGGGAAAAGCGCGAGCCCCTGCTCCCAGGTCAAGTCGCCATAGTTTTGCCCCGGCCAACAATCGTTGCGCAGCGTGTCATGATCGTCCTTCATGAAATAGCTGGCGGTACGATTGTGAAAGTCACGCTGAAACGGCATCGCATAGAGCCGGTTCCACTTGAAGCGCGCCAACTCGATATTGTCCGCATACGGTTGCGGCTTGTCGTAATACTCGATGTCCCCGGTGTGTACGAAGAAGTCCGGATCGAGCTTCTGCATCAAGGGGTAAATCTTGTGCCCGTTCACCGGATCATCGCGGCGCGGGTAATCCTGCCCGGTCACCACGGTGAAGCGCACGTGTGCCGGAGTTTCCGCGCTCGGTGCGGTCCGAAACGATCCATCCACGGAGCAAGACGATTTACTAGCGCCCGCACCGCGTCCCTGGGCGACCACGGAATACGCGTTTCCAGATTTCAATTCACCCAACGGAAACTGACAGGTGAAGTTTCCCCCGGCAGCCACCGGCTTCCAGTCAGAAAATTTCACAGGAGCCTCGCCACCGGAAAGACGGATGCCGACACGCACTTCGCCTGCCACTCCGGGCACGCTGCCCTCCATCGCGGCGAGATCCTCAATCGCTTGTGACTTCCGCTCCCTATTCACGTTCTTGGGAAACGGCTTCCCATCAATGTTGCGCTCGGGGTGAAGAGTGAGACGAGTCCAGACAACAGCGGAATTCGATGTGACTTCGCCAATCTTGATCCCGTTGGCCATGTGAACCACGGAAGATTTTTCCGCGTAAACTGGTACGGTCCATGCCAGAGCGCCGAGCGTCAAGTAGAGGAAGATAGTCTTCATAATTTGATTCTGAATGGTTTTATTGATTTGACGAGCCCCTTGGGTATGGAGAATCCCGATCAACGGAAAGCTTACCACTCAGGACAGGATAGTTGTAGACAGGCTTGGTCTTTTCATCACGACCCTCGGTATTCCTCCACTTCTTTCGGGTTCCGAAACCTAATCACGGTAGGCATTCCCCTTACGGGAGCTACTGCGCCAAAGATACTCAAAGATCGTTCCAGTCTTTCAGGTTCTCGGATATCGCGATCAGGAAAGCTTTGCTACCGAATCTCTGCGTTTCCTCAGGCATCCCTTGCGAGGATAAAGCCGATCCCGGCCGAGCAGTCTGAGTGCCTCGATAGGCCGGAAATATGTCTTGCCGGACATCACGAACTGGGGATTTTTAGAGAACCTGTTGGACCCTGCTCTAACGAAAGTGCAAGGAAGCCCGACGAACAACGATCTAACCGAACGTGCCATGATCCAAAGGAAATCGAAATGAGAACGAGATCGATCATCTATCGACTGCTTGGTATCCAGGCTGTCTGTCTCATGATTGCGATCGGGCATTCCTACGGAACTGAAATTTCGTCGGATGCACAATGGACGCTCTCAGACAGCCCTGTTTCCATCACTGAAAAGGTCATTATCCGGCCGGGCGCAACGCTGACTATCGATGCTGGAGTGACCGTGATGCTGGGCGAGGATACTGCGATTCTAGTCGAGGGATCTCTGCTCGCCAAAGGCACCTCTTCCAAACCCATTCTATTCACGCGCGCCACTGGGTCGAACTCCTGGCCGGGGATTGAATTCTCCGGAGCCCGGGTTTGGAAGACATTCTCAAGCAGGAGTGTGTTCGAGTTCTGCCGTTTCGAGTACGCTGCAAACGAGGTTGCCCTAAAGGCCTGGGAAGTTGATCTGGAGTTTTTAAATTGCGAGTTTGAAACCATCACGGACACAGTGATTCGCTGCTACGACGGAAAAATCCGGCTGGCGGACTCCTTGTTTCGGGACTGTGGCGAAGGGGTCAACGCCGTGCGCTGCGACGCAGATATTTCGCGCAATCGCTTCTACCACATTCGCAACGGCGCCGATGCCATCGACGTGGACTTAGAATACAGCGGGGAGGGTTTGAAACCGGCGAATATTGCGCAGAACATGATTGAATATTGTTCCGGCGACGGAATCGACCTGGGCGGCAGCGCGGCTCATATTTCAGGGAACCTGATCCGGCGCTGCGCGGACAAGGGGATCTCGCTGGGCGAAGGTTCCAATGCCCGGGTCGAGAACAACGTTGTGCTGCATTGCCCGATCGGGATCGCGGTGAAGGATCGTTCAGCCCCGGTAATGGCGAACAATACCGTAGCAAGCTGCACGGTCGGCGTCAGCGTCTACGAAAAGGAAATTGGCATGGGCGGGGCGCGGGGGCACTGGGTGAATGGGATCGTTTGGAATTGCGACGAAAGCATCCGGCTGGACCTTCTGTCGTTTCTGGATGTGAAGTACTCTGTAATCGGTGGTACCGAAGTTTGGCCCGGCGAGGGCAACACCAATGCGGATCCCCTATTCGTGAATTTGAATGCGGAGAATGTCTTGCTGCAACCCGGCTCGCACGCCTTAAGCGCGGGCACACCCCGTCTCGCCCCCGCAGCCGATTACCACGGGGTCGCCCGCTCCGCTACGCCAACCTTTGGAGCGTTCGAAGATACAGCCACCAACTACGACAGCGACAGAGACGGCCAGCCGGACGCGACCGATTCTCTGCCCTTCAACTCCCTGAACATAGCAGACCCACTGGCGGATCTTTCGGTGGTTATCAATGAAATCATGTATCGTCCCACCAACGATGCCGTCGACCTGGAGTATATCGAATTGTACAATCGAGGCGACTCTCCAGTCGACCTTTCGGATTGGAAGTTGGTGGATGAAACCTTGTTCGATTTCCCGGATGGGACGACGATCCAGCCCCATTCCTTTCTGGTAGTGGCAGCGGATCCGGGCTCGCTCGAGACTAAGTATAGTCTCTCGGGCGTGCTAGGCCCGTGGTCGGGCGATCTGGGCGACGAGTTCGCGGTATTACGTCTTGTCGACGGGAACAATGGCGACGCGGATACTGTGGAATACCGCAACGCAAATAGCTGGCCCTTGGGGGCGGACGGTTCCGGATCGTCCTTGGAGTTGATTGACGTAAACAGCGACAACAACATCGGATCTCATTGGGCCGAAAGCGTGGAACGGGGCGGGACTCCCGGGCGCAAAAACGGGGTGGCGGAAGGATCCGTCGTGATCAACGAGTTTCTGGCGTCCTCGGATCTCGGAACAACGGACTGGATTGAGCTCTACAATCGCGGTGACACGGAGCGGGATATTTCGGGCTGGTATTTGACGGACGACGCAGCGACGCTGACGGAATGGATCATCCCTCCGGACACGGTGCTACAACCCGGCGAAGCTGTGTTTTTCCATCCTCTCAATTTTGGATTATCGGCCGAAGGGGAGGATCTATTCCTAACCCAATCTGACGGAGTCACGGTGGAGAGTCGGGTCGTGTTCGGCGACCAGCAGCCCGATGTGACGCAGGGGCGTTATCCGGATGGCTCTCCGTCATGGAGCTTCTATCCCGCCAACGGCACGCCAGGTCAACCGAATGGGACACCCACGACCTCCCCCGTCGTCATCAACGAGATTATGTACCATCCCGCAGGCGACAACGACGCGGAGGAGTTCATCGAACTTTACAACGCGGGGCCCGGCGAGGTGGATTTAACCGGGTGGAAAATTAGAGGCGGTATACGCTACGACTTCCTAGCCGGCGAGGCCCTCGCTGCGGGGGCTTACTTGGTAGTGGCGCACGATCCAGATTCGGTGAATGCGAAGTATGGCTTGGAGGATTCGCTGGGGCCTTTCGACTCACGCCGGCTTTCCAACCGGGGCGAAAACTTGGCCCTACACGACGCGATGGGGAATGTAGTGGACGCGGTCTTTTATCGGGATCGTGGACGGTGGCCGCGAGCGGCTGACGGTGACGGCGCTTCGCTCGAGTTGAGGTCATCGACGATGGACAACGCGATCCCGGAAGCCTGGGTGGGGAACAGCGTTGCCTCGGGAGGGACACCGGGGACCGCCAACGGTTCGGGTTCGAATGCCGCGGCCATCATTTTTTCCGCCGGGCATTACCCGGTAACACCGACATCCGCCGAGGCGGTCACCATCCGCACCCGGGTATCGAACGGAGAGCGGCCGGTTTACCTGCGTTGGAAGAAAGACGCCGACGCCGAATTTCATTCGATCACGATGACACCGATCTCGGGTGCGGATCTGGTCGCGGAGATACCACCGCAGAGCAACCGTGATTTGATCGAATATTACATCGAAGCGGAAGACGCCGCTGGCAACCTCGCCACCTGGCCCCAGGGAGCGCCCGTCTTCCAGCTGGCCTCGGGAGGACAGGTTCCTTTCACGCTGCGCTACCTCTGCCTTGACTCCCCCACGCCGAAAAGTGTGCCGTCATTCCGCTTACTGGTTCCCCGGGAGACGCAGGACGAATTGCAGGCACGCGAGCTCTCGAGCGACGAACTTCTGCCCATCACGATGACCTATGGCGACGAGGTCTTTCCTTTTGCCAGGTATCGATACCGAGGCACGCTCAAGCGACAGTGGTCGGTCAAGTCTTACCGAATCGACCTGAGGCACGATCATCCTTTTGCGGGCGAGGACCGCTTAAATTTTAACGGTAAGCGGCCCGGACCGGAGTGGCTGGCCACGGAATACGTCAAGGAAGTAGGCTTCGCGGTCCCCGAGCTCCAGGCCATTCGCTTGCACGTAAACCACCGGGACCAAGGACCATATCTTTGGGCAGAGCGGATCGGGGGTGACTACCTGGAAAGAAACCACCGCGGCGCGTCCACCGGGACTTTTTACGAAAGTTGGGGCGAAGGAGACACGGGGGTTGTCTCTCCTGAAATTCTGGAGGTGCTCGATGTGGTTCGAAACACGAACCAGCTGGACTACGCTGCGGCGGTGCGGCAGGTCATCGAACCGGACCAGTGGCTGAGCTGGGCTGCCTCGATGGTCTTGCTTGGAAACAACGAAACGATCCTCGGAGGCATTAGCGGCAATCACGCCGTTTATCTGCATCCGGACTCCGGTCTTCTGAGGCTGGAACCGCTCGATCTCGATGCGACGTGGGAACCGGCGAGCCTCGGCATGCCGGTTCACGTGGACACTCCGCGGCCGCGCCCCGAATGGCCAGCGGGGCTGGAAGCGCTGGAGGCCTTGATGCGCACTCCATATTTCCAACGACGTTATTACCAGATTTTGGTCGACGAACTAGACGGATGGTTTCTTCCTTCCAGACTGATGAACGCCATCAATGATCACTTTCAATTGATCGATCCCGGCGGACTGAGCCCGCCGGATCAGGGCTCACCGGCGACGACCAATGAGTATTTGAATTTGCGACGCAACATCGTGGAGCAGCAGATCGGCTACCTCGTGGACGCCACCGCGAGCTTCTCTCCAACACCGATCGCGTCCGAAATCGGCGGGATCTACTGGCAGCCGTTTCCCGAGATAGAGCTTTCAGGCGTCGTCGTTCCCGGCACACATCGGGTCCTAGTGAACAAGAGCACCGCCGGGGTGTCCCTTGATTCTACTAACGGAACCTGGCGCTACAACACAACCTTGTCGTCGGGCGACACTGTCCTAAGCCTCGCCGCCCAGCCCTTGAGCAACCGCGCATATCAAACGGCGGAGCAATTCCTCACCCTGCGCTACAATGGCAACGACAACGATGGTGACGGCCTGCCCAACAGTTGGGAAATTTATCATGGGCTGGATCCGAACGACGACGGCAAGATCGATCCCAACCAAGGAGCTGCCGGTGACCCAGACAGCGACGGGACGACAAACCTCGAGGAGTATAAAGCCAGATCCCATCCAACCCTCATACTCCCACATCAACCAACTATCACTTTGCTCCCGCCCGACGAGCTCCAGCTAACATGGCCGTCCGCACAAGGTGCGATCTACCAAGTCCAATTCAACGAAAACTTGGCCGGCACCTGGACCGATATTGGCTTCCCCTTGGCGGGCACTGGAACCAACTTGTCCGCCATTTTCACCACGCTTCCTGCGCCGCGAAAGTTCTTTCGTATTGAGGTGAGAATCGAGTAAGGAACTACCAGCACTATGAAACCATCATTTCTTTCAATTTTTGCCGTCTTTCTCTGGGCAAATACCGCCATCACCCGGGCAACCGACCTTTATGTGAGTCCCGATGGAGATCACACGTCGCCGTTCGCGAACTGGACCCAGGCCGCCACCAACATCCAGGCAGCAGTAGACGCCGCGGCGGCTGGTGACACCATCTATCTCGCTGATCATACCTATTTATTAAAAGAAGCCATTACTGTAAACAAGGCCATCACGATCAAAGGCTTCAACGGCCCCGATAATTGCGTAGTGGATGGACGAAACGATGTTCGCTGTTTTAACATCAATGATGCGACCCTCGTCGACTTGACGGTTCAACACGGATTTGTACGGGGCGGATTCCTCGGAGATCCCGCGAGGAGATATGGCGGTGGTGTCTACGCCAGAAATTGTGTGATCAGTAACTGCGTGTTTCGGGAGAATGGCGGTAATCAAGGGCTTCACGGAATTCTACCCGCCGGCGCCGCACTGGCGGCCCGGGACGGTAGCGTCGTGAGCGATTGCATCTTTTACGACAATAACAAAGGAGGCGATGGTTTCTCTGATCCTTCTACGGTCCATGTCGGCAACGGCAGTCTGATCGAGCGTTGCATCATCCGGAACAATGTCACCTCGGTGGGCGCCTTGGACTGCGATCGCTCCACCGTCGTCCAATGCCAGATCTACAGTAATCAATACAGGGGTGTTACCATGATCGGGGGAACCATGCGTGATTGCCAAATCTTCGACAATGAGGGCTCCCCGGGTGTGATCGCCTTTACCGTCGGAAGCGCGGTCACGCCGAGCAATCAGGGTGGAGGAGTACATATCAGCGAAGGGGGTGTCGTCAATCGGTGTTTTATTCAAAACAATGGTAGCCGAATCGGGGGTGGAGCCTACATCGAAAACGGGACGTTGAGAAACTGCCTAGTCTTGGATAATTTCAGCCACTACGACCCTGAGAATCCTCCGGGATACTTTGGCGTGCCATCGGATGGCGGGGGGGCCTATATCCAGGGACGGGGCAGCCTGGAAAATTGCACCGTGCTCGGTAATCTTTCATCTCACACCACCGGGGGGGTTTTCTGGAAGTCCTCATTCGACCCGGTGGACGAAACCGTCATTCGTAACAATATCCTGTATTCTAACAACGGGTTCAATCTTCCCTCGGAGGCCTTTGTCGTCACTCTGGAGCACAACTGCATTCAGGGCGGAACCAGATTGACGAACGGTAACATCAGCAGCGATCCCCTGATCGCGGCGGATCACCGCCTGGGCGAATCTTCCCCGTGCCGGGACACCGGCAAAAATCTATCATGGATGACGGGAAGTGGTGATTACGCCGGCATTATGCGAGTCGTCAACAGCGACGTAGACATGGGCGCCCTGGAATTTGTGAAGCCCCTCGTAATCACGCAGATTCAATATGCCGATGAACAGGTCACTCTGAATTGGACCTCGTCCCCCGGTGCCGTCTATCAGCTCGAGGAAACCCACGACCTGTCCGCGAATTCATGGCAAGATGTCGGCGTCGCCGTGACCGTAACCGGAACGGCCTCATCACAGACGGAAGCAGTCGGCCCCGGACTCCGGCGCTTCTATCGATATCGCCATGTTCTCTTCAAGTAAACAACCACCTCCGAAGCAGGTGGCCAGACGGAGCTCTATCCGGTAGCCCCATCGGTAGTCTCACCCTCTAGACAGATTGTTTCGGCGGAACGGGGTCAGCTGTCAACGCCAATCAAGGGTGTTTTTACGAACCCGGGACGACGGTCTCCTTGAAGCGTTCGATGGCTTGCCGCATCGATGCGGTGACCTGAGGGTTTTCGGTGGCGATATTGGCGCTTTCCTTCGACCGGGATCACCCTTTGAGTAAACCAAGATCTTTCTTGCTACTTCCAAAAGAGCCCAAGTCCACATTGTGTTTGTGGAGGAGCTCCAAGTAGAGATTGCAAAGCGGAGTCGGCTTTTCAAGGACGGTGTGAGCTTGATGACGGTAGCCACCGCCTGCCACGATGGTAGGGAGGTTGTTGCAGGTGTGATTTGAAGAATCACCGAAGTTGCTGCCGATGACCACAGTGGTGTGATCTAAAAGACTGCCCTCCCCTTCTTCGATTTGATCGAGTTCGGTGAGAAAGCGGTCAAGATGTTTGACGATGTCGACTTCGATCCGGCTGAGCTTGCCGAGCACATCAGCCTTGCCTCCGTGGTGCGAAAGAGTGTGCCAGCCACCGGTTGCGCCGGGGACTTTGATCGCGCCGTAAATCCAATCGAGCGAAAGCGTGATGACTCGGGTCGAGTCCGTCTGCAACGCCAGTTTGGAGAGTTCGAAGAGGTTGCGAACCTTGGTCGAGAAAGCGAATTCCTGATCATCGCTCAAGGTATTTGGCACTTCCGGCTTCTTGGTCTTGAGCCAAAATTCCTCATGCTTCAATTGCGCTTCAAGTTCTGAAATGACGGTCCGGTAGGATTCGATCTTCGAGTCATCTCCGCCCTTCTTCTTGATCTGCTCCATGTCGCGATAGAGGGATTTCACGATCTGCTGGTCGTTCTCGATCTGTTGGCGCTTCGCGCTCAAATCTTCTTCACCGAAGAGCCTTTCAAAGATCTGCCGTTCGTCATGCATGGGTGGAATGGCCACCCCGCGATCATTCCAGGAACATCCCCAACCACGATCGTAGATACTGAAGGAAAGATACGGGAAGCGCGTGTCACCACCCATCTCGCGGGCGAGGATCTGATCAAGAGAAATTGTATTGGTGAAATTTGTGGCCTCGGGACTCGGCGCTCCGGTCAGGAAAGATTTCTCCGAGTCATGATTGCTGGTCTCCATGCCCGGATGAAAGAAGTTTTGAAAGACCGTCATTTTCTCCCTCACTGCCATCTCCTTGAGATACTTGGAGGTGGTCAAGTCTCCCCGCTTGGTGGGAAAGAAATTTGGTTCATAGAAACCGAGCGAATTGCAAATGAAGATGACCCGCTTCGGAGGTGCTTTCACTCCCGGGGTGCTTGCCGTCCGCGCATTCAGCGAATGCAAAGCCAACGGTAGGGCTGCTCCAAATTTCAAAAAATCTCTTCGGCGGTATTGCTTCATTTCTCTTTTCCGTTTGTTGAATGAGTAAGGACATGGGTCATGAGAGTTCCCAGCCGCAGGTTTCCGGGATTCGTTCCAAGAAACTCCCACAACTGAAGGCGCTGGCTCAAATCCGGCTTGTCTCCATAGGCGTATTCGAAAAACTTCTTCCCATAGTTATAGGCAAGCTTACGCTCGTTGGAGAGCAAAACCTTCTTAAGCCCAAAAATGTCCTGAAAGCTGGCATCGTCGATCTCTCCGGAAGCATCAACCGGTGCACCTTTCTTAAAGTAACCCTGAGGACGATACTGAAAAGTGCTTCGATGGGCTTGCTTGACCCGATATTGATCACGCCATCCTCCCGTGGCATCAAAGCTCTCCAATGCGAAGCCATACCCGTCAATACTCTTATGACAAGCGTAACAGGTCTTGTTGCTTTTATGCTGATCAATCTGTTCCTTGAGCGTGATGGCTTCTCCGTGTTCCGGTTCCAGGGCCGGAACACTCTCCGGCGGTGGTGACAAGGGCGTGCCCACAATATTTTTTGAGATCCAGGCTCCGCGTAAAATGGGCGAGGTTTCGAAACCATCCGTGGTCACTTTTAGGACACTTGCCATCGTGAGAAGTCCGCCACGGGGCACTTCGTCTGAAAAGTTTACCTTGCGTATTTTTTGTCCAGTCACTCCCTTGATCCCGTAGTGCCGGGCAAGCCGTTGATTGAGAAAAGTGAAATTCGAATCGATGAGATTTCGGGCGGGAAGATTTTCATGGATCAAATGCTGAAGGTATTTCCGGGTTTCGATCGGGAGGTAGTAATTCAGAAGGTCATCGTAAAGCGGGTAGAGTTTCAAGGAGGGCGTCACCTTGTTGAGACCCCGCAGGTTCAGCCACTGATCACTGAAGGAGCGAACCATGCGGCGGCTGCGTTTATCGGCCAACATTCTCTGAATTTGATCATTCAAGGTCGCGCCATGGAGCGAACCTGAAGCCGCCAATTTCAGAAGTTCTTCATCGGGAACCGAAAGCCACAAAATACGAGCGAGATCCGAGGCTTTGCCAAACGACGAATTGGCATGCTCCCCGGGCGCCATCAGGAATCTTGGCGAGCAAAGAATGGCCTTCAAGCCAACCTTGGTCGCCTCGACAAAGTCGCCTCCCTCCTCAAGTCGGCGAAGTCCCACCCAAAAATATGGCGCCAATTCCTCCTCACTGAGGGTCGACGCAAAAGCTCGCTCCGCAAAACTGCGAATCACTTTTTTGAAATCATCAGGGTTCTCTGAAACAACTGTAACCGTGGAAGTTTCAATCTGTTCCTCCAAAGGAGTGATGACGTCCAACTTGCCAATTGAAGCGATTGATTTTCCATCCAGCTGAACAGAGTCTGTTACCTTGAATTTGATAAAGCGACTGGTCGTTTCCTTGGGAAAGATAATCGGCTGCTCGTTGGCAAGCCTGACATCCAATCCCCCTTCCATCACCTTATCTCCCCACGTTTCTCCATCGTCGGAGAGGTAAATCTCATACGCTTTCACCAAGCCATTGCCATTTCCGCCCGACCAGGTCGCGAAGGAAAGTCCTTCAATGACCGCTCCATTTGGGTTTTCAAAAATCACGTAATGCGGCGGCTTCGCCACCGTCGGAGAGAAGCGTGTATGCCAGAAGGTCAGATTGGAACCATCCTGCATCTTTTCCTTTTCCATCCCCCCCTGAAAACTACTTACCGTAAGCGCCCCGCCAATCCTCTTGAGCTTTGTTTGAAAGCCGGAAGCTTTCCGGACGCTCCGCTGCCCGGCCTGGATTTCCATTCCATCGAAGACTTGTTGATAAGACGTCGGAGGCCATGAATCCACCACCGGCCCCCGGACCTTCAATTGCTTGATGTAGATTCCCTCTTTTGGATTCTTTTGACGAAAATTGTGCCGCGAAAAACAGTGCACCGAAACGCTTTCTCCGGGATGGAGGTAGGCGCGGATGGTATACGATTCCAATTTCTTGTTCCCCAACGAGACCACTCCCAGCAAACGCTGCGGCTGCGGACGATCATCGGCATAGTAATACTTTCCCGCATAAACTTGCAGGCTCATATCGTCTTCGAAGTCGGCAACCTTCGCAGCATCAAATGTCAACTCATACCAGCCTGCCACCGGCGGCTCAAAGTTGTCGTAGAAGAAAGAATAGCTGTTGCCATTGTTGGCCCGGGTCCACGAGAAAAGGGTGCCTTCCTGATAGGGCCGATGGTAGATCCGGTAGCTCTCATGACTGTCCCGGACTTTGCTTGTCACCCAGCTCCTCTCCGCGGGAAACCCATCATCCGGAAAGGCATGATCGAGCATTTCGTCTGCCACTGAAAAATACGATCCCAGCATCTCACGGCTCAACTGGATCTTGCGATTGGAATCAAAATCGTTCGTCCCCCGGTCTTCGGGAATCTTGCCAGAAAGATCGAGATCCGTCCCCAAGAGATCATTGAGCGAGTGCACGAATTCATGCCGGCTGATTCGGCGGAAGGCTTTCCCCACCCGCTTTCCCTGCCGGCCAGCGAGCCATTCCAGCAGCTCTCGCTTCTCCTTTGCATCCGGCTGATCTTTGTCAGCGGGTGGCATTTTTCCCGTCACCAAATTCTCAAAAATCAGCGAACCATCGAAGTCCTCTTTCCCAAGCATCCCGGAGAGATCCAGCCCGCCTTTCTTCGCGCCGTCACCGTGGCAATCGAAGCAATAATGCTCAAAAACCTCCACCGCCTTCTCGTCAGCAAGAACTGCCGGTCCCATCAGGCACGCAACACTGAAAACGATAGATGCGACTTGCTTCACGACAATTCTCTTTAGCGGAGGTTCTTCAAATCAGCTCCGGTCGGGGACTGGAAAACATTTAAGCCGAACTCCGGGAGCACGGCTAGGAGATGATCGAAGATATCGCTCTGGATTGCCTCGTATTCGATCCAACGATTGTCATTGGTGAAAATATAAATCTCAATTGGCAGGCCTTTCTCAGTCGGTTGCAATTGCCGAACCAGAAGTGTTTGATCCTTTGAAATCTTGGGATGGCTCTTGAGATATTCACCCACGTAGGCGCGGAAAGTTCCCAGATTTGTTAGGGCGCGGGCGTTTACTGGCTCGGCATTTTCCTCTTTAGGAAACTGCTTATTCCATTCGCCGAGCTCTTTCTCTTTTCTATCGAGATAATCACGCAAAAGGCGGATCTTGCGAAAGCGCTCGATGGACTTCACATCCAGCAAAGCCACCGAGTTCATATCGAGCAAGAGGTTTCGCTTGATTCGTCGCACCCCGGATTTGCTCATCCCTCGCCAGTTTTTGAAACTATCGCTGATCAACACATGAGTCGGAATAGTGGTAATCGTTTTATCAAAGTTCTGCACCTTAACGGTAGTCAACGCGACATCGATCACGTCTCCATCGGCGCCAAATTTCGGCATCTCAATCCAGTCACCCCTCGCGACCATTCGGTTGGCGGATAGCTGTACACCCGCAACCAATCCAAGAATCGCATCCTTAAAGATAAGCATCATCACCGCGGTCAATGCGCCAAGACCGCTGAGGATAATCACCGGAGATTTTCCGAGAATTGCCGAAACCATAAAGATCGCCGCAGCCGAAAAAATCAAAATCTTAAAGATCTGAAGGAAGCCTTTGATAGGTATCTCCCGCGACACCGGGAAACGACGGTAAATACGTTCACACACATTGAGAATCGAACTCACCGCCAAAGAGACCATTACGATGATGTAAATCTCTGCGAGAACTCTGACAGCCTCGGACGCCGTTGAATTACGGAGCGCGGCCTGCCCTCCGGCCCATACCATCATCCCAGGGACCAACTGCGCGATCCAGCAAAACAAGCGGCTAGAGACCAACTCATCATCCAATGTATTGTCGCTCCGTTTTACCAGCACCCGGATTAGGCGCACTACCAGGCGCAAGGCGATGAAGTAAATCCCAACTGCAGACAAGAGCACCAGCACAAGGATCAAGCCATCTGCCAAGCCCGAGACCCATGAAGCATAGCTCCCCACTCCACGGCCAATCCATCCTTCCATCATCTCATGCAATCCGTTCACGCTCTCTAACTGACATAAGAGAACCTCCGAGGCAAGCCGAGTTAGATTTGGGGGATCACTCCCAAACTGCGAGTTTATGCTGAAACTCGGCGACCAGTTGGGGCCCCTAAAGCCGAGCACTGACAAGGAGAAGCGCGAGGAGATTAAGAAGGCCATCGCCGCCTCTTCCCAGGCGTGGTATCTTTCGCCAACTGATGCGCCATACAAGACTCCTAGTTCCGATTTTCACGATCATTTTAAGTTCATCCATCAAAGGAAAAACCGAAGCCTCAAACTCTCTTTTCCCTCCTGCAAAAGACTTCGCGGTTGAGACGATTGCAACAGATCTCTCGAACCCGATGGAAATGACGATCGCTGGTGATCTTGTTTTCATCGCCGAGCTCCAAGGGAACATCAAAGTGCTTGATCTAACGACAGGTGTCACGCGAGTGGCAGCCCATCTTGAAGTCGATTACCGAAAGAAGGGCCCGAAATGGAGCTGGGACGTGGAATCAGGTGTTTTGGGAATCGCCGTTGCCCCTGACTTCGAGAAAACCAAGTGGGTCTACATTTGCTACACTCGGCCAGGTGGCGAGTCGGTAAACCACGATCATGTTGTTTCACGATTTCGCTATGAAGACGGAATGCTCAACAAAGCGACCGAGCAGGTCATCATCAAAATTCCCGCCCTCCGCGACAAGGACCGTATCCACGAAGCCGGATCCCTTGCCTTCGGCCCAAAGGGAAATCTTTTCATCAGTAGTGGAGATAACCAAGACCACACCCGATTTCATTACGCCGCACGCACCTCGACAAACAGCGCGGTATTAAATGGGAAAATCCTGCGGATCCGTCCGCGAGAAAATGGTGGCTACACTATCCCCGACGGAAACCTTTTCCCGGTCGGGACTCCAAATACCCGCCCCGAAATCTACGTCATGGGCTGTCGGAACCCCTTCCGTATCTCTATCGACCAACGGACCAGCCATCTCTATTGGGGCGAAAACGGCCCTGCTGACCACTACTGCGGGAGTCTCAAAAACGTCGATAAAAAACTCCTCCCACTGGGTTTCGATGAATTCAATCAAGCGCGTAAACCAGGCTACTTCGGATGGCCCTTTTTCATCGGACCCAACGAATCCTACCCCGATTACTCCTTCGAAAAAAAGGAAGTCATGGGAGTCTTTGATCCGGCCAGGGCCATCAATCATTTCAAAGAAAATACCGGAATCGAGGAACTCCCACCAACACAGAAGCCTATGATCTGGTACAGCCATCCTCCCTCGAAAAATTTCCCCTCCCTCGGAAGCGGCGGCGCATCTGCCATTGGCGGACCGGTCTACTATCACGACAAGTCACATGGGGACGAAGGGCTCCCCAAATCCTTCGATCACCACTGGTTCATCGCCGACTACGCCCGCGGCTGGGTCAAGATGGTCGAGCTCGACGACAAGGAAAACATGGTCGCAATCAAACCCTTCCCTGCCAACCACCGCTTTCAAACACCCACGAACATCAAGTTCAATCGCTCCGGCCAGATGTTCGTCCTGCAGTATGGCAAGGGCGGCTGGGATCCCAACAATGGCGGTAGTCTAGTGAGAGTCAGTCACCGCATCGACGGCGGTCTCGCCGGAAACCAGGTGGTTGCCGTTCGGCCTCTCAGAGGACTCCCGCCCAAGCATCAGGGCACCGCATTGATGCGACAGTTCAACTGTGCGGCCTGCCACCAACCAGGAAGCACCGCCATCGGGCCGTCCTTCGAAATGATCGTCAATCGCTATGCCGATCTTCCCGCAAAAAAGCCCTATCTGAAGGACCAGATTAAGAAAGGAAGCAAGGGCATCTGGGGAGAGGTTCATGCCATGCCGCCTCATTCCTACTTGAATGACGAACAGCTGACCCAAATCGTCGAGGCTCTCCTGGGACTGGAGATGGCCAATCATGACGCCCGCGGCATCTCCCTCACCCTCGCCGTACCACCCAGCCCAAACTATCCCGGGACCGGGTCCGCCGAACTCGTCGATGGAATCACCGGTGATCCGAACCAACTCAAGAATGATTGGCTCGGCTTCGAAGGCGAAGATCTCATCGCCACCATCGATCTTGGACAAACAACCTCGATTCACGAGCTAGGACTTTCATCGTGTCAGGTGACCTCTGCAGGGGTCTTCCTCCCATCGACGATTGAGTTTCAAGTGTCACTTGACGGAATTATTTTTAAACCGGTCGCCACAATCACCAACCAAGTGCCTGGGAAAAAACCCATCGAAGATCTTATCTTATCGACAACGATCAAAGAGATGAAAGCCCGCCATATCCGCGTGCATGCGAAGAGCCGGGGCATCATCCCCGATTGGCACAAAGCCAAGGGCCGCAAAGCCTGGTTATTTGTGGATGAAATTCTCGTGAATCCCAAGCCGTAGCCAAAGGTCTACAATCATGAAATCGAGGTCCTCCATCCTTGTAATCCTCCAACTTCTCGTTCTGTCCGCCTTGGGTGAGAACTACGCCCCTTCCGTTCCCAAGCCAACCCTGAGCGAAGTTTCATACGGACCACACGCCAGACACACTCTCGATTTCTGGAAAGCTCAATCAACCAAACCGACTCCACTTGTATTCGTCATTCACGGAGGCGGCTGGCAGGGTGGATCAAAGGAACGGATTGATCGTTTTGCTGATCCTAGCGCTCTTCTTAAGGCTGGCATTTCAGTCGTTGCCATCAATTACCGCTTCATTCCACAAGCCTTCAAGGCAGGTATCAGGCCTCCGGTCCGCGCCCCCCTTCACGATGCAGCCCGTGCCCTGCAATTCGTGCGCAGCAAATCCACCGAATGGAACATCGATAAAAAACGGATCGGGGCCGCAGGTGGGTCCGCGGGTGCCTGTTCGTCGCTCTGGCTAGCCTTCCACGACGACCTTGCCGATCCAAAAAGTGACGATCCTGTTGCCCGGGAATCGACACGACTATGTTGCGCCGCCGTTATGGGAGCCCAAACTACTCTCGACCCCAAACAGATGAAGGAATGGACACCCAACAGCAAATATGGGGGCCATGCCTTCGGCCTGAAACCCTTTGATAGATTTCTCGCGGAGCACGACTCCATTCTTAAATGGATCGCCGAATATTCTCCCTACGCTCTCGTCTCAAAAGGAGATCCTCCGGTCTACCTGATCTACAATTCCCCACCTGCTCTCGGCAAGGCCCAGAAAGACCCCACCCACACTTCCAACTTCGGCGTGAAGCTTCAGGAACATTGCCGCGCCACCGGAGTCAGCTGCGAGCTCGTTTACCCCAAGGCACCCAAGGCAGTTCACGCCAATCCGACCGTCTACTTAATCGACAAACTCAAGAAGCCTTCGCAGGAAGACTAGACCAAATCAGCGGTAAAGCAGAACCCCCGCCCTTCTTTGAGCAAACTTCTCAAGTCCCGCTTCCCAGGAATTCACGATCTCCTTTCTTGGCTTCAAGCACTTGATCGCGGTCTCTGTTTTCGGATGTCGCAAAAGAGTGTTCAGTTTTTTAACTTCCCACTTTTTGGGATAGAGCTCCCGTAAGGTCTGTGCCAACAAAATGCCCAATTCCACTGAAGGACAAATCGCGGGATCTTTTAAAATAATACGCACCCCACCGCATTCCTCCTTGGCGAATTTGCTCGCGGTGGGCGTGAAGCGAACAGGCACGAAAGCCAACCCGGGCAACCTGGCCGCAGAGAGCTTTCGAGCAAACACCTCTTCGTCAATGTAGCTCGCACCAAAAACTTCAAAAGGAAACTTCGTTCCCCGCCCAACCGAAACATTGGTGAATTCCAGCAAACCAAGACCCGGATAAAGCGTCGCCGCTGCCAGATTGGGCATGTTGGGTGAGGGTTTGATCCAAGGCAATCCGGTTTCGTCAAAGCGCATCCCACGTCTCCAATTCTCAACAGGAATGACGGTGAGCTTTAGCTTGGGGCAATGTTCCTTTTGATACAGCCGCGCAATTTCTCCAATTGTCATTCCGTGTTGCACCGGCACCTGGTGAAAGGAGGTGAAGGTCGGATCACCATCGCGCATGGGACCGGCCACCTTATTGGCTCCGATGGGATTCACCCGGTCGAGAACGACAAATTTCAAGCCCGCCTCCTCCGCCGCCTCCATCGCCAGGCCCATCGTTGAAATGAAGGTATAGAATCGCGTCCCGATATCCTGCATATCAAAAACGAGGACATCGATTTTCGCGAGGTGTTCAGCTTTGGGTTTGCGACGATCTTCCCCGGCATAAAGACTCACAACCGGAAGTTTCGTTTTATCATCCACTCCATCCTCAACCTTCTCATCCAAAGTCCCCCGAATCCCGTGCTCGGGTCCGAAGAGTAATCTTAGGTCCACCTTGTCTGAACGGTGCAAGAGATCAATCGTGCTAACACGATCACGGTTGATTCCGGTTTGGTTTGTGATCAAACCCACACGCATTCCCTTGAGTGCTGCGAATTGATTCCGCTCCAGCAAATCGACACCATTCAGGACATTGGGAGAGCTGGTTGGCTTTGGCACCACTTTTGGGAGAATCTTTTTCACGGTTGAAAAATCGAAACCTGTGGCCTTTGCTGCGAGAGTTCCCAGCTTACTTCGCAAGGCGAGAACGTTGCCACCAGAAGAATGGTTTCGGTTGCTCAGAAAAATCACGAAGCTCTCGCTCGCGGGATCAATCCACATCGAAGTCCCGGTCCATCCGGTGTGGCCAAACGATCCTTTCGGAAACAACTCTCCCCGCAGCGAGGAATAGGGAGAATCAATATCAAACCCCAACCCCCGACGGGACTTGATATTCGATGGCGACTGCACCGAGGTCATGAGGCGGATCGTTTCAGGTCTCAAAACGCCCCCGCCTTCGTTCAACAACATTCGCGCAAACCGGGCCAAATCATCGGCCGTGCTGAAAAGCCCCGCATGCCCTGCGACACCACCCATGCGACGCGCGGTCGGGTCGTGCACGACTCCCCTCAAAAGACTCCCGTCGGCGAGAAGCGAGGTGGGAGCAATTCTGCCCTTCAACTTAGGATCCGGCAGAAAGAACGTCTCCTTCATCCCCAAAGGAAGAAAGATCTCTCTCCGACAGTAGTCTTGAAGCGGTATTCCGGAAACTCGTGCCACGATTTCGCCCAGCAGAATAAAGTTGAGATCACTGTATCGATAAGTGAATCCCGCCATACCAAGGGACGACTCACCCGCAGCCAAGGCGATGCCGTTTTTGTAGCCACTCCACTCATAGCCACCACGCAATCCCGCGGCCAAACCCGAAGTGTGTGTTAGAAGATGCCGAATGGTAATCTTGGCCTTGTTGGCATCTCCACTTAACCGGGGGAGGTATCGTTGCGCCGGCGCATCCAATTCAACCTTTCCTTCCTCAATCAACTTCATCATCGAGGGAGTCGTTGCCACCACTTTGGTCAAGGAAGCCAAATCGTAAATGGTCTCCTCCGTCGCTTCTTCGACCTCCGGCCCAAGCTGCCGTTTACCATAGCTCTTCTGATAGGCCTCCTCCCTGTGTTCCAGATGAAGAACCCCACCCGGTATCCGTCGATCAGAGATACCCTTCTCAGTCAGGACATCGATCTCCCGCAACACCAGGGGGTTTAAACCCTGGGCAAAAGCAACCGGACATATGACAACAAGAACAAGAAATCGAAAAATCACAAGAGCTGGCTTCTAATTGATAAGCTTGGAGTTACTTGGACGAAGCATTCACTCTGATTCCCAATAACTTCCCACTGAACCTGGCTTTGGGAGCTTGTGGATCGACGGTATGAGCGTCATCAAAGCCCATACTAAAGTCTTCGGCGGGAACTCTGGTGATCCAATGATTTCCCCTGTCCGACTGAATGGGCTGACGCTTGCCAACCTTAAGAAAGAGACGACCTGAAACATCCAGCCCTGCCGAAAACTCTACCTTACCCGGATCAACCGGTACTTGGACCCGCTCAAGATGACCCTTCCCGGTCGAAACCGCAAAGACGAGATTTTCTCCCTTGAGGTATACTCCGTAACCGACCTGCGTTCCACCATGAGCCATGACCACTTCATTTACTTCTCCTTTGGTCTCAATCCCTCCTAAAATGGTAAATGGTTTCTTCACCAGATCAGGAACTTGTCCTGAAGAGAAGACGTCCCCGAGTTTCACTTTGGACCAATTGACCGGCTTACCCCCGCGAACCGAGGCCCTGTATTTTTGACTAGAGGGATACAACATTACCGGATTTTTCACGGCTCCAACCGGGCGCTTGTTCTCTTTTATCTCAAGCTCCATCGCTGCAGCCAGCGCGGTCAGGCGCACCACCACTTCCGGATGCTTCGCTGAAACATCGGTCGTCTCTCCGATTTCCTCATCAAGATTGTAGAGGCGACCCTTTCTTTTCAAATCCTCTGGCTTTTCCTTGAACCCCATTCCGACACTCTGGGCCGTCACCGCGAGTTTCCACGGACCCGATCGCACCGCCTGCAGGTTGTTTCCCCCGAAATAATACCACGCTTCACGTTTCGTTTGATCGACTTTTCCATCAAGGACCTGGGTTAGGTCATAGCCATCAATTTTAATTGATGGGTCCGGCTGACCGCCCGCCAACGTGACAAAAGTCGGGAGTAGATCCGGCGTTCCCGAAATGGCATCGCTGGAAGCTCCGGCCTTCACTCGACCCGGCCACCAGGCGATGGTTGGAACCCGGACCCCACCCTCCAAGGTGCAACCTTTGGCACCGCGCAAGGCGCCGGAAACTCCTCCGGCCTTTCCTTTGGAAGCCCAGGGACCGTTATCCGAACTAAAGATAACCAAAGTATCTCTTTCGACACCCGAGGTTTTGAGAGCTTCAAGAATTTCCCCGACACTCCAGTCTACTTCCCTGACCCAATCTCCATAAACACCATTACTCGACGAGCCAACGAAGTCTTTGTGCGGAAAGAGCGGCACGTGCATCGCGGTATGCGGAAGGTACAGGAAAAAGGGTTTCTTCGACCTGGCTTCGCGCTCGATGAATGCAACAGCTTCCTCGGTGTACTCTCGCGTGACCCGACGCTGCCCTTCGTCCTCTAAGAGCTCCGCCACCTTTTCGTCCCGCAATAGGGGCGTAACCCGCTTACCGGAACCGGACGAGGTCCGCTGCATGTCATTGGAATAGGGAATCCCAAAATACGAATCGAAACCCTGTCGTGTCGGGAGAAAATCCACTTGATCACCAACATGCCACTTGCCCACACAGGCTGTGGCATACCCCAACTCTTTGAGGTAGTCGGCAATCGTTTTTTCTTCCGGATTCAACCCATTCTTCCCAGCCGGAAAGAAGACTCCGGGCACCGACACGCGGGGAGCGTAGCACCCCGTCAGCAACTGGGCCCGCGACGCCGAACACACCGGAGCCGCATAAAAGCTGGTAAGCTTCATTCCCTCTTCGGCCATGCGATTGAGATGCGGAGTCCGGTTCACTTTGGAACCAAAAGGTTCAATGTCTCCATAACCCATGTCATCGATGAAAATAATAACAAAGTTGGGCTTGGCATCCGCAGCCTGAGCGAATGGAAGGAATCCCGGAAACGCGAAGAGCAAAAGGTGGAGTCGTAAAAACATGACGATCAAGAATGACGATGAATATTTGAGAATTTTCACTTCTTCTTTTTCTTTCCACCCCTGGTCTTTTTCTGCCAATCCGCCACGGCAGTCTCGCCCAGATCACTCTGATAATTGGCATCAAACTTTTTCATCACTCCGACCAGTTCAGCATAGACTTTCCGGTCAGCTTCACTCCGGACGGGTTCTGTAATGAGCTCGCGGGCATATGGAACCGAACAATCAAAGAACTGCACCTTCTTCTCCGGCCCGCCCTTTCGATAGACCAAACGAGTGGCGTTGCGCACCACGACCGAGGAGGCGGCCTCCGTGGCATCGTTCCGACTGTAAAACAGATAAGACCAAGGCTTCTTACGTTCCCCCTTTCCGGTCAGCGCCGGCATCAAACTGACTCCATCAACATTCTTGTCCGCCGAGGTGTCAATCTTGGCAAGCTCACAGAAAGTAGGCAGAAGGTCGGAAAAATCGACCAACTCGTTCGAAACTTTTCCGGCCTTCACCGCCCCCGGCATGGTGACAAAAAATGGCGTGCGCACTCCACTGTCATGATTGGCTTTCCCCTTTCCTCCGGCAACCGGCTTCCCATTCAAGGAGGTCACAACCGGGGAATCAGTGCCATTGTCTCCGGTAAAAACAATCAGAGTGTTCTCGCTGAGTCCCAGTTCTTCAACTTTCGCCAAAATCCGCCCCACCAGTTTGTCAACATGCTCGACCATGTTTTTGAAATACTTGGCATCACCTTTGTAAGTCGGGCTCCCGGGAGACTTTGGGTCGTAATCAGGAGTGCCCGGAGTCGGAACGAAGGGGCAATGAGGAAGGATCATAGGATAATAAACAAAGAATGGATTCTCCTTGTTGGCTTCCAAAAATTTTTCAATGAAATCAACGCAGATATCGGGACCAAACTCACCATTGCGGAACTCCCTAGCCACGCCATTGATACTCAGATCCGGGCTGGTATGACGGCTATCGTATTTTTTACCATCGATGGTGTGACTGTTTCCCCGCTTCAGCTGCCAAAGGCATGATTGATCGAAGCCAAAATGCGTGGGGGCATCGGCCTTCTCACCCAACTGCCACTTCCCGGATATACACGTCTTGTAGCCGGAATCGCGAAAGTAGTTCCCGAAGGTTTTTTGTCCGCGATCGAGCTTGCCGAAGAAGGTGTAGTTCCGGACATTGGCCTTACCTGTCATCAATTTCACCCGCGAAGGAGTACAGATCGGATTGGCGAAAGCGTTTGTAAACCGCATTCCCGTCCTCGCCATGGCATCAATGTTGGGCGTCTTGTAGTCATCGCAACCGTTGGCTCCCACCGTCTCATAACCCATGTCATCGGCCATGATCATAATAATGTTTGGCCTCTCAGCCCTTGCGTTCGTGAGAAAGAGCAATACTGGCAGAGTGCGGGCAAATCGGAAAATCCTCATAGGCCGACAATCATAGAATGCAGGCCGCCGGCAACAAGGACCATTCCAGCAGGATTCACTCCAAGATCCCTGAAAGCCTCATGTAGTAATTGGAATCATTCTTCGCACTATCGGCCTGCAGAGAATCCTCGCCTTCACCTGCAAAGGCCGCCTCGGTCTGCCACGAAGTTCCTCATCGCCAGTTCATCTTCACCATCCCCCCCGCCGTTCGCAATCGAAACCATGAAGCGCATCGAGCCACCGTGGCAGGCTATCAAAGAAAAGATTCCGGATGACGACCCAGATTTCAATTGATTCAACCAGGAACGCCAGCCAACAGGCACCGAGCCCGAGTCGTTCGACCAGAGTCCCACTTGGCAACCCGTGGAGACTCCGCCCGATGACGGCCGCATCTGGGCCCTCAACGACTCCTGAGACCCGGACTCGTCAGAAGCCAACGGATAAACCGCTGCCAAAAAGAAACGTGGCAACGCGGGTTGGATATCTGTACCCTCTTTTTTTGTCATCTTCCTTTCCAGTAAACTGCGGCACAGACTGGGGATTTTTCCTGCCAAAATCCCCGCGATCACCAAGTCACGGTCTCAGCCCCTCTTTCCCCCGCAATCCCTTTTCTCCCCCATGTGTTACGCCAACCTCCTGTCTCCGCGACTTTCCCGCCTAAAAAATTCCTAGCAACATATGTACGATAACCACAACCCTAATAATAATAGAAACCGCGTGGAGCTGATATTTATTGCAATCGTCTTGATATTATTCATAGGAGTCGCTCTCATACTACAATTTATGCCTCAATTGTTATTACGCTGAAGGAACTCCGAGATAATTAGGCATGAAAGAAAATCACCCCCCTATCTTCCCCTCTCCGATTCCTTCAACGAAGCCCTGAGGCGCTCACCTAAGCAAATTCCTAGCAACCAGGAAAGATTGTGGCTCTCTAAGCGTAAAATCTTAGGATGAAAGTGGGTTCGATCGTTTTAATCGCCAACTTTTTTGGGGTTTCTTTGGCTGTTGCGGTCGACACGGCGACGCCGAACGCCGAACAACTTGAATTCTTCGAGTATAAAGTGCGGCCGCTTCTCGCCGACAAGTGTTATCGCTGTCACTCGGCCGAGGCAGAGGAAAAAGGCAAATTGAAAGCAGGGCTTTTTCTCGATTCACGGGAGGGGCTCCTGAAGGGAGGAGATTCAGGATCTGCTCTCACACCGGGAGATCCGTCGAAAAGCTTTCTCGTCGAAGCGGTGAATTATCGCAACGAAGACATGGAGATGCCCCCGAAGGGCAAATTAAAGGATGGACAAATCAAAATCTTGACCGATTGGGTCAAGATGGGTGCTCCCTGGCCCAGGGCGGAGTCGACCTCCGAAATCGCTCAAGTTCGGCCTAAGGAAGCCTACGATTGGGATCGTTTCCGTCGGCAGCATTGGTCATTCAAACCGGTTGCTAAATCCGACTTGCCGCCAGTCGAAAATCGCTCCTGGCCTCGGTCGCCAATCGATCACTACACACTTTCAAAACTTGAAGCAAAGAAACTCGAGCCGAATGCGTCTGCTGAAAAGCGGATTCTCATACGCCGGGCCTATCTTGATTTGACGGGGCTGCCGCCGACACCGGAACAAGTCGAGGAGTTTCGCCAGGACGCAGCGGCAAATGCTTTTGAGAAAGTTGTCGACCGACTTTTAGCCTCGGATCATTACGGCGAACGTTGGGCAAGACATTGGCTCGACGTTGCACGTTACAGCGATGGCCTGGGTGGATTTGGTGATAATAGGGCGCTGCCAGATGCCTGGCGATATCGTGACTGGGTTGTCAATGCCCTGAATTCTGACATGCCGTATAACGAGTTTGTTTCCCGTCAAATTTCGGGGGATATCATCGATGATCATCCGGACCCGGTAGCGACTGGGTTCTTCGTAGTTGGCCCGAGTTACACCTCTGATGGGGGCGACCCGGAGGCCAAAGCGCAGGCCCAAGCCGAGACTCTTTCGGACCGGGTTGATACCTTTTCCCGGGCTTTCCTTGGCTTAACTACTGCTTGCGCGAGATGTCATGACCATAAGTTCGATCCTATCACGACGCAGGACTACTACGCGATCGCTGGAATTTTCAAGAACACTCGGATTGGCGAGCACCCTCTCGTTCCTCAAGCTGTTGTTGACGCCTACAGGGAAGGTCAGGACGCAATCAAAAACCAGAATAATGCCCTCAATCAGTTCCTTAATGACGAAAGCAAACGGCTGAAGATCGAGCGGAAAGACATCGAGAAATCGATGGGGGAAGAGGCTAAGAAGAAGGTCGCTAAGATGCGTGCCGAGTTGGATCGTTTGAAGAAAGTAGCTCCGAAAAAATATGAGACTGCTCATGTTCTTCAAGAGACTGGCAAGAACAACATGCATGTTGCCCTGAGGGGGGATTTGCGAAAGAAGGGAGAACTGGTTCCTCGCCGATTCATCCAGATTCTCGCTGGAGAATCGCCACCACTCTATACCGAGGGGAGTGGTCGCCGCGAACTGGCCCAATCCGTGACTGCTCCAGACAATCCCCTCACTGCTCGGGTCATCGTCAACCGGGTCTGGCAATGGCATTTTGGCAAAGCCTTAGTGAGAACTCCAAGTAACTTTGGGGTTCTAGGTGAAAAACCAACACATCCCCAACTACTCGACTGGCTCGCCCACGATTTTGTCGAACATGGGTGGTCGCTGAAACGGCTTCATCGCCAGATCAAGCTTTCGTCGACCTGGCAAATGAGCAGCCGATTTGACAAAGAAAAATTCACAGTGGATGGTGACAATCGCTTCCTGTGGCGAATGAACCCTCGCCGGCTCGAGGTCGAAGCGTGGCGTGATTCCTTGCTCGCTGTCACTGGCGAACTTGATCAAAGAGTTGGGGGGAACCCCGATGGGGAGATTCTACGGAGTAAGCGCCGTACTCTCTACGCGACCATTAGCCGCACTGGCGACCGTTTTGAGTCCGATGCCTTCCTGCGTCTTTTCGATTTTCCGGCGGCGGTTTCCACAAGCGCGTCCCGCCCAACCAGCACTGTCCCTCAGCAATATCTCTTTATGATGAATAGTCCTTTTATGAACGAGCGAGCGAGAACCTTGGGCGATCATCTGAACGGCTTAAAGGTGCCAATTCGCGACCGAATCAAAAAAGCTTATCAGCAGCTTTATTCTCGCTACCCAGATCCTGCCGAAACTGAGCTTGGGAAGCAATGGCTCGGCGATAAGCCAAGTCCCAAAAGTTGGCATCAATATGCACAAGTTTTGTTAAGCGCCCACGAACTCATTCAGATCCAGTAGTATTATGAAATTCCTCGAACACGAACTGGCGTATCGCCGCCGGGCGATGCAATCTCAAATCACCCGTCGGGAGGCACTCGCAAAAATGGGGGCGGGAATTGGTAGCATCGGATTAGCGAGCATGTTTGGAAACAACGCTTTTGGCGCTGAAGATTTCGCGAATCCCCTCGCTCCAAAGAAACCTCATTTCGCGCCAAAGGCAAAGCGGCTCATCCAGCTTTTCATGCCTGGAGGACCGTCGCAGGTGGATACCTTTGACTACAAGCCGTTACTTGCGAAACATGCTGGGGAGCGTCCCGAAAGTGTCGATCGGAAATCTCTTCGGAATACCAAAATGGGCCTCATGCCCTCGCCGTTTGGATTCAAACAATACGGTGAATGTGGCAAGTGGGTCAGCGACATTTTTCCAGAGGTCGCAAAGTGTGTTGACGACATCTCTTTCGTCCACTCGATGCATACCGATATCCCCGAGCATGCCGGTGGTATTCTTATGACCAACCTTGGGGCCCTGCAGCCTAACCGCCCGAGCATGGGATCTTGGCTGACCTATGGACTTGGTGCGGAAACCGAAAATCTTCCAGGATTCGTGGCGATGTCTCCGCGGGCCCAGCCGCGGGGGAAGCTCGCCAATTGGGGAAATGCCTTCTTGCCTGGGGCTTACGCAGGTTCATACGTCAATATTCAGAACATGAAGCCGGATGCCGTGATTCGTGATTTGAAAAACTCGAATCTTTCACGAGAGGAGCAGCGAAAGCAGGCTGATCTCTTGACGAAGATCAACAAGCTGCACCTTGAGCGTCTCGAGCAGGACCAAAACCTCGAGGCTGGGATCCAGGCTATGGAGATGGCTTTCCGGATGCAGTTCTCAGTGCCGGAAGTCTTCGACGTTGCAAAGGAGAGTGAGGAAACCCGGAAACTTTATGGGGAGAGCGAATTTGCCAAAGGCTGCCTCATTGCCCGACGCCTAGTCGAGGAGGGCGTGCGCGTCGTTCAGCTCTCACATTCTATCGACGGATACGATATTGCTTGGGACACCGGTCACGGCGATATCAAAGGCGGTCATGCGAAGCTTGCGAAAGCTTGTGATCAGGGGATTGCGGCTTTGCTAAAAGATCTTGACGGACGTGGTTTGCTCGATGAGACGCTTGTCGTCTGGGGTGGAGAATTTGGGCGTGCGCCCACTTCCGAAGGAAAAAAAGGCCGCGACCACGACCATTACGGCTATACGACCTGGATGGCAGGCGGAGGAGTCAAGAAAGGCTTTAGCTACGGTGCCACCGATGAGTTTGGATTATCAGCCGTCGAGGACCGCGTCCACGTTCACGATATGAATGCGACAATTCTCCACCTCATGGGCCTTGATCACGAGAAGCTCACCTACCGCTATTCTGGGCGTGACTATCGTCTCACCGACGTTCATGGCCACGTGGTCCATGATCTTATTGCCTGACCGAAGACCTGGTTAATGCCTCGACTTCCAAACCCCAAATGACATCTCTTTTCCTACCGAACCAATCGCACTAGCGGCTTGAATCAGCGCCCCCTTTCTCCCCCTCTCCGATTCACTCAAAACGCCCTAAGACGCTCCACCTCAAAAGAAAATTCCTGGTAACCTAGCGATGGCCCCATCAAAAATCTTATATTGTTGCATTACCTCACTTTTCCTCGTGGCTCTGAATCAGACGGTCGCGGAAGCCAGTCAGGTTGAGACGCGAGTGCTCAGAACCTCACTAAGCGAGGGCATTGTCGATTTATCGGTTCGTCTCTCTTCTCCACTTGATTGGAAAGATGAAAGTTATCGTTCAAAAAAGGAATTTACAATAGATGCACCGCCGGGGATTCCAAATCCAGGGACAACAAGACATCAATTACAATGGAATAGCGATGGGACCTTTGAATGGTTTCAGTTTGATTTTATACAGGCTGGCACCTATAGGATTGTAGACGAACACACGATCGAAGCACGTCTCTTTGGTGGACCGATACTTCTTGGTTCTTTCGACCCGGTATCAAAGGTTCTGAAATTTGATGGTTTAGACTATGTTGCTGACTTTCCTGTTCCAGATGTGACTGTCGAAGTGTCGGGAAATTTAAGTGAATGGACTAAGGTCGAACAATTAGAGGAAATCTCCCAAGATTTTACGGAGGGACATACGCTTTCAGTGAGGTTTAAACGGAGAAAAGTTGGCTCAGAATACTACAGGGTGAGAATTAATGGTGGAGCTACGATTCCGGTCAATATTAGTGACGACGAGCCAGAAACTTTTCAGCTTGATCCATTTGTTCTCGAAGAAGCTTCGCTAGACGATTGTCTGCTCACGCTTGATGTTAATTACGGTGGAGGTTGCGAAGAACATGAATTCGAAGTTTTCATGAGCCCGTTCCTTTTCGATGAGTCGTTTCCCGCACAGGCAAATTTGTGGCTTAAGCATAATGGCAATGGTGATTTTTGCCGTGGGCTGGTATCAGAAAAACTTGTGATCGATATCACCGCCGTGATTGAGCAGTATCGTGCGCAGTATGGGCGAGATGATGAAATTATCCTTAACGTCCATGGTTATTTTTCTGATAAGCCGAACGTTGTAAAGGCCGTGAGATACTCACCTTAAGGAGGATGCGGGCAGGGGAATAGACATTAAGATGCCGATCAACCTGGCGGAGTGAATCGGAATTCAGTGAGTTATAAATACAGACAAGAAAAATAGGGGATAGATCGAATAGGGGCAGAAAACCATTTGCTGATTAAGCAGAGCCGTTTTGGGTAAAGGGTGTTCTTATTGTCGAATCCTATTAAGGGATAAGAACAACGTAGAAACGCTTTTTGGTTTCAATAGGAACACCGACTTCAGTGAACGAAGTGGTTATTTCTCCGGCAGCGGCAGCAAAACCGTCATCCAGTTCTTCCCACAAGTCTAGGTTACCTTCGCTGAGGTCGTCAGTTGCCAAAATACTGTAGGTGCGGCCTTCCTTGGAATTCCACGTTACGGTTACTGCTTGCGTTTGTCCACCTGCCTCAACTTCAGTGCTAACCGCAATGATTTCGAGAGGTTTGGCACTTGATCCTCCATCAACAAGAAGAACAAGATTATCAATCGCGAGGTTCATACTTGAGCCACCAGTGCGCCCCATCACCTGGACTCGGAAATCTTGCAGGTCCATATCTTTAATCTCGAAGTCAGTGAAGATGTTTTCAACCTCCCCCTGACCGTTACGGTCGGTATACATTTTGACATCAACGAGGGCACTATTGGTTCCAGAATCACGGTCGACATCAATCGAGAGCGAAGCCCAAGAATCAGTGGGTAAAGAAAATGGAAATCTTCCACTCGCATCAATTCCATCCCAGGTAATTGAGGCTTCGGTTGATTGGAAGGTCTTGAACCCTACTCCAAAAGAGTTATCCACAGTCCCATCCTCTTCGTTTCCGATACCCTGAACCACACCAGAATCGCCATTGTCAGCGGTGGAAAGAAAATTGATTCCCCAGCCATCTGCTGCAACTTCGCTTGCGAGGAAATCCATTGTGAAGGAGAAGTTCTGCCAACCTGTGTAGTCCTCTTCAGATTCAAAAGAGATGTAGTTTCCCAAGTTACCTATTGTCTGTAGAAGTTGGTAGTAGGAGCCGTCAGATTCGGCGTTAGCAGCTACGAGTCTCCCGACAGGTGCTCCTCGAAGTGCCTCTTCGGTATACTTTTCACCGGCATCATCAAAGTTGGCGATAATCCCGTCGCGTGTTCCTGTTGTTTCAGCTTCCGTAGGATTGCGACCAACGGAAACTTCGATCCCATCATTCACGCCATCGCCGTCGGTATCGGCAATATGTGGGTTAGTTCCAGTTTGGTCAGCATTTACAAAATCAAGGAGAGGGTTTTCGACGCCATCGAGGAGGCCATCATTATCGGAGTCAGCATTAATAGGACTCGTTCCAGTTTTGCTCGCGCTTACGAAGGTCCCACCACCATCCTCGACCTTGTCACTTAGGCCATCAGAGTCGGTGTCTGCTAAAGTTGGGTCGGTCTCCGATTGGAGCTCCCCAAGATTATTGAGCCCATCATTATCAGGGTCACCGTTGGGGCCATTTTTGATGTCGACCGATCCGTCATCATTGTTGTTCAAACCATATTTTATTTCCCAGATATCTGGGAGACCATCCCTGTCTGCATCACTCTCACCCTCTTGAACAACTCGGAAGTTGCTTACGATTAGCTTACCATTAAGAGTCGAGGTTGAATCAAAGTTTTGACCACCGATACGGAATCCAAATTTATCTCCTGCTTTAACGATAACTTGTTGGTCAAAGCCGTTGAAAAAATAACCTCCTGAGGTGGTAGTGAGATCGACAGGACTTTCTATGACCTCGTCGTTTACAATGATTCGAAATTCTGCAAAGGCCTGCCACCAAGCGTGCATCCCGGTGAATTCCCAATCAAAAGTAATTTCTGCATCGTTCGCTAGCGTGATAGTGAAGTCTGCGGTGCGGTTGCTCACCCCGCCACCGGGTAGGCTAACATTGTAAGTGAATTCAGCGCTCTGCGCAGCACCATCAAGGTCGCTTTGGAACATGTCCGTAAAGCCGTCGGAAACGACTTGGTCGGTTGCAAGAATCTCGGTGTTCTCCCAGTTTGTAATCTCAAATCCGTTGGTGAATCCAATTGTTTGAGCATGAGCGCTAGCCCCCAGCGCGCTCAGAAGGATAATGAATAAATTAGGTCTAAAACGTTTAGTTTTACTTGTCGACATGGGGTAAATGGTATGAAACGCCCGGAAAAGTAGCAAGCTTGAAGATGGGCTGACAATTATGAGCCAAATTTATAGGCATTGTAGCATAACACCGAATATCTATTGATAATTCAGATGATTAAATCACCTATGCCTCTGTTCTCTTTTTGGGCCAAAGTGGCAGCTTGAATAGAACTATTTCCGAATACAATAAATGCGAGCAGAGGTGCGGATGAGGAGATTTTTACCGGCAATCGCAGGAGTGGCCATCCCCATATCATCTTCGGCCAATTGGTTGGTATGCAAAAGTTTGAAGCTCTTACCAGCCTCACAGACATTGGTGCCTCCGTCTTCGTTGAAGCAGAAAATTTTCCCGTGATATGCCCAGGGTGATGCGGTGAATCCGGTGGAGCCGGGCAGGCGTTGTTTGCCGTATATCGTAGTTCCGGTCTTAGGGTTTAAGGTGGAGAGGTAGCCACGGTCGAGCAGGACGTAAATTTGGTTCCGATAGAGAAGAGTGGAGGGGTTGTAAGGAGCCGCTTTCCAGTTGCTCCAAGCGATGAAATCATTCGAGGTTTCTTTTGAATTGACCGATATATCACCCCTAGCGCCAGGTCTGATTGCGTAGAGTGGGCGCTTGCTGTCACCAACGTATCCGGAGGATATATAGAGAAGACCGTCGTGAGCATAAGGTGTAGCAATCGTAATGCTAGACATTCCCTTGAAGGACCAAAGTTCCTTTCCGTCCAGATCGTAGGAACGAGTGCGGCCAGAGCCCGGTACGATGATTTCAGTTCGTAGCTTGTTTTCCCAAATGTAGGGATTGGACCAATTGGATTTTTCGTCACGAGAAGTTTTCCAGATTTCTTCACCGGTCTTTTTGTCTAATGCGATGAGATAAGATGTTTCTTCATTGTCGTTGACGAGATAGATCCGGTCTTTGTGAAGGATTGGAGAGGAAGCCGTTCCCCAACCGTAGCGAGTTGGATAAGCTGTGACTTTGTGGGACCAAACGACTTTGCCTTCGAAGTCCATGGCGTAGAGTCCCAAGCTGCCAAAGTAACAGTAGACAAGTTCGCCATCAGTGACCGGGGTTTCGGAGGCGTAGGAATTCTTGAGGTGAATAGAGGATTTGGGCTTTCCTTTGTGAACGTCCTTGTTCCACAGGATTTCACCAGACTTAAGATCTAGGCAGATCACTTTCCAAAGGTGGATAGACTCGGGGATTTTGAGACGGTTTCCGCCGAAGTAGAGCCCCTTTTTTGGGCTCTCGCTTTCGCCCTGGTTGACAACAGTCGTTAAAAATACCTTTGTGCCCCAAACAATGGGGGAAGACCAACCACGACCAGGGATATCGGTTTTCCAGGCGACATTTTTAGTGGCCGACCAGGTGTCTGGGAGATCAGCATTTTCAGAAATCCCTCGAGATTCGGCCCCTCGGAACGAGGGCCAGTGATCTTGACCGAAAACTGAAACATTAAGAATAATTGAAAAAATGAAAATACGCATATACGAGACGGTCACCCAAATGGAGTCGCTCGTGAAGTCGAAAGGCGAAGAAAGATTAAAATATGTTTTTGCTGGGTTAAGCAGCTGAAATCATTGAGGTGAGGTGCCTTGGGATTATGACTACCCTTTTGTGGAGAATGGGTAAGATTCATTGACCATCCGTCAATGACTTTGGTTGCCATTGTTTCCTCGCGCACGAAAAAGAAGGAGAAGTGGCACCGAGTGAAGAGAAGCGCTTTACTAAAAAGTTGAGAGAGAAAAGCACTTGCTCAGTGCCGGTGCTTTTGACTTATTGTCGAACCTCTGAGGCACGAGGAGCAAAAAAGGATCTAGTCTCTCCAACGTAACTTAGGTCATTCAGCTCTTTTGATGACGTGAAAACATACCCGAGTGTCGGCCGGAATACCAAATGCAGCGTAGCAAGTCGTTTCTTGCCCAGCTATGGCATCGTTATCATCTTCAGGCTCATCCCATAGATCTAAGCTTCCCTCACCTAGATCGTCACTTGCAAGGATGACGTAGCTGCGGCCCCCTCTAGAATTCCAGGTTATTGTGACAAAACGGTTCTGTCCTCCTGCTTCCAGCTCAGTTTTGACAGTAATAATCTCTAGATCATTCCCACCCCCACCGTCTACAAGTAGTAAAAGATTACCGATGGCCAAATTCATCAATGATCCCCAGGCACGACCCATCACCTAGACCCGGAAATCCTGAAGGTCATGTTTCGATTTCGAAATAAATCCGTTCCTCCCCCTCCCCGATTCCTTCAACGACGTCCTCAGACTCTCCACCCCAAAAAAATCAATTCCTAGTAACAGGAAAATGGAATGAGGTAGCTTGTTTGGCCTGCTTTCTTTGAACTCTAGGCTAGGCGGCAAAGTTTGGTTTCCAATCTGCTGGTTTAATCATGGCAATTGCCCCAATTCTTCATGTTACATTCATGTTCTTCCCCTCAGAGTCCGGAAGATCTTTCTTGGTCAATAAAATGTAACTAGAGCGCTTAATCTGCATCTCACCTGTAGAAAGGGTTAATTTACCAGCAATCTAAGCAATGAGTCATGACAGTTCACCTCAAGCAGTCAATCCAGAGCTTATTGCTCGAGCGGTCGACCGAGATGAAGACGCCTGCTCACAAATTGTGGAAATCCTGTATCCATTGGTCGTCGGGATCGTTCGACGGAATCTTCCACGCCATCAGGTGGCCGAGGACCTCACTCAGGAGATCTTTGTCAAGGTGTTCACGCATCTTGAAGAGTTCCGCGGGGAGAGTCCGTTTGAACACTGGGTCAGTCGTATTGCAACTCTCACTTGTTACGAATCACTTCGGCGTCAAAAATCTCGACCGCTCCTTGAATTTTCGCAATTGGACATGGACCATTCCCAAGATATTTCAGAGCCCTTCGACCCCAATGCTGCGGATGTCCAACCTACCAAGTCTTCTCTTGAACTTCTGCAAAAATTGCTTGCGACTCTCAAGCCCCGCGATCAAATGGTCATCCGCCTTCTCCATCTCGAGGAAAAATCAGTCGCTGAAATTGCCTCGGAAACGGGATGGAGCCCCTCAAAAATTAAAGTTACTGCAATGCGTGCCCGGGAGAAAATGAAAAAAGCTCTCGGGAATCTTGAGTCCCATAGCCCTCGATCAATCCGCCATGAATCAAAATCAGAAGCAAAAAGAACCACTAGACCTGGTTCTGGACGAGTTGTTGGAGACAGCCCGGTCTCATCCTGAGCCTAAGCCTCCATCTACCCCGCCCCGAAGCCTTAAGGCCGCGATCTTTGCCGATCTTCATTCCAAAGACCGAGAGATCCGTTTGGCTCGCTGGCGGCAGATTTTTATTGTTCTTGGCTTTATTTCACTGGGGATCACCCTTTTCGCTTACTTTATTTCGCAGGGGGAGCCGACTTTGTTACCTGTCCCTGAACTCAACCTTCCCGAACTTGGATCATGAAAAAAATCAATCGATTTCCTGCCCGCCGGATCCGTGATTGGGTTTTGATTGCTTTGGGGTTTGCGGTGATCTTTGGCTCTGGGTTTGCCGCATCGAAGATTCTCAAAACTCCTCGGGTCGAGCCTCCGCAGGTTTCTCTCAATCAATGGGAAGAGCGAGCGATGATTAATCTACGGGATCAAATTCAGATTCGCCCTGAACAGGAGGTTGAAATCGGCAAGATTCTCGCTGAAACGCAAGTCGGAATCAAAGAGACTAGCGAAAGGGCTTCTTTTGAATTTCATCTCCGACTTTTAGAGTCTCACGCGAAGATGGCCCCTTATCTTGACGCTGAGCAGCGCCAAATTATGCGGAGGAGCAGCGAGGCGTTGGCTGAAAAAATTAGAGAGAAATTTTCCAATCTGCTTAAGGAGCAAGATGATCTACAACAGAACATTTTGGCCGAAGATGATCTCCTCAAACACATAACACCTTAATTAATGAAATTCATTTATTCAGTGACTCTCGCGGGCGCCCTCATCGCGACTGCCGGTGTTGTTGTCTTCTATAAATCTAGTTCAGAAGACAAAACTCTTAGCAAAAGGGAATCCTTTTCGGGTTCTGGGCAAAACTCTCGATCTAGGTTAATGGAATCCTCCCGGCAACCGTACTCGAATAATAGAATGCAAGAGCCCTTGGGGAACGACACTTTGCTTGCCAAACGTTTCCCGTTATCAATGGGTATTAATACTCCCTCGACTGAAGTACGTGAGAGACTGGACCTGCTTCGGGCAGAATCGACTGAACGCCTGAATCGACTTTCACGGCAGCTTAGTTTAACCCCGGAACAAAGGCAAAAGGCTTACCCTCTCTTACTTAGATCTTCGCCCTTCTACGGCGCAAATATTCTCATCGATGGTCAGGCTTTTCCTCCAGTTACGGCCAATATGGTTAACGAAGAATTGCTGAATACTCTCAATTCCGCTCAACAAAACGACATGATTGAAGATTTGGTGGATGAGCGTGAGTGGTGGAGCGAGCTTATAGCGGATTTCGAGGCAGAGCTTGAAGCAGAGCAAGCCTCGGCCGGAGATCTTCCCTTGCAACCGTCTGAACCACAGGAGGAAGAGAAACAATCAGCTTTCAACTTATTCAATAACGCTAACGAGTGATTTTCAGAAAATAAATGTAACCATTACCGCTTTTCGAACAACTAAGAGAGTGACAGGGGATCCCTCCCACCCTACAAATACAAAAAAAGACTATGAAACTAAAACTAATCATAAGCGGACTCATTCTGACATCGCTTGGTGCGGCATCTGCCGACAAGAAGAAAAAAACTTTCGGAGATGGCACTCTCCCTGAATTCCTTGTTCCTTATGATGTTAATGAGGATGGTGAGCTTGATGCTGAAGAGCGTCAGGCAGCTCGCGCCGCTCGAAAGGAAGCCCGCGAAGCAAAGCGTGCATCAATTCTCGAAACATTTGACGCGGACGAGGACGGGAAGCTCAATGAGGAAGAGAGAGAAGCGGCCCGTGCGGATGCCAAGGCTAAGATCGAAGAAAAACGAGTCGAGCGTTTCAACGAGGTTGATTTAGATGGAAACGGAGGAATTTCTTTGGAGGAATTCTCTGCTATTCCTGCGATAGCCGCGATGGAGGAGCGTAGACCGGAATCTGCGGCAAAGATTTTTGCAAAGATGGACCAAGATGAAAGCGAAAGTGTTGATCAAGATGAGTTCTTGGATCGTATCCGACGCTCGCATCGTGGTGGACACGGCAAGCCTGGCCCAAAGCCTGGTGAGCCAGGCACTCGCCCTGAGCCGAAGCCAAAGCCTCGTCCTGAGCCAAAGCCTCGTCCTATTTTCCGGAAATAATTCAATATTGAGGACCTAGTTTCCTTATTTTTAATTCAGGCTGGCCGGATCGCGAATGCTCCGGGCAGCCTTTTTTGTTGGTCCTTCCACCTTCTTTCTGGTCCCTTTTCCCCATGAAATTCGTCCCTGTCCTGTTTTTCCTTTTTAATTCTTTTTGTCCGGGGCAGACGATTTACGCCACGGAATTTGAGGAGTATGAAGATGGGGCGGAAAACTTGGATGATTGGATCGGTAACAGCCCGGGAACGGGCTCTTACGGGCTTGATTACGAGTTAGTTTCCGGTCTCCAGAATTCAGCTTTCATCGGATTTGAACGCCCTGTCCGGCCACTTGTGACTCTTGTAAAGGCTCATGACTTTGACCCAGTTAAGGCAGGAACGCCCACCGTCACTCTCGAGTCTCTTTTGGGAGTTGAGGATTCTACAAATGGACGTCGAGATACCTTTTCGATTGTTTTTTTGAACTCCTCAGGGGATCTCTTAGCTTCTATCCAATTTCGCAATGGCGATGATGACTTTGGTCTTTGGTATTCGGATGGAGTTACCATCAGGGATAGTAGTTTGGATTTTATCCGGGGTGAACTGCAGCTTTTGACGATCGAGATCGATTTTGCCATCAATCGATGGTCCGTTCAACTTGATGGGATCGATATCATACGTAATGTCGTCTTCCACAGCGGCAATAAAGTGATTGATCTTGGGTTCACCGGGGTCCAATGGGATCTCTCCAGCAATGTAACTTTGGGATATGGTGATAATTATCTTTTGATTGCGGATTGGTATGTCCGAGCGGTTCCGACAACGTCATTTAAGGTATTGGGACTCTCCAGGGTGGGGGTAGTGAGTGAAATCCTGTTCGAGCCAGAGCCCGGGTTTTCCTACCAATTACAAACCAGCCCTGATCTTTCGACCAATTTTCAGGACGAGGACTCGGAAATGACAGAAAATGGGCTTCGTTATTCTGATTCTAGCCTACGGTCTTTTAGTCGGGTCGTTAGAAAATATGCTACTCCGGTCGCGCAGTAGATAATAGTCAAGAGGTGGATTTAAAAGGGCTTCTTCTGAGGTTCATCTTATTATCGGTTTTTTCTTCGATAAAACTGCCCTAATTACGCTTCTCGGTGACCGTTAATGGATTCGGTCAACATAGTTCGCGGGGAGGTAAATGAGTTAGGCGGTTGGACAAAAAATGGAATCTCCAAACGTAATTCTTCGCTCAATCAGGAATTAAAGTCACCGGATATCTCTATTTAAGAGGTAGTTTTAGGACTAATGAGTGGCCCGTAGCTGTTAATACAAAAGGCCATTTTCCCTTAATATTTCCGATCAATTTTCTAAGCGTTATAAATTTCAAAAAACTTGACTATAAATGATTTGTGATTGGGTGGTGGACAAATCTTGAACCGGATGGGATGAAAAAGCCTTGCGGAGATTGGCGCTGTCTTTAGTGCGATCCTATTCATCCAGATGTTGATTGCGTTAGCTGGTGGTTATCTAGATATTCCACATTTGAATTTTGATACTGCTGAAACTGGCGGGGGTGGAGCCACCGGGATATTCTCAATTCAAGGCATCAACCCCCTATCTCCCCCTCTCCGATTCCTTCAACGACGCCCTACGGCGCTCCACCTCAAAAGCAAACTCTTAGTACAAGAAAATTAACTCCAACAGAGCCTGACAAGAGCACGGTTCTAAATCATCACCTTTTAAAACTTATCGAATTCTACCCCACCCAAATTCGTCAACAAGTAAAACAATCGAGGCCGATTTAATTCTAACGAGGACCAAGAGCGCCAGCTGGCTGCCCCCCTAATGTTTTTAATTATTGCCGTCCCTTTACCTGAATTCGGTAAAACCTCTCGGCAGAGATAGCATTAACTGGAACGGTAGACCTAAATTTCATGGTGGCTGTCCCATCACCATTATGTTCAGTCGCGACGTGAGTCATTTCTTTTTCGTTCGTCCAACTCACCAAGTCACTACTTCCTTGTAGCGAAAACTGAAGGCCAACAGCCGCAAGATTGATCCTGAACGACACTGCCAAGAAGTCGCCCAATCCATTACTCGATTCTCTCTCTAAACTCAAAGAAGGTAACGACCCACCAGATCCGTCGTCAGAGCCAAGCGCATACTCAAGGAATGCATTAAACCCGTCCCCGTCCGTATCTGCGGAGGCAACCCCAGTGAAGGGAACCGAATCATCCCCACCTGGATTACCGTTAAGATCAACACTCGCACGCCAACTGGTTGGCAGGCTGTGATCCGGATTTGACATAGCGTCGTTTAAAACAAGTGAAAAGCCAGAACCATCGGCAGCGGCCTCAGGCCAAGGAAATTCAATCCCGTAGGTAAAGTCGCGGATCGAGAAACCGTCTGCATCCAATATTACAATCTGTTCACCCTCGTTTCTAAGAGATCCATTAAATTCACCTGCAATATTTGCAGATCCATGGCGCAATTCAAAACCAGATCGGTTATTCACAAGGAGGACACGTTCTCCAGGACCAAGAATGCGAGCTCTCAATGGAAGAGCGTCATCAAACCCGGCAAATTCGATACCATCAGCAAATGTGACTCCCTCTAAATTAATGGCCTGGTTAGGATCTATATTTAGCAGTTCGATGAATTCGAAATCCCCTCGACTATCGAACCCGGCGTTCGTCTCTCCAGAGGAAGGGGCAGCTGGACGATAATGAATTTCTGAAATGACTAGATTCTCAACAGACGCAGGAACCGCACTTACTACGAAGCCGGCTTGGGTTAGGGGGCTCCACCTAAACCCGTCAAAGCTTCGGGCACGGACATCAACAGATTTGTCTAATTCAATTGAAGAGGAGTAGACGAGTGAGTTCGCACTGGCCGCATCACCTCCTCCTCGACTCGCGGATAGCAGGCATGACCAGAGGGCGTCGTTACTACCTGCACCTCGATTGAGTCCTTGGATCGCAAGAATGTTTTGACCTACCTTTAAAAGGTTCCCTCCCCCAGATATCGTGTAGGGAGCATATTCGATTGCCTCGTCATCATCGTGAGAACCCTCAGCAATTGAATCCCAAGTGAGATTACTAGGGGCATTAGCGTCCTTTGCAACTTCAGTGCCATTTATGAAGGCAACAAAGCTGTCATCGTAGCGAACTTTTAGCGTGAGGCTCTCCAACGAATCGAGTTCAGCTTGTGATGAAATCGTAAAGGGGATCCGGATATAACAACTTCCATTTTTCGAAGCCATCTGACTTTCGATATCCAAATTAAAGTAATCATCATACAGGTTACTTGAACTTTTCTCGTAGCCGACCCCTTGATTTCCAGAGACCCAACTAGCAAAATTCGGAGGGGGAGTTATATCAGTCCATTCCGCGAGTGATAACCTGTTACCTCCATTAGCGGCAGAAGGCACGAGCACCTCGCACGGCGCATTTTCCTCAACAAGTGCGATTGACGGGCTCTTTCCAAGACGAGGATCAGATCCGTCCAAAGTGTAGTAAATCTTTGCACCTGGCCAACCATTTGGGTCTCCTATCGCAAGATCAAACCCTGATTGAACTTCTCCTCCGTACTTGTTGAAGACAGGCGGTCGAGCGTTTCCATTTGTGCCACGAGATTGGGTTTCCATCCATTCAAGCCTCGTCGTCAGCCAGTTTTTCATCCAATCAACCTCAGCTTGGTGAGTCCGCCGAGAAGCATAACCGTCGGCATTTGGCCAGAGATATCTCCCGAGAGTATCCCACTCTTCAAAATTTCGAGTAACAGCATTTGGAGCTCCCCTAATCCCATCAAGTTCGTAATCGTGACGATCAATCATCCTCATCATGTTACTCGTTGAAAGTAAGCTTCGTCGCAAAAACCAAAACCGATCCCAGTAGGCCAGAGTAAATTCTTTGTCAGTAAAGAGGGTATCATACCAGTAATAATCACTCCCTCCTACTTGTGGGTAATACCATCCGCGGGGGTTTTGTCCGTTTAGATAGTTAGCGTTTCCTAGTCCTAAATTAAAATCCCAAACAGGAAGAGCCCGGATTTTTCCATTCCGTGATTTGGTAAAATACGAACTGATCCGGAAGCCATCAATATCCTTAAACGCTTCAGTATAAAGGTGCGAATCAATGAAGCTTAAACGGTCAATGTAAGCTTGATATCCCTCGTCAGGGTCATCAAAAGCATCTCCATGAAGAGCAGCTTCCATTTCATTGACGTAATTACGAAGATAAAGAAACTGAGCATTGTTTGGACGCTCGGGTTCATGCATATCTAGCGGGACCCTCTCAATTGCAGTGCTCCACGCCCTGCTGTAAGGACCCTTGTCCTTTTTGAAAATATATCCGCCGGTAATGAGTTTTGGATCAACAGTCCTGTCCCCAAGTCTTTCAATATCCACCCTTTCTTTACCACGTTTAATTTTCTCCATTAAGACGTAGACGCCACGATAGTCATTAAGGGTCACAGTTCCGCGATTGCGATTCATGAAAACCTCAACATACTGAGTTCTAACTCCACCAAAGCCTCCACCAGTAGTACGGGCAGTCTCATAGACGATCGCATTCCGCATGAGAGTTTTATCCGAGTAAGGCGCATAGAGTATCCAGTCCGACTCTGCTGGCATTCCTAAAACTGAAACTTTTTTGTCCTCGTCATCATTATTCCATGTCTCCCAAGCATATTGTTTTTTAGGAAATCCTGCGGAAGATTGCCCCCGGATATGCATTCCACCCCTCCCCGTGAAATTCGGTTCAGAATCATTGATTCGGGCGATTCCGGTAAGCTCGTCACGGTCTATTACCACTGTGTAAACAGGTTGAAAGCTCCGGCCTGCACTATCGATATTAACTCCGTTTGTATCAACCACCACGATAGGGAGGTTTGAAGTGAAATTTTGGACATTTGAGGCTAACTCGAGAAAAGTACGGCTTTTGACTTCGCCTGGGAGCCGACCCACATCATAGACTCGAGCCCGAATTGTCGTGGATTCTGAAATATTGAAACGTGACGAGTAAACGCGCGATGTTGCATTTGGAATTGAGCCATCGGTGGTATACCGCACCACCGCCGTTTGCGAAGACGGGGGAAGAATTTCTAGAGTTGTTGAGCCTGAGAAGGTTCCACCAGCACGATCAAATTTGACACTCTCAGCAGGTGGACCAGCAGCTTGTAAGCCAGAATTAATTGCCTCAGGGGTTGGATTTTCCAAATAACCAACTGAACGGCTGCTACCAAGCGCTCCGTAAGAGATATCTTGGGCCTGCTCTAAATAGTTAAACTCTGAAACTACCGTTATCCCATCGGGTGCAATGAGAGCTAAATACCCACCTTCTTTAGAGAGGACAAAATTGGTGTGTAGCGACTCGTCGCTGGTAGTCCGGTCTTTCCCCGAGGCAAAGATGACAAAATGCTCATAGGGTGAAAGAACCACTCGTGGTATTCGCCAAAGAGTTTTTTGGAGGGGATCGTTTGTAAGGTAGTAACCGCTGAGGTCCTGATCTTGATCCTGCCCATTGAAGAGCTCAATCCAATCAGGATTATCGAGATCTTCATCCTCAAGACTATCCTCGTTACTAGCCAAAAATTCATTGATAACTACGCCGATTGGAGTTGGCGGCTCGGCAATGTCGACATTTAAAGATACATTATCGATATCAAGATCCATTGATGAACCCCCAGTTCGACCAGCGATCTGTACCCTGAATTCTTCGAGAGATACATTCTGGAGAGCATACTGGCTGTAGATAACCTGGGGATTCCCCTGCAGACCTCGGTCTGGAAACATTGAGACATCGACGAACACCCCTCCGGTATCATTTCGATTCATCTTGATCTCCAGAGACCCCCACTGTGATGACTGGATGTCATAACTAGAATCACCACTCTCCACCCCATCGTAATTAATTGTGGCATTAGTCCCATTAAACGTTCGGAAACCCACTCCAATCGAATTCGAATAATGTCCTCTTTCTTCCTCTCCGCGAAGGCCATCCGCACCCCCCTGAACTGCCCCTGACTCGCCATGTGTGGCAACATCTAAAAATGCCACGCTCCAGCCGTCAGCTTCAACATCAGACGCACGAAAATCCATGGAAAATTGGACATCGGACCACCCTTTCGTATTTTCCAAAACGGGAAAGGAAAGATAGTTTCCTTGACTACCACTTCCAGCATTTAGCAAGTGATAATAACCGTTTCTTACAGATCCCTCATCACCTTGTCGAAATGAAGTGGCATCATAGACTCCTTCACCTTCAAAATCTGCAAGTATAGCTGCCTCTGATAAAAGACTAAAGAGAAACCAAATAAAAAAAGGGGAAATCGCGCGAGTAGATGACATAATTCAAAGTTTGGGAAAGACCTTTAAAAAGCTGCGATACTCGGGAGATGTGTCAAATAAAATTAGATTTTGATTCCTCCAAAAAATGGATTCATGGACTTTGCTCGAGGTAGATTAAGAAACCTTTAGCAAATAAGGGATTACAGTCGTTACATGCAGAATAGGAATGACTCCTAGCAAATATTGAGCTGAAGCGTCTCATTGGCACCCTCATCCATGGAAAAGATAAAAAAGCAGTCTCCAACCATCACGTTGATTCAATGGTGGAATGCACCCGTTATCTCGATCCCGAGAGCTCAAAACAGCAGTTATGCTCTCTAGGTGGGCACTCGAAATGAAGTGAAGATAATGAACTCGAATACCAGACATTTAACTTCCATCTCCCGATCAGTTGCAAACCCTCTCCAACGATTTTTTCGCCTTTTGCACGTGGAGCCTCATCCATTTCTAGTACGAACACTAGTAGCCGACTGGGGATGAATCGAAGCCATTCCGCTAACAACTCCCTGAGCTAACATTCCTTTCTCAAACCCAGCTTCAAGCCCCTCTATGTAAACCCAGGCAGCAGAAGGATCCGAACTTACCCAACCTTTCATAGCAGAAATTGAAGCGAATCCTCGGCGACGACCATCACAGCCAAGCTCGTCGGCTTCGCGAGGGCCGCTTCGCGATCAAGTTTCCCCCAAACTTTGAGAAACAACCCCCTTTCTCTCCCTGCCGGATTCCTTCAACGACGCCTTAAGGCGCTCCACTTCAAAAGAAAATTTCTAGCAACGGCCATTGAGCGTGTCATCGAGCTTCCGATAGAAGGTGCTGGCCGTCACCTTCGGCAAACGGCGACTCTCTACCCAAAGTTCCTGCTGATCTTAACTGACACGATCTCGACTCTCAAACATGACGAGCCAGAGTGTAGCACAATCCACGCTAGTTTTTCAAAAGGCTGTTAACTTGATCGCCCTGTCATTGCCGCATCAACCTCAGCCGCACGAAACCACCCGACGCCTCTTCCAAAAGATTGATCGAAATTTGATCAAAACCAAGCTCGCCAGGGATCCGCGTGATGGCCAACCCATCACGCGTCCAATCGACCAAATTTTGGCTGACCTCTGGAATCAGAAAAAAACCATTCAGATTGCTACGAACACGATAACTGAACACCCCCTCTTGAATTACTGGGAGTGAACCAAATTCCTGATCGGACGAACCCAGAGCCCACTCCAACACTGCATTCATTCCATCTCCATCCAGATCTTCGCGACTGTCTCCATTAAACCCCGGAACCGCCCCACTGTAGGTGTGACTATCACGCAAAACACCTTTGGGATCATAAAGCTCAAGTGTTTCCCCCTCACCCGCCAGATTCCCCGAATAAGGCCCGATCACAAAACGCTGCTCGCCTCCTGTGGGGCTCAAATCCCGTGTCGCGAACGCCACCACATCCGGACTCAAAAACAGGCTATCACCCGATGGGATCACCGTTCCCGGTGGCAGAATCAACCTCACTGCGCCATCCACGCGCCATCCCGAAACATCAACGGCAGTCGGCGACTGGTTGATTAACTCCACATACTCCTGGTCTTGATTCTCGGAAATCGGGTCAAAATCAAGCGACCCTATTTTAACCACCGGAGTCTCGAGAGAGGCCGGCAAATCAGGAGTGTTACTATAGATTTCAATTCGCCTCATCGGCAGCCACTCTAGGTTAATCCGATTAGTGGCGCGCGCCATCGTCTCGGCATCAGGGTGGGATATATTCCAGGGCTTGGGAACCGGATCGACATCATACCATGTTCCCCATATCTCAAAATCCAGAAAAGCGTCACCCGGAAAAATCGAAGCAGGTGACAAGCGGTCGAGTTGAGCCCGCGTGCGCTCCGGAATATACTCCGAGGCTATAAACCGGTCGCTCAAAGTACGAAGCCGTCTGAAAAACATTTCCCGGGTTCTCGGATTCCCCCTCAGCAACGCCTCCACCAGAACGCTGGTGTTCGCAGATTCACCAAACTCGGTGAATCCCCCGGTGAAGAGGTTTCGATCAAAGTAACCCGCGCGGCTCGTGAAATTCCGGCCAAAGGTCAAATCAAGATCCCAAGGTAAAATCGACCATCGACCGTCACCCTCGGTGTCGTGATAAAGGTAGTAATTTTTTGCCCCCATATCGGTCTGCATAATCACAACAAGACCGGCCAGGGAATTAATAGTCGTGGGCAGATCGACGTGATCAAAGATGTAACTCCAGCGGTCGGGATCTTCCTGATTGATCCCGGCAATCAGCGCATTCAGGTCTTCCCACCCCTCCTCCTCACGGGTCATCTTCCTGACAATATTTGTGTTTCCAATTTCCTCAGCTCTCAGTGAGGTATTGACTGCCTTGTATAACGTTCCATCCGGGTCAAGATCCGCTCGATCCAGATAGATTTCATCAGCATCCTCCACGAGATCCGCAATGCTGAAGAATTGGCCGTTGCGCTGAACCCTGACACTGAAAGCAAAATGAGTGGGGACTCCGGCTTCACGCAAAATCTCGTATGCCATCTCGTTGCGCACTTTCGCCTTGTCACCCCAATTGGTCATCAGATTGATGTCCCGAACCCTCGGTTCATCCTCCTTCCATCGAAATCGCTGGGTTTTGTTGAAGTCGATGTTGAAACCCTTCTTTTCGAAAAACAGAGTCGACTGACCGCGTGGACCAAACTCCACATTGTCGTAATATTCTCCCAAATAATACAGCCCGGCCCGCACCTTTTGAAAAGACGTCAGCCGATCATAGTCATTTGCGCTGATGAACCATTCGAAGATCTCGGCCAAACTCTCAACATCAGGATTGCCCACAGGAACTCCGTAATATTCGTGGGAATCGAGCGGATTGGCAAATGGCGGCTCCTTCGTGATCCGTCCGTCGGCATCTTGGGCCACAAAGCGCCACCTGATCACATCTCGCACCGTACCTCCGGGGATGGTAACCGAATAGTTCATTCCATCAGCCGAAGCCATCGCTACCGCTTCCTCCGGTCCGAATCCACGGCGATAGAAAAGCGTCACATCCTCCGCGCCCGAAACAGTCGCCGTAATATCGAGGGCCTCAGCCACCGCGGGCCGATCTCCGCCGGTTCGATACTCCAGAAAGAGCGGCCCCGGCAATCGGCCTGTTCCATTCGCCGCCCCCGGCGAAGCCTCATCAAGATAACCAACCCCAAACCCGCCAGCGCCATAACTTCCGTCTTCAAATTGCGGCGGATAGCGATCTCCAAAATCCGTCACAACCGTCGACCCATCCGGCGACACCAGCGCGAGATATTCACCTCCCGCTGACAACTTAAAATCCGTATGCAACTCCCCCACATCCCGATCCTTACCCGAGGCAAAAACCACCAACCATTCGCCTGGCCCCAGCATCGTCGACGGGAACACCCATCGATTCAAAACCAGGGAATCATCCGTCAGATAATATCCCGCCAGATCAACCGGCTCATCCTCTGGATTGAAAATTTCAATCCAATCCGGAAAATCACCGTCCTCATCAGGCAGCGTCGCCTCATTCGACGCCATGAATTCCGAAATCACCGGAGCCCCCGTTGCCGGAAAAGCCCACAGCAAAACCAAAATGACAAAAGCCCCCCGCATCGAGACCACAATATAACCCCTTCCCGCACCGCGTCGAGCGATGTTCTCAAATCGATCGAGAGCTTCAACGAAGAGCAACTTGTCCTCTGGCTAAAAACAAGCGGAGTTAGCTTTCCTCCCGACAGTTCTGCCAAATATCTCAATAAAAGTGGCACTCTCATTATCAGGAACACGCCCCACAATCTGGAGTTGGTTGATCACCTTCTCAGCAACAAATTTCCCGTCTCAATCTCGCTTCACCTTCTGAAACGCTTCCTCGCGGCGACGAAGAACAAGCGAATCGACGAACTCCCAGCCATTATCAGCAGATACCCTCGTCAAACTCTCGATCCGCTCCAGGGCATTGTGGCCGAAATGGCCAACCTGGATCTGCAACTCGCCTCCAAGCCTGATGAGAGCCTCAAAAGAATCATCAACGAGCGCCGGGACCGCATCCTCAAAATGCTTCCCGGAGGCCTCGAAGCAACCCGGACCTACTTTGACAGCATGATCAAGATTATGGTTCAATAACCACTCGCATGCGCAGGTAGTTTGCTTCCGGAACAAGTCGACTGGTGATAATCTCCACCCCCCAATCGGAGGTTTTCTCCACACTTATCGTTTCAAGATCGACCGCGTCACACGGTTGCCAATCTTCCAAATTGGTGGATTTTTCGATCAAAGCCCGGACACCGCAAGGGAGCCTTCGATGACGATACCTGACAAGCCTCTCGCCAGAGTCCGCCCCCCTGAATATCCCGACCGGACCAATGCCGTCTGCGTTTCGCGGATCAAGTCCCGCCCCAAACTCGAGGGCGTTATTCAACCCATCCCCATCGGGATCCGCCAGTTGATCCGTGACAACACCGGCAGCACGTTCGCCTTCTAAAAAGTGCTCTTCCAGCCAAGCTTCATAGGGACTCCCAGGCTCGATTACCTCGAGTTCCTGATTGGGGGCAACGTTAAAAATCTCCTGCTCGATCCCACTCGGCCAGCACACCCTCACTCGCGCAACGGGCTCGGCCGAGTCCCCCAAACCAAAATGTGCAATCTTCTCACTCTGGGTCAGGAAATGGCTTCCGCCACTGATTTCGCGATGCTGTGCAGGAGCATTGTCACCCTGAAAAATCGTCACCACCGCCCCGATGCCATCGCGATTGGAACAACGCCCACGCGGCTTGATCCGCAGCCAGTGATTATCGTTGACCGTATCATTTCGATAGAGAATCGGGCTGCCCTCATTATTGACGATGAAGAGATCTAGATCACCATCCCGATCGTAATCAAAAACCAGCAGCCCCTTCCCCTTTTCGGTATCCGTGATGCCGACCGAAGTGGAGACATCGGTAAAAGACCCTCCATCATTGCGCCACAGCTTGGTGGGATCAGTATGGAATGGTGTCTCGGTTTCCATGCGATCTGTTTCAAAACCATTCGTCATTGCCAGATCAAGATCGCCATCGTTGTCGTAGTCGAAGAATACCGCCCCCCATCCCCAACCGCCATCGCGCACCCCGGCGGCATCTGTAGCATCTTCGAAGACCCGGTTCCCAAGATTACGATAAAGCCGGTTCCCGGTCACACCCCATCCGGAATTTGGAATTGCGGGCTGACGCCCATCATAAATCGAAGTAAAGAACAAGTCCGGCAAGCCATCACCATCGTAGTCGCCAACGGCCAATCCCATCCCATTTTCATCCCCACCGATTTGGGCCAATTCGGAGCCATCCACAAACGTGCCGTCGCCATTGTTCCAAAAAATGCGGCTGGTCCCAAAATCGCCGGCCACCACCAGATCGGGCCAGCCATCGAGGTCGAGATCGGTTAATCTTGAAGTAAAAGCCTGGGTTGTAAATTCCGGCCCATCTGCCACCTCGGGGTCGTCCCACATCTCCACGCCGGCACCCGCCGTGACGTCAAAAAATCCACCTGAAAGCCCGGTGTTTCCAAGCAGGACGGAACGATTCCCCGGCCCGGTCACAGCCCATTGGCATGTATGAATATCGAGCCTCCCGTCACGATTATAGTCGCCGAAAGCCACACTGAAACCGGAGTGCCAGTTCGGAACTTCAAGATCAGCCCGCCAAAGCTGACCTTCCTCAGAAAAGGTGCCGTCTCCGTGGTTCACATAAAGCAAATTTCGCAAAGGATTCCCGGACTCACCGGCGACACTTATATACAAATCAGCATCGCCATCGTTGTCGATATCACCCCACGCCGCCCCGTTGCTCGGAGCAACCACCTCGATCCCGGCAAGCTCACTCACACTCTCAAACGTCCCATCACCCCGATTGCGAAAGAGGGTGTCGGTGCTTTGATAGCGGGTCACAAGCAAATCAACCCAACCATCATTATCAAAATCAGCGACCGCGGCGCCCCCGGTCATCACCTCTGGCACATGCTTCACCCATCCCGCCGGCGCAGTCCACTGAAGATAACCAATTTCAGCTTCATCGGTGACATTCACGAAAGATCCTTCAGCCGAGGCGCACGGGCAAAGCACAAGAGCGATCAAAAGAAACGCGCCCAACCGAAGCGACTGCAATCCCAGCCCATGCCAATTTATGAACATACCAAGTCAAGCTGCCGCCGGCCCGGCGGGTTGTCCATGCAAATTCTGCCTGCCGACTGAATTGAACCGTTTCCGCACTCCTTCATTGCCTTGCCAGCCCTAACCCGCTAGTAACGATGCACTCAGCTCCTTCCGAGGCACACCATGATCGCAAAACCTCCGCTTCCGTCCCTCTACTATACAGTCACCGCGCTAGTCCTATTCATCTTCGGGGGACAAGTCGCCAGCGCTGACACTCTCACTGATGCGGTCATCAGTGAATTCCTCGCAGACAACGACGACGGCATTGTTGACGAAGACAACGACCGTGAAGATTGGATCGAAATCTGGAACACCTCGGGGGTCGCAGGAGACCTCGGCGGCTGGTATTTGACCGACGATCCGACCATTCTCACTAAATGGCAACTACCAGCCATTGAAATGACGAGTGGCGGGTATTTGGTGGTTTTTGCTTCGGGCAAAGACCGGGCGAACGCGGCAAGCGAGCTTCACACGAACTTCCGCCTGCAGAGCGAGGCCGGCGGGTATCTTGCCCTGGTGAAGCCCGATGGCACCACGATCGCGAGCGAATTCGGTGACTACCCCGCACAAGCCAAAGACATCGCCTTCGGAGTCGGCATCGATGCAGAAACTCCCGTTACTTTTTTCTCCGCCGGAACCCCGGCAAAATGGCTCGTCCCCACCGGACCGGTAACCGACTGGACGACCACTGACTTCGACGACTCGGCCTGGAACAGCGGAGCAACCGGAATCGGATTTGATTCTCCCGGAGGGCGTTATGAACCCCTGATTGGCGACGGCGGCGATTCCGGCGCGGAGATGCGCTCCCAAAATGCCACAGTCTATATTCGCATTCCCTTCGAAGTGGCAGACCCCACCGGGATCAGTAACATCAATCTACGCCTGAAATGGGAGGACGGATTCGTGGCCCATTTGAATGGCACGGAGTTTCACAAGGAGTCCGCCCCCGCAACTCCGGCATGGAACTCCAGGTCCACCGATGGCGGTCGCAATGAAGACAACGCCACCACCTTCTTCAATTATCCTGTCGAGCAAGGCGGTCTGATGACAGGAACCAACATCTTGGCGATCCAGGGGCTCAACAGCAGCACCGGAAGTTCGGACCTCATCATGGTGCCCGAGCTGACCGGCATCTTCAAAAATCCCAACAATCTGACGTCAGGATTTTTCGCCACTCCAACTCCGGGAGCCGTCAACGGCATCCGCTATGAAGGGCTCGTCGGAGACACCCGCTTCAGCGTTGACCGTGGCGTCTATGACACCGAATTTGATCTCGAAATCTCAACGGAGACGGAAGGTGCCAGCATTCGCTTCACCACCGACGGATCTCCACCAAGCGAAACCTCCGGCCAACTTTACACGGGTCCTATTTCAATCACGGGCACGACTGTTGTCCGTGCTCTTGCCTTCAAGCCCGGCTTCCAGTCGACAAACATTGACACCCATAGCTATATCTTCCCGGATGACGTATACGGCGACCAATTTTCCGAGGCCTTGACCGCCGTACCCACCATCTCGCTGGTCACCCAGGCCAATTACGACCTTCGCCTCATGTCAGTGGCCTCGACAAACGAACTTCCCTCTCAGAGCGTCGAGCGGCCGGAACGTTCCCAGGTGGTCGTGGCCCTAGTCAGTGGCGAACTCCATGTGCGAATTATCGATGTCCACATCCGCAGGAGCCGGGAATCGAATCGATTTGAATACCGGACCGTAATCGATAAATCCGAGGACCAGCTGGTGGACGGGCAGGAAAAGACCGACCTGCATAACCTGCTAAACCAAGCGCCGTTTCCGGACACCGCTGCGATGTCTCCGGAAACCCAACGGGAAATTATTGATAAAGCGAGCTTCATCTCTGAATACATACCCCGAACCCCCTTTCTCCAGGACAGCAACAACGACTATATCGAGCACAAGAGTTCGATCGAGATGATCTACCCGGACGGAACCCCCGGGTTCCAGGAAGACGCTGGACTAGCCAACTTCGGCGGAGGCTTCACCAACTTCACCAAGAAGAGTTTTCGACTCTACTTCCGAAAAGAATACGGCACGGCCAAGCTCAAACACCCGATCTTTGACGGATTCGAATATAAAAATTTCCCGCCGGTTGACGAGTTTGACGCCATCAATCTACGTAGCGGCTCACATGACATGACGAATCGCGGCGCCTACATGGGCCCACGCTTTGCCGACGACTCGATGCTCGATATGGGCCAAATTGCGCCACACGGACGTTTCGTCCATGTCTATCTGAACGGACGATACTGGGGACAATACCACTTGCGTGAACGCTGGAATGCCGACATGGCGTCAAGTTACTTCGGTGGCAAAAAAGAGGACTACGATGCCATCAGCGCCAACAACTCCGGCAGTGAATTCCAGAACGGAACTCCATACGATGGCAACGCGGAGTTCTGGACCGAGACGCGAAACCTGTTGAATGGACCAGACCCGTTTGTCAATGCGGCTGCACACATCGATATCGCAAACGTCATCGATTTCATGTTGCTCTGGACAAGTGGAGAGTGTGAGAGCGAGTTCCGTGCCTTTGGCTCAAGATCCCAAGGCGTACCATTCAAATTCATGATGAGGGATCCCGATGGCTTCATGCCCAACGGAGGCTGGAATCACGACCACGCCGTCACCCACAATGGGCCACTCAGGGCGATGACTGAACTGCGCACCGGCAGCAACCCGGACTATAACATGCTGCTGGCAGATCGAATTCACAAACACTTCTTCAACGACGGTGCCCTAACCACCAAAGCGAGCGTTGAGCGACTGCGCAAACGCTACGAGGAGATGCGCTCCGGTTTCGCAGCCGAAGCCCGAAGATGGAATTATCAAACGGTTGCTTCATGGGAATCCTATGTCAATCGTTGGCTTGACACTGGCTTACCACAGCGCACTACCAGCATGATCCAAAGGCTCCGGCAAGCCGGCATGTATCCGGATATTCTCGCTCCCGCGCTCTCCCAGTTCGGGGGCTCAATCCCTGCTGGAGGTGGCATCACCATGGCCACCAACACCACGGCCATTTACTACACCATCGATGGTTCCGATCCCCGTCTCCCCGGGGGGGGCATCAGCCCCACAGCCATCAATGCGACATTTTCCAACGATGTTCGCAAGCCTGAAGACTTTGTCGCCTCCGGTGACGTCTGGAAATATCTCGACGATGGAAGCGACCAGGGAACAGCCTGGAAAGGCGCCGCCTACGATGACAGTAACTGGGCAAGCGGTCCTTCACAATTTGCCTATGGAGAAACGATTGATATTAAAACGACCGTCGGCTTCATCGACACCGACCCTGACACCGGTGGCACTCAAAAGAATGCCACCACGTATTTTCGCAAGAAGGTCATGATTAAAGACCCTGCGGATTTTTCCAACTTCGTCATCGGCCTCCGCTACGACGATGGGGCGATCGTTTATGTCAATGGCGTGGAAGTCGCCCGCACCAATCTTCCCGTAAATCCCAGCTTTGACACCTTCGCGACAAGTAGCACTCCCGACGAAAACACTTTCTTCGACTACAAGGTTTCTTCATCTCGATTTTTCGACGGTGAGAATACCATCGCCGTGGAAATTCACAATGCGTCGGCTGGAAGTTCCGACATACGTTTTGACCTCACATTACGAGGTGAAATTGATCTCACTAATGGCAATAATATCACAGCGCCCATTATGATCAACGGGCCAACCGAATTCAAAGCAAGGAGCTTCGATAGCAACTCAAACGAATGGAGTCCCGTGACCGCCACTTTCTTTAGTCTCGATACCGTGCCCGCCGCTGCGACCAATCTTGTTATTTCGGAAATCCACTACCGGCCCGCCAATCCCTCCTCGGCGGAAGAGCTCGCAATCTCTTCCGACCGGGATGACTTTGAGTTCATCGAGCTTCTCAACATCTCTACTCAACCCATCGACCTCAGCGGAGTCTACTTTGACGAAGGCATCAGCTTTTTCTTTGCAGAAAACACTATTCTGGAAGCAGGCGCACGGGTTGTTCTTGTCAAAGATCTCGAAGCTTTCACCGCCCGTTACGGAGACCTTTCCGAAGGTTTTATCGCCGGTGAATTTGGCGGCAGACTCAGTAATGATGGCGAACAGCTGATCGTTCGCAAGACAGGCTCAATCGAATTCATCAACCTCACTTACAACGATCAACCTCCCTGGCCGATCCAGGCGGACGGAGATGGCTATTCCATGATCTTCACTGGCAACGTCCAGGCCCAGGGCTCTTCATGGTCCGCGCACGCCTCCATCGGAGGGGCACCCGGCATGGCCGACACCGCTCTCACCACCGGTTATGACGACTGGAAAATTGCCAACGGGATCACTGATGACATGAGCGACTCCGACAACGATGGCCTCACTGCATTCGCCGAGTATGCCACCGGTAACAGCCCTAACAATGCCAATGCCGCCCCCGTCATCACCCAAGGTCTCGTCACGATCGAACCGGATGGTTTCCTTTCGATCACGTATCAACAGGGGCTCAACGTCACCGACGTTCTCTTTGAAGTTCAGGAATCTTCCGATCTCGAAAATTGGGCAACCATTCCCGCACCAATTCTGGTAAGAGAAGAGATTGATCCGGTCACCCAGACGAAGAAGGTCACGCGACAGCTTTCCAGTCCGGTCACGCAAGACACCAAGAAATTCCTGCGCGTCCGCATGGTGCGCTAGAAAACAAGCCGAACCGCTTACCAGCCGCTTCACATCTTGGCCAAATGATCAGGTGACCAAAAACACTTCGTCACGGTCACTGAAACCGAAGGAGCTTCTTGGGAGGAAGTCGGACCGGACTGCCATCCATCATCACTCGATCGTTGGTCTGGAAACGGCCTCGACTTTTTTGATGACGTTACCCACTTTCTTTTCGTGACCGAAAGACAGGCCACTCTTCGCTTCCTGGATCTGGAGTTCCCGCTGCCAGCCGGAATGTATGCCGCGATTCCCGGATCGTGCGAGATCTCGGGTGGGGCCGGAATCGCCGTCACCCGGAAAAGTTTTTACAGATTTTTCAACCTCGGTGGACCAATCGAAAAAGAGGGGCGCCTCCGCTACATTGATGGCTGCACCGACTCGGTTCTTCACCAGCCCAAAAGCGGAATACGGATCCCGGTTCACTTTTGAATGCAAAAAGAAATGCGGGGACAGATTCGCGAAATGCTCTCTCCCCGGCGACTGAAACGGGAGGGCATTCTCGATTACCGACGCGTGAAACAACTTCTCGCTTACAGAACCGACGAAGGCTCGGGCCGCTACGGCCTTCGTCTCTGGATGCTCATGACCTTCCAGCTTTGGAACAATCTGTTTAACATCGGGGCCTGATCAACTACCGGCGTGCCTGCCACATGCGGGAAAGGTCCATAAACCCTACGTGTTCGCTGCGGGATTTTCTCCGCGACCAGCCAATGCGAGTTCATTGCCCAGATCGATCACCCCCTCGAAAGCATACGCGGAATCCCGGAGCTGCAGCCGCAGAGAGCGACCGATGAACAACTGGTTTTTCAGGGAAATCGTCAAAGTAAAGTCAGGACCATTATCGGCGACATGATCTACTGGTTTCTCTCGATGCGAAAATAGATCTTTCCTTCGGGGCCCACGAGCCCTCCGATATCAAAGGTTCTGGTCGTCGATTCACCTGGGTCCGCCGCCACGGAGTCATCAAGATCCCCCTCCCAGCTGACAAGGTCGTCGGAGTAAACCACGGAGTAAATCTGCCCCTCCCTCGAGTCCCACGTCAGGGTAACCGAATTATCTTCGATCGAATACTCGATTTCCTTGATAGCAAAGGAAGGCACGAAACCAGGAAAAGCGCCGGTCTGGAGAGTCACATCATCAAAAGCGACCCAACCGGCAAGCGAATCATCCTCAGGATTATCAGGCGTCTCGAGAGCGCAGAGTCGAACCTGAATCAGCTCACCATCATGCACACTGTCCGCCGGATCTGAATTGTAGACCACGGTTGAGGTGACAAATTCGTTCACTGGGACCTCAAGAGCATTATCATCCTCAGCGAGAACAGTACCTCCTGAAACCTGACCGGCAAAAGTGGCACCATCGATGTTTATCCCACCCACAACAAACTGAACCCGGTATCCATACCAATCCGGATTGTAGTTGGAACTTCCACCTGAATCGGGCCCGGGAAGGCGCCCGACCTTGCAGGTGAGAGTGTACGATTTTGAAGAATCAAAAGTCTCGGTCAAAATCTGGCTGACCGCTTCAAACTCCCTGAGAGGATCGTTCTCCCGACTCCTGACCAGCATAACATACTTCCCTTCCGGAGCCGTCCCTCCGAAGCCAACATCAAGAGCGCCTTGCGCGGTTTCGTCCCGGCCCGGAGCTCCGGGGTTCCAAATCCTAAGGGGGCCTCCGTTTGCAGAAATATCAAAGTGCCTCCAAAATTCCCTACCCCACTGGGGATACTTGTCGGTCGACTCGGCGAATGGGTCAAAAGTTTCCCTTTCCTCGAAACCCGCGTTGGGAATCAAAATCGACTCTGCCCTTAGACCAAGCCACGAGATTGCCAAAGCTAAAAGTCCGCTGGCGAGCTGTTTCTGAAAACTCGTCTTCATCTCTTGTTAGACATTACCTGACCCGGTAGCAATCGTATCCCTCCGAATACATCCGGAGCCTACCCGTGATGGGGGATCTAATCCCCCTGGACTATGATCACGATACGACGCGAGTATGGTTGGTTCCGGTGCTCAAAAAGAAAGAGTCCCTGCCAGGTGCCTAGTGTCATTTGCCCATTCACCACCGGGATCACTTCACTGGTCCGGGTGAGAGCCATGCGAATATGAGAGGGCATGTCATCCGGCCCCTCGTAAGTGTGCACGAAGTATGGAGTATCCTCGGGAACAAGATGATCGAAAAAGGAATGCAGGTCGGTCCGCGCACTCGGATCGGCATTCTCCATGATGACCAAACTTGCGCTGGTGTGCTGGACAAAGACGGTTGCTGTTCCCGTCGTAATTCTCGATTCAGCAACGATGTCCTCAACCTGGCGGGTGATCTCGTAAGTTCCTTTTCCAGAAGAGCGGACGGACAGGCTGGCAGCATGACTCGGCATACAAGAGATCCTGACACGCTGATGGCAGGGAGATCAAGTCACCCAATCGCCGAAATCAAGGACCGGGGTTTGGAACCGGGGTTTTTGGAGGGTTGACCGGCTTCTTAATCGGCTGCTTTGGCTCAAAAATAATCGGTTGTCTTGAGGCATCAGGCCGGGCCTCGGGCCCCTCTGGCCAACTCAACACTATCACCAACAAAGCCGCATAAGCCACACCAGCTCCAAACACCCACTTGCCGGAGGTCATCCCACGCAACAAGTCGGACACGCGGGAAGCGGCAGAAAAAGTCGAAGGCCTGGACGCGACTTCTCCATCGCGACGACTTTGAAACTCCTTGAGAAAATCTTCGAAGTATCCGTCCCTCGGTTGCTCGAACCGCTTTAGGCGGATGAGTTTTTGGACCTGTGTTTCTTGCTCGCTCATGAATGATTTCTATTTGATGAACTCCTCCAAATATCCCTGCAATTGCTGGTGCGCGTAGAAGAGTCTCGAACGGACGGTTCCTTCCGACACTTTGAGAATTTTACTGATCTCAGCGTGGGGAATTCCCTGAATATCGAACATCGTGACGACCGCTCTATGGTCATCAGACAGCGACTGCATCGCTTCGTTCAATCTTTTTTGAAGTTCGTTCACATCGCTTTGGTGACGGGGATTTGCGAAATGGGCGATATCCACCATGGCGTCGTCATTCTGAATTCCCGAATCCAGCTCATCGAGGCTCCACGCGGCCCTCCGTTTGCGCTTTTTAAGGAAGTTCAGCGTCATATTTGTCCCGATCGCATAAATCCATGTGTAGAATGACGATTTCCCCCGAAAGCGGCTCAGTGACCGGAAGGCCTTCGCAAAAACATCCTGCATGAGATCGTTCGCATCCTCCTTGTTGGAGGTCATATGGTAGATCATGCCGTAGAGGCGCGGGCTGTATTTGACGACCAGCTGATCAAAGGCCGCAGTATCCCCCTGCTGCGCCCTGGCCACGAGGCCACGATCCGCATCGGCAGAGGATTCATTCGCAGACTCGGAAGACATAAAGTTTTTTAGAATCGCCGGTGAGAATCCTTCTGACACACCCATAGGGACAGGTAAAAGAACCGCACGTTCAATTTATCTTTGAAGAAGATCGCTCGATGATCACGCCAACCCAATCGGTCTCCGGCAAAATGAACTTTTCAATTTCGACACGGATCTTGCAAACTCCGAACTCACCCAAAACCATTGCGGCAATATCCTGCGCAAGGGTTTCGATGAGCTGACGCTCTTTCGCGGTCGCCAATCCACGAACGCGATCCGCGACCGCCTTATAGTCCACCGTACCATCAATCCTGTCATGCTCCGGAAAGCGAGCGACATCGAGCGTGAGATGAACCCGCAGCTTTTGCTTTTCCGCCCTCTCCTCCGACGGAACCCCGATATGCGTAATCAGTTCCAAGCCACGAATGACGATCTGATCCATCATAAAGGTGTCCTTGTCTGGATTGCAGAATTCTCCAGCCACCGACGAAAATCGCCGAGGTGATCAAAGAAGTGATCCGGTTCACTTTCCGCGAGCCTCTCGACCGGATCGTATCCCGTAGCCACTGCGATCGAAGCGATTCCTCCGTGCTTGGCAGTGTGCACGTCGTGCACCATATCTCCCACGAACGCGGTATTTGCGACGGATAAATCGTGCGCCTTCAAGATGTCGCCGATGCGTTGGCGCTTGTCGATGACACCGGCATAAATTGCCTCAAAGTGACCGTGCAGACCGAAATCATGCGCCTGCTCGGTAAAAAGTCCCACATCCATGCTTGAAAGAACGAAGCAGCGGATTTTCTGGTCGCGGCACCAATCGAGCATCTCACGCGCGTGAGGCAAAACCGTCACGCCCTCCGGGGACTCATTGAAAGAGCTTCGAAAAGTATCTTCCAGGGTCTCGATGGAAACGCCCGGCAGCAACTCTTCATAAAACTCCGGGTACGGCAGCCTAAAACGTTGGCGGAATTCCTCACGACTGAGGGCGGGCACATCATGCTCACCCAGCACGGTGTTGGTTGCGTGAAGCGTGGGAGGCAGGTCATCGACCAGTGTCCCCGACCAATCGAAG
>JAURPJ010000016.1 GCA_030835305.1 Verrucomicrobiota bacterium | reverse complement strand
AAGCCCGAGTCACTGCCGAAGTCCTTCATGAGCACGGATACGGGAAGTGAGGCTGCGATTGTTCAACTTAACTCGGAAGAAGTGATGCCGGGATTTTTGACATTGCTGGGGGAAGCCGCTCCGGGAATTGAGACGCGGGAGACTACCACCGGGCGTCGTTCGGCTTTGGCGGATTGGATTGTGGCGAGTGACAATCCGTTTACGGCACGAGTGATGGTGAATCGGATCTGGCAGCATCATTTTGGGCGCGGGATTGCGGCCTCTCCGAATGATTTTGGCATTCTGGGAGAGGAGCCGACTCATCCGGAGTTGTTGGACTGGCTGGCTGGTGAGTTTATGAGTGGCGGGTGGAAGGTAAAACGGATGCACAAGTTGATCATGACAAGTGCGGCTTACCGTCAGACGGCAAGATTTGAGCCCAGCAATGCTCAGGTTCAAACAGATCCGGGGAATAAGTTGCTCTGGAGATTTCCGCCTCGGAGACTCGGCGCGGAACAGATCAGGGATGCCATGCTGGCTTTGTCTGGCGAATTGAAGCATTTGGAAGGAGGGGTGGCCCAAGGTGGTTCTTCGCCGGTGCGGTCCATTTATTTAAGGAAGATGCGAAACACTCCGGAGCGAGTTTTGCAGTGTTTTGACAGCCCGGCGGGATTTGCTTCCGAGCCGGAGCGGTTGAATACGACGACGGCGACACAGTCCTTGCTATTGGCCAACAGCGAGTGGCCTTTGGCCAGGGCCCGGGCCTTGGCTGGCCGGATTCTGGGAGCGAAGGGAAGCGCGGAAGACGGGGATGTGGGGGAGGCTTATCGAATGGTTTGGGGGCGTGAGGCAAAAGAGAAGGAGGTGAAAGCTGCGATGGAATTCTTGTCCTCGCAAAGCAAGAACACCGAAAAGGAACAGCGGGCCAGGGGCGCTTCGGATCAGAGGGGATTGGTTGCTTTGAAGAGTTTTTTCAAGGGTGCGGAGTCCTATCTTGCCAGAGGTGCCAGGGGGGCTTTCTCCCTAGAGCCCGGAAGTAAGTGGGAGTATTTGGAATTGCCCGGAGTTCAACTCCCGGAGGATCAATTTTCGGCTTCCGCGGTGGTCCGGCTCGACGAAGTTCACGATGATGCGCGTGTGAACACTTTGTTGTCACAATGGAATGGCAATCATCAAAGCCAGGGCTGGTCCATCGGGGTAACGAGCGAAAAGAGCCGCTACGGACCAGGGAATTTGATTGTGCAATTGGTGGGATTAAATCCGGGTGGTGACTTTGAATATGAGGTCGTGGCTTCGAATTTGAGGGTTCCGTTGAAGGTTCCTTTTTTCGTGGCGGTGGTTGTCAATGCGCGAGGCGAAGGGCAGGGCAGGGTGACCTTTTATTTGAAGGATTTGTCGAGGTCGGACGGGGAAATGCAGCGAGTCGAGGTGGGGCACAAGGTCGTGGGGGGCATTCAGCGGAAGAGCGAAAATGTTCTGCTGGGCGCGCGCAATGGCGGCGGGCATTCGTGGCGAGGTAAAGTGGCGAGGTTGAGGCTGACACGAAAATTACTGCACGAGCGGGACTTGCCGGAATTTCCAGATCCTGTCGTTGATCTGAACGTCGTCGACCTTGCCGGGCTTCCTTCGGGCGCCAAGTGGGGTGGTCAAGAAGAGTTCTCTGCAGGGAGCTCTCCGGAAAGAGAGGCTTTTGAAGATTTCTGTCACGCATTACTAAGCTCCAACGAGTTCCTTTACCTTCACTGATTGAGTCATGTCTTGTCGTCGAATCATAATGCCGCACTCGCGCCGGCAATTTCTGATGAACTCGGGAGCCGGGTTTGGCGGCGTTGTTTTGTCGGCGCTGACGGGAGATAGGCTTTATGGAAGTGAATTAAGGACGAGGAATCCGGTAGCAGCGAAGATCCCGCATCACTTGGGGAAAGCAAAGAGTGTGATCTTTCTCTTTATGGAGGGAGGGCCGAGCCATCTGGATCTTTTTGATCCCAAGCCTTTGTTAAACAAGTTGGCGGGGAGCCCCCTGCCGGAGAGTTTTGAGCGGCCGGTAACAGCGATGGGAGAAGCGGGTTCGCCTTTGCTTGAATCAAAGCGGGAGTGGAAGCAGCACGGTGAGAGTGGGCTTTGGATCTCCGACTGGTTGCCCCGGCATTCGAGCATTGCGGATGATTTGTGTGTGATTCGATCGTGTGTTTCAGACGGGATCAATCATGCAGGTGGGGTTTCCCAGATGAATACAGGCTCGGTGTTTGGGGGACGACCTTCTTTGGGGGCGTGGGTGAACTACGGGTTGGGATCAGTGAGTGATAATTTGCCGGCGTTTACGGTGATCAAGGACAGTAATGCGATGGTAGTGAACGGTTCCCGCTGCTGGGGGTCAGGCTTTATGCCGGCGAGTTATCAAGGGACGCTTTTTGAATCGGGTCACGAGCCGGTGGCAAACTTGAATTTGCCCGAGGGGGTGACGGAGAAGCGGCAGAGGGGGAAGTTGTCTTTTCTCAATCGGCTGAACGAGGAACACCTACTGGGTAGGCAATCGAACACCGAGCTTGAAGCGAGAATTCGGAGCTACGAGTTAGCGTATCGGATGCAAGCGGAAGCGCCGGAGGCGATAGATCTGGAAAGTGAACAGGCTGCCGTCAAAAGAATGTATGGGCTTGAAAACGAGCAGACCAGGGTGTTTGGACGTCAGTGCCTGATGGCGCGGCGGTTGGTGGAGCGCGGGGTGCGATTTGTGCAGTTGTATCATGGTGCGGGTAGCAAGTGGGACAGCCATAGCGGGATGGAAAAAAACCATGCCCGGCTTTGCGGGAACGTTGATCAACCGATTGTGGGCTTGATTCAGGATTTAAAACAGCGGGGGTTGCTCGATGAAACACTGGTGATTTGGGGAGGGGAATTTGGCCGGACCCCTATGAGTGAAAAGGGCGATGGTCGTGATCACAATCCGACCGGGTTCACGATGTGGATGGCGGGTGGCGGGGTGAAAGGTGGTCAGACGATCGGGGCGACGGATGATCTGGGCTTGTATGCGACCGAGGACAAACTGCATGTTCACGATCTTCATGCGACAGTGCTCGATTTGCTGGGGCTTGATCACACCAAGGTGATCTACCAGCACAAGGGAAGGCCGGAGAGGGTGGATCTGAATGAAGGTGAAAGCGCTGCCGGGGCGATTTTGGGTTGAAGAATACTGCAAAGAAAAAACCGAAGCCCGGTTAGGCTTCGGTTTTGGGAAGTGATTTCAAGAGACACAGGCTGGAAGCCCGTATCACTTATGATTCACGCGGGCGAACTGTTTTAGGCGGAGCCCGTTGAGCGCGATAAAGCCGGAGGCGTCGTTTTGGTTGTAGGCTTCTTCCTGGCCGCCTTCCATTGTGGCGATATCCTCGTCGTAGAGGCTGTTTGGAGAACGGCGGCCGGCGTTGATAATGTTGCCTTTGTAGAGCTTGAGTCGTACTTCGCCGTTGACTGTTTTTTGGGTCTCGGAGACGAGGGCTTGAATGGCCTCGCGTTCGGGAGCAAACCAGAACCCGTTATAAACGAGTTGGGCATATTTCGTGATCAGGGAGTCGCGAACGTGTTGGGCCTCACGGTCGATGGTAAGAGTTTCGAGATCCTGGTGGGCTGCGAGAAGAATGGTGCCACCGGGAGTCTCGTAAATGCCTCGTGATTTCATGCCGACGAAGCGGTTTTCGACGATGTCGATGCGGCCGATGCCGTGCTTGCCACCGAGGTGGTTGAGAACGCGCATCACTCCGTAAGGCGTAAGAAGGGTGTAGCCGTCCTTTTCGCCTTTGACCTCGAAGTCGGATAGTTCGGAGATATACCCCGCAAGGTTGTCATTTTTAAGGCCGACCAGGTTCCCGTTTTCGAAGAGACACTCGACATATTCAGGAGTATCGGGAGCATCCTCTGGGGAGACGGAGAGGACATACATGTCTTTATCGGTTTCGGTTGAACCGTCATACCAGGTGTCTTCGAGGGCACCGGCTTCAAAGGAAATGTGAAGGAGGTTTCGGTCCATGGAGTAGGGCTTCTTGTTTGAAGCCTGAATCTTGATGCCGTTCTCTTCACAATAGGCAATCATTTCGGCGCGGCCGGGGAATTGCTCGCGGAAGGAATGATCGCGCCAGGGAGCGATCATTTCAATGTCGGGAGCGAGGGCGTTCAAAGAGAGTTCGAAGCGAACCTGGTCGTTTCCTTTTCCTGTGGCACCATGGGCTATGGCATCGGCCCCTTCGGCACGGGCGACCTCGAGCATGCCCTTCATAATGCAAGGGCGGGCGATGGAGGTGCCGAGAAGGTAGCGGCCTTCGTAAACAGCGTTGGCCTGGAACATCGGATAGATGTAGTCCGCGGCAAATTCCTCTTTAAGATCACCGATATAGCACTTGGAGGCGCCGGTGCTGAGAGCTTTTTCTTCAAGCCCGTCGAGTTCCTCCGCTTGTCCGACATCAGCGCAATAGGCGATAATTTCGGCATTGTATTTCTCTTTGAGCCAGAGGAGGAGGACGGAGGTGTCAAGACCACCAGAGTATGCAACCACAATTTTCATCGCCGCTGGGATAAGGCAGAGTAGCAGACTTTGCGAAAGTTTTTTTTCGCTATGGAGCCTCGACGTAGAATGGCTGGCTGAGGATCCGGAAAAAGCCTCTGTTTGTCATGGGGACATTGGTCGAAGATTTCCCGAAAATTTCGAAAGGACTCCCCACATTTGTCCAGCTCTTTTCCCGGAGGTTGCTTGTGGTTTGGATGGTGTATTCCATTCCTTCGATACCGGTGAAGGTGATCTTGGCGGAGGGGGGTTGAGTCGAAACAGCGACTTTCGGGGCGGTGAGGTCCGGCAGGAGAGTGAAATTATCGAGGGCTACGACCCTGCCGTCACCCGGGAATATCTGGTTCCCATCGCCATTTAGAATCGGATTCCCGTCTTCATCCGTCAGTCCCAGAACGGGGTAGAAATTAAGACCGATTTCGGAGACGTCGGAGAGAATGGCAGGGGTCAGATCCACTTCGATAAATTCCTGATCGTCGTCGTAAAAATACCACCGGTCTCTCGAGAATGAATTTTGGAGGCCAACCCAGCCAGATTGTTCAATGACGTAAAAATCGCTGTAGTAGAAGGTGCCTCCGGCAAGAATATAGAATTCGACGTCTGAGAAACTGTTGATGTCCTCAATGAAGACATCGCAAATGACGGTGTTAATCCTGGCATCGGCGTAGCTTCCTACGAAGAAGCCGTTTGATGTCATGATATTGGCGAAGAGGGAGACGCCGAAGTCGAGGGTGAAGGAAGCATAGATTTCGGGGTCTCCGGAATTCAAAAGGTTCCACGGAGCATCAATCGCCTCGTCGTCCGCGTAGTCATAGAAGATCCAGCTTTTACCATTTTCTTGCTGGGTGAATGGTTCGAAGCCGCCAAGGGTTTGGCCTGCAAGTGGGGCAATGACTAAGAGAAAGAGGAGGGGTTTCATGGGAGGTTAGACGGAGGGACCTGCTTTTTCCAGAAACTGAATTAAAAAATCGATTCGTTTTCGCACTTCGGGGGTTTCCAGCAGGCGTTGACGGTCATTTGGGTCGTGAATAAATTGCTGGGCGACAGCATCGGAGCAGGTCGCGGAGTCCCCGGCTTTGTCGAGCGTTGTGTTGATTTGCTCATTCACCTCCGAGGGAAATCCTGAGAGAGTTCGATTGATGGTGCGACGGAGTCTTCCGAGATATTCCGACTCTTCGTCAGCGGCGAGCGTGGTGTCGAGAATGGGCCTGATCCTGGCATATGGATAGGTTTTGTTCTCGAGCCATTTCTCGAAATGTACGCGGAAAACTCCGTGGAGGAGGAGGTTTGAAGTGCCGTTGTCAGCTTCCCGCGAGGCGCGGATCAGTCCTATGGTTCCAACTGGGGCGGCGCAGCGATCGGGGTCCGAGCTATCATCGCCGAGGAGATTGCCCACGCAAAACATGCAGTTCCCTTCCAAAGAGTCATTGATCATTTGCCGATAACGTGGCTCAAAAATATGGAGGGGCATTCCGCCGTGTGGAAAGAGCACGGTGTCTGGGAGCAGGATGACACCACAGGTTTCTGGGATTTCTAATGAGTCCATTTTTTGAGGCGAGGAGTTTTGACCACAGAGGTCGCCAATTATTTGAGCATCGTGAGGTGGAGAAAACGAGGCGCCTAAGTATGCGGGTGCTTTTCTGGTTCGTCTGAACTTCTCATCTCAAGCCTCTGCTTTCTTCGTGGTCAACGATTTATGTTTGGGCAAGGGCTTGGTCGAGGTCGGCGAGGATGTCGTCGATGTGCTCAATGCCGACGGAGAGGCGGACAAGTTCTGGGCGGATACCACCGGCGAGTTGTTGCTCGGAGGTGAGCTGCGAATGGGTCGTGGTGGCCGGGTGAATCGCCAGCGACTTGGCGTCACCAAGGTTGGCAACGTGGGAGAACAATTGGAGCGAGTTGATAAACTTTGCTCCCGCTTCTGCTCCACCTTTAATTCCAAAGACAACAACGCTTCCACCTTTACCGCGGAGGTATTTTTGGTTTTTGGCGAATTCAGGATCGTCCTCGAGCCCGGGGAAGCGGACCCATTCGATGCCCGGGTGACCCTTGAGATGTTTGGCGACTGCGAGGGAGTTTTCGCAGTGGCGTTCCATGCGGAGAGGCAGGGTTTCGATGCCCTGGAGAAATTGCCAGGAATTGTCGGGCGCGATGCAGGCTCCGAGGTTGCGGAGTGGGACAGTGCGCATGCGCAGAATGTAGGCCAGCGGAGCGAGCATCTCGGGGAGGTCATGGCCCCAGCGGAGGCCGTGGTAGGAGTTATCGGGATTGTCGAAGAGAGGGTGCTTGCCGCCGCTCCAGTTGAAGCGGCCGGAATCGATGACGATGCCACCAAGGCCTGTGCCGTGTCCACCAAGCCACTTGGTGAGGGAGTGGACGACGATGTCGGCACCGTGATTGAGGGGATTGGTGAGGTATGGAGTCGAGCAGGTGGCATCGACGATAAGGGGAATGCTGTTTTCCTTTGCGATGGCTCCTACGGCATCGAGGTCGGTAATTTCGAGGGCGGGATTGGAAACGGTTTCACAAAAGAGGGCGCGAGTCTTGTCGTCAATGGCGTCGGCGAATTGCCGGGGATCCTGCGAGTCGACAAAGCGGACCTCGATCCCAAGCGCGGGAAGGATGTCGTTGAACTGGGTGTAGCTGCCACCATAAAGATTGCGGGCGGAGACAATGTTATCGCCAGCCTGGGCGAGGTTGATGATGGAATTAAAAATCGCGGCGGTGCCGGAGGAGTGAGCGAGGCCGGCGAGTTCGTGGGCCCCTTCAAGCAGGCAAATGCGCTTTTCCAGGACATCGGTGGTGGGATTCATCAACCGGGTGTAAATGTTCCCTAGCTCTTTGAGGGCAAAGAGGTTGGCGGCGTGTTCGGTGTCCTTGAAAGTGAATGCGGTGCTCTTATAGACGGGAACCGCGCGGGAATGGGTGTCGGAATCAGGCTGGTGACCACCGTGGAGGCAAAGTGTTTCGTGTTTCATGCTACGCAAGAGTTAGCATGGATTTTGGAGATGGTAAACACTGGTTTGAGGTCTTGCGCAGGGGCTTCGGGGAGGTGCTAAAGATGCCCTTTCAGTTCAAGTGCTTCCATGATTTTGAGAGCCGCGTAGGCATCATTGGCGGCGTAGGTCAGTTGGCGCGGGCTGAGGTCAGGGCGGGCCCAGTTGCTGGTGGTGGTCGATTTCGATTTCTTGAAGCACTGTTTCAAGAGCACGCCCATGGCACCCCGAACGCCAATCTGTCCGCGATATCCCATCTTGCGGAAGGTTTGATCAAGGTCGAGGACGTGATTGAGGTTGATTCCCAGTCGGTGGCGGATTTGGCCGCGATCGTTTTGCAGTCCGAATCCCACTTTTAGCACTTCGGGCGAGGCAATAAGCTCCGAGGTGGCTTTCTCGCACTCGTGATGATGGAGTTGGAAAATGAAGGCTTTGTCGGTGAGGGAGAACTGCACGACGTGGGGGCCGCCGCTTTTTTGTCCGGCGCGGAAGGTTGGTTTGGCCTCGGTATCGAAGCCTCCGATTCCTGCGGCTAGGATTTCATCGACGGCATCGTGGCACTCTGACCGCGATGAGGGGACGTGGATCTGTTCGAGGCAGAGCCCGGTGAATGGTGGCAGGAGAGCGGTCTCTGTTTTTGAGGGCCCCGTCAGACCGGTTGGCTTTTCGGCTTTGTTCTGTGGAACAGGAGAGTCCCGGTCTGCGTTGCCAGATGTTGCAGAGGGCGAACTCGGGCGACGTCGTCTGCGACGGTTTTTTTTTGGCGGGGTTTCCTCCGGATCGCTCATTTTGTGTCGGTTACGGCGTAGTCTGAGGAATTTACGAAAGACCTGCAAACTCTCCTTGATTGAAAATTGCTCTACTTGAACCATGCGTACGCCTTGGTTGCGAGATCCGGGCTTGAGGCAAAGAGGACGTCGTTGCGATTCATAAAGGTATCGCCGGCAGGATTGAGGTGAAGAGGGCGTCCATGAATGTCGCTGGCGGGCAGACCGAGTTCATTGAAGAGGCAGGCGGTGGCGGCAAAATCCCAGAGTGAACCTCCGCCGGGATCGGATTTTGGGAGTTTGAAGTAGATAGAAGGCGCATTT
>JAURPJ010000015.1 GCA_030835305.1 Verrucomicrobiota bacterium | reverse complement strand
TACCGGAGATATCCTCCATTTTCTCGGGACGGAAGGTTAGGAGCTTCTCGCGAACCTCATTTAATTTCGCAATGACATCCTTGAGACTCTTTTCCTTATCCTTCGCGTTCTTGTCGGTTGGGTATGGATTGAGACTCTTGTCTTTCTTAACGGTGGCTTCCTTTGCCGCGACCTGCTGCTGGACTTCCTCCAGACTGGTGCCGGCCTTCATCCCAAGGAAGATGATGACCGCAGCCAGCAGGATCGTGATTGTCAGCAATCCGCCGAGGAACTTGTTTTCTTTAAACCAGGACATAGTAAGTGATTTTGGGGTGTGTGTGATTTATTTGTGTTGGAACGGAGTCTTCAGCGGAATGAGCATCTCAAACGGAGCTGCGTAGTCGTTGGTCTCTTGTTCGGGTGTCGCCTTGATTCGGGCTAGTTGGTTGTCCGGGATGGGCTTGCCCTTGGCATCGACAAACTTAAAGATTTCGGATCCTTTGAACTTTTCGAGAATATCAAGAACCTCGGTCTGCTTGTTCAGGTGCAGGCCTCTGATGATCACGCTGTCGACCCATGTCTCTTCCTTCATCAGGGGAGAATTGCCGGGAGTGGTGGTCGCGAAGCTCTCGTCCATGACCGGATCGCTCTCGGCGTCGCCAGTGACTTGATACTTGGTGCGATATTCAAAATCCGTCAGCCAGACATTCTCGCTCACGAAAGCCGAGGACACGTCGTTCCAGGTTTTGATGAAGCTTAGGCGGCCGTTTTCGGCTGCTGCGTATGCATTGATGAGCCCCACACTCTTCTCCTCATCCTTGAGAAGCTTTTTGATCTTGGTGGCGGACTGCTGAATGGTTTGAGCCTCCTGAACGAGCTTGGCAAGATGAGCCTCGCCATCGCCGACCGACTTGATCTTAAAACCAGCCCAAGCGCCGAGCCCAGCGATAAACAGAGCCGAAGCCGCGATAAGGGCAGGCTTCCGGCGGGTAATATCCCGCTGGGCCTGAACGGCTTCGGGGACCAGGTCAATGTTGATCGGAGCGTTGTCCGAAGCGCGCAAAGCAAGACCGACAAGCTCGCCGAGTTGGTGGGCTTCGCGACCGATGGCATCGACATCGACTCCCTTGCCGACCGAAATCCGTTGAAGCGGATTGAAGGTTTCGACAGGAAGGTTGAGCTTCTCCTCGAGGAACTCGCGAAGATAGGGAAGATTGGCCGTTCCGCCAGCAAGAAGAACCTTCTGCGGAGCGTTTCCGCCCTGTTGGCTTCGGAAAAGAGTGTTAGTGCGCTGAATCTCCGCGGTGAGGCGGGTCAGGGCATTCCGGACCACTGTACCGAGAGCGGCAGTTGCTTCGTCCAGTTGTCCGGCGTGACCTCCTCCGAGGGTCACCAGTCCGCTGGTCAGCTTGCTGTTTTCGGCCTCGGCGAAGGCAACATTGTATTCCTTCGCAATTGCACTGGTGAGATTGGCTCCACCAATCGTAACCGAGCGAGTGAAGAACTTCTTTCCATCGGCATAAATCAGATTGGATGTTTTCGCACCGATATCTAGCAAGAGGACACATTCCTCCAGTCCCGGATAATTGTAGCGGAAAGAATTATAAAGAGCAGTCGGAGCCGAGTCGACCAGACGGGTGCCGAGACCGGTATCAGCAACAACCGAGTTCAGATCGTTCAGAGAGTCGGCCTTGATGGCGACCAGCACAACCTCGTTTTCAATGCCATCGGTCTCCAGCTTCTCCCAGTCCCAAACCACCTCGTCGATGGGGAAGGGAACATTTTGCTGGGCTTCAAATCGCACTAGCTCCCCCATGTTCTCGGTTTCGAGTGGCGGAAGTTTGACGAAACGCACAAAGACCGACTGCCCCGAAAGAGCGTAGGCAGTCTTTTGCTTGTCAACCTTGAGTCCCTGGGCGAGCTCTTTAATGGCAAGCTGGACCTGTGGGATGCGCGCGGCTTCCGTAGCGGGGTCTGCGAGGATACTGGTGGCGGCGTATTTCTTGAGGATCAGACCTTTTTTGGTCGGGGCGAAAACGCCCATGGAGATCCTTTGAGAACCGATATTAAGTGCAATGATCGACTGTTGGTCAGCCATAGTTTTTATTTGTGGATGTGGAGAAAATTAGTAAGAAGTGGCCCAAAGCTTCAGTCTTTCGGCTGAACTTCGGCGTAACGGTCGTACCAAAGTGCGGCAAAAGGAGTTTGGGTTTTGTCGAGCAGAGGAAATTTCGAAGTCGCTTCGACCCCCTTCAAAGCTTCGCGCCACCAGCCGGCTTTTTGGCCGTGGCTAAAGAAGCCGACCATTTTGCCACCCCACTCAATCTCACCGCCGATGGCTTCGAGATCCGATTTACTGGCCTTGGTGCTACCGGTGATCCGCTTGAGCGTGTTCGGAGAAATGTAAATTGAGACAAAAACAGGCTCATCAACCGGAATGTTCACATAGGTGACCGTTTTGCTGATCTTGTAGGCTTTGCGATCCTGCCCTTTAACAACGACGTGCCAATTGACATTGATCTGATCAAGATACCCGTCCTTGGGCTCATTGCGCAGGCGGCCTGGCTGCAACTTCACCTCAACCTCGAGCCAGTCTTTGGGTTTGAAATTCTTGGCATTGCCATCCTGAATATCGGGAGACTGCAATTCGGTAAACTTCGGATCATCAACCTTAAACTTCGCATCTTTTGAAACCTCAAGCTGTCCGAAAGCGCTGGTGGAGAGGCTCAGACCGCACGCCAGAGGGAGAATGGATTGAAGAAATCTCTGTATGTTCATGATTTGTTGAAAGGATTTGCGGACGCTATGAAATCCGCACGGGGGGCGGCTAGCAAAAAACCGTGATCCGGCTTGTTTTTTTAACAGTTGACAGCGATCAACGATTCTGGCCGAAGGACTTTGACAAATATAAATCCCCCACCCCACTCTCCGTCCATGACGCAGCGAGGGCCAGTTCACCAACATTTATCGGACGGGAAAAGACTCGTTGTCGGGGCAATTGCCGACTCCATGACTCTTTCCACCACCCCGGCCGGTTGTGATGTGGTGGAATTGCGGCTCGATTCAATGGGAACTGGAGAAAATGTGCATCACTTCGCAAGGGATTGTCCACTGCCCCTCCTAGTGACCGCAAGGGGTCCGGAGGAAGGCGGTCAAAGCTACTGGTCCATAGAAGAAAGAGCGGATGCTTATCGCTCATTCCTGCCACAGGCTTCGCTCATCGACATTGAACTCCGTGACCTGGATGCTTTCAGCGGGGTCATTGACGAAGCCAGGAGCCTCGGAGTTCCTCTGATCGGCTCCTACCACGATTTCACCGCGACTCCGGAGCCTGAATCGCTGGCCGAAAAAATCGATCCACGGGTCGACATTCACAAGTTCGCCCTCATGACGCAGTCGACGAAGGATGTTATCAAGCATCTCGCGATTTTTGAGTATCTTCCCGGACGCGCTTTGTCCGTCATGGGCATGGGACCTCTCGGCGCGGCGGCCCGACCCCTGATGGCCGAAGCGGGATCGCTTTTAAACTATGGGTATCTGGGGATTACCCCGACCGCCCCTAACCAGTGGCCCGCTGAATTACTCAAGGCCACTCTTGCGATTTAACTACGGCACAATTTTCACCGGAGCCGGAGGAAGGGCGGCCAGAAAAGATTTTCCATAACGCTTAGTGACGACTCGATTATCGAGAATCACCACCATCCCTTCGTCCTTTTTTGTCCGGATCAAGCGGCCCACCCCCTGGCGGAGTTTGATCACCGCTTCCGGAACGGAATACTGCATAAAGGGATTTCCGCCCTCGGCTTCGATCTCTTCCAAACGAGCTGCCGTCAGCGGATGATCCGGCACAGCAAAGGGGAGCCGTGTGATGATGACGTTGCTGAGCGCTTCTCCGGGCACATCAACTCCCGCCCAAAAACTCTCGGTCCCGAATAGAACACTGTGCACATCCTTGCGAAATTCCTCGACCATTTTCTGGCGTGGCATTCCCATCCCTTGCGCGAGAAGAGTCCACCCGTGATCGTCGAAAAACTCCTCCATGCTCTCCGCGACCGATCGCAAAAGCCGGTGACTGGTGAAGAGGACAAAAGCGCGCCCTTCGGACTTTTTCACCACCCGTTCGATCCAGTGGATCAACATGTCCTCGTAATCATCGTCGCGTGGATCCGGCATCGACTTCATGACGTAAATCGCCATCTGCTTTTGATAGTCGAAGGGACTCCCGATCTTCACCGCGGGAACATGCTGCGCGCCAATACGCTCTCGGAAATAGCTCAACTGGTCATCGCCCGTTCCCAGAGTTGCGCTCGTGGTGATACAGGTTTTGTCGGGCCCAAAAAGAAGCGGACGCAGACGGTCCGCCACATCAACAGGCGCGGCATTCAGGGTGAATGAGGTTCCCTCATAGCCCGACTTCTCGACCCAATAAACGCTCCCGCCATCTTCCTGATCGAGAAACATTTTCAGGCCACCGTGCATCTCACGGAGACGCCGCGCCCCTTCCATCAACTCACCCTTGCGGGTGTCGTCTTCCGTCTCTTCAGCGACCTCTTCGATCGCAGTCCAACATTCACGCAGCGGCCCCGCCAGTGTGTTCTCAACCAATTCCGGTTGCCGCACGCGACACTCACGGCCCCATTCGCCAAAAGTCACAGCATCACCAATATTTTCGAAAAAATCATCCGCTTCTTCGAGGACCTTTTTCGCACAATCCATCGCTTCCGTCGCCTGGGCATACTTCAACAAGCCCTTGCCAGTTTTTGGATGATACAGTCGCTGCAAATCAAATCGCAATCCCGTCTGGCTGAGCCGCAAACCCAGCGACTTCGCAGCCACCGCCTCCAAGGTGTGCGCTTCGTCAAAAATTACAAAATCATTCGGAACCAGAAAACCCGATTCGTTTTCATTCATCTCCTCCTCAGGATTGAGCAGCGAGAAAAAAAGACTGTGATTCACCACCAGAACGCGGGCGCTTTGAGCAAACTTCCGGGCTTCCTGAAAAAAACAATTTCCTCGTGGCCCGCACGTCCGCTGCGTGCAGATGTGCGATTCGCTGCAAACCTGCAACCACACCTTGAGTGAGGGGTCGAAATCCAAATCGCTCTTGGTCCCGTCGCGAGTCGACTCCGCCCATTTCCAAATCTCCATGAGCTCCTCCTGCTCGCTCGAGGTGAAAAGATCGCCGCCGTTGTCCATGGCCCGACGCAACCTCATCGGACACAGATAATTCCCCCGCCCTTTCAAAAGAGCTGCTTCAAATGGCTCCGCCAAAAGCTTACGCACAATTGGTAAATCCTTCCCTATCAATTGCTCTTGCAGATTAATGGTGTGCGTTGAAATCACCGCCTTCTTTCCTTCGCGAATGGCATACTCCACCGCCGGGATGAGATAAGCCAGCGACTTACCCACTCCGGTTCCGGCCTCAATCACCAGGGAACGCCCGCCCTCCAGCGCATCGGCCACTTCGCCCGCCATTTGCTGCTGCTCGGCACGGTATTCAAAGTCGGGAGATTTCGAGAGCAGACCGGTCTCCGAAAAAACCATCCGCATCTCATCTCCGAACGAATTACCACCACCAAGCGAAATCACCCCTCTGGGTAGCTTCTCGCGCCGGCAAATTCAACTGTCATCACCACAAGAAGCTCTATGCTGATTTTCCAACATTTATGTTGCAGGTTTTTTAGCATCCATTACGGTCTCCTTATGAACCGTTTGGAAAAAGGTGAACTCTCGCGTCGCGAACGACAGATCCTCGATATCCTGTATCGTTTGGGAGAAGCCACCGCCCAGGATGTGCAGGACGAACTACCTGATCCTCCTTCCTACTCAGCTGTCCGGGCGCTTCTCGCCACCCTTGAAAACAAGGACATGGTGAAGCACTCCAAGGAAGGACGCCGCTATCTTTACAGTCCCGTTATCAATGAGAACAAGGCCAAGCGCACGGCTCTCAAAAACCTCTTGGGAACCTTCTTTAAAGGAAAGCCCGAGAACCTCGTCGCCGCTCTTCTCGATCCGAGCGATCAGCAGCTCAGCGAAAAGGAAATCGCCGAGATTCGCAAACTCATCAAGTAGTCGCAAGCCATGCTCATTCCTTCGCTAGTCTTCTCCCTCCTCGCGACCTTGGCGATGTGGGTTTTCGTGCGACGGAATCCCGCCACCGACCCCCGGGTCACTGTCGCCATCCTTGGGCTCCTTCTTGTCCTCCCTCTTCTCAATTTCCTCCCCAAATACTCGGTCACGGTCGCTGGAAATAGCGAATCCAACTCATCGCTGAGCCCCTGGGTTTTCCCCGCAATTTGGACCGTCGGCTTTCTTTTTTTCGGACTACGTGGACTCATTGATGTCCTCTCAATGCAACGCTGGAATCGTGAATCGAGACTGGCCAATGATCTCCCGGCCTTTCAAGAGACACTCGCTGAACTCGGCATCTCCAGACGAGTCGACCTGCGCATTCATCCAAGGCTCACTTCGCCAGTCGTCTCCGGGTTGATCCGCCCACGAATTTACCTGCCCGAGAGCTCCACTGACTGGTCTCCCCAGACACTTAAGATGGCGCTCCTTCATGAGCTTGGCCACGTCCAGCGTCGCGACCTTTGGATGGCCACACTCGCGCATATCGTCTGCGTCCTTCATTGGTTTAATCCCGCAGTGTGGTGGTTGCGTCGCACTTTCCTCTCCCAGTGCGAATATGCCTGCGATGCTCACTTGGTTGAAAAAGGAACTGACCCCCGCATCTATGCCAATGCGCTTTGCGACGTGGCCCAATCGGCCTCCGCTCCCCCGCTTTCTCTTGCCATGGCAGGCCATGTGCCCCTGCGCGAGCGCATCATCTTTCTTTCGCGAGGTGGCCGGCGAGGCTCGGTCCTTCTTTCCGGACTCATTTTGCTGACTGCGAGCAGCGCCATCGCGATGAGCATGATCCGCTTCGTTCCGGAACGCGCAAAGGCACCGCTCGCGCCCCCCATGAACGAAGTTGATCTTCGCTTCAGTGCCGACCCCTTTCCCGGCGATTAGAGCAAAGATTTTCTTATCAACCGAAATCGACTCTGGAAAGTTCCCGGACCTACGGCACGTTCCTATAAACGAATGGGTCGGCACGTCAAATCATCGAGAGAGGTCCTCGCCTGGATTGCAGCGCAGCGACGGGCCACCTCGATTAGCAGTGTCATTATTGCACTGCTTCTGATGCTCTTGATCGGATTCCTGCTTTATCTCATCAATCTCACCATCGACCGAAAGGACATCCCCCGGCAGGTCACCTACATCGCGCCCCCCTCGGAAGAAATTGACAACGATGCTTCGCAGCAAAAGGCACAGGTTCAGGTCGCACGCAGACCTACTCCGCCGGGAGGAGGGGCTCCCTCGAAAATCATCTCCGCAATCACCGCCTCCCCTGTCGCCGCCCCTACCATGGTTGAGCCTGCCCTCGATCAGACTTTTGGGATCGACGAAGGTTTTGGCAGCGCTTCCGATCAGGGCTTCGGCGGCGGGGATTTCGGCACCGTCCCGGGCGGAGCCGGCAAACGCTGTAATGCCGACGATCGTCTCGCAAGACTCGCCTCCACCGGCGGCTCACCGGAGTGTGAGACCGCGGTCATCAACGCGCTCCGCTACCTGACCAAAAAACAACACCAGGAAGGGTATTGGGGCGAGGAACATCGCTGCGGAATCACCGGATTGGCCCTGCTTACCTACCTCGGGCATTGCGAAACTCCGATCTCCGAGGAGTTCGGCGAAGCCGTTTTCAACGCCACCGTCTACCTCATCGATCGCGCCATGAAAAACAAGGGACGGATCTTTGACGATGAAGGCGGCCCGTGGTGCTACGAACACGCCATTGCCACTTACGCCCTCTGCGAAAGCTACCTCTTCAGCCGCTCCTTTGGGTATCACATTCCAAATCTCGAGAAAGTCGTTCAGGGGGCGGTCCAATGGATCATCGACTCCCAAAACACCGTAGGCAGTTGGGGCTACCGCTACAGTGACGGAGGTCGCTACGACACCTCGATTACCGCGTGGCATCTACAGGCGCTGAAAGCCGCCAAGTCGACCGGCTCGAAATTCCCGAAACTGCAGGACTCCGTCGACCTGGGCCTTAAATCCCTGATCAACAGCCAGTTGCCCAGCGGTGGATTTGGCTACGATCTCAACCGAAAGGACGAAGGAAATTTACCACTCACCGGTGCCGGGGTGCTTTGCCTCCAGCAACACAACGGACGCCGGGATTTTGATGCACGCCAAGGGATCGCCCACATCGCGAGGAATTCCCGTTTTGACTTCAAAAAGAACGCCAACCTTTACGAACACTACTACGTTTCACAGGCCGCGATGAACGAAGGCGGCGCTTTCTGGAAAAGCTACAACAAGATGTTCCGTGACCAATTGGTGAAAAATCAACGCCAGGACGGCTCGTGGCCCAACCCGCCCGGCAACAAGCACTCGGCCGGCGAAATTTACAACACCGCTCTCGCCACCCTGATGCTCGAAGTCTACTATCGCTATCTCCCCGGCACCCGAAATTAGCTCCCCGCTCCATGCGACCCGGGATGATGTTCCGCTGAAATCACATGCTGAGAACTAGGAATTTTTTTTCGTAACCTTTCTGGGCTTCCCGGCGTAGACCCACAGATCAGAAACCAGAAGCCATGAAATTTAATATTCTCCTCGCCGCCACTTGTATTGCCATTGGCGCATCTATTGCCTGGCTGGCAAAGCCCGACCCGAAAGCTGATACCGCTGAGGCTGAAGTCGTCGAAAAGAAACCTCTTTCAAACGGCAAGATCGGCTCTTCCGAAAGCCAGAAGCGAGCAACCAGCGAGCGCACTATTGTTGAGCCCGAAAAAGTTGGACCGGTCGTGATCATCCCTGCTGACGGCGAGGGGCGCGAACAAGCCCGCGAAATGGGGAACCGAATGGAACAAATGTTCCGCAAGCGCCAGCAAGCCAAGCTTGACGCACGCATTGCAAAACTTGTTTCCCAACTGAATCTCACCCCGACCCAAGAAGCAGCCCTTCGCAAGACTGCCGCAGACAGAATGAGCAGCTTTGGTGAGATGATGAAGGGTGATGTCGACCCATCGAAAATTGGCGAGATGTTGAAAGCCGATTTCATTGATGAGGCCCTTGCCGACATCCTCACTCCGGAACAACAGGAAGAACTGGAAGCCGTCAAAAAGCGCGAAATCGCCAATAAGGTCGAAGCGCAGGCCCTTAAGGACCTCGCAAAATTGAGCACTCTTGATCTGACCCAGGAACAAAAAGACGCCGCCTATGACATTCTCTACAAGGACGCCGAAGCATCTGTCGGAAATGAAACAGCTGCGACCGGGATCGTTTCGATGTTCACGGAGGGATTGGGCATCGAGTTGGACTCGGACACCCTGACAGTGGCCACCGCGATGATCCCCGACATCGGCGGCATCGAAAGCAGTGAGGTCGAGCAAGACCCGCAGGCCATGATGGCCAAGGCCCAGGAAAATATGACCAAGCGGATCGACGACAAAGTCGAAGCAATGCGGCCCGTCCTCAACGACAGTCAACTGACTCAATACCGCAAGGATCTTGAGCTGAAATCAGGCGGTATTTTCGGAGGTTTATTGAACGGCTTTGGTGCCGGCAGAGACGACGACGAGTAAAGCGACCCTAAAATTCTTCAGGCCCGCGCTCATCCTTGAGCCGGGCCTTTTTTTCGCGCGCTTCACGGAAAAAACTTTTCAGTATCCCCACGCACTCGTCCTCCATCACCCCCATCGTAATTTCGCAGCGATGATTCAGCGGCGGATTACTTTGCAGAAGATTAATCCAGCCGCCGGCCGCCCCCCCCTTCGGATCCATCGCACCGTAAACCACCCGGTCCGGCCGACAGTGAACAATCGCTCCGGCACACATGGGGCAGGGCTCTTTGGTCACGTAAAGCGTTGCACCTTCAAGCCTCCAATCACCATAAGCAGTCTGCGCCGAGGTCAAAGCAAGCATCTCGGCGTGAGCAGTGGCATCCTTGAGTGTTTCTACCTGATTCCAGGCGCGCGCGATAACCTGTCCATCACGGACGATGACGGCGCCGATCGGCACTTCGCCGACTTCATAAGCCCGACCCGCCTCCCGCAGGGCCTGACTCATGAAAAAGAGGTCGCTCTGAAAGCCAATCGACTGCTCGCTCTCGAAATCAAATTCCATGGCCGTGGTTAAACCATCTTTCCGCCACTGGAAAGACTCTCTTGAGAAAGGACCAGAACCCGCCCGTCTTTCACCTGCCACTTCACATTCAGCCCGGCCAGCTTGCAACCATAGACACGCTCTTCATCATCGTGAAAGGCCGGCCTGGGATCGACCGCCAATACCCTTGTGATCAATGCAACCATCTCCCCGCTTAGGCCCGCTTTCGCCCCGGCACAAAATTCCACGGCCAATGGTGCGGGAGCTTCTTTGGCAAATCCTCCGTTGGCCCCATGCACGGCTTCAACGTAAGGCAAATATGGCTTGAGATCGAGAACCGGAGTGCCCTCGACAAGATCGAGCCCACTCACCTCCAACGCCTCATCGGAAACCGACTCCAAAGTGACCAGGGAAAGCCCGATTCGATTGGGTCGAAAGGGTGAGCGGGTCGCAAAGACCCCCTTCTTTTCATTTCCGCCCAGTCTTGGTGGCCGGACAAACCAGCGTGCTTCTTCTTCCTTTACCTGATTAAACAGAAAGACGATCCAGACGTGGCTGAATTCCTCAAGCCCCCGACTTGCGCCCGGCGGAACCTCATTGGAGAAAACGACCCGCCCACGTGCCTCCGGCACGATCCCGCTTTGTCGGGGCGTACCAAATTTTTCACCAAAACAACTCTCGATCCAGCCAATCGGCCGCATGGGAATCTCCTTGCTCATGCGTTCAGCAGAGCAGGAGCAAGATCAACACGCGAGTATTCCTTTCCAACCGAATCGCAGAGCAAGTTCGATGATATGCGACCGCTCTCGTAAATGGTGGGCAATCCACTCCCGGGATGAGTCCCGCCACCGACGAGATAGAGGTTGTCGTATCCCCTCATCCGGTTGTGAGGGCGGAAATAAAGCATTTGATCAAGGGTGTGGGAGAGATTGAAAGTCGCCCCCATGAAGATGCTGTAATCATCCCGCCATCCCGCCGGACTGAGAATTTTCTCCTCCACGATATGCTCCCGGAGATCCTTCATCCCGGTCCGTTGGATGATCCGGTCAATCACGAGATCACGATACTCTCGCTGGGTCGCCTCCCAGTCCTGATGATGGCGGGCGTTGATCGTGGGAACCAGAACATAGAGCTGGGAATGACCTTCCGGCGCCACCGTCGGATCTGTCACGCTGCTATTGCGGACATAAATCGACATATCGGTGGAAACCTTGCTTTCGCTCTGGATGTCCTTGACGTTCCGGGCGTAGTCATCCGCAAAGAGTATATGATGATGCGGCTCATCTTCATAAATCTTGTCGAGTCCCAGATAGAGCATAAAGGCCGAGCATGAGAACTTCTTCCCCTTCAAGTCGTCCGGGTCCTTGCAGTGACCATTCATCAAATTGACCATGGCATGCGCGTAGTCGGCATTCATCACGACATGATCGGCATCAAGAATCTCTCCGCTTTCCAGGGTCACTCCGGTAGCGTGCTTGTCCGAAAAATTCACCTGCTTGATTGGAGTCGAGAGCTTGATCTCGGCGCCCTCCTCACGGGCGACCTTGGCCATCGCCTCGGAAATTTTACAGAGCCCGCCCTGAACATGATAAATCCCGTACTTGTATTCCGTGTAGGACAGAATGGTGAACAATCCGGGGCATTTCCAGGGGCTCATCCCGAGATACTTCGCTTGAAAGGTGAACGCCAATTTGAGGCGATCATCCTTGAAATAGTCATCCAGCACATCGACCACCGTCTTGGTCGTGGCAATATAGGGGATCGTCTTCACCAATTCCTTCCTCAAGTATGAGGTCAGCTTGTGGTAGGGCTTCTGCAGAACCGGATAAATGGCACGGAGCTTTGCGGCGTGATCATCCATGAAGCGCCGATATCCCTCTTCGTTACCGGGGAAGTTCTCCGCAATGTTGGCGAACATTTTCTCTACATCGGAGTTGGTTTCGATCGCGGTTCCATCACTCCAACTCAACCGCGCCATCGGATCGAGCTGGATAAAGTCGAGATAGTCGGCACTTTCGCGTCCCGCCTCGGCGAAGATTTCATCGAGTGTGAATTTCTGGTGGAGAAAGGTCGGCCCCGCATCAAAGGAATAATCGCCCAGTTTGATCTCGGAATTCCGACCACCCACGCGATCCGCTTTCTCCACAACCGTGACATCGAAGCCCCGATGGGCCAGAATCATCGCCGAGGAAAGTCCCCCGGGTCCCGCACCGACAATGATCACCTTATTCTTCATTTTCGATCGATAGGTAGACGAGACTCCGCCATCGGGCTAATACTTTTTTAACGACGAGATGATTAGGACCCGCTTTGCCCCAAGTCCCACCGGGAAACTCCACCTCGGCCATGCCTATGCTGCAAGGATAGCCCATGATCTTGCGCGCAAAAATGGCGGACGATTTCTTGTTCGCTTCGAAGATATTGATCACACCCGGGTGAGGGACGAATTTTACCGCGGGATTCTGGAAGACCTCCGCTGGCTTGGCCTTGAGTGGGACGGGGAGCCGTGGCGCCAACTCGATCGACTGGACCACTACCAGACGGCCCTCGAACATTTAAAGTCACTCGGGATCGTTTACCCCTGCTATTGCACCCGCCGCGAAATTGAGACCGAATTGGCAAACCTCACCCACGCCCCGCACGGTCCCGAAGGCCCTCTTTACCCCGGAACCTGTCGTGGCTTAAAATCAGCTCCTGCGAAACGCGAACCGGCCTGGCGGCTCAATGCCGTAAAAGCAGCGGCAATGACCGGACCGCTTACTTTTACGGATCAACGCCACGGAGTAATCACAGTTGACCCTGAACTTCTCGGTGACATCATTCTAGCCCGCAAGGATATCGGCACTTCCTACCATCTCGCTGTCGTCGTCGATGATGCCGCTCAGGAAATCAGCCATGTCACGCGAGGCGCAGATCTTTTTGGCTCCACCCATATTCACAGGGTTCTTCAAAATTTGCTTCAACTCCCCGAGCCCTGCTACCTCCACCACTCACTCATTTTGGATGAAACGGGCCAACGGCTGGCCAAGCGACATGACGCTCTCTCCATCGAGACTCTTCGAGAACGTGACGAGGACGTTTGGAATTTGCTGCCCTCCCCTTCCTCAAGTGAGTAAACTTCCGGCATGTTAGACATGCCCCTGCGAGTCGGAGTCGGCGGAAATGGAAAAGTCGCCCGTGGCGTCGAATTTCAAGTCACCCACGCCGACGGTATGAAGCTCGCGTGGCGGCACGGACCCGATGATGTCGAATCCCATCTCAAAAGTGATCCCATCGACGTTTTTGTCGAAGCTTGTGGAAACGTTCACGATGGTGCCGAATGCTGCCTTCTCGCAATCGAGAACCATGCCCACGTCGTTCTCACCAATGCCCGGGTTGACGTCGCTTACGGCCTCCCCATTCAAACGGAAGCCCACCAGAACGGCATCGTCGTCACCTCGGATGTCGGAACCCCGCACGGGACTCTCGCCACCATGATTCAGGAAGCCCACATCATGGGATTTGGAATCCTGCAAGCCGGGCAGATTTGCCCGCGGAGCGAACCCACGCAATTCCTCTACGAAATGGCCGCACTGGCCAACGGCTTCAGCTACCTCCCGCCCGAGGGCGGAATGACCGGGTCGGAAGTGGCCACCCCCGCTGATATCCTGACGAGCTTCGATCCCGATCAAATCGGCGACACCCCTCAGATTGATTTCGTTCGTATTCCCGGTGCTCCAGCGGGTCTCTACCTCATCGTTCGCCCACGCCACAAGGCTCCGGCAAAGCAATTTGACCACCTCAAACCTGCAAATGCTCCCTACTATCTTCTCCACCGGCCCACCCCTCTCGGTTACCTCGAAACCCCAAAAACAATCCTCGGGGCTGCCGCCGGACTACCCGTTCTTGCTCCGGGGTATCCGACCTGTGAAATTTATGCATTGGCCAAGAAGGATTTGCAAACTTCAACGAAGCTCGAAAACAAACATCTCAAGGCAGTTCTTGCTCCTCTTGATTCCAATCGGGTCCCGCTAATCCATGCTCTCGAAAGTGCTCAGGTGGAGTCCGAAATATCCCAAGACGGGAACCTGACCTTCAAGAACACCCGGATTTTCACAGCTCGATGAGCTGCTCCAAATGAGCGGGATTCATCATTTCCCCATTGCAAAACATAATCGATTTGGTAAGAAACTTAAGTATGAATAGGCTTTTCTTACTTAGCGCGAGTCTGGGGTGTGGCCTCGCAAGCGGCGCGACCTTCTACCCCATCGCCGGAGTCACCTCGGACACAACCGAAACTGACTTCTTCCCTGCCAACAGACTGATCGAAGGGGCAGGCGTCGGCTTCGATGCCGCCGAACCACACAACCGGGTCAGCACCCAAACTTGGGTAACCAACGCACCAAACGGAGGCACCGGCGACTACTTTGGCCCGACCCCAACACCGGCTCCCCGCCTGGTTTTTGACCTGGGATCCCCCGTTCCTCTCAATGAAATTAGTCTCTGGGGATATGCGGACAATAACGGTAACGGACTCATTTCCGCCGACCTCCGCTTCTCGGACAACACCACATTCACTGGGGCTCCGGTTTCAATTTCCGGGATCACCCAACCGGTCACACCCCGCCAAAGCTTTTCTTTTGCGGACGTCACCGCCCAGTACGTTGAACTCGTCCCAACCGACAATCTCTTTGGCATCGCTCCTCCGGGAGGTGACCGTGTCGGCATCGGCGAGGTCGCATTCGCGGTTCCGATCCCCGAACCTTCCAGCGCTGCGCTCGCCCTCCTCGGCCTCGCCGGATTGGCTCGCCGCCGCTAGCAGATCCTGAAGCAGCAGGATTTCTAACTGAATGGGGGGATGTTGAAGTTTCAACGCCCCCCTTTTAAACCGACTTACCAATGAAGATATTTCCCTATTTCGCAGCTCTTACCACCTCAACCACCCTGTGTCCTGCCCTGGACTTCCTCACCATCACCAATGTTGCCACCCCAAACATGATCGAGGGCAATCCCGGCGGTAATCCTCTAACCAACATCATCGAAGGCGCTGGCTTAGGCTACGATATCAACGAACCTCACATCCGCTTGGGCGGGACTTGGTACACCGACGCTCCCGGAGGCTTCCCCTCCGATTACATAGTTTCCAACCCCGGCGATGAAATCATCATCCTGGATCTGGGCGAAGATCGCACTCTCTACGAACTGAGCTACTGGGGTTATGCCGACACAAATGGTAATGGCATGCGGGACTTTGAAGTCCGCTTTGCAACCGATGCCGAAGGCGGCGATGACGCAGGGCTTGGAGATGAAAGCTTCGGATCCTCAATCACGGACAACTTTCTCTTCAACGCCCTCAATGATCAAACCACCCGGCAAAGCTTTGGCTTCGGAAAGGCCATCACCGCCCGCTATGTTGAAGTCAAAGCCCTGACGAACTATTTTAATATTGTCGTTGGCGGCGACCGCTTGGGAATCGGTGAAATCTCTTTCGCCCAACCTACCGCCAACGGCGCTCCGGATATTGTCCCAACCGCACCGCAGGTTCTCGACTTTGATTCAGGAAGTAGCTTCCAGATCCCCGTCCTGAACACCGGAGATTCCGACCTCAATATCTCGAACATCTCCTTCACCGGCCCCAATGCCGATGCCTTCAGCGTTGTTAATACGATTCCCCTCGCCATTGGGCCTTTCCTCAACGGACCGATTGAGATCCAGTTCGACAAAACCGGACTAGGCGGAGAGGTCGCAGCCACCATGGTTGTGACCAGTGATGATCCCGGGGAAGGCACGATTGAAATCCCTCTCAGCGGCACCTTGCCACCTCTCGGACCTATCATCGTCGTGACCTCGCCGGTCACCATCACTCTCAATGAGACCGGCGTGCAAAGTTTCGAGCTCCCGATTTCAAACAACGGCGGCCTGCCTCTGACAATTAGCGGCGTTTCCGTGACCGGATCCGATGCCGACCTTGTCACTGTCACCAGCTTCCCGGCCTCGCTTGGAGTTGATGGTCAGGGAGAAATCGTCATCGAGATCGATCCACAACTTGCCGGCCCCGGTGCTCTCGACGCCGCGATCGAGATTGCCTCGAATGATTCCACAGAGCCAAACACGACGATCACGCTGATCACAGGACTTCCTGTCACCTTCAATCCCATTGCCGCTGTTCAAACCAATACCGTTGATTTCTTCGCTGCTCCCAATCTCATCTCAGGAATTGGTTTCGGATTCGAACCCGCCTTCCCCCACACTTCGATTGGAGTCGGTCAAGCGGCGACCTGGGTGACGGACGCTCCCAATGGCGGAGCCGGAGACTACTACGACAACGCCCAGCCCAACCCCGTCATCATCTTCGACCTGGGTGCCAACGTCCCCCTCGGCGAAATCAACACCTGGGGCTATTCCAATGGCAACTCAAACGGCGCCAAGGATTATACCCTGCGCTTCGCCACCGAGGCCGAAGGTGGCGCCGAAGGGCTGGGAGATGAAGCGTTTGGAAGTAGTATTACCTTCAAACCCAGCTTCGATGCGGCCTTTAGCGCCAACGATCGCGATGTCGAGGTTTTTGAAGAACCCGTCTTAGCCCGATACGTCGAGATGACCATCACCGACAACTGGCAAACCTTCAACCCTGCTCCCGGCGGCGACCGCGTCGGCCTTGGCGAAGTTGCCTTCCCTGTCTTCGACGGAAACTTGAATCCAGCTCTTGGAATCGTTTCCTCGGTCCTCGACGAAAACGGAAATTTCGCAGTGACCTTCTACTCCAACTCCGGAGTGGAATACCAACTTGACCGCTCAACCGACGGATTGAATTGGGAGCGCCTTCCCGTGAGCATTAATGGCAGCCCCGATGACACCACTACCATCATCGACGACGCTCCAATTGCAGACGCCAAGGTCGTTCTTTACCGCGTCGTGCAGCCCTAACTGACAATCCATATTTCATTGGACCAGCCCCGACCGGATCACCCCATCCAGTCGGGGCTTTCTTGCAAGCAAGCCAATCCCGTCCATACTTCAAAAAAGTATCCTTTCACCCACTTCAATTATGAAGCTACTGCGACCTCTCATTCTTCTCCTTTCGCTTTCCCTTGGCCTTGCTGCCGCTGAATTCCACCCGATTTCCTCAATCTCGAGTTCCACCTCGGGCAGCGACCTTTATTCGGTCAACAACCTGATCCAAGGGCCGGGCTCCGGATTTGAAGCAACGGAACCACACAATAGCATCGGCGGAGGATCCACCCACACGTGGGTCACCAATGCGCCCAATGGCGGAAGCGGCGACTACTTTGCAAATGGGGTCGCCGACCCTGTTCTCATCATGGACCTCGGTTCAGACCGTGCCCTTAGCGAAATCAGCACCTGGGGCTACGCCAACACCAATACCAATGGCGGACGGGAATTCACCCTCCGCTTCGCCACCAGCGCCGAAGGCACGGGAGGTTTCGGGAGCTCCATCACCTACTCACCTTCCTTCCAGGCCGCCTTCAGCGCGGACACCCGCGACTCGAATGCCTTCAGCCAAAACGTCATCGCCCGCTACGTCGAACTCACCTTCACCGACAACTGGAGAAACGGCCAGGGCGGCACTCCGGGGGGCGACCGCGTCGGCCTCGGCGAGATCGCTTTTGAAGACACCGTCCCGCCAACCGACCCGCTCCTCCAGGTCGACAGTTCGTTGAATCTCGAGCTCGATGGTTCGGTTCAGACCTTCAACCTCGAAGTCTCCAATCTTGGAGCGACCCAAAACCTCACCCTTTCCAACCTCGCCTTCAGCGGACCCAACGCATCCGCTTTTTTGATCCTCTCTTCCCCCGGCAGCATCGTGCCATCCGACAATGGTGTGGTTCAGTTTTCCTTCAACCCCACCGGCATCACCGGACCCATCAATGCCGCGCTGAGTTTCACCACCAACGACACCACGCAACCCTCGGTCACGATCGCCCTGGGCGGTTTCATTCACGACCCCCGTATCTCTGCACCAGGCTTCTTTGACTTGGGCAACTTCGAGGTTGGTGCCGTTCCTCAAAACGGCTCCCTCACCATCAACAACCTCGGTGGAGGGCAAACTCTCAACATCACCGGCACCGAACTCACCGGCAGCAACGCCGCCAATTTTTCAATCACCTCCGCTCCGTCCTCCATCCCCCCCCTTGGCAGCGACACCCTCACCCTTCGATTCGATCCCGAAGGCGGTGAAGGCATCTTCTCAGCCCAGCTTCGCATCACCACCAACGATGCGCTCAACCCCCTCACCGTCATCAATCTCAACGCTCTCGTCGGAGATGCCATTCCCAACTCCGGCGTTCGTATCAACGAATTCATGGCCAGCAATGGCGGCACGCTCGATGATGGCGACGGCGAATCTTCCGACTGGATCGAGCTCTACAATGCCGGCCCCGGCCCCGTCGATTTATCCGGCTGGTTCCTCACCGATTCAGCAAACAATCCCACCAAATGGGAATTCCCTGCGGGCACCTCACTCGCCCAAAACGCTTACCTCATCGTCTTTGCCTCAGGGAGAGACACGGATGACTACGTCGACCCCGATGGCTTCCTCCACACCAACTTCAGGCTCACCACCGGCGGGGAATATCTCGCACTTGTCGAACCGGACGGAACCACCATCAAAAGCGAATACTCACCAGAATACCCGTCTCAATTCGGAGACATCTCGTACGGAACTTTCGCCGAAGGAGGGGCCTCAACAGACCTGCTCGAAAATTCAAACGCCGAAGTCCTCATTCCGCAAAACGGAGCCCTCGGACTGACCTGGACTTTCCCCGCCTTCGACACCCAAAGCTGGCTCCGACCAGAAACCGGAACCGGAGTGGGCTTTGACAGTGGGCCTGACTACCTCCCCTTTATTGATGTCAACATTGGCACCCAACTCTCCGGAAACGGAGCCACCGCCTATGTCCGCATTCCCTTTGAAATCGCCGACACCAGCCAAATAAGCACCCTCAACTTTCGCGTACGCTATGACGACGGCTACGTCGCCTACCTCAATGGCGTGCTCATCACTTCCCGCAATGCTCCCGTAAACCCCGACTGGGAAAGTTCCGCCACCGCCAACGCCAACGAAAGCGATAACGTGGATGAGATCGACATCTCGAACCTCATCTCCGAACTCCAAAACGGCACCAATGTTCTCGCTCTTCACAGCTTGAATCGCAGCGCTGGCAGCAGTGACCTCCTCATCGACGCCGAACTCACCGCAACTTCCCCTCCCACCGGACCTCTACTTTCCGGATATCTGGCCTCACCCACCCCGGGATCCGAAAACCTCACCGGCTCCGCAAATCCCGGCCCCGAGATCGCCAACGTATCCCATACACCCCAACAACCGGCAGAGACCGAGGACGTTATTGTCACTGCCACGATCTCGCCCAGACTGGTTGCCATTGGTGATGTCGACCTGACCTATCGCATCCAATACGGCACCTCGACCACCGTCCCCATGCTCGACAACGGATCCGGTAATGATGCCTCGGCCGGTGACTCCATTTACACCGCCACCATCCCGTCATCAGCATATGGCCGGGAAGACATGGTGCGCTGGTTTGTCACCGCCAACGACACCTCGGGTAGCTCATCCCGGGCCCCTCTTTTCCTCGATCAGACCGGCAACAACCAATCAGCGGAATACTTCGGCACCGTTACCAGCGATCCTTCCGTTTCCTCCGATCTCCCCCTCCTCCAGTGGTTCAGCCAAAACCGCACCGCCGGCAATACCCGCGGTGGAACCCGCGCCTCGGTGTATTTCCTCGGCCGCTTTTACGACAACATTTTCATCCGCCAGCGCGGACAAGCCACCAACGGCTCGCAGTCCCAGAAGTTCGACTTCAATCGCGGTGATTCATTCTACATCAATGAAGAAATGCCCTCCGTTGGTGAAATCAACATCAACGGTCGGGGAGCCGACAGCACCTATGTCCGCCAACCGCTCGCCTTCGATACCCACCGCCTCGCCGGCAACGAATCCTGCCTCTCTTACCTTTGGCAACTTCGCGTCAATGGAGGCAACGATCGCGTTGGCATCGCCATCGAGCAAGTGGACGAAGACTTCCTCGATCGCTACGGCTATGACGAGGAAGGCGACCTCTACAAATTTGTCCAACGCAGTAATCTCAATCCCGTCTTCTTTGACACCATCACCGGGATCGAAAAGAAAACCGGAGACGAAAGCAACATCGACTCCGCGGCCGATCTCGTCGCCGGGCTCAATCTTCCAACCTCCGCCCAGCGACGCCAGTGGGTCGTCGACAACCTCGACCTTCCCCAGGTCATCAACTACCTCGCGGCCCGCTCCATCATTCAAGATGCCGACGACCTTCGCAAAAATTTCTACATGTATCTCGATACACGCGGTGACGAACGCTGGCGTCTCCTCCCGTGGGACAAAGACTTTACCTTTGGCGTTGTTGGCGATGGCGGCACCTTCCTTCCGCATCCCTTCTTTGGCGACGAAGAACACAAAAAACAAAACGCCAATCAGTGGAACATCCTTTACGATGTCATCTTCGAGGAGCCCGTCACCCAGCGGATCTACCTCCGGCGTCTCCGCACTCTCATGGACGAGGTTCTCCAACCTTCCAGCACCCCTTTTAACGAACGTATCCTCGAAAACCTCGCCCGTGACATCATTAGCCCCGCCTCCCCGCCGCTGAGCAGCAATGTCGGATCCATCGACAGCTACCTCAACAGCCGCCGCAGAGTGCTTTATAACAATTACCCTTCTCTCATCCCCGACGCCGAACCCAGCAATCCCGACATCACCATCGCCGAAGTCGAAGCCAATCCCAACAGCGGCAACCAGGAGGAGGAATACATCCGCATCCACAATAACGAGGACACCGAAATCGACCTCTCCGGCTGGACTCTCGAAGGGGGCGTCGACATCACCTTCCGTCCCGGAACCGTCATTGAACGCGGAAGCGACCTTTATGTCAGCCCCAGCAGCAAGGACTTCCTGAACCGCGCGACGTCGCCGACCGCCAACGAGGAACACCTCGTCGCCGCCCCATACTCGGGAAAGCTCTCCAACTTTAGCGAAGTCCTCACGCTCAGGAATGATGACGGCCAGGTCGTTGATTCCATCAACACTCCCAATAACCCGAGTGACGCCCAGCTCTACCTCACCATCAGCGAGATCATGTATCACCCCGCAGACCCGAATGGTGACGCCGAGTATCTCGAACTTCTTAACATCAGCGACTCCATCACCCTTGACCTCACGGGCATCAAGTTCACCGCAGGAATCGATTTCAACTTCCCCGACGGAAGCACCCTCGCCCCCGGAGAGCGCACCTTGGTCGTCCTGGATCAAGTGGCCTTCGAAGCCGTCCATGGGCCCGGTCTCCCCATCGCGGGGACCTTCCAGAACAACTCCCGCCTCAACAACGGCAGTGACCGCATCAAACTGGAAGACGCCTCCAACAGCACCATCCAGGAATTCACCTACGACGACCAAGCTCCATGGCCCACCGGCCCCGACGGCAATGGCTTCAGCCTGGTTCTCATTGATCCCGCCAACTCGCCCGATCTCGACCTGGCCGCCAGCTGGAAACAAAGTCTCGTCGTGGGAGGCACTCCGGGCGAACCGGAAGCCACCGGCTTCACGGGAGACCCCAACGCAGACCTCGACAACGATGGCCTCTCCGCCCTTCTCGAATACGCTCTCGGAACTTCTCCCACGGTGGCCAACACGAGTCCGTTTCAAGTCGTCACCATCGGAACCGCCATCCAGGTCACCACCAACCTCAGCGATAGTGCCATCGGAATCGAAGTCGCCCTGGAAAGCTCCTCCGATTTGTTGAGTTGGGATCCTGCCACCAATGTCCCGGAAATCTCCCGTGTTCCAAATGGCGACGGCACCTCGAAGGTCACCTACAAAAGCGCCTCCGGCTTTGTCCAAACCGAAGGCAGCCTCTTTTTCCGCCTCAAGGTCACCCTCCAACCTTAATCCCGACAGAAACGACTTGGCGAAAGCGAGTTCTGGAATGAAAGAGTCCTGACGACGGAGAGGAGGTCTCACAATTCAGAATTCGAGGTGGCCCATGGTCTCGCTCCTTTCCCCTTGCTCGTCGTAAAAGCTTGTTCTTTCATCGCTCCAACCGATGAAACAGTCTTTGTGCTCCCCCTCCAAATTCTTAGGATTGGTATTCATCCTGGGAGGCCTCCCTCTCCTGACTTCCGCACAGGATGCCTTTGAAGACGCCGAAGTCCTGCCCGAAGTCGAAGTGATCGGCAAAGCAGAAGACATCCTTGGCAAAGCGACTTCCGCCTCCTCCGGCCAGGCCAGTCATGAAGAACTCAGTCAACGCCCCACCTTGCGACGTGGAGAGCTCCTCGAAGTCATCCCCGGTTTCATCTCGACCCAGCACTCCGGCGGCGGCAAGGCCAACCAATATTTCGTTCGGGGCTTCAACCTTGATCACGGCACCGATTTTCACGTCGGAGTCGATGGCATGCCCGCCAACTACCGCACCCACAGTCACGGTCAAGGCTACGCCGATCTCAATTTTATTGTCCCCGAATTCGTTCAGCACGTTGATTATTTCAAAGGCCCCATCAAAACCTCCTTCGGCGACCTTTCGACAGCCGGCGGCGCTGATTACCGGCTCTTCAACGTCCTTCCCGGCGGACTCTTCTCGGCCACTTATGGTGAATATTACTACACCCGCATTGTTCTGGCCGACACCTGGACCGTCGGACGCGGCGACTTCTCGTTCGGCCTGGAATAGACTCACGAAGACGGTCCGTGGCAGCGCGGAAACAACTACGATCGCTACAATCTCTTCGCCCGATACCGCGAAGGAGATGACGAAAACTACTGGAACGTCACCGCGCTCTCCCACTTTGGCGACTGGAATTCCTCCGACCAAAAACCCTCCCGCGCCATCGCCACCATTGATCGTTTCGGAGCGGTCGATCCCACCACCGGCGGAGACACCGCCCGCCACAGCCTCTCCACCACTTTGCAACGCAAGGAAGGGAACGGCACCACCCGCTTCAACGCCTGGCTCGGCACCTACCAACTGGACCTCTTTTCCAACTTCACCTACTTCCTCAACGACCCCATTCGTGGTGATCAATTCGAACAGAGCGAATCGCGCTTCTTCGCCGGCTTCAACCTCTCACATCGCTGGGACTACGAAATCCAGGGGCGCCCCAGCCATACCACCCTCGGCTTCCAGACCCGCAACGACTGGATCGATGACATCGGCCTCCACCTCACCCAAAACCGCCGCCGTTTCGATACCATCCGCCAGGACGACGTCTTTGTCGGAAGCTACAGCCTCTTTCTCGATCACGAAACCAGGGTGAACGATTGGTTCCGCGCCGGATTCGGCATCCGGGACGACCTTTTCCACTTCGATGTGCAAAGCGACCTTGCCTCCAACTCCGGAAACGAGAGCGATGGCATCATTAGCCCCAAGCTCAACCTCGCCTTCGGTCCGTGGAACGAGACCGAAGTCTACCTCAATGCGGGGTACGGCTTTCATAGTAATGACGCCCGCGGCACTACCATTAGCATCGACCCCACCGATGGGATCACCCCGCTCGATCCCGTCGATCCTCTCGTGCAAACCCGGGGCGCCGAGATTGGTCTCCGCACCCACGCCATCATAGATCTCACCGCATCCCTCGGTCTTTGGTTTCTAGAAAGTGATAGCGAGCCCGTCTACATCGGCGACGCCGGCACGAGCGAAGCTGGCGACGCCTCGGAGCGATGGGGAGTCGAAGCCGCCATCTAATGGCGACCAACCGAATGGTTCACCTTCGATGCCGAATACGCCTGGAGCGATGCCCGCTTCGTCAATGCCCCATCCGGATTTGATGCCATCCCCAATGCCGTCGAGCACACCTTGTCCACCGGCATCACGATTGGTCAAAACGAAGGATGGTTCGGCGCCCTTCGCGGACGTTTTTTCTCCGCCCGACCCTTGGAAGAAAGCGGAACCTTCAATTCCCAGAGTAGCTTCATCGTCAACTCCCGCCTCGGTTATCGACGTGAAAACTGGGAGATCTCGCTCGATGTCCTTAACCTCTTCGACCGCGATGACCGCGACATCGAATACTTTTACAAAAGCCGCCTCCCCGGCGAAACCGGAGGTGTGAACGACATCCACTTCCAACCCATGGAGCCCCGGCAAGTCCGCGTAAACTTTGTCCACCGCTTCTGAACTTGAACGATCGTTCGGAAATCAGTCGAACTCACCCAAAGGGATTCCGGTTTTCTGATCATTATCGAAAACGACTACGATGGAACGCTCATCCGCCGACCACTCGAAATCCTGAATGGCCAAACCGGCCACCTTTCGGAGGATAAAGCGATTCCGTTTCTTGTCATAAATCTTCAACTCGCGCCTTTCCTCACCAACAAGATAAGTGACCGGAATGACTACGAAACGACCTGACGGTGAAATTGAATAAGGATGACCGGAATTCCCAATCACGGACCCGCGATACCCGAGAAAGTCATAATGAGCGACAGACTCCCAGGTGACATTGGAAGGCACACTGCCAGCCTGTTCATAAAAGCCGTGCTCCAAGGATCTCTTCCGACCGCTTCCCCCGAAAACATTCGGAACCGGCTTGCGTGGATGCGCTTGCCACTCAGTTTCCTTTCTCCTGGTGTGGGAGGTCTCGGAGAATGGCTCATCCGAAGAACAAGACACCAACGCCTGGACCGCACGAAGAGCGACTATGGCTGTCAGCCTCATTCCACCGTCTGCTCCACGCCCGCCTTTTTCAGAACCTCTTCGGGAGGTCCTTTGAAGGGCCCTCCATAGGGAGCATTCCCGACATACCCGAGCGCCTTCCAGCATCGCGGATCGCTGTAGTATGCCCCGGATGCCAACCCGACGAAAACGTTGAAGAAATGGTTTCCCTTCGCCATGACGTCACATACTTTTTTCTTCTCTGAATCTTTAAGATCGGCAAAGTCTTTCTGAAAGTGTTTCCGACATTCCTCGTTCATCCCCTTGATTCCGGGAATGATCACTCGCCGATCACCCTTTTGTCTGGGATAAGGAGCACTGACCCATTCATCAATAAAATCAGCCACGCGCACCTCGCTGGCTGAGGGCCCCAAATCATCTGCCGGAAAGATGATATCGGCCAAGGCAACGGTAGCCTTCTTTTCCGCCTTGGTCATCGTCAAAGGCCAAACCTCACCCCGCTCGTAGCTCTTCGCCATGACGGGATCCTGGCCATAACCGCTCGCGGCAGGTCTCGCCTCTTGAGCCAATGCCGGGGGCAGGGCCACTCTTTCAGCTGCCGCGACCGCAGCAAACCATTGCAGGACGCGGCGACGGGGAAGTCTGGTTTCTTGATCTTGAGAATTCATCTTAAAGGTTTCCTTTCCGTGCTTGTTCAATGAGGCGGTCCGCGGCCCGCCAAGCCAAGGCCATGATGGTTTCGGTGGGATTCTTATCGGCATTCGAGGCAAAGGGCGCTCCGTCACAAAGGAGGAGATTTTTGATATCCCAGGTCTGGTTCCATTGGTTGCAAACCGACTTCTTCGAATCGGCCCCCATGATCGCACCACCCACCTCGTGAATGACCTGACCACCTTTGAGCAGAGTCTTCTTCGGATCGCGCTTGGGATCAAAGAGCCCCTTCCCGCCCGCTGATTCAAAGATCTCCGCAAAAGTATTCTGCGCATGAACCGCCATGTTCCACTCGTGATCGCTCCACTTCCAATGCCACTTCATGACCGGAATCCCCCACTTGTCCTTCACCTCGGGATCAAGTTCGGCAAAGGAACCCTCATTGGGAATCATCTCTCCCCGACAAGCGACGTGGATGAAGGAACCATAGTAACGCCGCGCTGCCTCCTTAAGCTTCGTTCCATAGAGCCCCTGCAAAACATGCCCCGGAACCGGACTGTTTCCTTTTGGCATGCCCCGCGTTCCGCTAATCTCGATGTGATAGCCGCGGGCAAAGTCCATCTTCCCTGCCTTCTGTTCCTTATAAAGCCACCAAGGTGAATAGAAGTGACACCCGCCCGCTCCATCGTCGTTGTGCGCCGGTAAATTCTCGAGCGCCGGAATCTGCCCGACCATATCGGAACCAACGGTGTCCATGATGTATTTCCCCACAAGACCACTGGAGTTGGCGATTCCGTCACCACTCGCCGAGTTTAAAAGTATCCGCACAGTCTCGCCGCTACTCGCGGCCAAAACCACGGCCTTCCCTTTCACCCGCTCTTCCTTACCCGTCGTCTTATCAATAAAGAGCACGCCCTTGGCCTTTCCGTCTTTCCCAACAATCACCTCCCGCACATGAGCGTTCGGAATGATATCGAGATTCCCCGTCGCCAATGCCGGAGGTAAGTGAACCGTCGTACTTTGATAATTCGCACGAATGCTGCAACCCCGGCCACAGTCGGTCGCCCAGAAGCAGGCCGCACGCGATGACATCGAGTTCTCGACAATCTTCTGCGCCTTCGGATTATCGGGATGAAGCTTGGGGGCGAGATCTTTCCCATCCTGCGGCTTTGTCAAAACCGCCCGGTGAATCGGCACGACCGGCACACCAAGTTTTTTGGCGTGCTTCTGAATCATCAGGTCTCCCACCCGTCCCTTTGGCGGTGGTTGCAGGACACCCTTCGGGGAGTCGGGCGTATTCTCCAATCCCTCGTTCGTTCCATAAACTCCGATGAGCTGCTCGACCTTGGTGTAGTAAGGTTCCAGATCCTCGTAGGAAATCGGCCAATCAAATCCCAACCCATCCCGCGAATACGGCTTGAAATCGTAGGGTCCGTTCCGCAGCGAAATCCGCCCCCAGTGATTGGTCCGCCCCCCCATCATCCGGGCCCGCCACCACATGAACTGTTCTTCGGGCTTATCACTCGCCTGGGTATAGGGTTCGTCAGGCACCTGCCACCCCCCATCAATGGTGGCGTCGAAGAACCCAAAATTCTTATCCGGTGTCGAAACCCCGCCGAGCGGAGCGTCTTTTCCGGTTTGAAACATCGGGGTCTCTTTCTCCACGTCATAAGATCGCCCCGCCTCCAGCATGAGACATTTGATTCCAGTAAGGGTGAGCGTATAGGCCATCTGGCCGCCTCCGGCACCGGAACCGACGATAATGACATCGTATTCCGATTGGGCTTTGGAAATGGGAATAGTGGGCATGGCTAAAATCAGGATACGTTTCGAGGCAGGCTGTTCTTGCCTGATACTGGGAACTCCATCGGAAATCCTCAATCCGGTGTTTCCTCGCAAACGGGAATGGCAACGCCACACCCTTCAACGAACACCGGAAAATACATCGAACCATGAAATCAAAATACCGGGCTGCCAGGATGCTCCCAACAGTCCGCCTCACTCCACGCAATCACCTGCCGGCGGGCTTGGTCAGAAATCGATGAGCCCCGAAAAAACATGATCCGTCAATCATTCAGACCATGCCAAAACGCATGACCTCTCAAATTCGATTGCAAGCCAGGGAAGGAAAAACGGATGGAGATTGGCAAACTTCTAGGGGTTTGAGCCCGGCAACTCGATCCCCATGGGTGCGCCGGGCCCCAGGCTGATTCCCAGCGTCATCCAGAGAATCATCAAAACAGTTCCGGTGACCAACATCCAGATCGAGTATGGGATCATCATCGCGGTGAGTGAACCGATCCCAAAATCCTTCTGCCAACGTTGGGCAAAAATCAGGACCAAGGGGAAATAAACCATCAGGGGCGAAATGATATTGGTGGCGCCATCGCCCACCCGGTAGGCCGCGGTAGCGCCCTCGGGGCTCACTCCCAGCAACATCAACATGGGAACAAGAACCGGCGCGAGCAGGGCCCACTTCGCACTGGCCGAGCCCACAAACAGGTTGAGGACCGCTGAAAAAAGGACGATCAGGCCAATCACGACGGGCAGGGGAAGGCCGCTGGATTCGATCGCGCCGGCCCCATGCACGGCCGAAATGAGCCCGAGGTTCGACCAACCGAACATGGCGACGAAATGGGCGGCGACGAACGAGAGCACGAGATAATACCCCATGTCCTTCATCGAATCAGTCATCATCGAGACGAGATCGTCACTCGTTTTGATTGTGCCGGCCGCCTTGCCGTAAAACCATCCAGCGGCAAGAAAGACGATCATGAACGCCCCGACGAGGGATTTGAAGAACGGGGTTGCGGTGACATACCAGGCTTGGTTTTCGGTTCCGGGGCTGTCGTCCAGCAGCGGGGTTCCCGGGCCGAAGGTCATCGCCAACCAGAACAGACCAACGCCCAGGATGGCGAGTCCGGCGTGGCGCAGGCCCTTGAGTTGACCGTCCGTAAGCGGTTTGTCGTTCTCGCCGAAGGAATCCTGATGTGATTCGCCCGGAGTCCAGATTCCGAGCCGTGGTTCGATGATCTTATCAGTGACATACCAAATCACGGGGAGGTAGACCAACAAGAGGGCAACAATGAAAAACCAGTTGCCAGCAATGTTCATGGTCCAACCAGCCTTAAGCTGCGCGCTTTCGACGGCTGCCTCGGTAACCCCGAACAACAAAGCGTCCAGTTGCCCGGGCGTGAAGTTGGCCGAGAACCCGCCGGAAACTCCGGCAAAACCGGCCGCAATTCCGGCTAGAGGGTGGCGGCCAGCGGCAGCGAAGACAATGGCGGCCAGGGGAATGGCCACCACGTAGCCCGCATCGGCGGCATGGTTTGAGAGCATCGCGACCAAGGCCACGGTCGGGGTCAGCAGACTTTTGGGCGTGTATCGAATGACCGACTTGATTCCGCTTGCGAAAAGCCCCGAGCGCTCGGCGACTCCGGCACCCAGCATCACCACCAGAACATACCCAAGCGGATGAAAGTGGGTGAAGGTCTTTGGCATCTCAACCCAGACGTTTTGGATGTTCTCAGCAGAGAGAAGACTCTTCGCATTCAGCACCAAAGGCCCGGATCCGTCCGCGACCATTTGTGTGGGATGTTCGGCGGACACGCCCGCCCATGAACAAACAACCGAGATCAGAATGACTATCCCAATCAGATAAACGAAGAGGAACACCGGGTCCGGAAGTCTATTCCCAAGGCGTTCGATATGTCCGAGGAAACCGCTCTGCGTGGAAACTTTATTTGGGTCTTTCATGGGCGATCAAAGAATCCGGAGCCATCTCTGGTTTCGCTAAACCTGGAGGACCCGGCGGTTTTGAAAGGTATCCTGATAATCCTCTCACTGGACGGAAATTTACGAAAAGGACAGGGTTCGGCCAGCATCATCTGGCTGAAACTCGTGATTTGCCAAACGGCTTCGGGCTTGCCAGCCTCTTCGGCGATGAACTGGAAGATCCATTTAGCAAGTTGGGCGGTCGCTGTAATGACTGCCGTCGGGGCCAAGACCGAAACCAAGCTCCTGCGATTTCCTGACATCTCCGGAGATCTGGTGGTCTTTTGTCATGGGGGCGATCTCTGGAAGGCCTCAACGAAGGGAGGGCAGGCGGTGCGATTGACCGCTCATCCCGGACAGGAACTTTTCCCCAAATTTTCGCCTGACGGAAAATGGATCGCGTTCACCGGCCAGTATGATGGTGATGAACAGGTCTACCTCATCCCGACCGCCGGCGGAGTCCCGAAACAACTGACTTACTACCCGGCGGCCGGCCCCTTGCCTCCCCGTTGGGGCTATGACCATCAGGTCTACGGTTGGACGCCCGACGGCAAACGCGTCCTCTTCCGTTCCTTGCGCGATGCCGATGGACTCAAAACACTCACCGGACTCTATACAGTGGGTGTCGACGGTGGCTTGCCAAAGATGTTGCCAATGCCCACGTCCGGAGCGGGCGACTTTTCGCCGGATGGCCGACAACTCCTCTACTCACCCCTGTTCCGCGACTTCCGGACTTGGAAACGATATGAAGGTGGATGGGCCCAGGACCTCTACATCTTCGACCTCGAAAGCAATCAGGCCACCGCCATCGATAACAGCGTGCGAACCGAGCGCGACCCCATGTGGATTGGAGACCATCTCTATTTCGCCTCCGATCGCGGTGGGCGCCTCAACTTGTATCGTTACGATCGCAAAGGTAAAAACTCAGAGGCCCTCACCGACCACAAGGAATGGGAGGTGCGCTGGCCTTCGTCGGACCAGAAATCGCGTATCGTCTTTGAAATCGACGGGAGCCTCGCGATCTACGACATCAAAAACAACCAGGAAACCCGTCTCTCAATTTCGGTTCCCAACGACGGGTTGGCAATGCGCCCCTCGCGCTATCCGGCCGACAAAAACATCGAAAGCTACGGACTGTCGCCCAAGGGAGAACGAGCCCTCTTCGTAGCCCGCGGCGATATTTTCACCGCGCCGGTGGAAAAGGGAAAAACGCGGAACCTCACCAATTCGTCCAACGCGCACGACAAGCACGCGCGATGGTCTCCGGATGGCGCAAAGATCGCTTTTGTGTCCGACCTCTCGGGCGAAGAGCAGCTGTATCTCATCGATCAATTCGGTCGTAGCAAACCGGAGGCCCTCACGACCGAACACAAGGTGATGTTGGGTGCACCGGTATGGTCACCCGATGGCGAACGCCTGGCCTATTCCGACAAGGACGGCAAACTCTTCGTACTCAAAGTCGATTCCAAGGAGGTGGCGGAGATCGTGGACTCACCGCGCGGAGGTATCAACGACTACACCTGGTCCACCTGCAGTGGTCACCTCGCTTTCACGATGAAGGAATCGAACGACTTCGATCGACTCTACCTTTGGTCGGTGGCCAACCGGCAGCTGCGACCGGTGACGGACCCTAATTTTGATGTCGATTCACCCACCTGGGATCCCGAGGGGAATTATCTCTATTACCTTTCCCGCCGCGAATTTGCACCGCAGATTTCATCCATTGAGTGGAACTACGCCGGGAGTCACGACCGGCAGATCTACGCCTTGGCCCTGCGCAAGGACGTGGAGAACCCCTTTGCCCCCGAATCGGACGAGGTTTCCCCGAAGAGCGGGAAAGAAGGCAAAAAAGAGGACGATGACGAGGCAGAAAAAGAAGGCGCGGAAAAGGAGCCAATCGTCATCGACTTTGATGGCCTGGCCCAACGCAGCGTCCGCGTTCCGGTGAAACCCGGGAACATTAGAAACCTGGCCGCGACCAGGGGGGGGCTTTTCTACTCGACCTTTGGCTCGGGTTTTTACGGCCGGAAGAGTAACGAAAAACCCGCCCTGCACCTCTTTGATCTCGAACAACGCGAAGCCAAGCCATTTGTCGAAGGCACCGGAGGGTGGACTCTCTCGGCCGATGGCAAAAAGGTTCTCGTACGAAGCGAGGGTGAATTTACCCGCTACGACGTCAAGCCGGAGGCCCCGGACAAGAAAGCCGTTTCCACATCGGGTCTGATGGTCGATCGCGATCCCAGGGAGGAATGGATGACCATCTTCAATGAAGTCTGGCGGCGTTACCGCGACTTTTTCTATGTGGAAAACATGCACGGCTTCGATTGGGAGGCCATTGGCAACCAATACCGTCCCCTGGTGCAACACGTGTCCCACCGTTCCGATCTCAACTACGTGATTGGCGAGATGATTTCCGAGTTGAACGTGGGGCACGCTTATATCGAAGGAGGCGATTTCGAAATTCCCGAGCGGCCCAAGGTGGCTTTGCCGGGTGCGAGGTTTGAGCTCGATGCCGAAGCCAACAGATACCGCATTGCTCGAATCATGCGCGGCCACAATGAAGAAGCCCAATACCGTTCCCCTCTTACCGAAGTGGGGGTCGATGTGAACGAAGGAGACTACGTCCTGGCGATCGACGGAGAACCGCTCACGGGGAACGACAATCCTTATCGCCTCTTGCAGCACAAGACGGGGCCTGTGGTTCTCTTGGTGAACGACAACCCGGAAGAGGCCGGGGCCCGCGAGGAGACCTACCGCCCCATTGCCACCGAAGAACATTTGCTCTATCTCAACCAAGTGTTGATGAACATGGCCAAGGTCGATGAAATGACCGATGGCAGCGTCGGGTATCTGCATATTCCTGACATGGGTGCACCCGGAATCTACGAGTTCATCAAGTGGTTCTACCCGCAAATTCGAAAAGAAGGCTTGATCGTCGACGTGCGCAGCAACGGCGGCGGCAACGTGTCACAGTGGATCATCGAGCGCCTCGACACCAAATTGTTAGGAACCCGCTTTGGCTACGCGAGCGATGAACCACGAACCTATCCCTACACCGTTTTTCATGGCCACAAGGTCTGCCTTATGAACGAGACCTCGGCATCCGACGGCGACATCTTTCCCCATCGATTCCGCAAGGCCGGACTCGGCCCCCTGGTGGGGAAGCGCTCCTGGGGGGGAGTCGTCGGGATTTCGAGTCGCGGGCCCTTGCTCGACGGAGGCACCGTCCAGGTTCCTTTGCAGGCCACCAATGACACGGATGGCAGCTACATTATCGAGGGTCGTGGGGTTGAGCCGGACATCGTGGTGGAGAACGACCCCCGAGCGGTGATCGAGGGCCGTGACCCGCAGCTGGAGCGCGGCCTCAAGGAGGTTCTTCGAAAAATGAAGAAGAACCCCATGAAGCTGCCCGAGCGCCCTGCCGACCCCGTGAAGACCGAATAGGAGGAGAGCGAAAAATCATCTTTGGGAATAGGCACGGGGTAATTCGTAGATTCACTCTCCTGCCCGTGCATTCAGGTCACGAAACGACCAAGGATCCCCCTTCTACTCTCCGGGGTCGTGCGCGAGCAAGGTCCAGACATGTAGAGGGGGACTGCGTCCCCCCGGTCCAATGTTGAGAGACAGGAAATTTGGCCGGGATGCTGTCATTTCGATCGCCGATTGGCGCACCGCTTTGGTAGGGACGGACCCGGCTCTTCCTCTATCGGGACTTTAGGATTTCCCGAAACTCAATCAGCCTTTCCTCCACCTGCTCACGATCCGCGAGGTTGTTTTTTTCCTCCGGATCATTCGTCAAATTGTAAAGTTCCTCGCCATCAGGCCACTTGCCGTAGCGCCACTTTTGATTCCGCAGGGCATAACCGAGATCTTTCCCCCGCTTCACAATACTGTAGGCATACTTCTTTTTCCCCAGACGCCCGGGATGATCGAGAAGCGGACGAAGTGACATTCCCTCGAGGTGATCCGGAGGATTCAGCCCCGTCAACTGTGCCAGGGTCGGATAAATATCGATTAACTCGACCATGGCCTCGGAACGTGTTCCCGGTTTGGTGAGCCCAGGAGCATGGATGATGAAGGGAACCCTGGCCCCGATATCGAAGAGGGTGACCTTTCCCCAGAGGAAATGATCGCCGAGATGATACCCGTGATCGGAGGTGAAAATGATGATGGTGTTTTCCCACTCTCCGGACTCCTTGAGGGCATCGAAAACGATCTTGGTCTGAGCGTCGATAAAGGAAACACAGGCATGATAGGCCTGCATGTATTTCCGACGCAGAACATCGTTTTCCTTGAATGCCTTAAAACCAAATTCCTTGAACCGGGTATTGATTGCCTTGCGGGGAATCCTGTCCCAAAGATCTGCCTTCTCGGGCGTGTAAACGATCGACTCAAGAGGATAGAGATCGAAGTATTTTTGTGGAGCCAGAAAAGGGACGTGGGGTTTTTGAATTCCGCAGGAGATGAAAAATGGCTTCTTCCCGTTGGGTTTTTCCTTTAACCAGCGCGCGACCATCCGGGTATTCTTGCCATCCTTGTGCTGCTGATCGGTTAGTCCACTCGGACCATATCCCGGCGGAGTCTGGGCATCGAGCTTTGATCCGGCCTGCTTCTCGAGGACCCGCCAAGCCTGGCGATTCCCAGCCAACTCCACCGAACCATTCGTCGCTTCGAATTTCTTCCGGGCCTCCGCCACCATCGGGAGTTCGTCGTTGTCAAAGCGAAGGAATTCGTTCCAGGCGACTTCACCCTGCTCGTGGCGGGGAGAATGAAACACTTTCCCCACGCTCCCGGTCCAATAACCATTTTCTTTAAAAAACTGCGGCATTGAAATCGTTCCGGGGCGGGTTTGGCGAATGTCCGACTTGTTATCCAAGACTCCGGTCGAAGCCGGATAAAGCCCGCTCAGAATCGAGGCCCTCGACGGACCACACACCGGATACTGGCAAAAAGCGCGGTTGAAGATCATCGCTTCCGAAGCAAACTTCGCGAGTGCCGGGGTCTTGATATGATCGTATCCCGACGGCGAAACGTGGGTATTCAAATCATCGCAGACAATAAGTAGAACGTTCTTTTTATTCCCCTTTGTCTTTCCAACTTGCGCCTTCTTGCTTCGATCAACCTTCTCGCCCGCTCTGCGCCAACGGAAAGTTTCACCCTCGATGATCAGATCTTTTCCAATCGTCCTCTTGGGTGCCGCCGGAGCAAACTCCTTCGGTGCTGACTTTCGGAGCAACTTTTTTGTTTCCTCGTACTTGGGCTCGCCTGCCAGGTTGTTCCACTCGTTGGGATCAGTCTTCAGATCGTAAAGCTCCTCCCCGTCTTCCCCATAGGTGATATAACGCCAGTCACGGTTGATGATGGCATACTCACCCGGATCCATGTAGGGCAGATAAACATTCCGATCTCTGGCGGATTCCGGATTCGCCAGGGTCTCCTTCAAGGAAACCCCTTCCAGTTTTTGAGGCGGAGAGGGCAGTCCACACACCTCGACCAAAGTGGGATACATGTCGATCAAGCTCGCCGTCACATCGGTGACCGCTCCCTTCTTCACACCGTGACCCGCCCAGATGAAGGGGACATTTGAAGTCCGCTCCCAGAGGGTGTGCTTTCCCCAGTCATACTTTTCACCATGGTGATATCCGTGATCACTCCAAAATACCACAATGGTGTTATCGGCGTATGGGCTCTTCTCCAGAGCATTGAGCACCCGGCCCATCATGGCATCTGCATAGCTCATGCAAGCGAGATACCCGTGAATGGCATCTTTTACCGCCCCCTTGGCCTTGAGCTCCTTGTGAATTCGCGAACGAGCCATTTTTTGCTTCCTGATCCGCTCGGGAAGATCGGCAAGGTCATCCACTTTGATTGGCGGCAACTCGATCTTGTCCCGGTCGTATAAATCAAAATATTTCTGCGGGCAGTAATTCGGAAAATGCGGGGCATAAATGCCACACGCCAAAAAGAAAGGCTTCTCATGCTTTTTTCCCAACTGCTCCACCGCCCAATTCACCCGAATGGTGTCCGCCATTTCTTGCTCTTTCTCATTGGGCAATCCGGCCCACTCCAGAAACAACCCGCCCTTCACCTCTTTGCCTTTATTGAAAATGCTCGCCGGAAAAGGATCCGGGAACGGCGTCTCTTCGGTCCAGTTGTCCAAGGCCCAGCCCGCTTTGCGCTGCGATGGTTTCCGCAGAAAAAATTCATCCCACCCCCGCACATCAATACTGCCAGGCATGTGGTGGTAAAGCTTTCCGACACCCAGGGTGGTGTATCCCGCTTGTGAAAAACTCAGCGGAAGCCCCTCGATCTCCGGATGGTCGGTGAAGTAATCGGTCGACCGGTAACACCCCGTTGTCGAAGCAAACTGCCCTGAAAAAATGGCCGCCCGCGCCGGAGCACAATAGACCCCCGGGGTGTGTGCGTTCGAGAAGTTCAATCCTCGCGCCGCCAACTTATCAAGATTTGGTGTGACCGCCCGCGGAGTCGTGCCCAAAGAACCGATCCAATCGTTCATGTCATCGACCGCGAGGAAAAGGACATTGGGCCGTTTCGCAAATGCGGCATCCGCCGTCAGGCACCACAAGAAAAATCCTGCTTTAAGAAGTTTCACAATCCGAATCATCATGGGGTTGGGATAGTGAACACTTTCGTCACCGGAATAACCAGCTTCCAATCCGGGGAGGTTTTTTAGGGAGGTCAGGCTACGGCAACGACCTCGGGAATTAACTCCTTGCGAACAGGGTCCAACAGACCCTCTACACTAGTCAGCAAAATAATCTTTGAAGCCCCCACCATCTTGGCAAACCGTGAGCGACAACATGTCGTTGTTGCCAAAGGTTAACTCCTTTGATCGCCACGGAATCGTTCTCGTTGATGATGGGCAGCCCCTCGGCTCCTCAAGGATACGCTCCAATTTGCTGGACACATAACCTGCCTTCTCCAGGGTGGCCAAATCCGTTGCGGTCAAAAGAACCTGCGCCACCGTAATGTCGAAATTACTGAAAAGTGCGCCGTAGGTTTCCATCAAACGGGCCTGTCCGACTCCCGCACAGGCCTGGCGCGTGACAATGTCCTCCGGATACTTTGTCAGCCCGAAAGCTGAAACACCGGAACCCACTGAACCCGACGAGAAATACAAACAACGCTTTCCGGAATTTATCAAACCGGCAATCGCCGCCACCAAACACACGAGAGACGCACGATCCAACAAACCGTCAGTGTATTGGTCAGAACGCCAGTGCCCGCTTTTACTAAGGTGAGGTCCGAATCCATGGTCTTGGGCTGCTCAATATGGGATGGGTCAGGAATCAAAAATTTTGAGTGTTTTGTTTGATAATTGAAAACAGGAATATTGCGCGTAAGGGTCCGCCGTAACGTGACTCACAGAACCATGCCAGCCCAATATCGAGGAATGGGGCCTTCCAACCTCCTGCCTGTAAAAAGCAAGCTCCCAATGGCCCTCGAACTCATCGACAAGTAGGTCACCCCAAGCGATCATCTTCCCGCTCCGAACTCCGCCCCACGTGACACTTGGGCGTCATCCGGGCTTTGGGAAAGCCTTTCACCTCCCAATACAATAGACCGTCGAAAACGAGCGCGCGAAGATCTGGCCTTTAATTGGAGCCAATGTAGCACGGAACATTTCCGAGACCTCGGCACCCAATGAATTGTTGGCGACGATCTCCAGATTCTTGCCGGGCTTGATCACGAGAACGCCACCTCCATAGACATTCTGGAGAAGGACATGTCCTTTCAAAACCAAGGGGGCCGACGCAAACTCCCCTTTCACACCGAGCTTTTCCTTCCAGTAAATCTTCCCGGTCTTGGCGTCATAACAAGTGGCCTTGCCCGACATCGAAACGACGAGCAGGTAACCATCAACCACTGCAGGCGATGGCAAATCGCGGCCACCACGGCGCTTGGTATGCCAGACCATGTGTGACCCGGTGACGTCGCCTTTACCGCCCGGTTTGACAGCGTAGGTGTCGCCCGGCTTACCGCTCACGACGTGGAGAAGCCCGTTTGCAAAATCCGGAACGGGCGATCCTCGTCCGTTGAAGGCCTTGCAGAACCATAACTCTTTTCCCGTTCTGGGATCGTATCCGCGCACTCCCAGTTCACCATTTAAAATTAGCTCCTGACTCTCACCATCTCCGATGACAATCGGCGTGCTCCAACCACCGCGCGGCTTTGCTTCGCGCTCGGTCTTCCAGACTTGCTCCCCTGTTTTGAGATCGAAAGCAACGAGGGAGGAAGCGCCCTCCGCATCGCAATTCTGAATCACGAGCTCACCGAGGAAAATGGGAGAAGCCGCCACACCCCAGGGACCGGGAAAAGCCCCAAGCTGTCGTGACCATTGCTTTTCCCCATCGAGATCAAAGCAATGCAGCCCACCCGGGCCGAAGAAAGCCACCACCCGTTTGCCATCGGTGGCGCAAGTGGGAGTGGCATAGCTGTTCATCTTGTGCGGGTTTTCCGGAGCAGCACAGGTGATCGTTTTCTCCCAAAGAAGTTTGCCGTCCTTGCGATCCAGACAGAAGACGTAGCGTTCCCTGCCGTCTTCCGAAGCACTGGTGAGGAAGATTCGATCACCCCAGTTCACGGGAGACGATTGCCCCTGCCCTTTGAGCGTTTTTTTCCAGATTACCGAGTCCATGTTCCACTTGATGGGCACATCACCGGCGGTCGAATGTCCGCGCCCGGTGGGCCCGCGGAACTGCGTCCAGTTGTCTTCCGCCTGCAGACCGGGAAGCCCTAGCAGCACCGTGAAGGTGGCGAGGATAAAACGAACGAAACAGACGCGATTGGAGATACTCTTCATGGATTTGGATTCATCAGGATACGGACAATTCCTTCCTTGTATGTCAGGAATAAAGGCAATTCGTTTCATCAATCACCGAATCCGGAAGGGCGAGGCCCCGGAGAAAACGACCGTGAGGAACTGCCCAAAACTTCACTTCGCCGGCACTTCGCCACGCAAAAGTTTGCCGCCCTGCCCCGAGAGTTTCAGATAGTGGTCGGGTGGAAGTCCCTCGTTATCCAGAAACTGGAACCCTTCTCCAACCGGTGGATCATTACTCACCTTAAAAATCGCAGTCGCTTCATCGACCTCGTCAAACATTGCGAGGTAAGCCGTCTCGATGCACGCGGCTCTCACGCCCACGAATTGATCCCAGTAAAAATTCCCGCCGCGGCGGGGGATCACATCCAGCTTCTCACCTTTCATATTGTGCCAACTGAAACCGGGATAAATCACCGGCAGATAGTCGAGCCCGTTCTTCTCACACCACTTCCGGTCTTCCACCAAATTGGCAACGTGCTTCCCGCTCTTGAAATCCACCTGGTGATAGCGTCCCACCGACCAGGGACTAACGATATCAGCCAATTTCAAAACCTCATGAAGCTGCTGATCATCGATCGCATCACGCTCCAACTTACGAAACCCAAAAGGAACCCCGAGCATTACGCTCATGCCTCCCCATTCCGGATTGTGTTTCAAGAGCCTAATAAATTCCCCGGCGTCTTCGAGCGAGTAACCACGGTCGTCGTTGAAACCCACTCCCCAAATCGCAACCAGCGGCTTGCCCTTGTATTGCAGGTAAGCTTGGTCATTTGGATGCGTTCCCAACTTCATTCGACTTCGGAGATTCTTCCAATCACGATTGAGCCTCTCAAAATCCTCCGACTTCAACCCGGAAAGGTCATACATAAGCGCATAGGCCCGTCCGTTTGCGTTGGCGGCTTCACGACAGTTCAACAACTTTTGGTTATCGGCCTTTAGATGATAATACGAGCGATAATTCTTCGCGCCGACGACCCCAAACCTCTGCACGAAGGCTCCGTCGATCCCGTAATTCTTCATCCATCGAAAATGTCGGTTAACCGTCTTGGGATTCACTGAGCTGAACACCTCCGCGGTCTTTCCATTTTTGTGGCGAAACACCGTTTCAAACCTCTCATCATCGTCGTATTCCGACATATCCGGCCAGAGATCGATCGTCAGATGCTTGGGCCCGAGCTTCTGTCCTATGCCATAGTGATGAAACCCCATCCCGGCACCATCCCCTTCCGCCCGAAACCAGCCTTGATAGCCGGTCATGATTCTCCCTTTCAGTCCTGATGGATTCACGCGCCTGGAAGACGGCTCCGGCGATGGCTTAAGGATCGAGTATGCTTCGTCCAGTGAAACACCAAAAACCGGCAAGCCCGCCGCGCTGGCGGCTAAAACGAAAAACAGGAAACGCGTCATGAACGAAAAACTACGGGAAAAGCAGCCTCAAATCGACCATCAAAAACGTCCCCTTAATCAGGGACAAGATGAACATACTTCCCCACTTGATCCTTCGGCCGCACCCCGCTATCGTTTTATACCCAATTTACCTGCCCCCGGGTCAGGGCAGCGGAAAACAGAGTTCACTTGTAAGAATCACTTCTTCATTCAAGTTAAAGGCGAACATGATTCTGAAAGCTTTTCTCAGTGCTCTTTTCTGCGCCCCGCTGCTCGCGTGCCCCAATGACGGAGAGAGTCCAAAGATAGAAGGCACCGCCAACCCGGAAAAATTTCCCGCCAAGGACCCGGACGAAGCACTTCTCTCCACCATTCAGTACCCCGGGGAAATGACGGCCCGTGTCTATGCACGCGAGCCGGACGCTCTTAACGTCACTGCAATCGCCTTTGATGAACAGAATCGTCTCTATCTCTCCGAGACCCACCGCTTCGACCGCGGCATCGAGGACAACCGTCGCAACCAACACTGGCTGCGCGACGACATCGCCCTCACCTCAACCGCTGGGCGACTTGCAATGTATCGCAAGCACGCCGAAATCAAACCTCTCTCTTATTACACCGAGCATTCCGACAAAATCCGGGTCCTGATAGACGAGGACGGCAATGGCAAAATGGATAAGTCTCAAATCTTTGCCGATGGATTCAACAATCCTCTTGATGGCACCGCCGCCGGCATCTTCGCCGCAAATGGGAAGGTTTACTTTGCCTGCATCCCCCATGTCTGGATGCTCGAAGATGTCGACGGTGACTTAAAGGCCGACAAACGCGAATCGCTTCAAGAAGGCTACGGTATCAGCGTCAGCCTCAGCGGCCACGACCTCAATGGCTTCACCTTCGGGCCGGATGGACGCGTCTATTTCACCATTGGCGATCGTGGCTACAATCTCAAGACCACCGACGGACGACACCTTTACGATCAATACGCGGGCGCCATCTTCCGCATGGAACCCGATGGCAGTAACCTCGAAGTCATTCATTCCGGCCTACGAAACCCCAAGGAAATTGCTTTTGATCAATATGGTTCTGCCTTCTCAGTCGATAACAATGCGGACATGGGCGACAAGGCCCGCGTCGTTTACATGGTCGAAGGTGGAGATTCCGGCTGGCATCGCGGCAACCAAAACCTCCGCAACTTTCGCCACGCCATCGATGTCAGGAATCGTCACAAGATCCCGTGGATGGAAGAAAGCGGCTGGGATCTCAAAGGTGAAAATCGCCCGAATGCCTTCCTTCCGCCCATCACCCACCTCAGTACCGGCCCCTCCGGACTCACCTACAACCCCGGAACCGGTCTCGCCAATCATTGGGACGAGCACTTTTTTATCTGCGATTACTGCGGCGGTCGCAGCAGCGTGATCGGATTCAAAGTGGAGCCAACCGGAGCTTCCTTCTCGGTCACCAACAACGAAACCTTCATCAAAGGATTCCTCAACACTGACATGGAGTTTGGTTACGATGGCCGCGTCTACGTTAGTGACTTCACCGGCAGTTGGAAAACCTATGATAAAGGCACCATCTTTGTCTTTGAGAACCCTGATGAAATTGCCAAGCCCGTCATCTCTGAAGTCCTTTCACTCTTCGCAAAAGGCTTCGAAAATCTTGCGCCCGAGAAGCTATCAGAGCTTCTCCGGCACCAGGACCACCGGGTCCGCCAACGCGCCCAGTTCGCCCTGGCAAAAAGCGTCGGGAATCGTGATCTCCTGATCGATGCCACCCATCCCAAGAACAGTCTTGTCACACGCCTTCACGGGCTTTGGGGGCTGGCACAACTGGCACGCCTTCAAAATGACAAGGATTCCCAAACTCTGCTGAAGAGTCTCTGCTCCGATCAAAACTGGCGGATCCGCGGACAGGCCGCACAAGCCCTTGGACAAACCAACCCCAAGCCATTTCGAACGACCCTCTCTGCCCTTCTGAGCGACGAAAATCTCAACACACGAATGCTCTCCGCCATCGCGCTCGGCAAAGCGGTAAACCCTGATGACATTCCCGCTCTCGTTTCTCTTATTGAGAAAAACACCGACCCCTACCTTCGCCACGGTGCCATTTATGGTCTCGAACTCATCGCTCGGTCTTCCGATTCCGCTGACCAAATCGTGGCGCTCAAAGACCATCCTTCTGACGCAGTCCGCCTCGGAGCAATCATGGTCCTTCGCAGACTAAAACACGCCGGCGTCGCCGCCTTCCTCAATGACTCAGACTCAAGCGTCGTCATCGAGGCAATCCAGGCCATCAACGACAGTTATATCGAAGAAGCCCGCCCTGCTCTCGCCCGTGCCACCCAATGGCTCGGCAAGTCCACCGCGATGGTCGACTACCGTATCATCAATGCCATTTACCGTGTGGGTGGGTCCGACAACGTCCAGCGGATTTTGGAAATCGCAGGCGATCCGGATCACCCCGAAAACCTTCGCATGGAAGCACTCTTCGTCCTGCAACGCTGGGAGAATCCACCCGCGGCAGATCCTACCACCGGCAAACATCGTCCGCTCTCCAATGATCGTTCGCTTGAAGCCCATGAAGACGCCATCGCGACTGCCCTGAATAAACTTCTCAAAACTTCGAAAGGACAACTCCTCGCTGAAGTGATTCGCACTACCGAAAGCTTTGATATTGAGATCGAAGCAGACACCTTGCTCGCTCACTTTGCCAACCCCAAAAACGCTACAAGCATTCGTCTCGCCGCTCTCGAAAATCTGCAAAAAACAGCGAACACCCAACTCTCGGCGACACTGACAAAGACCCTCAACCATGGCGATAAGGAGATTCGCGCAAGAAGCTTGGATGCATTGGCTCAAATCGATCCCCGGGCAGCCGTCGCTCAAGCTCAGAAAATTCTATCATCGAAGAGAATCCACGACCTTCAAAACGCCTTTGCCACTCTTGGTGAAATCAAGGACCCCGAAGTGGCCAAATTCATTCTCACTTCCTTAAAAACAATATCGGGGCAACCAGCAGCTGTGCATCTCGACATCATCGAGGCTGCTGAAAAACAGGACGACGTTCAAATCGTCGAAGCTCTTGCTGCCTATCAGGCCAAAGTGGATCAGTCCGATCCCCTTGCCACTCATTCGGTCACTCTCGAAGGAGGCGATATCAACCAGGGGCGCTTTGTCTTTTACAACCACGGCGCAGCCCAATGCACCCGCTGCCACAAGGGTCAACGAGGCCGCAAAGGGGGCATCGCCGGCCCTGATCTTTGGAACGTCGGCAGCCTTCACAAACGAGACTATCTCCTCGAATCCCTGGTCAAGCCCAACGCCCACGTGGCACCGGGTTATGGCATGGTTTCAGTGACATTGAAGGACGGCACTATTGCCGCCGGCAACCTTCACAAGGAGAACGCCAAGCAAGTGATCATCGCAGACATCACCAACGGCGAAAAGAACACCTACCTCCGGGAAGAAATCAAGGGGATCACTCGCCCGGCTTCCACCATGCCTCCAATGATTGGCATTCTTAAAAAATCAGAAATCCGCGACGTCATTGCTTATCTGGCCTCCTTGAAGGATCCCAAAAAGAAACAGTAGGATCAGAAAGCCAAAGCCTGGTCTGCCAAAACCATTTTTCCATGCGCTATCGATATAGCTGTTCACGATAAAGCCAGGAAGGAAGAAGGGCGAATGCCAAAGCACGGCGCGCACGCACGGCATTTTCGACATCGACAAGCCCCATCGACTTGGAGTCACGATGATACACCCCGAAGGCAGGAGGCTTCTCAGGGCGCAAAATGACGAGATCATTTCCCTCCATCATACAGAAGTTTTCAGAAAACTGCATTAACGCACGACCTGGCACACCTTCGCTCCCGGAGCTCAGGTCACGCCCGATCATGGGATGTTCCGCCGTGATGCCCATGAGCGACAGCGCGGTTGTCGGGAGGTCGATCTGGCTGGCTACCGTTTTGATCGTCTTTGCTTCCAAATCGGCTCCGAGAAAGAGCCCGGGTATATGGAAATTCTTCACGGGGACCAGTTCGCTCCCATAGGCCGGGGTGTCATGATCCGCCACCACCAGAAACAGAGTATCCTTCCAGTAAGCACGCGACTTTGCGTCACCGGAATTCCTCCCAGGGATTCCACGAAAGTTGCCCCCAGGCTCTCTTCCAAAATGATGACAAGGTTAAGCGGCCGTTCTCTCTCCCGTGAAGCCACATGCAAACTCCGCAGAGGTGGTTCCGAGGCCGCCCTCTCCTCACTGACCCAAAGCTTGGTTTCCTTCAGCATTTCCTCTACCGACATCTTGCCATAGACCCCGCTGGACCGGGCTTCGTGTTTCAGATTATGGATCGCATGCAAGACCGACCAACTTGAGTTGATAATCAGTCCGTTGACCAGAGGATCTCCGGTAGCCGCAAAGAGGGCGGGATTCGCCGCACGATGATCGGCCGTGGATCGAATGCCTGCAAAGAGCATGAAACCAACAAGCGGGAACCAGCAAAGCTACTTGAGATAAGACCACTTCCGCTCCGCCTTTAGCCAAAAATAACTCACCATTCCAGCCCCGTAAAAAAGGAGGGCTGAAACGGCCACCCCCACCAGCAAAGGGACACGAAATCCATTCCAAATGGGCCGCCAAAACTTCACGGGGATAGCGGAGATATTCCACAAACAAGCGATTGGGCCTTAGGTCATACTGCATGATAAAACTTGGCGTGGAGGCCTCCATGAAAACCAAAACGGTGATCGAAAGCAGAAACCAACAGTACGACAGGGATCGATAGGTCGGCCAAGTCCAGCGAGTCGCCAAGACTGGAATGAGGATTAGCAAGGGCACCGACAAAATCGAAAGAAGAATGATATCCGAGCGAACCCCTTGGAGGAAAACGTGGCTCAACCGATATCCGCAGTGTTGATCCTTTCGGCCTGCCAAATCCCCAGTCCCAATCTGGACAACGAAAGCAGTGGTAGGCCCAAAGTAAAGAACAGGACCATGAGTTGGAATGGAGCAAGAACGCGATCGAACTTTTCAGTGGTAGCCTTTGAAATCATGTAAGGCAACACGCTACCGACCCAATAATGATAAACTCATGAGAAAACTTAGTAAGTTTCTAATCATTCCTTAATGCCTGTCAGTCCAGGCTCATTTTAACAACCGCTAAAATTTGCGCCCTGCTCATCGAAGACCATGCCCCGCTTCCGTAGAACATCGCCCAAAGTCTCACTGAAGGAAGCTACGCGGTCGATGTCTCGGCAACAGGCGATGAAAGGCCATGGGATGACGAGAGTAGCGACCACAGGGCAATCATTCTGGATCTCATGCGCCCCGAGATCGAGGGGCTGGCCATTCTGCTATCGCTAAGGCCTTTCGAATCAAAACGCCCGCTATGATTATCAGCGCAGCCGGTCAAACCTGGAAGCGACCTGGAGAGGAATCACTCTCCATTTAGTAATCGATTAGGTTATCAAAGATGAATCCGAAGACCTTCGGAAAACAGGCCCCCAAAACCGCCCCGCCCACTGCCCCCAGTCCTGCGAGAAGAATCACTCCCTTAAACTCTCCGAAGGGTACCGAGTCAAAGCCGAGATAGTAGCCGACCGGCACCACAATCGCGAACAGGATCGCACCGAAGATTGAGGAGAAAATTCGTTTGACCATCTGTGCGAAGACTAAACACCCGTTTTGCCTAACTCAAGATCCCCTTTACCACCTGCCCGTCATCGGTAGGGCCAATCAGTCGCTGGTTGAGACCTTGGTAGGCAAAGTTAAAACGATGAGGGTCGAGACCCAGCAGATGGAGAATAGTGGCCTGAAGGTCCCGGATTCCAACCGGATTCTCTCCAATATAATATCCAATATCATCGGTTTGCCCATAGGCCCCGGGCATAATTCCCGCCCCCGCCATCCACATTGTGAAGGCATGGGGATGGTGGTCGCGACCGAAATAGCCCGGCTTAAGAGTCGAGTTCACATTGTTCTGCATCATGGGTGTGCGGCCAAACTCCCCTCCCCAAACAATCAGCGTTTCATCAAAAAGCCCCCGCTGTTTGAGATCCTTGATCAGTCCGGCGATCGCCCTGTCAATCTGCTGGCATTTGATTGGCAGGGTCTCATCAATCGACTCCCCGGGCGAGGACCCGTGGTGATCCCACCCCCAATCATAAAGCTGCACAAAACGGACACCTTTTTCAACGAGTCGACGCGCCAAGACGCAGTTGTTCGCAAAAGTCGGATCATCCCCTTTGTAGAGTCTCCGTGGATCAGCCGCCGTTTCGACATTGGAAACAAATCCCGGCTTCGCCCCATAAAGATCGAGGACATGCTGCGGCTCTTTTCCGATATCCATCACTTCGGGAACCGACATCTGTATCCGATAAGACAACTCATACTGGGCAATACGGGTAAGCGTTTCGGGATCACCAATATGCTCATTTTGATATTCATTAAGATCTTTCAGGGCATCCAGGGTCTTGCGCCGGGCCTCCCGGTTCATCCCCTTGGGATCGGAAAGATAGAGAATGGGATCGCCACCATCGGTTCGACATTGCACCCCTTGATAAAGGGTCGGCAAGAAACCGGATCCCCAAAGCGATTTCCCTGCGCTGGGAGTTTTCCCCCCGGAAGCCAGAACCACAAAGCCGGGCAAATTTTTGTTTTCACTTCCCAGCCCATAGTTAACCCACGATCCCATCGAGGGATAACCCAAAAGCGGGTTTCCGGTTTGCAGCAATAATTGCGCCGGCGAATGGTTGAATTGGTCGGTGTTCATCGAGCGAATAACACAAACGTCATCGATCACCGAACTCAAACCCGGCAAAAGATCACTCACCCATTGACCACTCTGTCCCCGCCTTTTGTAATCAAAAACCGGCCCCATCATCTTGGGAGTCCCCTTGATGAAGGCGAAACGTTTGCCCTTAAGATACTCCTCGGGACAGTCCTTGCCGTGAAACTTGGTCAGCGCGGGCTTGTTTTCAAAGAGATCGATTTGCGAGGGCGAACCCGCCATGTGTAGATAAATGATCGATTTGGCTTTTGCCGGGATTCTGATACCATTCTCAGACCCGCCCTTTTCGTCCGCAAGCAGTTGATTTAGAGCGAGGGCTCCAAACCCCAACCCGGCCTGACCGAAGAAATGGCGGCGGGTTTGCGCGCGGACTTTTTCGTTATGAAAATTCATGGTTTCATCAGGGTTTCGTCGAGATTCAGGAGAACGTTTGCCACCGACACCATGGCGGCATCACCTTCCCTGAGGCCGGCAGATTTCAAAAACTCCGCGGCTGCCTCCACATTGTTTTGATAATGATTTTTCATTGTTTTATAGAGATCCTGTAAGCGGGTTAGTTCCCGGGTAGAAGGCGGGCGAATGAGAACCAAGCGAAACCCGTGCTCCAGGTCCTTCATCTTTTTGGAAAGAGCTCCCGCCGCCTCGAGATAAGAAGTGTCATTCAGTGTAATCAGCGCCTGCAAAGGCGTATTGGTGCGGATTCTCCGGATCTGGCAAACCTCCCCGGAACCCGCATCGAAAGTCGTGAATGCCGGATAGGGACTGGTTCGTTTCAAGTATGTGTAAACGCCTCTGCGATAGCGATCCGCCCCCGTGGCATTCTTCCAGGTTTCACCGCTGTAGGTTGATTTCCAAACTCCGGACGGTTGCGGCGGCATCACCGAAGGTCCGCCAAGTTCACGGGTCAAAAGGCCGGAAGCGGCAAGCGCCTGATCACGAACCATTTCGGCGGAAAGTCGGAAACGAGCTCCGCGCGAGAGCAGAGCATTACGAGGGTCCTTCGCCAAGCGATCCTGCGTCACCTTCGCACTCTGTTGGTAGGTCTTCGAGAGAACCATCGTCTTCAGCAACTGCTTCAAAGACCATCCCTGCTCCTGATAGTCCACCGCCAGCCAATCGAGCAGCTCCGGATGAGTCGGCACGGATCCCTGCATGCCGAAGTCTTCTTCAGTTTCAACAATCCCCTTCCCAAAAAGCCGTGCCCAAATTCGATTCACCATCACCCGTGCCGTCAACGGGTTCTCGGAATGAGTCAACCAACGCGCCACCCCAAGTCGATTGGCCGGCGCCCCATCGGGCAAGGCTCCAAACATCCCGGGCAGCCGCGCCACAACGACCTCACCTTGATCGAGAAAGCTACCCCGCCGATGAACCCGGGTCACGCGACGACGGTTTGCCGCCAGCTCTCTCATGATCGGAGTTTTCGGGATATCTCGCTTCACTTGTTCTAGCTTTTCTAGTACTTGCGCGACACGGGCATTCATCTTTCGCGTCGGTTCATAAACCCTGGTTAAAAAAACCGACTTCAGTCCACCCTGCGAATCAACCTCTGCCGCCAACCACTTCGAGGAAACGCGGCTCACCGAAACTTGACAGGTCTCGAAGATCAGCCCCTGTCCATATTCCTGCTCCAGCGTCAACCTGAGCTTTCCTCCCGGGATCGGTTTATCAAAATCAAAGATAGCCACATGGGGCATGTCCGCCCGGGGGGAAAAAGCCCACCCGGCCTCCGTGCTTCCATCGATCGCCTTTGCCACGTCCCAACCCTTCTGCGAGAAATCAGCGCGGGGATTAACCAGCTTGAGCTTCCGGGGCTCTTCACCATCAACCATCAGCTCGGCCGTCAACTCTCGCAGCGCGACATTCTTGTCCTTCCACTTCCCGCCAGGCTTCTTGGTCGGAGCATCGATGCGAAGCGCGGTCACCGGCTGGCCTGCCGGAAGATCAAAAGTCAAAATCCAGGTATCCTTTTCCGGAAGCTCACCATTCACCGTTAAAACACCATCAGCACTCTGTTGCAACTTGGCCGCTCTCGTTTTCTGGCCATGCAGACGCAGCGGAACCCAGAGTGGGCCTTCCCCAATCTTCGTTTTCCACTTGGCAAACGCGGAATGAAACTCTTCAGACCTCGCTTTCAGTTTCTCTTCCAAATCCTTAACTTCAGCTTCGAGGACTTCAATCTCACCTTGTTGCTTGTTCGTCGGAGTCGCCATCACCGGAGTGCCCCGGTCGGCATCTTCGGTTTGGTTGAAGAATGCGTAAAAGGAATAGTAATCCTTGATACTAATCGGATCATATTTGTGAGTATGGCATTTGGCGCAGCCCATGGTGAGCCCCATCCAAACCTGTATTGTGGTATCGACACGATCCTTCACCGCTGCCACCCGGAATTCCTCATCATCGGTTCCGCCCTCGTCATTCTCCATCGTGTTTCGATGAAAGGCCGTGGCCAAAATTTGATCGACACTCGCATTCGGCAAAAGATCCCCGGCCAATTGTTCGGAGGTAAACTGATCAAAAGGCATGTCGGCATTCAGAGCGTCAATCACCCAGTCACGATACCGCCATATATTTCGCCCCCGGTCTTTTTCATATCCCTTGGTATCGGCATAGCGCGCCAAATCGAGCCACATCCGGGCCCAATGTTCACCAAATGCCCCGGAGGCCAAGAGCCGGTCGACCGCCTTGTTCAAGTCCCCTGATTTTTGAAATTCTTCCGCCTCCTCCAGGGTTGGAGGAAGGCCTGTTAAATCGAGTGACAGTCTTCGGATCAAGGCATACCGGTCCGCCGGCTCCGACATTTCAAGCCCGTCCTTCTGCAAGCGTTTGGAGACAAAATGATCGATCGCGTGGACACCTTCGGGAACAGCCTGCTTTCGCGGTCTTTGAAACGACCAGTGCTCGTCATAGGGAGCACCTGCTGCAACCCACTTTCCCAGAAGCTCTTTTTGCAAGCCGGTGAGCTGATGCCCCGAGTCCGGCGGCGGCATCAAATCATCCTCGTCATCGGTCTCGATCCGGTAGAGCAACTCCGGATCATCCACCGGCTTGAGCGCTTTTTGTGCCCCCCCGGCGGTATCCAAACGTAGCTTTCCCTCGCGGGATTCTTCGTCCGGACCATGACAGGCGAAACAATTCGCCGAGAGGATCGGGCGGATGTCTCGATTAAAATCCAGATCGGCATGGGCACCGGCGATAGAGAGGGCGAAGACAGAGACAAAAATGAATCGAGGGGACATCATTAGGCGGTAGCTTTACTTAATCGGTCTTCTTCCCGAACCCAAGAAAAAGGAACGATCAAAAGAGCGCGGCAGCTTCGCCGGGAAGCGGGAAGTGCCCGCTTCTCTCCTTCTTCCAAATCACTTCGCCATCCCGACGAATCTCAAAAATCCCCCCACTTCCTCCAACCAAAATCACTTTTTGACCGGCGGTTTTCTCAATTTCGGCCGACACACGGTCTGCCTCGGGACGATAGTTTCATTGCTCGCAATATTCAATTTCGATTGCCATGAGACAATCATCGCCGCGATTCCCGGTCTAACAAACGAAAATTACCCGGTCCGAAACTTTCCAATATCGACTTAAAGCACGGGGCCGATGAAATCGAAAATCCGGAGGCATCTCGCAATCACCTGGGTTTGAAACTCAGGGGGAAAGAGAACCCCGAGAGGCACGGCAACCAGAAGGAGGGCTGGAATCTTTCCAAGCGGTCTCCCCCATCTTCCCTCCAGGACCACCAGCAGGCCATGCACCGTAAAAAATGCGGTTGGCAGACCATAACCCGCTTCCACCGGCAAGGTAATGGCAAGCTCGTGGAGGAGCCCCGACCCTACAAAGACTGCCATCGTCCCCACCTCGCGTCCCAACAAGCCTCCAATCGGCCTTCCCACCAACCGTTGCATCATTTGCGAATATCCAACGTTCCATCTTCGACTCCAAAAATCCGCTACTCCGCGTGCTTTCAGAAGATTCGGAAACAAGGTGCGCACTGGGAAGCCGGCCGCCCGGAGCCCCCCCTTGAGAACTCGAAGCGCTCCAAAGTGAAACCCGAGACTCATCGGCAAAAACATCACGAGAATCTGACGCCACTCCATTCCCCAAACCAGCCAAGCTCCCAAAGTGCCTGTCACCATCAAAACGCACCCCAAAGCGACATCTTCCTTCCAAACCAGGTTCCTCCGGGTTTTTGCAAATGTCGCCGGATCCATTCCGAACCAACCCAAGCAAAAAACAAGGTAACGGCGCCAGCTGAGATGGCCGCCCCACGCCCGATAGACGAGACCTTTCATCCCGGCGAGAAGCACGCCACAAATTCCCACCATTCGCCAAATCGGATCAGCGGACAAAAGGATATGGTTGGCAAACCACAACGACAAAAGAACTAAAATCCAGGCAATCCACATGGAAAACTTCAACCTCGCGAAAAGCAGGCCAAGGAAGATCAGAACGACAATCCAAATCATCCTCCGCCTCCCAGATTCCACCAAACCATGATCGCAAAGAAGGTCATGAGATATAAAAAGAGCAGAGTTAGCAAATGCTTCGCAAGCCGATTGAAACGAGTGTCTTTAACCTCCGCGAGATCGAAGCCAAAGAACTGAAGATACACCCTGACGGACCACCAGAAACAAATAAATCCCGACATCGCCGCAGCAGCCGGACTCGCACTCAACAACCAATCTCGAAAACCCAGCGAAAGAATCGCAAAGAACAAATGGCTGGCAAGAATGTAGGCCGCATACGTCCAGAAGAGTTCCCGCATCAGCGGACTCAGATCGGCAAGCTTCTCCTTCCAACCCAGAATCCGGGGGATCCAAAAACTTGCAACCGTCAGGACAAGCAACCCAAGCCCTGCAAACAACAAACCGTAATTCAAAACCTCCCTCATCTTTCGAACAAAAAGACGGCGCCAAAAACAAGCGTCAGGGTGAAAAACACCATCAGGAAGAAAACATCCCAGAATCGCTCGCGACGACGGTATTCAGAATCGTAGTAAGTCAGTTGAACCACTACCCGGCTTGCCCAAAAGACCGTAAAAAAGCCACTCACTACCTTTGACATCCCGCCTTCCAAAAACAAGTGCGGCCAACCGAGGCAGAGAATCGCAAGTCCCGAAATGAGCATGACGATATAACCACAGTGCACATAGAAAATCTGACGGACCAACTTCTCGGCACCGGCCAGGCTTCTGGCATACCCAAGCCGCGGTGCTACCACAAAATTGGCCACGGCCAAGCCTACACAAATCAACCCGGCCAGACGAAGGAGAATAATCGTATATTCAGCATTCATCGTTTCATATTTCCATGAGTCTGGTCAGGCGACGCGGTCTTGACCGGTGGCGGTCATCCGCCCGGCGTAAGAGTTTTTTTATCCAAGTGATCATTTTTTGTTTACTGGTCTGGGGTTTGGGTGGGTGAAGTTTCAATGCATCAACTCCGCGCGCCATTCATCGTGATCACTGGCGCATCCGCCATCGTCGCAATCCGGAAGCACCATCGAGTGGAGCGTTTCTCGGACTTCCCGGTCTTTCCGGCGAAAAAAGATCTTGCTAAGACCATGGCGGTTGGAAGCAAGAAGGCGACACATCCGGACCGCCACCGCCAGCATCACGGGCTTGGCGAGCCGACGGGCCAATGCACGGTGATCGGCGCAACTGTAGAGACACCACACCCAAGCCTCGGCTCCCCGGAAAATTGCACCTTCGTCCGTCCGGACAATCATTTCACGGGCAGGATCGAGGGTCCCGACTCCCGGGAAAACCTCCTCGGCAACCGGTGACTGATACGGAATAAATTGAATCTTAAAGGCCCGCGTCTGACGATTGATCCACTCATGGAAGGTGCAGCACATTCCGCAGCGACCATCGTAATAAACTTCGATCGAATTGACATACATTGGGAGATTCATCTTTTTGTTCTTTCTACTTGTTTTGTTTTTTCAGTATTTTCTGAAACTTTGATTCGCGTCGTGTGTCATCTCTCGTTTTTCCTCTCGTGAGGCTCTAGCTGAAGAACTTCATCGCTAGTTTGATCGCCTTCCCGTGCTGCATCGAAGCGACGCGATCCCCCATTTTTGAGGCGAAGCTCACAAAATCTTCGAGTTGGCCCATCTGATCATGGAACGCCTTCCCTTCGGCTGACTTCATGTCTTCAGACGCTGCTTTGCAGTTTCTTAGAGTCTCAAGCGCCGGATCAATCTCGCGCCGCTTACGCTCCCGCGCAACCCGCCTGAAGATTTCCCAGACGTCTTTCTCGGCCTCGAAAAATTCCTTTCGTTCCCCCTTTTTGGTGACGATCCGGATCAACCCCCAGCTCACAAGGTCCTTGAGATTGGTGTGAGCGTTTCCCCGGCTAATCGCTAGAGTCTCCATGACCTCATCGGTACTCATAACCTCGGGGGCTGTCATCAAAAGCGCATGAATCTGAGCCATCGTCCGATTGATTCCCCACTGGGCCCCCATAATCCCCCATTGGGCCACGAACTCCTCACGTGCCTCTTCAAGTTTGACAATTTCTTCCTCCATCAATTTTCAGTATTTACTGAAAGTTCATTTTTGTCAAGTTGAGGATTGGAGAATTTCAATTTTATCGCCCTTACCGCTGCCGTTGAGTGACTGACCACAGGACTTTGGCGAATGACATTCGAACATGGTCTTTGGTTTGACCAAAAAAGCCCGGCCCTCCGCGCAAGGAGACCGGGCCCGGGAAATCGATTGGCAAAATCAGGCTTCCGTAAGGGTGGCAACTCCAGGGAGAGTCTTGCCTTCAAGCAATTCGAGACTCGCTCCACCACCGGTGGAGATGAAACTCATCTTGTTTGCAACGCCGAACTTCACGGCTGCAGTCACGGAATCACCTCCTCCAACAATGCTTAGCGCACCGCTTTGGACAACGGCCTCGGCAATTTCCTTGGTCCCTTTCGCAAAGCAGTCCTTTTCAAAGACACCCATGGGCCCATTCCAAAGTATTGTCTTGGCGGTCAGCAACACCTCCTTGAACTCGGCAATTGCCACGTCGCCAATATCGATGCCTTCCTTATCCGCCGGGATCGCTCCGCCTTCACCATAAACTTCGGTGTTCCAGGTCTCGGCACCTTCCTTGAACTCCTTCGTGATCCGCGTGTCGGCAGGAAGCAGGAATTTCACGCCTTTTTCCTCGGCCTTTTTTAAGATCTCAAGAGCAAGTTCCTGCTTGTCATCTTCGACCAGGCTCATTCCGACTTCATAACCTTGTGCCTTCCGGAAGGTGTAAGCCATGGCTCCGCCAATCAGGATAGTGTCGGCCTTCTCAAGAAGTGCGGAAATAACCTCGATTTTGTCGCTCACTTTCGCCCCCCCCATGATGACGACGAAAGGTCTCTCGGCATTGGCCAGCTTCCCTTCGAGATATTCAAGCTCACGCTCGATGAGTAATCCCATCGCGCTTTTGGAAACATGATGCGTCACTCCCTCGGTCGAGGCGTGGGCGCGGTGAGCGGTGCCAAAGGCGTCGTTCACAAAAATTTCCGCATTTCCGGCCAGAGCCTTCGCAAATTCAGCATCGTTCTTTTTTTCCTCGGGATAGTAACGGGTGTTCTCCAGAAGCAGAATATCACCGTCCTTCAAGCCCTTGCGAAGGGCCGCGGTATCCTCACCGATGCAGTCTTCCGCAAAAGTGACATCCTGCCCCACCAATTCACCAAGCCGCGCCGCAACCGGCTCGAGCGAATACTTTTTCTCGCGAGCTTCGGTCGGCCGCCCCAAATGGGAGCAGAGAACGAGGCGGGCCCCGCTGGAGAGCAGCTGTTTGATTGTCGGAAGAGCCGCCTGAATGCGGGTGTCATCCGTGATTTCGAAGGCGTCGTTGGTGGGAACATTAAAGTCGGCACGCATCAGCACTTCCTGACCGGCGACATCGATATCGCGAATGGTGAGTTTACTCATAATTAGACGGGTTTTTGGTGCCGCAGACATGGCTTCCTGTCAAGAACTCCCCGGAAATGCCCATTCATTAACAACGAGCATTCCTCTCCCTTCTTGCGCCTTGTCAATCAGGGATCGCTTGCTCATGGTCCCCTAAAGTCCATGAAGATTAAGAAAGCGGTCATCACTGCAGCCGGCCCAAAGCAACAGCACCTCCCATTGCAAACCCTGGTCAGCCCCACCGGCGAGACCAAAACCGTCGCCGCATTTCTCCTTGATGAAATCTTCGCCAGCGGAATTGAATCCGTTGCGATTGTCATCGCGCCGGGAACTGAAACCGATTTCTCATCCGCGGTCGCGGACCATCTGGACAAGGTCACATTTATCGAACAAGCAACTCCTATGGGATATGGCCACGCCGTCCTGTGCGCCAGCGATTTCACCGGAAGTGACCCCTTCCTCCTCATGATGGGAGACCATCTTTACCTTTCGTTCGCGAAGGAATCCTGTGTGCGACAGCTTCTCGATTTCGCCTCACAGGCAAGCGGCCCGGTTTCAGCAGTGCAACCCACCCACGAGAGCAAGTTACCCTTTTACGGAACAGTCGCAGCTTCACCTGTCGTAGGAGTTCAGGGGCTCTATAAGGTCTCTCACATGATCGAAAAGCCCACTCCCACGATCGCGGAACAAGAGCTGATCGTTCCGGGCTTAAGATCCGGAAACTATCTTTGCTTCTTTGGCATGCACGTTCTGACCGCTCCGGTTGTGGAGCACCTTGATCAATCGTTCACTGGAGAAGGGGACCTACCCCTCACGCCAAGCCTTGCGGCGGCCGCCCGCGGTGAAAAATACCTCGCCTGCGAAATCGAAGGCCTTCGGTTCAATATCGAAGAACCCTATGGCCTCCTGCGGGCCCAACTTGGAATGGCGCTCTCCGGAGAAGGTCGCGACGAAGTGATGGGGGCCATGATTGAACTAATCGCGGTGACCAGGCGCTAATCCTCTTCCTACTTCCGATGTTAGTCTCACTCATCACCGCAGAGGACCCCGTCATTCGTGATCGTTCATTGGCGGAGTCCTGCGCCCCCCTCGATACCGACTCACTCCTTCGGGAATGCTCGGAATTGGATGCCTTCCGCCGCACCTCGGAGAATCTGTATCATCGGGTCCGCGCCATCTTCTTCCTTCAAGCGATTCATCGCTTCCACCTTCCCGGGAAGCTCCCGGTTTCAGCGACCGGATCCATTCCATTCGAAGGTTACGAATACCTCCTTGGGCGGCATTTTGAGGAGGCCATCGACGCCTTTCTTGAGATCCAAGATCAGGACGGCCCCTCCGATGGCATTTGCTCCGCTCTGGCATCCGCCTACCATCAACTCGCCTTCCAGACCCTTGCCGACCAAGTCCGCAAATCGGTCCGCACCGTCCGCGGCAACCAGTGGATGTTCCGCATGGGACACCCCGCCGACCACCCACTCCGCATTCGTCGTGAACTCCTCGAACAAGACGAACACCGCTTCCCTATCCTTTGCGAACGCACTCCCGTTCGCATGGACCTGACCCACTCGGCCTGGTCTGACATTTTCTTCCTTGGCATGGACTTCCCGCAAGGAGCCCGCGTCGTCAATGTCTCCGTCGATCTCGCCGTTCATGGTCGCGATTCAAAACCAAAACCTCCGGTCGAAGCTTACTTTCGCATCATCGACGAGCCTATCCTTAAACTCACCTCCATTGATCTCAAGGCCACCGCTGTCATCTCCTCGCTTGGCGACGTTTTCGACTTCGCCAAAGACTACCTTGGACTCCTCAAAGCGGCTGTCATTGCCTCCGGAATTATCCCTCCAGGCATCGAGGGCTCCGGCAAATCACTCGCCGACCTCCTCAACCGGCTCGCAGGCCCCAATCGCGGTATCGAAATCATCTCCTCCGTCAACGACATCCCCAAGGGGTCCCGCCTGGCCGTTTCCACCAATCTCCTTGCCGCACTCATCAGCGCCTGCATGCGCGCCACGGGACAAACCAATTCACTCACCGGCGAACTTACCGAAAGTGAGAGACGCCTCGTCCTTGCCCGCGCCATTCTCGGAGAATGGATTGGCGGATCCGGGGGAGGTTGGCAGGACTCCGGGGGTGTCTGGCCCGGGATCAAGCTCATTGAAGGCGAACTTGCGGGTGAAACCGATCCGGAACACGGAATTTCCCGTGGGCGCCTCATGCCCAAGCACAAGGTCTTCAATCAGGAGGAAATCCCGGACTCCGCCCGACAGGCTCTCACTGATTCGCTCATCCTGGTCCACGGCGGCATGGCCCAAAACGTCGGCCCCATCCTCGAGATGGTCACCGAAAAATACCTCCTGCGATCCTCCGCCGAATGGAAGGCCCGCCAGAAAGCCCTCGACCTCCTCGATCAAATCGTGAAGGCCCTCGCAGGAGGAGACATCCGCGAACTCGGACGGCTCACCACCGCAAACTTTCGCGGCCCGCTCCAAACCATCATTCCCTGGGCCACCAACCACTTTACCGAAACTCTCATCACGCGCGTATCGGAGAAATTCGGCGACGACTTTTGGGGCTTCTGGATGCTCGGCGGCATGTCCGGCGGCGGCATGGGCTTCATCGTCGACCCCTCACGCAAGCAAGAGGCCCTGAACATCATTCACGACCTCATGATCCAAACCAAGCGGGAGCTCGAAAACGCCCTCCCCTTCGCCATGGACCCGGTCGTTTATGACTTCGGAATCAACCCACACGGGACCTTTGGCCAAATTCATCACGGAGAAGAAGCCCTTCTCCCGCCCTCCTACTACCACCTCGCTCTCGCCGATACCCTGCGGACTCCGCCTGCAGACCTCTCTCCGACCGCGCGGGCCGAGCTCGATCAGTTTGCCCGGGCCTGCCGGACAAACTCCGCTTTCTCTTCTTCGGTTGAATCACTCTTCGAAACCCTCATCCCGCGGATCGGCGATCAATCGGCTGGGGATAACTCACTTTCAAAGCTCCTCACCGAAAACGGATTCGATCGTCGTCAGCACGAGCAAATCCGCAAGGATCTCGTCAAAGGAAGAATCGGTCTCGCTCAGAACCGTCTCCCTGCCACCACCGTGATCAAAGATGTCGCACCTGAAGACGTCATTGATTTCACCAACTCAGATGCCACAAAAGATCTCGCACTCGGGGAACAAGCCCTTGCAGACGGAGAGGTCGGAGTCATCACTCTAGCCGCCGGAGCCGGATCCCGCTGGACCCAGGGAGCCGGCGTCTGCAAGGCCCTTCATCCCTTCGTTCGCCTTGCCGGACGCCATCGCACCTTTATCGAAACCCACCTCGCGAAATCCCGCAAACGCGGACAGGAGGTGGGAACAACCATTCCGCACATCTTCACCACTTCTTATCTCACCCACCAACCGACCCGTCAGTTTTTGGACACCGTCGACGGCTACAACTATCCCGGCTCGCTTCACTTGTCCCAAGGCCGCTCGGTCGGTCTCCGCATGATCCCGACCGTCCGCGATCTCCGCTTTGCCTGGGAAGAGATGCCCCAGCAGGTCCTCGACGAGCAGCAGCAAAAGATGCGGGACTCGGTCAGAGCAGCCCTGCTCAACTGGGCCCGATCAACCGGAGAAGCCAGCGATTACACCGACAACCTTCCGCTGCAATGCCTCCACCCGGTTGGCCACTTTTACGAAGTCCCCCACCTTCTACTCAACGGAATCCTCGCCAACCTTCTCGAAGAGCGCCCCCAACTCAAAACCCTCATGCTCCACAATATTGACACCCTCGGCGCCGATGTGGATCCAGCCTTGCTAGGACACCACCTCGCCAGCGAAACCGGCCTCACCTTCGAAATCATCACCCGTCGACTCGAGGACCGCGGCGGCGGCCTGGCCTCCATCGGAGGACGCCCGCGACTCCTTGAGGGCCTTGCCATGCCTCGAGAGGAAGACGAATTCGCCCTCTCCTATTACAACTCGATGACGACTTGGATCGATCTGGACCGTCTGCTCGAACTCTTCGGCCTCAGCCGCGAAGACATTCTCGCGCGCGACGAAACGAAAATCATCGCCGGGATCCGGAAAGTCGCTTCACGCCTTCCGACCTACATTACACTCAAGGAGGTCAAAAAGCGCTGGGGGCACGGACAAGAAGACGTCTTCCCCGTCACCCAGTTTGAAAAACTCTGGGGCGACCTCACCACGCTTTCCGGCATCGAATCAAAATTTATCGTCGTTCCAAGATCACGCGGCCAACAACTCAAAGACCCGGCCCAGCTCGATGCCTGGCTCCGCGACGGCTCGGCTGATCATATCGAGTCACTGTGTGAGTGGTAAATGCGACGTTGAAGCTCTTCTGAAAAAGTATTTCTTCCAAGCATGAGATTATTGCTTTTTCTTTCCATCTTACTTTCTTCCCCAGCCTTGGCGCGGTATTACGAGATCACTCTCGAAAAGTATGACGGCTCTTGTGATGCGGAATTCCTGGGTGTCCCGGCAACCAACGAATTCTACTACCTGGACGTCAATGTTCCTTGGGGATTGATCGGTGCCACATTGACCTTTGATCCGGCTGATCCGGCTGATCCGGAAAATGTCACAATCGCAGCACGCACCTGGGGGATCGCACAAGGCTATCGATTCTACGCAGTCGATTCACTGGATTCAGAAGAGAGACAGCAGATCGCGTCGAACCATGGCGATCATGATTTGAGTGCTCCTTTCACGATGTCATCCGGCAGCACACAATTCCTGACTTTTAATAGTGACATCGAGGGAGAAGAGGGATGGGTGCACATTAGCTATGACAAGGATTCTGGTCTTAGCATCGTCTCACAAAATGAGGTTACTCCTCCAAGAGCACCAATCATGACCTTCACAAATGGTCGCGTCGTTATCGAAGACTCCGACTTTAACCTGATAAGCGTGATCCAACGGTCCTCTGATCTCAAGAACTAGACCACCATTGGAGAGCCCGGCATATCTGTCAGTCTCCCACACTGTCAGAAATCTCCGGCCCGGTGTTCTTCCGCGTCATTTGCCCCTAATCAGGCCCCATTAGATCTCCACAGCTTCCTCCAACATCTTGCGATACTCGGCGACAGGCACTTCGAAGCCGCCAAAGGTCCTCAGGTGATCGGTCATCCACTGGGTATCCAGCAGGATTGCCCCCTCTTCGCGAAGCCACTCCACCAGATTCACCAACGCAATCTTGCTCGCATCGGTCTTACGGCTAAACATGCTCTCACCAAAAAACGCCCGCCCCAATCGAACCCCGTATAGCCCGCCTTGCAGCCCATCTTCATCCCAACATTCCACCGAATGGGCAAAGCCTTGGTCGAAAAGGGCGCAATAACTCTCCATTATCACCGGGTCGATCCACGTCTCATCCCGATCACTGCATCCTTCCATCACCTTCCGGAATGAAGTATCGAACCGGATCTCAAAAGGCCGCTTCTTCATCGCCCGCTTCAAACCATGCGGAATGTGAAAACGATCATCCAACGGGATGATCCCCCGTTCCTTCGGCTGAAACCAATAGATTTCCCCATCTTCCGACATCGGGAAGACCCCCTCCACATAGGCGCCCAAAAGAACTTCGGTCGGAATTTTCTCCACAACGGTATTTTCGCGATACAAAGTCTCCATTTCAATCTACAATTACCCCCATGAAGATCGATCTCGCAAATTTACCCTCAGAAGGCCAGCACTTCGAAGGGGAGCTTCCTCCCGAGGTTTTTGACCTCCAGGAAAGTGACATTATCAGCGTTAGCCCTCTCAAATACTCCCTTTTCGCCCAGCGCTTCGACACTGAACTCCTTCTCACCGGCAGCCTGGAAGCGACCTTTGAGCTCACCTGTATGCGCAGCCTCCATCCCTTCAAACAAACCATCTCAATGCCTTCCGCCGCCGTCAGCATTGAGCTAGGCAACGACGGCTTCATCGATCCCGCTCCCCAAATACGGGAGGAAATCCTGATCGAGCTCCCCACCAACCCGCGCTGCGAGGACGGAGACTCGCCCGGAAATTGCGAAATAGATCCGAAGTATTTAGCAGTAGACAAACCAACCGATGATGGAGTAGAACCCGCCCCCGCGCCGAAAAAGCCCAACCCATGGGGTGCTCTCGACGCGTTGGACTCTCAAGATTAACCTTCTTACCAACCAGACTCATGGCCTCACCGAAACGTCGCACCTCCAAGCACAAACAAAAGCTCCGCCGCGGAGCCAACCGTTGGCGCAAGCCCCTGCTCAAGACTTGTCCTGAGTGCGGCTCCAATGTCCCCGGACACATCGCCTGCCCATCTTGCGGAACATACCGCGATCGCCAGGTGGTCGACGTCGATCTCGTCTAGATCGCGTCACCCGACACATTTTCCAACACTTCACTGAGCGCGGGGGCACCCTCCGCGCTTTTTTACCGTGATGAAGATTGCACTTGATGCCATGGGCGGCGACCACGCCCCCGGAGTCAACCTCGAAGGAGCGCGCGACATTCTCGCCGAAAACTCCGGGATCGAATCCATCCTCCTCACCGGTCCCGCCGACCAGTTGAGGAAAGCGGCCGCCGAATGCGGACTCACCGACCCTCGCGCCGTCTTCATCGAGGCCCCCGAAGTCGTCGGCATGGAGGAATCCGGAGCCAAAGCCCTCCGGCGCAAAAAGAAGTCCTCCATCTCGATCGCGGCCGACCTTGTCAAAAATGGAGAAGCCCAGGCCCTCGTTTCGGCCGGCAACACCGGAGCAGCCGTCGCAGCCGCGACCGTGAAACTCCGCCTCCTCAAAGGGGTGCAACGAGCCGGCATCGCCTCCCCCATGCCAAACGAATTCGGCGTCTGCAACCTCCTCGACGCCGGAGCCAATCCCGAAGCAAAGCCCAGTCACCTTCTCGACTACGCCATCATGGGCAGCGTTTACGCCCGCGAAGTCCTCAAAGTTGCCGACCCCAAAGTAGGCATCATGTCCAATGGTGAGGAAGAAGAAAAAGGCACCGCCTTCACCAAGGAGACCCTGATTCTCCTCAAGCACCTCGTCGAGCAAGGCAACGCACCTTTCACCCTTCGCGGAAATGTCGAAGGCCACGACCTTTTCCAAACCCAACTCGACGTCTGCCTCTGCGACGGATTTACCGGGAACATCGTTCTCAAAAGCTGCGAGGCCACCGCAAAAGCGATGTCCAAGTGGATGAAGGAAGAATTCAAAAAGAACCCGGTCCGCATCGCCGGAGCCCTCCTTGGCAAGGGGGCCTTTAAGGCTGTCAAGGACCGCACCAACTACGAATCCTACGGTGGCAGCCCCCTCCTCGGAGTGAATGGTATCGTCATCATCGCCCACGGCGGTTCATCCGCCCTCGCGATTAAAAACGCCCTCAAAATGTCCGCCGAAGCTCTTAAGCACGAGGTCAACCCGAAGATCGAGGAAGCGATCGCAACAATCACCCTTCCCTACCCCACGTAGCAGAGCCCGTGCCCGTGTCCCAAGAGGCCAAGCATCAAAATTTTTCAGCCCAAAACACGCCGCAATAACCGAGGCTCAAGGTTGTTAGTATCGTCAACACGATTGCAGCAACCGGCTTTTTCACTATCACCCTCCAAGGGGGCACAGCCAGCGCCCAGGCACAGGCAACACTCGCGGTGCAAGACAGATCGGCCCTAATCCTCGCGGCATCCCTCCCACCAAAAGACCGAACAAGCACCCACATCAAATTCGTCAATGACGCACACACGGCCAGCCGGTATAGCTCAACCACGTCAATCGCCCCATTCTCTTTCCGGCAGGCAAAATACAAGGCCACAAAAAGCGCGAGGGGTAATAGTAAAACCCAAATAGGCTTTTGGTAAACGCTGTCCATCCGGCAAAGCCAACCATTCAGGTCAAACGTGGACTCGGGAGCTCCCAACTACCGGTCCTTCCCGACGATTTTCTCGAACTCCGCTTCCATCTCCTGCGCGATCTCACTCTTCTGCTCGATCAAATTATGGGCCTCGCTGGGATCATCACCGAGATGATAAAGGTGGTATGGTTGTCCAAAGGCTTTGCCCTTCGGCTTCTGCCGGCCGCCTGAACCATCGCCCAAAACCAACTTCCACGGTCCTTTCCGAATCGCAAAAATCCCCGAAGCGGAGTGATTGATCACACCCGGACGAGTCCCCCTTATTTCGCCCTTTAACTGGGGTGCAAAGCTATAGCTATCCTCGCCCGCTCCCTTTGGCAATTCCGAGCCAATAACATCCGCAACCGTCGCCAAAACATCAGTAAGACAAACAGCATCATCCACCTTTGTCCCGGCCTTGATCTGCTTGGGCCATGTCACAAAAAAGGGAACACGATGCCCTCCTTCCCAAACATCGGCCTTTGTCCCCCGCCAATGATAATTGGCTGAGTGGTCTTCCGGCCGATACCCCTGATCTTTTTCATTCTTGAGATGATGATCATCCTTCTCCCCTCGGCGAAACATGAATGATCCGTTGTCCGAGGTATAAATCACAATCGTGTTATCAGCCTTTCCAGACTCCTCAAGAGACTTCAACACCATCCCCACGGTCGCATCCACCTGGTGCACAAAATCACCGTAAGGCCCCAATTTGGTCTTCCCCACAAAGCGCTCGTGCGGCCACACAGGCTTGTGCGGTCCCGTCAGTGGCAGATACAAGAAGAAGGGCTTATCATCCTCCTTTTTAATAAATCTCCCAGCCTCCTTCGCGAATAAATCTAGCGCATCGCCCGGATCAAAATTCGGATCCTTTGGCCCCTTCCGGATATACTTGGGAAAGCCAATCGCTGGTTGTATCTCCGTAGTCTTCTCGACCGCCTGATGATTCCGCAACATGACATAAGGCACCATATCAAGTGAAGCCGCCACGCCATACCATTCCTCAAAGCCCTTCTCAATCGGCCCGTCGGTAAAGGGCTCGTCAAAAACAACGTTCTCCTTTTCAGTCCGCGCCCAGCCAATCCCCAAATGCCACTTCCCGACCATCCCCGTTCGGTATCCTTCCTTCTTCAAAAAGTTGGCAATGGTCACCCGGTCGCTTTCGATGAGCGGCTTGTCATTCGGCGGAAAGAGCACTCCGCGCTTCAGGCGGGAACGCCAACAATACCGCCCCGTCATCAATCCATACCGCGTGGGCGTGCAAACAGCCGAGCCACTGTGTGCATCCGTAAAAATTGCTCCGCCCTTTGCCAACTCATTCAAATGCGGCGTCGGAATGTTCGATTCCTCGTTCAAGACCTGCACATCCCCGTAACCCATATCGTCCGCGAGAATCAGCACAACATTCGGGCGTTCACCGGCAATTACAGCGCCCAACAACAAAGACCGAATAGCCAAAATTCCCGTGCACCTTTTCATCGCCTCGATCCTCCCTCTGAATTTTTCAGGGAACAAGGACGAATGTCGATGAAAGTCAGATTCGACTCTTCATTTTCCCTCCTTTCGTTGTTGGCCGCTTCCTCAACTTCGTCATCATCCCGACATGACAGACTTCGACACGCCCATCGCCCGGCGCGGGACCGGTTCACTCAAGTGGGACAAGCGCCCCGAGCTCAATCCGCTCTGGGTCGCCGACATGGACTTCGTCTCGCCTCCCGAAGTCATTGAGGCCATCCGCTCGCGCGTCGACCACGGCGTCTTTGGATATGCTCAAACGCATCCTTCTCTTGTCGAAACCCTGCAAAGCTACCTTCAAAATCGCATCGGCTACTCTGCGCCTGAGGAGGAAATTGTTCACCTCGGCGGCCTAGTCCCGGCTCTCTCGCTCGCAGCCCGTGCCTTTGGCAAAGCCGGGGACAAAGTCCTCACCTGCACTCCGGTTTACCCACCGTTCCTGGGCATTCATCACGATGCTGCCATGGAACTCCTCACCGTCGATCACGTCGATTCCGGCGGCAAGTGGACCTTTGATTGGCAGGCGCTCGAGGACAAGGTCACTCCTGACACCAAGATCTTCGTCCTCAGCAATCCACAAAACCCGATGGGTCGCGTGTTCACGGAAAATGAAATCACGCAACTCGCAAGCTTTTGCGAAAAACACAACCTTATTCTCCTGTCCGACGAGATCCACTGCGACCTCATCCTTGACGAATTAGAAACCCCGCACTTCTCCGCTCTCAATTTGTCCGAAGCACTTCGTGACCGCACCATAACTTTACTCGCTCCCAGCAAGACCTACAACATCGCGGGACTCGGATACGCCTTCGCCGTTATTCCAAACGACTCCATCCGTCGCCGCTTCACCGCCGCCCGCGGTCACACCCTTCCCGAAATCAATTGCATCGCATACTACGCAGCCGAAGCTGCTTACAAACACGGCGAGCCCTGGCGACAAGACCTCCTCGCCTACCTGCGCACCAACCGTGACCTCCTCACCTCGACCATTCGTGAAAGAATCCCGGGCGCCAAAGTGCCTCAAATCGAAGCCACCTATCTGGCCTGGATCGACTGCACGGCACTTCAAATCGAGAACCCGATTCGGGCTGTGGAAGACGCCGGCCTCTTTCTTTCCGACGGAGCCTTCTTCGGCCACCCCCGATGTGTCCGCATGAACTTCGGCACCCAAACCGAACGACTCAAATCAGCTCTCGATAAGTTTTGCACGGTAGTGGGCTCCTGAATGCTCGCGACCACGCCAGCCACGAAAAACTCCGCCCCACAAACCTGCTGATAACACTCCCGAAAAACGCAGGTAAAAAAGATGGTGACTTCCCACATTTTCTTTTTCGCACTGCTCTATTGTCTTCAGTCCTGTCAGGGGATCCCCAAAGAGGATTTGGCTCTCGCCACACGGCTGGAAAATACCAGCAAAGCAGACCTTCTTATCTTCAAACTCCGTGACGACAAAGGACACGGGATGGACTGCCTTGATGTCTTCCAGGCTCGTTCCACAAAAAACGGTGCCTGCTTCGGAGTTTCGCACACTCTGAGGAATGGTGTGTTCTCGGTCCATCTTTCCGAGTCGATAGATCTTAAGAATTGGAGGCATCTCGTCGAACTGGATCAACATGGCTCGCAAGCAACGGTTCACCAGGCTGATGATGGCACCTTCCTGCTCGCATACGAAAAGGATGCTCCCAATTCATGCTGGATTCGCTTGAGATCCTACCCCGACCTCAAAGCCCTGCGCTCCGGGAAACATGATCGCGAAATCGACCTGCCCCGAACTCTCGCCCCGACCGCCGAAGGCACGCCCAGCTTTGAAACCGTGGAGTTCATGAAGGGCCATCTCTCGACGTCGAAGATCCGGCTTCGCTTTCACTACTACAAGCGTGCGCAGGTCGATCAACTGGCTTCAGGCACCCTGACCAACTTTGAAAGATGGGAGGCGTCCCCGTCACGGGCACTAAATCAGGCATTTATCAAACGGGGTGCAAACGGCAATATCGGCGACCGAAGCAAGTTCATTTGGAAAGACAGATCCTTCTACTTACAGGAAGTTCAGGGCAGCCGCGGGAACTGGGGAACATGGGGCCTCTTTCTCTGCGATTCCGATGGGTTCCCACTGAAAAAACTGGATCTAAAAACACCCGGGAAATCGATTGCCTTCGCAAACGCGGCGGTTTCCAAAATCAGAGATCAAAGCGGAAAAGAACTCTTGATCCTTACCGCCTTCCTTCACAGCAAAGGATCCTCACCGCAGGAATCTGGGCAAATGCTAGTTGCTTTCAAAACCGGTGAAGGGGCCGGCTGAAAAATGCTGCTATTTTCGCAAAGCATACGGAGTCCTCTCCACCCGCGAAGCAAACCATCCAAAACATCAGAAATGGGCCGGCTGAAACAGATCACCGCGAATCGCCTGCCCCTCCCTATTGAGAGCCGAACTAATCGCCTCCAGCCTTGAAGCCGCCTCCAAGCAGGGACATACTCCGCCCATGAAGTTTTTGGTCCTCTCACTTTTACTCGCGCTCGGACTGCCTCTTTTTGGAAAAGAGCACGTCATTCTTTGCGGAGGACCCGCCTCACGAAAGTGGGAAAACCTGCGTGTCGAGCGGGACCGGCACGACCGCTGGTGGGCCAACTTCGTCCGCGCCTCGACCATGCGCATGGACGAACTTCGTAAATCCTATGGTTCAAGCGCCTCGCTCACCTGGATCGTTTATCAAAACGGCTACGTCACGCGCGGTCGCGAAGACAAAAAACCCTACACCAAATGGATCGCGGAACAGGCCGCCAAACGCGGCGCCAGGCTTGTCTGGATCAACTCAGGCGACCAGGCCATCTCCGCGATCAACCGCCAGCGCGACATCCTCACCTTCGATTTTTTCGGCCATTCAAATCGCCACTGCTTCATGCTCGATTACGGCAGTGACGTGATGGCCGTAAGCCAAGCCTGGATTCACGAGCGCGACCTTGGCAAAATCAGACGCCGCGCCTTCAACAAAAATGCCCACTGCCAGAGCTGGGGATGCCACACCGGCGAAAGCATGTCGGCTGTCTGGAGTCGTCGCGTCGGCACTCCCCTCATCGGAGCAAAAGGGAAGACCGACTACTCCGCACTCTCTTTCGGTAAGCTGCCCACAGTATCCGGCAAGTGGATTCGCTAACTTTCGACCACCAACTTCATGACCTTCGAAGAACTCAATACACTCTACCAACTTCCCCTCTTTGACCTCATCCAGTGTTCCCGCCGGATCCACGAGGAAAACTGGCCCGCCGCGGAAGTCCAACTTTGCACCCTCCTTTCCATCAAAACCGGAGGCTGCTCCGAGGATTGCTCCTACTGCGCGCAGTCCGCCCGCTACAAAAGCGGTGTCGATGCCGAACGTCTCATGGAGAAATGCGACATCATGGAGCGAGCCAAAGCAGCCCGCGAGAGCGGCTCCACCCGTTTTTGCATGGGCGCCGCCTGGCGCGGAGTCCGCGAAGGCACCCAGCGCTTCGAACAAGTCCTCGACATCGTCCGCGATGTTTCCGAACTCGGCATGGAAGTTTGTGTCACCCTCGGTGAACTCGGACCTTCCGAAGCGGAAAAGCTCAAGGAAGCCGGAGTGACCGCTTACAATCACAACATCGACACCTCGCCGGAACACTATCCGAACATTGTAACCACCCACACCTTTCAGGATCGTCTTAATACCATCCGCCACGCGCAGGATGCCGGAATGTCCATCTGCTGCGGCGGGATCCTCGGACTCGGCGAAACCACGGAAGACCGCCTCAAAATGCTGGAAGTCATCTCAAGCTTTAATCCGCAACCCGAGTCTGTCCCCATCAACTCACTCATGCCAATGCCCGGCACCCCGCTGGCTGAGGAGCAAGGAGTCGATGTCTTCGAACTCGTCCGCATCATTGCCCTGGCCCGACTGGCAGTTCCCAAGGCCAAAGTCCGCCTTTCCGCTGGTCGCACCCAACTTTCCGAGGAAGCCCAGACCCTTTGCTTCTTCGCGGGAGCCAACTCTATTTTCTACGGCGACAAGCTTCTGACTGCCAAGAATCCGGCCATCGAAAAAGACCTCTCTCTCATCGATCGCCTCGGCATGAAACCGCAGGAACCAAACCGCAGCCTCGAAGCCCCGGATTCTGACGAATCGCGCCCCGCAGAGCCGCAGCTTGCCTGATTTTCAGCGCACCGATGAATGGGCAGGACAATCATTGTTGCATCGAGGTTTCTCTCGATCGCCAGGAAGTCATTCTCTTCAGAAACGACAAGAGAGTCTTCCAAGCCCCTGTTTCAACAGCAGCCAAGGGCCCGGGATTCCAAGAGGGTTCCTACCGCACCCCTACCGGCAACTTCGTGATCCGCGAGCGTATCGGCGAAGGCGCGCCCATCTTCACCAGCTTTAAAGGCCGTATTCCACGGGCCGTCTGGAACGGCGAAGAAAGTGACGACGCTATTCTCACTCGCATCCTTTGGCTTGAAGGCCTCGACAAAAAAAACTCCAACACCTATTGCCGCTATATCTACTTTCATGGCACCCATGCCGAAGATCAAATCGGAAACCCAGCGTCACAAGGGTGCATCAGACTCCGAAATCGAGACATGCTGCGTCTTTTTGACCTAACCCCGATTGGAGCAACGGTCCACATTTCCTGATCTATTATGAAAAAAGTCATCGCTTTTGACTGCGACTCCACCCTGTCATCGATCGAAGGAGTAGACGAATTGGCCCGGATCGCCGGGGACCCGATTTTCAAGGAAGTGGAAGATCTGACCAATCTCGCCATGGATGGAGTAGTGCCTGTCGAAGAAGTCTTTACGAGACGTCTCAATCTCATTCGGCCCACACGGGCACAGTGTGAAGAGGTCGGCAAAATGTATCTTCAAACCATCGAGCCCACCGCGAAAGAGACAATCGCAAACCTGAAGGAGCTGGGATGGGAGAGCATCATCATTTCAGGAGGCTTCGCTCCCTGTATTGCCCCACTGGCCCAAGAGCTGGGAATCTCAAGGGTCGAAGCAGTTCCCTTGCAATTTGGCAAGGCTGGGGAGTACCTCGGATTTGACAAAGATTACCCGACGACGAGATCCGGCGGGAAACCTGAAATCGTTAAATCAATTCGCGCCAGTCTTGGACCAAACATGTTTATTATGGTTGGTGATGGGGTAAGTGATCTGGAAACAACCCCCGAAGTTGATATTTTTATCGGCTTCTTAAAGTATGCTCATAGGAACACTGTTGCGCAAAACTGCATGGAAATCGCTGTTTCGATGACTGAAGTCTATGAAATTATAAGAGATCATGTAAAGCTATGAAAGTATAGCATTCTCCTGACGCCAGCTTGATTTCTGTTATTAACTATTCCACTTGGCCAGCAAGAATTGGAAGCGCTACACCTCAGCTGAAAAGGCCGTGGTTCTCAAGTGAGTAAACAACTACAACGCCAAGGACGGGCGTGAAGGTGTTGCAAACGCTTTCAAAGAGTTTGGAATCAACCAATTGAAAATGCACAACTGGGTTCGTCAGGGCGGCGCGGCAATAGGCAGAAACTCAGGTCTCCGGGTTGCCCCAAACCACTCCGTGATCCTTCGTGAACTCGCTAACCTCCTCCATCAAATTTCAGAGCGCGAAAGCGAATTGAGCTCGCTTCGCAAAGAATATGACGCTCTTCGCAAAAGCTTTAAAGATCCAAAAGAGGAACAACATCGTACTATCTCGAACCAACAGACAAGCCTCGGACATATAAGCGCCCAGAGCTTTTTCGAGGGACTGCTAGCCCCTCAAACCAAGGCGGATCAGCTCGGCACTATCGGCCCCAGGTTTCTCCTTCAAAACCCGATCAACCGCCTTCCGTGCCTCCGCTTGTTTGAATCCAAGGGCCATCAGACCCATTTCCGCATCGCGGGCCGAGGTAGTCCGGTCGGGACCTGAATCCCAGGTCTCGACAACCCCCACCTTGTCCTTCAGCTCTAAAATAATTCGCTCGGCGGTTTTCTTTCCGATTCCCTTCACTCCGCAAATTCCCTCGGCATCGCCCTGAATCACTGCCTGCTTAAACCCCTCAACCGGCAATCCACCCAGAACAGCCAAAGCAGTCGCCGGACCGATCCCACTCACCCGATCAATCAAAAGCATGAAGACATCCTTCTCCTCATCCCGCGCAAACCCATACAAAGTCAATGAATTCTCCCGCACGTGCTGGTAAATCCGCAGGTCAATCGAGTCTCCCTCAAGCGGATTCAGCTGATCATAAGTCGAAAGCGGCAACTGGACCAAATAACCGACCCCTCCAGCTCCCACAACCACTCTTCCGGGCAGAGCCTCCCAAACTACACCTTTTAATCGCGCGATCATCTGACCGGAAACTAGTCAAAACCGATCATTTCACAAAGGACAATCACCCCAGCTTGGGAATGGGACGGAACTTTCCTTAAGAAAACCTAACTTAATTGTTTACTAAATTTTTAGATCCCACATTCTTTGTGGTTTTTTTCAGTCGCTTTTTCCGCAAATTTCTGCTATTATCGCGGCGTTATGGCAACTACAAAACGGACGCGTTTCTCCCGTCGACTCCCCGATCATGTCACTGATGAACTGGTGAATGTTCTAAGTTCTGACCCAAAACTTTTCGGGTTCAATGAGCTTTTCGAGGATGTCTATGAGCGGTTGAAAGAGCGTAATGCAGTAAGTGGTGGAGAAGAAATGCTTCGTCTTCGCGCTTATGAAAAACTGCAAAATCTGGTTACCCGTGGCCTTGCCGAAAAAGATGGCAAGGAATATCGCGGACTCGAGCGCATTCAGGAAGCGCACAGCGACAATCTTGCCCAGCAAGAAGGCTAATTCGCTGGAATCAGCGAATTTCGCAAAAATTGATGCTGGTTTTACCAGTGCCGAATCCCTTAATTACCCGCGTCGGCAGCGTCGCGGGTAATTGTTTTTCTAGAAATGGCGATTATCCTTTCCAGACATTCGCGCCCCCAACCAACCACGCTCTCAAATCATGTTGAACGATTATCTTCCCGTTATCCTTCAGGCTCTTGCAGCAGTTGGATTCGCCGGCACCGCACTCGGCCTTAGTGTTCTTCTCGGAAAAAAGGGGAGCCTCAACGCAACCAAAGAAACTCCATACGAATGCGGCATGCTCCCGATCGGCGCTGGCGCTCCTCGTTTCAGCGTGAAATTCTACCTCGTGGCAATGCTTTTCGTAATTTTCGATATCGAAGTTGTCTTCATGTATCCTTGGGCGGTTAGCTTTGCCGATCTTGTGCGCGACAACGCCATGGTCCTCTGGAGCATGGCCAGCTTCGCCGGAATCCTGACCATTGCCTACGTTTACGCGCTCAAGAAAGGGGCCTTAAACTGGAAAGGCTAACAACCTCCCAAATCCTGTCTTATTTTTCAGAGACGCGCTCTATACATTCCGGAGATTTCCCCCTAAGACACTCCTATGTTCGCCGGCACCTTTACCGCCCTCATTACCCCTTTTCGCAATGGCTCTCTCGATCACGAGGCCTTCAAGGCTCTCATCGATCGCCAGGTTGCCGCCGGAATTACCGGTATTGTGCCCGTCGGCACGACCGGGGAATCACCCACACTTGATGCGGATGAGCACCTCGAAGTCATCAGCGCGGCTGTGCAATACGCCGAAAAGCGGATTCTGGTGGTTGCGGGAAGCGGAGCCAATTCCACCACCGAAGCCATTCACCTCACTCAGGCTGCCGAAAAAGCCGGAGCGGATGCCTCACTGCAAGTTTGCCCCTACTACAACAAGCCATCACAGGAAGGCCTCTATCAGCACTACAAGACGATTGCCGCAAATACCAGACTTCCCATTATGCTCTACTCGATCCCTGGACGTTCTGTGATCGAAATCAGCATTGAGACGATCGCGCGCCTCGCCGCCGATTGCGAAAACATCGTCGCCAATAAGGAAGCAGGTGGCTCGGTCGATCGGATCAACCAACTTGTGCAGGCAGTCCCCGAAGAGTTTCAAATTCTGTCCGGAGACGATCCCCTCACCCTTCCCTTCATGTCCTGCGGAGCGGTAGGCCTCGTAAGCGTGGCCTCCAATATTATTCCCGAGGTCATGGCGAGCCTCGTCAATCGCTGCCTCGAAGGTGAATTTGCCGAAGCCCTCGAAATCCAAAAGCGCTATTACCCGCTACTTTCCAGTCTGATGGGACTTGATACCAACCCGATTCCCATCAAATCAGCCGTCGCTCTCCAAGGTCATTGCACGGACGAAATCCGCCTTCCTCTCGTCAATCTTACTGACGAAAAGACGGAAACTCTTCGAAGCCTCCTCAAAACCTACGCTCTACTCTAGTCCGTAGCACGAGCGACCGCTTGTGTCCCCATACCATGAAAGTCTCACGCCTCGCTGACGGGTCACCAGAGATCTTTCACACACTACAGGGCGAAGGGGCGTCACTCGGAGTACCTGCGGTCTTCCTCCGACTCTCTCTTTGCAACCTTCACTGTCAATGGTGTGACACCCCCTACACGTGGAACTGGAAACAAACACCCTGGAAACATCAGGATGGAATCAAATTCTCAAAGGCCGAGCAAATTATTGAGCTTGCGCCGGCTGAGATCGCACAACTCGTTTCAAGCTATGACTGCGACCGCCTCGTCCTCACTGGAGGCGAACCATTGCTTCAACAAACTGAGTTGGCCAAACTCATCCGCCTGCTCCCCGGAGCCTCATTCATCGAAGTCGAAACAAACGGCACTCAGATCCCGTCTGACGATTTCATTGGAATTCCAACCCAATTCAATGTCTCTCCCAAGCTCTCAAACTCGGGAATGAACGAAAAGCTTCGCTTGAACTTCGAAGCACTCGAGCTCTTTGCTTCGCTCAAGACAGCCGTCTTCAAGTATGTCGTCTGCAATCAGGCCGACCTAAATGAAGTCAAATTACTGCAGTCAAAGCTGAACCTTTCATCCGGCCGTATCTACTTAATGCCCGAGGGTCGTGATGCTGAAACACTTCAGCAACGTTCACTTTGGCTTGCTGATATTTGTCGCGACCAGGGATACCGCTTTAGCCCACGACTTCATGTTCTCCTATGGGGAAATGAACGGGCAAAATGAAGGAGTAGGAGATGCACCTTAGCATATTACTCCCCTAAAGAATCTATATTTTAAAAGGGCGTTCTTTTCGGAATAGCAACAGGACGGGGCAACTCTTCCCTGTCCTATGACGCAACTTACACACAAAAAACATCTTAGCAGCCGCCATCCTCGCTCCCGCTGCCACGAATGCCGCCGCCCTGAAGATCACCGTCGAAACGCCATCCAGCATCGGACTCGCTCCGGCTCTTCTCTCATTTCATGACGGATCGAACGACTTTTTTGACACTGCCTCCACGGCTTCCACCGGTCTCGAAAATCTAGCCTTAACCGGAGCCCCCTCCACTCTTCGATTATCTCTCTCGACTGAAAACAACATCACCATCGCAAACTCCGGGCCTTTTTCTTCCCGGCAGTAGCAATTCCGTAGTGTTCAACATCACTGACACCAATACCATTTTTCGTTAGCCTCCATGATCCTGCCCTCCAACGATTGGTTCATTGGTAACAACGACGCGCTCGAAATCTCCGGCCTGATCACCGGAGGAGTGGGCAGCAGCCTCACCTTCGAATTCGGCAGAGTCTATCATGCCGGGACAGAGCTCGAAGACTTTCAATTTTTGCCGGGCAACCCTATCGTTGGAATCGATCCCATTGCAACTCCCGGAGGCGGCACAACCGCGGATAATCCAATCTCCCTCGCATCCGGTATAGACCCTTTGGCTCTTTCGCCAACATTCCACCCGACACTTTTGATTCCACAGCCTTCGACTTCAACACTAGCGGGGTTGGAAACAACGCCCTCGGGCGCGTCACCATCACCCTCATGCCGAAGCCTGCCGTGACCTTGCTCGGAAGCCTTGGCATCCTGACTATTCTGATTCCTGATTCGCCGCAAGCGTTCCTAAGCAACCGGTCTCACAAATCCAGCTCTGGCTCAATGGAACTGGCCGGAGCTTTTTAACGCCTGGCTTTTTGGCGCTCCCGTACTTTCTCCCGCTGAATGAAAAGCGGCACAAGTTTCCGCTCAACGTAATCGAAACCAGCTTGAAGCCCCTTTTCCTGATACTCACGACCAATCTCTGCCTCAACAGCCGTCGGTTTCCCTTGCAATCGTAAGAAATCATTTGAGGTCGCTCTAATGAAGGCCTCTCCATCGATCTTACCCTTCTCGCGAAGTAGCCACTCCCTCATGTAGAGCGCCAGAATCGCATCCCCCACCCAGGCTTCCTCACGCTCCTGATCAATCTCTTCAGTTGTTCGTTTCATTTTCCTCGTTTTTTTTCTGCCGTGCTCTTTCTTGCGCGGACCTCATCTCCTGCCTGAGTCGATCCTCGGAATCACGGTCCCAATAGCCACTATCAAGCTCGATAAATACACTGGAATATGGCAGAGCTGTTTTTGACTTGAGAACCAGGACGGCAAATTTGGACGCGTCGCTGTGAGCCAATAAAGTCAGTGAGCGATTATCCATCTGCCGGACTTGATGCCCATGCAACGCCTCCTTAAGTTGTTTGCGAAAGAAATCTATCCCGGGCGCCCGATCGTTACTAACGAAAGGCAGCTCGCGGGCGGTGTTAAAAGTCGGGGTTACATTCTCGGATTTCTCAAGGTGGTTCACGACGAAATCAACAATTTCCGGAATCTCTCCGTCCACGACCAAAGTCCGGACTCCACCCCGCGAAACCACGGGAAATGAAGACTCAGCGACGATAATCCAATTCTGAACTCCCAGTGCATCAACTTCCCTCTCCACTGTTCCCGCCCAGAGAGGAGGGGTCCGGTCCGGGCCGGATCCACATCCTCCAAGCAGGAGCATTGATGGAAGAAAAAGGTTAATTACTTTCATCGCTGGGGACGGTTTAACACAAAAAGTCAATTACATCAAACGTGCACCTGCCTCCGCCAAATCACTACGTTCACCGCGGCTCAGAGTCACATGCGCTGCAAAACTCTGTCCCCGCATCCGCTGGCGGGTGTATACCAAGCCGTTGCTCCGACTATCGACATACGGATGATCAATTTGAGCAGGGTCACCCACCATGACCAATTTTGACCCCTTAGACATCCGGGTCACCACCGTCTTGGCCTCCTGCGGCGTCAACTGCTGGGCCTCATCCAGAATAAAAAAACGATTGGGGATCGAACGCCCCCGAATGTACGCTAGGGCCTCCACCTCAATCACGCCTTGATTCATAAGATCATCATAAGGCTTCTGTTGGGCGCCTTCCGACTCGGGCTTATTGCGTTTTCGCTTCGGCCCCTGCGGATTCTGCGGGCTCATCAAAAGCTCCAGGGCATCGTAAATTGGCTGCAACCAAGGCCTCATTTTTTCCTCAAGAGACCCCGGAAGATACCCCATCTGATCACCCATTGCGACCACCGGACGGCTCACCGTGAGTCCATTAAACTCCCTTGCGAAAACCCCATGCAACCCCGCCGCCATTGCGACCAGCGTCTTGCCGGTCCCGGCCTGGCCGAAGCAGGTCACCAGCGAAATTTCCGGATTGAGCAGAGCGTCGATGAAACACTTCTGTCCCAGGTTGAGCGGCTTCAAATGATTACCATCCGGGATTCTCAGAACCTCGGGGACCACCAGACGCACCAACTTTCCACTATCTGCAAGGCGGGCTGGAATCGTTTGCTTCTCGCACGCCTCTAGGAGGACGTATTGATTAACATGCAGGCCTTCGGTCCTCTCGGCCCCCAATTCAATTTCTCCCGAACTCGCGAAGCGCTGCAGCTCGTTTTGATCTAGCGGCAACCTTACCATCTTCCTTTTGGCCGAATCCTGCGGAGCCACCTTGTCGTTCAAATAATCCTCGCAAGTGATCCCAACTGCACGGGCCTTCAGCTGCATGTTCAGATCCTTCGTGACCAACACCACCGGCGGATCGACGTGCTCGGCAAGCAACAAGGTGCAGGCCAGAATACGGTGATCCACGCGTTCGCGATCCGGAAAAATCCGATGAAATCTTCGCAATTCCTTGCTGCTCTTTTCACATAAACTCGGGTCATAAATCACCAAACGAACCGTCCCACCTCCATCAGTCGGAACCCCCTGGGTCACCTGCGATTGCGTCCCAAAAATTTCGGTCAACTTCCGATGGACCCGCCTCGCATTGGCCCCTCGCTCAGTCTGCTCGGTTTTAAAACGATCAAGTTCAGAAAGAACATCTGTCGGAATGCACAGATGATTGTCTTGAAAACGATTCAAACAACCGGGTTCGTGCAGGAGTACATTGGTATCGAGAACGTAGTGCTTCCCCGGCCCCTCCGGCGACTTAAGTCCAAAATTTTCGAGCTGATCTGCAGTCAGCAGGGTATCAATTTTCTCCTCCGGAGGAGAGACAACATTCAAGGCGGCTTGAAGATCTGAGTTGGCTTTGGCCATGTGTTAAAAAGCGAATATTTCTTCGCAAGACGGGAATACAAAAAAACCGCAACCGGAGCCGTTGTTCTCCTGAAGCGGTGGTTGAAAGAATCTCCTTCATTAAGTTAAGTTAAATTCTACCACAACGGTTGCCAATGCAACGCTAATCCTCATGAAACTGGCTCAATGCCAAACGATCAATTTTCCCCAACGCCGATCGAGGCAGAAGATCGACCGCCATTCCCCCGGCAATTCTCTCCGGGCCGGGCAGACTCGCATTCCATCGCGACAATTCAACTTCCGCCCCTTCATAAAAAACAAATAAGCGAACCCCGCGCCTTTCGTCCGGACGGCTGACCAATGCCACCTCCACTCCAAGCTTTTCCCGCCAAAAACATTCCAACTCCTCCAAATCGACCAGCTCTCCCAGGACTTTGACCAAACGGTCCGCCCGTCCCAAAATCCGCAGACCACCCCCGGTCAATTCACACCGGTCATTTGTGACATACCATCCGTCGACCTTTGGATCCCCGGCAACAAATTCGCCGCCTTTCCGACGAATGACCGCGGTCAGTAATCCGCCGCCCTTTAAAGCAAGTCGTCCGTCTACAATTTTAGCCTCCCAGCCCGGCAGCAAGGGCAGACCATCACCGGTTGCCACCTGCGAGGAAGTCTCGGTCATGCCATAGCTCGGAACCACTGGCCATCCCAGCGCCCTCGCTTGCCGGGCAAGTGCTTCATCCAACGCTGCCCCACCTACCACGATCGTTCTCATCGCGGTGGGGCATGACAATCTGGCCGAAACCAAATCATGAACCTGTGTTGGGACGAGCGAGGAGATGGTGACGCCATGAACATCACACCAATCAGCAAAGCTCTTTGCATTCCAACGCCCCTCGAATTTCACCAAGGCCGCTCCGGAAAATTCCGCTCTCAACACCACGCCATAGCCACCCACGTGAATGACCGGCAACGCCAACCCCAAAACATCATTCGGGGTAATCTTAAGCGCCTGAATCACAGATCGTGCCGACCATTCCAAGGCTGCATCGGAAAGAGCAATCCACTTTTCTTCACCACTCGATCGGGATGTTCGAAAAAAGCGATGTCCCTCAAAGCCACCGCTGTTTCTAGCCCAAACTTCAACCTCCTTCACGCCCCCAGCTTCGACCAAGGAAGAGCATCAAGCAAGTCGTCAAAACCCAGGCCAGCCCCGCCCGGAACCTTAAAATCCGGAGATACCTCCCCAAGCTCCTCGATAAATTCATTCGCCTCAAAGAGCCCATGCGTCTGAAGGCCGCAAACCTCAGACCCTCCTGCCTTGGCCGCCTCCCACGCCGCAAAAGCCTGCCCGAGTGGATGATCCATGTAGCTTGTCACCACCACCCGCAAACCCGACTTCATCTCCTGCACCGCCGGCTTCACCACCAGCACCTCCGAGTCACCTCGATCCCTTTCCAGGTTGCGATCAAGAGCCATCGTCAACCCGGATTCCGTAGCCAAACGATCCCAGTCACCCCCAAAATAGGGCACCGGATCTTCCAAAAAATCGATTGCAGCTTTCTCCTCCTGTGACCAACGCCCCAGCTCCTCAAGAATCTCGTTCACGTCTCCGTTCTCATTAAAATCAATCCGCCATTTTAGGTTTGGGAAATTCGGCATCATCCTCCTGACCTGGTGTAGATCCCGCCCACCTTCCTTGCCGCCTTTGACCTTCACATGGGTGAAGCCTCGTTCAACGACTTCCCTCAAAACCATTTCATTCAACACCGGTAAGGTCGCATGACTTCGGGGCACCTCTAGACCTTCAAACAATGAGCGCTTTTCTTCACGTGCCTGTCCATCCGCCTGCGTACAATCCAGGGTTCGACGCACCAATGCACTCTCCTGCGCCCCTGCCAGATCCTCTAAGCACTCTGGCAAAGTCGGATCCCCCAACTCAGGCCAGGTGTGAAGACATCCAAACCCCGCTCCATTTCTGACGAGCACCCCCTCGTGTGTTTTGCGGGCAGTTCTTGAGTTCAGCGCTCCAACGGCGCGCAGCTCATACCTCCAAATCCACAAATCGTCCACTTAATCCCAGAGGTAAGACTTCCTTACGGCAACTTTGGAATCTCCTTCGAAGAGAGTCACGCGCCAAGCTTGAACGTGACCATGCTTCAAATATTCCAACCCGGAAACCGCGATCTCCACCTCTCCCTTGCGGGAGCCGGGAGCACGAAATTCACGCCGGTTCACTTTTGCACTGGTTCTTGCCTGCCGGTATTCAAAAACCACCCTGATGGGCCTTTGCCTTGTCAAGCCAGACCAGCGGACATGGTAATAATTCCCCTTCCGTAAGATCCGCTCCCGGGCTGTCACCGCACCGTAAAGCCACTTGTTCATCTCCGCCCGAATGAACGGATGACCGGTCGACACATCGATATCCTGAAGATGAAACTGACGCACCCTGAGCATTTCAGGGGCCCCGCAAGAAACCAAAAACATGGCAAAAACCACAAAAAAACTCTTCACGGTTTAATCCTCGATATTCGGGATTCATTATTCAATCTAAATTCCCTAACCTGAACACAATATGGACGAGGGTATTCGCGAACGACTGGACGATTTCATCCGTAAAAAGGGGCTAAGGCAGACCTCCCAACGGGATGAAATTCTCGAAATCATCTTCGCCTCCGACGAGCACTTCACTCCTGAAGAACTCTTTGACCGCCTCCGCAACGCAGGCTCCCGCGCCTCCCGCGCGACCGTTTACCGAACCCTCGGACTCCTCGTGGAAGCAGACCTCATCCACGAAATCGAACTCGGCGACGGCCAAACCACTTACGATCCAAACTTTGTCGACCACCCCAATCACAACCACCTCATCTGTGTTGATTGCGGCAAGGTTGTGGAATTCGAGGACAGCCACCTTGACCTTCAGAACGATTGCCTGACCCGCCGACTCGGCTTTCGGCCCGTGCGCCAGAGTCTGCGAATCGAAGCCGCCTGCGAGCGTCTTCGCAATGGAGGCAGCTGCCCCGACCTCATCCAAGCCCGGGTCAGAGGAAAACGCCTTCCAAATCGAAAGAAATGAAGACCATCGCCCTACTTCTGTTTGCGCTCGCCATCACATCGCACGCCCAGCTTCGAATCGAGGCCAAGGACTTCAAGATGACCGAGAACGACCTTCGTAATATTTTCGAATCCACCCTCGCCGCACTGCCGAAAGCGGACGCCTTCAAGGAGCCTCCCTTCTTTATCTCACGTCACCGGCGTGGCCCCATCACTCTGTTTCAGCGGACACCGCGCGGAGAAGTCGCCATCCAGCTCAATACTGGAGACTACTACTACGCCCAAATCATCTACCAATTTGCCCACGAAGTCGCTCATGTTCGGGCCAACTTCCAGCCCATTGATCACGAAAACAAATGGCTCGAAGAAACCCTCTGCGAGACCGCCTCACTTTTTGTTCTTCGCAAACTGAATAAGTATTGGGAAACAAACGCCCCCAACAACGCCCTCAAAAGATTTCGCAAACACCTCGCCTCGTATGCTTCGACCGTAATGAAGTCCCGCGAGCCCCTCACGGCGGAGACCGCCCCCGCTTTTTACCAAAGGCACAGGGACACCCTCCGGAAATCAGCCACTGAACGCGAGATCAATGGAGCCTTCGCTAACCTCATCCTCCCGCTCCTCGAGAAAGAACCCGAACACTGGAAAATCCTTGCCAAATTTCCCCGCATCAAAGGAGCCTCACTCGCCAGGCACTTCGCCGCCTGGCGTAAGGTCACTCACAAAAAGCATCATGGCTTCCTGAACCAATTCGAAGCTCTCCTCCTTAAAAAGTGAAAACCGCCCAAATTTTTCCAGTTTCAATTCCTTCTCACATCTGAAAATCTTTCCTTATGATCATCGCTCCCATCGAAAATACCTCCGGCATCCAGCTTGGCATCCTCGGAACCCACCTCGGCTTTCTTGACGCCCTGGTTCCCGACAAAAACGGTAAGCTTCCGCGTAATGCCGATGGTGAGTTTGTGGTTGCGGCAGGCGCCCGCGAAATCATTGAGCTTTCTCCCGTCAAAGTTGACCTCATTCAAATTTCATCTTTTGGCACGACCCAGCCCGACGAAAAAGACGAGCTCATCGCAGCTGTTCGTGAACTAGGGCTCGAGCCCCAACTCGTCATGATGGTCGGTGGCGTCAACCCCATGGAACCGGACGATGAGGACGAGGCCCTTGCCCAACTCATGGTCAATCTCAACGCCGCCCTTCGCAATAATATCGTGCAGGTCAATTCAACCTCGGTGGAAACCTGGATGGAAGGAACGCCACCTGCCAACGAAGAGGAATTTCAGGCCCGGGTGACACAGAATATCAAGCTTCATCTGAGGGCTTACCACGAAGCGGGACTTGCCGATTCCTGTATCAGGAATTGGAACATCGAATTTCTCCGCCCCGGTGAGTTTCAAAATTTCACTTCCCTCGCAAAACTACGGCCCATCCTGACCGGACTGAACGAGCAAATCGGGAGCCCCTATTTCAAAGCGCTCATTGACGCCGCCCACTGCGGTGATTCCGGCCTGAACATCCCGGAAAATGAAGCCATCATCGCCTCCATGGGCGAAGCGGATGAGATCGGACCTTTCCACTGCTCGGTTCCCACCACCCGGGGATGCCTCTCCTCCGACGATGGCTGGGTCGGAGCCCTTCTCACCGCAAATGCTAAGACCGGCAAGCTGCCCAGCGCCTTTGTCGAACTCTTTCGTCACGACGACCCCGCGCTCGAACCACTAAGGACGCTCGAGCCGGGCCACGGAGTCGACACCACCTTGGGCCGCACCTACACAGAGGTCATGGTCGACGGCCTAATCGACACAGTCCGCCGACTCAACAACCTCAAAAACCGGGGAATGTTGTAGTCAGTCCTCATTTCTTGCGCACACCCGGCCCATGATCGGGCTCAGTTCTGCCACCGAAGTATTTTTCGCGGATCCACTTGGGCTGCCAGATATCCATACTGCGATTTGAGTTGTCATAGACAGCTTCCTTGGGCGCTGGATTCTCCACTTTCAGCGGAGCCTTGTCGGTGTATCTTATCCTCGCAGTCTCCAGCCAGGATTCCAGATGCTTTGAAGGAAAAGAAGAGGCTCCATCTGCCAGCGGATGCAACTCTTCAGCGTCTTTTTCCAGGTCAAAGATCTCCCGGTGATTAATGTAAGGGAAAATATTCATCTTCAAATTTCCAACCCGAATTGCCCGCTGATGATTTTGAAACGGAAGAAAAACATATGGGTGACCTGGCTCTTTCCCCTCCATAACGGGTTGTAGATCTTTGGCATCAATCAGCTTGGGCGGCTCCAAGCCAGCAAGTCCTAGAACGGTCGAATAGAGATCATGCACGTATGAAAACTCTTCGGTTGACTGACCTGCGGGGACCTCCGGCCCGCAAATGATCAGTGGACACTTCATGCTATGCTCGTAAATACTCTGCTTTCCAAGTAATCCGTGGCTTCCCATCGCGAGACCATGATCAGCGGTGTAAATCACGTAGGTATTATCGGCATGAGGACTCTCCTCCAGCGACTTCATAATCTTCCCCACCTGCTCGTCGAGATGAGTGACCAAACCATAATATTCACAAAGCTGGTCACCGACCACCTCCTTGGTCCGGGGCCATGGTGCCAGCCCTTCATCGCGCCCGGAAACACTGGCAGGCCCAATGTTAAAAGGATGCTGCGGAAGAAAATTTTTCGGAAGCGGAGGACGATTTTGATAATACATCTCGCGATATTTCTCCGGTGGATTTCTGGGATCATGAGGAGCCATGAATGCCACATAGAGAAAGAAATTTTCTTCGACCTTTGCTCCTTCGATAAACTTCACCGCATCGTTGGCGAAAACCTCGCTTGAGAATCCTCCCGCCGGACGCTTACCTGAGAGTTTCCCAGCTGAAAGATCCTGCACTTCGAAGGCAGTGTGATTCGCCATCCCGCCCAAATACACCGAGGACCCTTCGGTGAAAGCACGCTTAAGCGTCGCCTCTCCATTGTGCCATTTGCCGATGATGTGAGAGCGATAGGCCCCTTGCTGAGTCAAGTATGAGGGCAGGAGCTTGGCGTCACCCCAATTCGAACCGGGATTCTTCTTGGGCAAATTCAACCATTGCCTCCCGGTCATCAACATCGCCCGACTCGCCACGCAAACAGCGCCGCTGAAGGAGCCCGCACAATAATTGTTTCGAAAGCTGAAACCACGCTCAACCAGCTGATCCAAATGCGGAGTTCTGATGTGTTGATTTCCGTGTCCTGCGATTGTGTCAGCCCTTTGATCATCGGCAAAAAGAAAGATGAAATTGGGGCGCTTCTTTCTTAGCATATGATGAAGCTGGGCTACCTTGCCCATGTAGTGATCCATCTGAAAGTCCACCGCTGACTTTTTGATATGCTCTCTTGATTTTTTGATCTCACCCAGTGCTTCATAATAGAGTCCCAAATAGAGGTGGGCGTAACAAAGTTGGTTCCGTAATAAGGGACCAACGGCATCTTTTGAGGCGGCATTGAGAACATCCTGCTCTGTTCCCTTTCCCGCAAAAAGATCGTGAACTTCCTTCATCGGCACCCGCGAGTCTCCATCGATGGGAATCAATGCTTTCCTGCCTTTTTCAACCGAACCACCCCCAGCCCGGACAACGCACAAAAAATGCCATGCCGCATTTTCAACATCATTACGATTCACCTTTTGATGCAGCTCAAACTGCTTCACTCCCCTCTCGAATTCGCCCGCGTAATAGAAAGCTAACCCTCGCTGCCAGTGATAAGGCTCTCGAAAGGGACTAGCGGCAATTTCGAGGTCCCAACTCCGAACGGCCTCCTCTATCTGACCCTCGAAAAATTGAGCTTCACCCTTTGCATAAAGCGCTCGGGCATCTGAATCAGTCGTCTGCCCACGTGCAGAAAACACCACCAAAAAAATCGAAAAAATCAAGCGTTTCATTTGCGTGACTAGCACAAAGAGCCCCCTATTTTCGATCTAAATCTGCAAGAGAATGCACCATCTTTCCTGCCAGGGTGGGGGCGCCTGAAAAAGGACAACAATACACGTTCCTCCTTGCATGTCCCTATCCTATTTGTTTTTTAAGGAGACTCTATGAAACTACCTACAAATACGAAAATCACAACGGGTGCTTATGTGCTTTTAGGAGGGCTTACGCTCTCTCATGCTGGTGTCGTAAGCTGGGGACCTGTTGGAACAGGAATCCAAGTCGGGGACCTGATTGTCGATGGTACTCCCTATGCCGCTGTTAATGGAGGATCTGACGCCGCAGGTGCAGTAACGATTGGTGACAATGTGTTTACGGTGGGGCCGATCAACTCGGCTGTCGTAGGCACGGTTAGTAACACTGGAAACGGTGGTTTTTACACGCCATCAAGCGGTGACGCAAATCTTGATGTTATCATGGACAGCCATACGTATATTTCAGGTGGAAATCCAACGGGCCAGGGACAAATCGACATTCCTGTTACTCCTGGAAATTCCTACATGGTCCAGTTTATCGGGGTGGGTGATGATCGTGGATGTTGTGGAACAAGAGTCCAATTCGTCGCAGACGGAAATGGTAATATCAGCGGCGGCCTGACCCGAGGGACAGGCGATTGGGTGGTCGGAACTTTTATTGCGGATACCCCTAACCAGTCCTTCTTCGTGACCGGCGAAAACGATCCAGGCCTCAGTGGTTTAATTGTTCGTGACTTGGGTTCCGCCGACGATGCCGACAACGACGGACTTTTTGACGGTTGGGAAACAGCCAACGGGCTCAATCCAAACAATGACGACTCCGACGGCGACACCATTCTTGATGGGAACGAAGATGAGGACATGGACGGTCTCACCAATCTCGGAGAACAAGAACAAGGTACCGACATCACAAAAGATGACACCGACGATGATGGCTACCTTGATGGAGTCGAAACCAATACCGGAACATGGAAAGATGCCAATGACACCGGATCCAGCCCGATCCAGGATGACTCCGATGGTGACGGTTTGAAAGATGGTGTCGAGAATCCCGATCTCAATTTTGTCAACGCTGCACAAACAGGATCCAACCCCAACCTCGTTGACACGGACTCCGACAACCTTCCGGATGGCGTCGAAGTCACCCTGCTCCTCGACCCCAATAATGAAGATACCGACGGCAACGGAACCAACGATGACGGGGAAGATAGCGACGCCGACGGTTCAAGCAACGGCGAAGAACTCGTACGCAGTACCGATCCTGCAGACGACGATACCGATGACGATGGATTCAAGGATGGTGCTGAAACCAATACCGGAACATGGGTCAGCGCAAACGACACTGGAACAGATCCTCTCAATAAAGACTCCGACGGTGACACCATTCTTGATGGCGTTGAAAACCATGACCTCCCTTTCAATCCCGGCGATCCAACAGGACAGCCTGGAACGGATCCCAACCTCGCCGACTCCGATGGAGATCTACGTTCGGATGACTTTGAACTCTCGGAAGGATCAAACCCCACGGATCCAAATAGCTTCACCGCCCAGCCAGAAATCATCTTCCTCCCCGGCCTACTCGGGGGTGATCTGACAGACCCTGAAAACGATGGCATCGACACCGAAAACACCGCAGGTGAGAACTTCAACTGGGTCAGCATCTCCTCCAGCGAGAAATCCTTCTTTAGCGACGCCACCGTCGGAGGTGTCAATGAAGGCTCCTTTGACATCTTCGACAACAAAGTCGGCGGAGGTGAGTCCAAGTGGTGCTGCGGAAACGCCCCCCAGGATATCACGGTCGAATTTGAAGAAGCTGTCTCTCTGACTCACTTTACCATTACATCCGGAAACGATACTCCTGGACGTGATCCTGTCGACTGGCAGATTCAAGGATCCGACGATGGGCTGAACTTCACCCCAATCTTCACTCACACCGGATCTTCCATCTGGACCGACCGGAATCAGACCGCCCTGGTGACCCTGACATCACCTTCGGACCCTTATAAATTCATCCGCTACTCGGTGACTGCGACAGGAATCAATGTCCACCAGCTCAATGAAATCGAATACTTCGGAGAAGTTGGAGGTCAACCCCTCACCATCACCGACATTGCTTATAATCAAGATTCGGATGCCATTACGCTGACCTGGACTTCCAAGCCCGGCAGAACCTACACCGTATTTGCCAACGATGACCTCATGATCTTCGAAACAGATATCAACGACTCGGTTCAATCAGGCGGTGACAGCACTACGCTGACCTTCCCTAATCCAAGTCCCGGAGCACCCAAGCAGTTTTTTCAGGTTGTGGAGAACTAAATTTCCATCGCAGCTCAAATAGCTTACCTTGCTAGCCCTCTCCAAACGGAGGGGGCTTATTTTTTGTCCAACAGACTCTTATCAATGATCTCCTTCGCAAAATTACTGATCCTCCCTTTTGTCCTGGCCCTCCCCATGGCTCTTCAAAGTGCCGAAGTCACCTGGCAAGCACCATTCAACATCACTTCGGTCAACAGCATTGATACCAATGGCACTTTAGTGGATGCAGTTAATGCAACCAGCGGCGGCGACAGCCCAACAGTTAATGTTGGCGACGAAAATATCACTTTCAATGCGAATGGCATCGGCCCGGCCAACACCAATACAGGAACATTTTTCACGGGAGGCGGGGGCAACACTGGAAATGCCAGTCTCAACACAGTCCTAAACAGCCATAGCTACGGAGGCGGTGGCTGGGCAATTCAATTGACTGGATTGAGCGCGGGATCCGACTATCAGATTCAACTCATCGGCGCCGGTGACACCCGTGGTTGCTGCTCTGCTCGGAACCAAAGAGGCGGCGATGACGAATCACCTGAAAATGTCAGTGGCGACTTCTCCCGCAGCGGAGTCGGTTCGGTGATCGGAACTTTCACCGCCGGAGGAACCACTCAGACCATCAATGTCCTTCCTGGACTCAACAACGGAGTCGATCCCGGTCTCAGCGCCTACATCCTTAGATCCATTGCCCCCCCCACTCCACAGCTACCAAGCAACATTGACCTCAGCAATACCGACCTCGCCCCCAATTCAGCCTCAGGCACTTTGATTGGCAGCCTCACTACCAGCGACCCCAATGGCGACAATGCCCACGCATACTCACTCGTCTCAGGTGCTGGCAGCACTCACAATAATCTTTTCTCAATCGCCAATGGAGACGAGCTCCGCGCGGCCTCGCTCTTAGGTGGATTTGGATCCAGTTATTCCGTTCGCATTCGCACCACCGATGGCGATGGTCTCACACTCGAGAAATCGTTCACTCTCAACGTCGAGTCCGCGATGGCTCCCACCGCCATAACCTTCCCGGCAAACACCGTTCTTTTGGGAACCCCGCCAGGCACCGATATCTCAAATTTCACCACCGAAGATCCTAACAGTGCCGACAACCACACCTATCAACTTGTGGCCGGTGCGGGCGACACCAACAATGCCCTCTTCTCTATCAGTGAAAACACCCTGTCAACAGCCACAGACCTTCCCGGTCTTGGAGCGAACCTTTCATTCAGGGTTCGCAGCACCGACCTCTCGGGCTTGAGCATTGAATCAACTTTCTTGCTCACCATTGTCAGCTCTTCTGTTCGGATCAACGAATTCCTGGCCAACAGCAGTCCAACCAGCCTCGCCGACGAAGATGGTGATACTCCCGACTGGATTGAGCTCCATAATCCCGACAGTGGATCCATCAGTCTTGGCGGTATGTATCTCACCGACGATCCAACCAATCTTACAAAATGGCCCATACCCAATGTCAGCCTTGGTGGAAATGGTTACCTCGTCATCTTTGCGTCTTCAAAAGATCGTCGACCCACCAACGGAGAGAATCTTCACACCAACTTCAGCCTCGGCGCAGGCGGTGAATACCTCGCTTTGGTTGCGGCAGATGGCACCACCGTCCTCTCTGAATTTGGATCGGCTACCGAAGACTATCCGCCCCAGAATGCCGGAATCAGCTATGGCTTCTTTGGCGACCCCCTTCAAATCGGCTACCTCCTCAAACCCACTCCGGATGGAGAGAACGACTCATCAAGTGGAGTCTCGGGCTTCGTTAAAGACACCGACTACAGCGTCAGTCGTGGCTTTTACGACAATCCCTTTCCCCTCTCCATCATCTCCGCAACTCCGGGAGCAAGTATTCGCTACACCACCGATGGCAGCTGGCCCAGCGAGACAAGGGGAACCATTTACACCGGTCCGATTACCGTCAACCGAACCATGGCGGTAAAAGCCATCGCTTACAAAGCTGGATTTGTCTCCACCAACATCGACACCCACACTTACATTCTTGTCGATTCTGTTGCGGGGCAGACGGCCTCGAGCACCCAAAGCCTTTACGGACTTCCTCCAAATTGGGGTGGCCAGGCCCCTTACTACGGAATGGATAACAACGCCAATGTGGATCCAAACGAGGTCACCGAGGACCTTAAAACCGTCCCGAGTCTCTCCATCGCGATCGACACGAACGACATGTTCGGCAGCTCCGGCATCTATTCGAATCCCGGGTCATCAGGCCAGGCCTGGGAGCGCAAAACGTCCCTCGAACTCGTCGACCCGGCGGACCCCACCGGAGCTGGAAACTTCCAGCAGAATTGTGCCATTCGCATCCAGGGAGGAGCCTTCCGTAGCTTCGGCCTCACCCGCAAAAAATCATTCCGTGTTCTTTTCAAATCCCGGTTCGGAACCAGCGATCAACCCACCGGAGGTGAAGGATCGCTCAAGTTTCCTCTCTTCGGAACAGATCCGGGTGTTGCCAGGGAATTCCAAACTCTGATCTTCCGCATGGAGTCCAATGATGGTTGGCAATGGTCCGGCGCCGGTGGCCAACCACAATACGCCCGCGATGAATTCGGCCGCCGTGTCCAACTTGCCCTTGGCCAGCCCGCCCCACACGGCCGATACCTCCACCTCTATATCAATGGCGTCTACTGGGGCCTCTACAATGTCGTGGAGCGTCCCGACTCCAGCTTCGCCGAAAGCTATATTGAAAATGCCGATCGAGACCTCTGGGAAGGTCAGAACTCAGGCTCCCCCATCAACGATTCCACCAACCTGAACAACTGGAACAACTTCCGAAATGCCGTCAGTGATATTTCGTCGGGCGGGACCGACGCCGCACGCGATGCCGCATTCCTCGAGGCCTGTGGATTCAATCCCGACGGCTCTCGTAACACCTCGTTCCCAATCTGGTGCGATCCTTCCAACAACGCCGACTACTTTATCACAAACTGGTATGGCGGGAACAGTGACTGGCCGAACAAAAACTACTACGGCGGGATCAGCACCCAGCCCACCCGCACCGGTTATAAATTTTTCATGTGGGATTCCGAGTGGTCCCTCTTTCTCCGCTCCAATACGAACTATAACCGTATCACCGACTACCGTGGAATCGCCGCTGCCAATGATGCTCTTCAGGACAGCCCCGAATTTCGTCTTCGCTTCGCAGACCGCGCCCACCGTGCGCTCTTCAACGACGGCCCCCTGACTCCGGCAAATGCCCGCGCACTTTACGACGAAGTCACCGCACAGCACCGGAGCATTCTGAAGCCCGAAGCAGCGCGCTGGGGCGACCAACACGGCGGCAATCGCGACCTCTCCGACTGGGAAAACGAGTACAACAACATCGTCAACAATTGGTTCCCGGTTCGCGATGATCGCTTCCTCGACTCCCTCCGCTCGGCCGATCTCTACCCCACAATCCAAGCCCCCGTCTACAGCCAACACGGTGGCGCCCTTCCCGCCGGCACGGGACCAACCCTGCGCGTTCCATCCACCGTGACCCGGATTTACTACATGTTTGGCGAGGGCGATGACGACCTCACCGACTTTGCACATTCCCTCGACCCCCGGCTTGTCGGCGGAGCCATCAACCCCGCAGCCACACTGATCACCCTCGGTGGTGGCGGAGGAGGCGGACCAGTCACGACTGTCTTTGTCGATCGCGGAGATGACTGGAAATACCTGGACGATGGCAGCAATCAAGGTACCGCATGGCGTGCCGCTGGATTCAATGACGGATCCTGGGCGGCCGGGCCATCTCAGCTCGGATACGGCGATGGCGATGAAGCCACAGAAGTCAGCTTTGGTGGCGACAGCAACAACAAACACGCCACCACCTACTTCCGCAAGACCTTCACCATTGCCGATCCCTCGATCTTCGAAGACTTCACCCTAAGCTTCACCTTTGATGATGGAATCGTGGTCTATCTGAACGGTCAGGTCGTGGCACGGGAAAACGTGGCAGATGGAGCTGCCTTTGATGACTTCGCAACCGGTAACGGAGGCGACAACAACAGCGGATCGCGGACCCTTTTCCCTGCGAATTTCCTCGCTGGAAGTAATACCTTCGCTGTCGAGATCCACCAGGTCAGCGCCAGCAGCTCTGACATCAGCTTTAACCTCGACCTCACCGGGAATCCTCCGGGCGGCGGCAGCACCAGCACTTCCGAGCCCGTCATAATCACCGAGCCCGGATGGCTCTTCTCTCGTTCCTACAATAGCAACACCGGTGAATGGAGCGCACTGAACTCGGCCTTCTTCACCCCGGACACTGTCCCCGCCGATGCCGGCAATCTCATCATTTCTGAATTCAACTACCAACCCGGCGAACCCACCTCGCCAGCCGAGATTGCGATCTCCACCGACCGGGATGACTACGAGTTTATTGAATTGATGAACGTAGGCACTCAAACGATAGACCTAACCGGCGTCCGCTTCACCTTGGGCATCACTTTTAACTTTGCTGACAATACCCTCATCCCACCTGGGGCACGCCTCGTCATCGTGAAAAACCGTGCGGCCTTTGAAGCCCGTTACGGCACCTCGATTTCCATCGCCACCGATGTCCTCGGCAGTAGTGAATACAGCGGGCGTCTGAGCAATAGCGGAGAACAAGTCACACTCCTCGATGCCACCGACACGGTCATTCGAGATTTCACCTACGATGACGCCCTCCCTTGGCCCTACACCGATGGAAGCGGGTTCACCATGGTTCTCAAGTCACCTGCCATTCCGATTCCCGACCACGGGACCGCCACAAATTGGGTCGCGTCAAGCGTGGAAGGTGGAGCGCCGGGACTGGTCGATGTCACAGGATTCGTCGGCGATCCCAATGCTGATAACGACGGCGACTGCTACCGCGCCTTGATCGAATATGCTCTTGGCTCCAGCGACGACTCGCAGGGCGACACCCGGGGCCTCGTCGATCTTAGCTTCCAGCCCTTTGCTGTGGCCGGAATCGCCGACACCTATCTCGTCATCAGCTACCAGCGAAATCTCTATGCTCAAAACATCGTCACTCTCACACCCCAAATCTCCACCGATCTGGAGACGTGGAATGAAACGCTCGATATTGTCTTTGTCTCCGAGATTGATAATGACGACGGCACCTCAACCGTCACCTATCGAAGCGCCCTGCCTGTGAGTGATCAGCAGAAATCCTTCATGCGCCTGAAAGCAGTTGAATAGCTGGCCGAACACGAAAAAGCCAAACGCCGTGTGGACAACGTTCGGCTTGAAATTAGTTCCGAATGCGCTCTATCGGCGGCGGCGAAGTGCCAACCCGAAAAGTCCTGCAAAGGAAAGGAGTGCCGTGCCTGGCTCGGGAACGGCTCCCAAGTCACGAATGATCAATCCACTAAGACCTGGATCTGTTGCACCCGTCACGAAAAACGACTGATTTACATCGTCAGCAGTAAAAGTCCCGACCACCCAGTCTCCATTGCCACGAGTAAGAGCACCTGACGTATTACCATTGCCATCGGCCACGAATTGGGTCCGGGTCAAACAGCATCCACGATCATCTCCAACACCAATGAATTGAACCATATAGGAGTTGCCGGGCGTTACAGGAATATCAATCTGACCGATTCCATCAGGATTTGCTCCCGAGATATACGTATGGCTGTCCATGACAATATCAAGATTGGCATCGCCGCTTGATGGCGAATAGAAACCACCGTTTCCAGTGTTGCTAACGGTCCCTGCGACAGCCGTATTGATCGGCCCCACCGTAAACACATTGTCACCAATCGTTACTGCACCTGCGGCGTCAGATCCTCCATTAACAGCGGCATAGGGAGTGCCATCGACAATCAGGTCTCCGACTTGAATCCCAGACCCAACTGGTCCCCAACTTACAGTGGCTGCCTGAGAGAGAGCGATGCCTCCAATGAGCACACATGCGCTACCTATCTTTGTTTTTCTCATAAACTCCTTAATAGAGTTATAACAATTTCCCATTAAACAGTCTAGCAAAAAAACACCTAAAATCGCCAATTCCTAAACCATCACGCTGGAGAACCCTTCTCCTTCCAACCAGCCTCCCTCATAAAATGGAATCAAAAGGATTTGAGCAAATTAGCCCGACCCCGCATGATTGCATCTCAGATGCTATGCCAAAAGACTCCTTCCAAGAATCACGTCAAAAAAAAGGCATCCTCAAATGCCCGTTTCAAGGAGAAGAGATTCCAATGATTCTTCGTCATGCCGATGTTCGAGCAGCAGCGAAGGACTGGCAGACATTCAGCTCTGATGCTCCTTTCAGGGTCCCCATCCCCTCCGAGGAGGAAATGCGCACGATGCGCCAACTCCCCATCGAAACAAACCCTCCACAACACACCGAGTACCGCAAAATCGTCGAACCTTTTTTCAAGCGATCCAGGACTCCTGAAGTCGTGAAAAAAGTACAGAATCTCGTCCATGAACTTTTGAAAAATAAACTGAACCAGGACAACCCGGTGGAAGTCGTCCATCAGTTCGCCTTACCTGTTCAGTCGCGGGCGCTGACCTACCTTTTAAATGTTCCTGAGTCCGAAGCCAAAACCTATATCAACTGGGGTATCCACGTTTTCCATGACGAAAATGGGAGTGGATCACAACTGGAGGACTACCTCGCCTTTGCCCTCGAACGCTCCGCAAAGAGTCCCGGCGAGGATCTTTTCAGCGCCCTGAACCAAGCAACATTCCAAAATCGGGCTCTAACCCACGAAGAAAAGATGGGCTTCGCAAACCTCACCTTTGCAGGAGGCCGTGACACCATCATCCACAGCATCTCATCGATCATCGCTCATTTTGGGGAAAATCCGGAAGATCTCGAATCACTTCGTAACAATCCCAAGGGCCTCGTCCTTGCCGGAGAGGAATTCTTCCGAGTTTTCATGCCCCTCACTCATATTGGAAGAGTCTGCCCTGTGGAAACGATCGTCGGCGGAAACAAAGTCCCGCCCGGAGGCCGTGTTTCTCTTGGGTGGGCAGCTGCCAATTTTGATCCCGAGGTCTTTGACCAACCCGGAAAAGTCATTCTCGATCGAAAGCCCAATCCACATGTCTCCTTCGGATTTGGCACCCACCTTTGCCTTGGGGCCCCGCACGCCAGACTGATCATACGCTCGCTGCTCGAAGCGCTGGTCTCAAAAGTCGCAACAATCGAGGTCGTGGAAGCAGATCCCCATCTCGAAAAAAACCCGGCTTATTCCCGAAAGAACGGTTACGACAAACTCGAAGTCAGGATGCTCGCCTGTTGACAGTCTGCGATGAACAGACGCCTATTTTTGCACCTTGCAAGATCATATTTTGGCAACCAATCAAGCCAAGCAATTTTACGAACAGGTAGCAAGTCAGCTTATCACTCCGGGGCCTGTTACGGCCAACTCCGCGCCTACGGCGGGCTTCGAAAAAAATATGATCATCCTGTTTCAAAGCAACACCCGCGATGACACCGCTCCTCTAACCCTCGAGGCTCGTGTGAAAGCGGGAGACTCCGGAAGTCCTATCTTCTCTGCCTCGGGAGGCACGCTTACCCTTATGGAAGGTGGTCCCTCCTTCTGAACGACGTTCTGGGAAACTTTGTCGACTCCATCGGCCCTTCACCGCCCCCGAACGCACTCGAGTAGCGGAATGGCTCTGCCTAAACCTACGCGTCAGCGGCGGAACTGGGACCAGGGCGAACTGGAAAATTACCACCCACCGCGACCTACCCAACCGGCAAAATCAGCAGGGTTCGGACCCTCCACTCCCGTCTGGCTTTTTGTTGTTGGCGGGATCGTTATCGTCAAGGTGATCATCTTGATCCTCCAATACGTCGCCAGGGCTTGATTTTTATTCGGCACCCGGTCTCCGGGGAGCCGTCACATCGTGCCTTCGTTTTGGAATGAAAAACGCTTTTCGCTCTTCGGTTGTCGGAACTCCCGGAGGCACTTCGGGAAAAATTCTCCCTTCCGGAATTCCTACCAAGTTCCGGTCGGTGAAGGCATCCATAAGTGCAACCAGATCATCAAGCTCCTGATCGGTCAGCTCAAGATTACCCATCTCCTCGTGATTCACCGTCCCGGGATAATTGGTCACTCCCCAGCGCTCCGGTTCAAGATCACGCTTGTTGTAAAACTCTACCACCTCTTTCAAGGTCTGAATCGAACCATTGTGCAAATAAGGGGCCGTCAACGCGACGTTACGCAGCGATGGAACCTTGAACTGGCCGAGCTCCCCTGTCTTGCCAGTGACCCCACCGAGCCCTGGATCGATCTTTCCAATTGCCGGTGCACCCAGGTTATCAAACCCCGAATCGGTGAGCAAAGGTTTGGGCCAACTGGCAACCCCCGTCAGATGACAGGTGGCACAACCGCCTGAAGTCTGAAAAATATCAAGCCCGCGCCGCTCCGAAAGACTAAGCGCCTCCTTGTTGCCCGCCCAATACTCATCGATGCGCGCATTAAAGGGGCGAAATACAGGCTCGCGCAGAAAGGTAACCAGCGCGTCAAAAGCCTTCTCATTGACCTCCTTGTCACCCAGCCCTTCAAACTCTTTTCCATAGTCCCGTTTACGCAACTTACCCGCCAGTACTTCTTCATTGGCAATGTTCATTTCATTCTCATCAAAGAAGGGGCGGCGGACTTGATCCAGGAGATCATGAGCCCGCCCATCCAGGAAAAGACCACCTTCCACGATATATTCCAACTCTCCATTGTCGTCGTAAGTATCTTCCAACCGCTGTGGTGGAATCAGCGCTGCATACATCAGGGAAGGCGCGTTTCGCCGCCCCATCCGCCCCTTCACCGCCCCCGGGGAAACCCGACGTGGATCCGCAAAGGCAGCTTTCGGACTATGACAGGAAATACACCCTTGTCCGGGTGGATTAGAAAGGGCGGTATCAAGAAAGATCTGCTTCCCCAAGTCCGCAAGAGGCGGCTCGACCCCCAAAAGAAAACCGACCAAACCAAACCACGTCAGTACGATAAGCTTCATTTCGAGACACCTAATCCGATCGACTTGCAGTAGGCGATGCTTCGCTCAATCTCTCCTTTTTGATAATTTTTTTCATCTTCCTTTGAAGAAGATTTATGGGGCTTCCTGGCCTTCCCGGAAGCGGCCCACTTCTCGAAGCCCGCCAGGCTCGCCGGTTTTCCCTTCGGCCAGGATTTCCAAAAGCCCTCCTTCTGAAAGGCAAGTTCACGATTAAAACCGGAGATCGTCTCAATCTGAACCGGAGCATTCGGGCAAAGCTCCGCGAAACGATTGAAGTAGGTCTGCCAATCCACCATGCCCTCTCCCATCGCCGTCCATTGTGCGGTGATCCCGTTCTCGCTCTTCCAAACCTGTGTATCGCGCAAGCTGGTCGTCAAGGTGTATTCCCCAAGATTCTCCAGGTTCTCCAAAGGAGTCTCAAGAGTCCAAACCGCATTACCCGCATCTAAATTGACCCCAACATAATCCGGACCAGCCGCTTCCACGAGCGATTTCAATTCCAGCGAATGCATATCTCCGGCGTGGTTCTCCATGGCCACTTTCACGCCAAGATCTTCGCATATTCCCTTGCAGGACCTGAGCACTTTTACGGTGTCCTCAATCCGGGCTTCAATCCCTCCATCGGTTGATCGATCCCCTCCATTTCCAAGCACCACCCGGATCACCGGGGATCCAAGAGCCTTCGCGGATCTCAGACCGAGCTGCAAGTGCTCTTCAGCAGTCCCCCACTTGTCCTTGAAGCTCACCGAGGTCGGGCAAATACTCCAGGTTCCGAGGTACACCTTGATCCCCTTGTCATCGGCATATTTTCGAATTTTGACGAGATGCCTTTCATCGAGAGACTGGAAGGCATCGAGGTCGGTAATGAAAACCGTATCAACCCCCAGCTTCACCGCGTAGTCGATAAGCGCCTTTGCCTTCCAACCCATTGCCCGGACTGCGAAATTATCGTAGCCCAGCAAAAGGGGCTTGGTCGATTCCTCGCCGAATACACTGGCTGCAGACATCGCGAGAGAAGCGGAAAGAAAATGTCGTCGTTTCATTACTGAATCATCCTAGGTTCCCAAAGCGAAACAAGTTTCGAAATGGGAAGATCGGGATACCACTTCTTTCGGAAATCAGGCTTCTGAATTATCGTCCCCATCGGCGGGATTGCCGCTTTCCTCCTTGGCAACTCCAATGACCAGGGTGTCACCGGAGATCGCCACGGACCGACCAAATTCATCGTCCTGTCGGAGGTTGGAGGCCTTGAGATACACACTCGATCATCGACGGCGTGAAGCGAGAGTCTTCAGCACTGGCAAGTAAGGAAAAACAGAGAATTCAACAAAATGCCAAAAGAGTTCTGGCTGCCAGAGATTTACTTTTGGCGGGAGGACTTTGACACCGCGATTGGACCGGTCCAAAGGGGGAAAAAGGAGGATGCGAGGGAAAGAGAGGCCGGGAAGATGGTTTGGTTTGTCGATTGGCGGGATTTCTGCGGGAGATCCCGATCTCCTCTGCATTTTACTAATACCCGAAGATTTGAATACAAATTTTTTGAGTTGAAATCGAAAATTCCCATCCCGCGTTGCCAAGCTGTTTTTTGGTTGCGTATAGAGGCGGCTCCTACGTATTCAATCACCTCCGATTCCCCGGCGTTATTCAATCTCCTCGCGGCGGATGACGGTGTGAACGGCTTCATGGTGCCCTTGCAGCCGGGACACTGAAACGGGCACCCACCCCAAACCTCAGGACGGGGTCGCGCCAGAGAAGGCAAGTCACTTTCCGTTTTGCGCACCTTCCTGTGGTCGATTTCAAGGGCTGCAGTGATTGACTACGAATATCACTTTTTCTCGCCAGGCAGGGCAACTTGTTGCGGATGCATGAGATAAGAAATGAGATCACGAATTTGCTCTTCGGAAAGAGTATCCAGTAGTCCCGGAGGCATCATTGAATCCGCGACACGTGTGACTTTGACAATTGAAGACTTCTCCATTGTGACCTCACCGGCCAGGGTCCGAAGGGTCGTCGTCTTGGCATCGGAAGACGAGACCACTCCACTCAGAATCCTCTGATCATTTAACGTCACGATCGACATTTGATACTCTGCCGGGACCACCGAATTTGGAGCGACGATATTCTCCAGAAGATAACCCAGGTCAGCCCGCCCCGAGCCCGTTAGATCCGGTCCCAGCTTTGCTCCCTCACCATAAAGTTGGTGGCAACTGGCACAGAGCATTTGAAAGAGAACCCGTCCCTGCGCCTTGTCCCCTTTAGACCTAATCTCCGGAATCAAAACTTTCTCGAGAGCGGAAATCTTCTTCGTCAGTGCTTCGTCCGACCTTCTGACTTCACCCCACACGTTACGAAGGAGCTTTGACAAAGCCTCATCCTTCATTGCGAGGATTTGCCGGGCATGAAACGGAGTCACCACTTTCCTTGGTATCTTCCCAGCCTCCATCCCAGCCAATAAGAGCGATGCCCATTTTGACCTCGTCACCAAAGCATCAACGACCGCCGCCTTATCCCCGGGTCGGCGAATTTCACTAAGATTCTTAACCAGATTTTTTCCAACCTCGTCATCACCAAATTGCGCCAAGCCCTTTACCGCAGTCTCACAAAGCCCCTTCGTCCAAAAGAGCTTCTCGCATAACGGACGCAACCCTTCCACCTTGCCATCGATAAGCGCCTCCAACGCACGCTTCCTCACTGGAATCGTCTCCTTTTCATCCAGCACCGTCGCCTTTAACGATTCCATGGCCCGGCCATCTCCAAAAAGAGCACTCAGTTCGCGCGTCAGCTTTGGATTGCGCTTCGCCAAAACCAAGACCGACTCCTCCCAGCTTCGCGGCATCGGAGCATTTCGCACCCCTTTGAAACCTTCCATCAAGCCCTTGAGTAACGCCTCGCTTTTCTTTCCATTCGCCGCCGCCAGAGCCACCACAGATTCCACCATCGCAGGCTCCCCGGCTGCAGATCGGGCCAAATAGCGCAGCAGCTCCGGCCACTCGCTTGCCTTCGCTACCTCCAGCCTCTCTGCCCCCAAATGCATCAAACCGAACCACACCAGTTTAGGCAGATTATGATCCCCGGCATCCTCGGTTCGTCCGGCTAACGCCGACGCCAAAACAACCCGGTCCTCAATCGCTATCCGTTGTAAGGTCGAAGCCAAAGCCAGCCGCACCAGGCCCGATTGATCCTCCGCCGCCATCTCCACAAAGCGATCTCGCAGCTCCGGGTCCGAAGCCACCTTGCGATGCGCCATCGGCCCGTAAACTGAATCAATGGCCCACTCATCCGTCAGCAAACGAATAGCCCACACACGCATGTGTTCCTTGGGATCGTCAAGATACTGAATGAACAAGCCCCTCTTTGACTCGTTGAGTCCGTTTGCAAAAAAGAGGCGTTCCAGCGGTGATACGGAGCGAACTTCCCCAGGGGCAACGGGGGCCACTTCCCCGTTCGAAAACCGAAAAATCCTCCCACTCGTCCGATGTACTCCGGTGTGATCGTGGCACTCTCCGGTATCACTCCAGTCCAGCCCATAGAGCGCACCATCAGGCCCCTCACGAATGTCTAGTCCACGGAACCATTCATCACCCGCCAAAAACTGGTCCGGCTCGTGCCGCGCGACATATCCACTTCCCTCCCGCTCCAACCGCTCCCGATTCAACCTCCGTCCATGTTGATTCCACGTGAGTAGTTTCCCCTGCCAATCGTTCGGCAAATGATCGCCCTTATAAATGCACATCCCGATATGGGCATGACCACCACCAAATTCATTCGCCGCTCCATTCCGCGACTTGATCCAGCTCCCGGTTTTATCAAAGTGCCAGTGGTCGGCATGCATTTGAATTGCTTCATAAACCCGCGGATTCACCGACCTCCCAAACGGCCGGTCAAAGTGCCCCCCGGGGATCATGTGCCAGAGATGGCCATTCACGGTGTTGATAAAAAAGCCTTCGCCGTGCTGGTCCCAATCATGCCCCCACGGATTCGTCGTTCCATGCACGATGACCTCAAAAAACTTCCGCTTGGGATGATAGCGCCAAATCCCTCCCCGCAAGGGAACCCGTTCTCCTTCCGGCGTGCCCGGCGCTCCCACCATTCCGGGACATGATCCACCGCATCGTCCATAAAGCCATCCGTCCGGCCCCCACCGCAGTCCGTTGGCAAAGTTGTGATAGTTACTTTGCGCCACCGTAAATCCATCTAGAACGACTTCGGGCTCCCCATCCGGAACATCGTCGCCATCCTTGTCCGGAATGAACAAGAGCTGCGGCGGACACATCGCCCAAACTCCACCCGGTTGAACTTCCACGCTGGTGAGCATCTGCAATTCGTCCGAAAACACCTTTCGCTTCTCTGCTTCTCCGTCACGATCTTCGTCCTCAAAAATCACAATCCGATCACGAAGATTAAGATCAAAACGCTTTCCCTTTTCGGCATAGGTATAGTTCTCCGCCACCCACATCCGTGCTTTCACATCCCAGGCCATCGCGATGGGATTTCGCACCTGCGGTTCAGCCGCGAAAACCGTCACCTCAAATCCCTCCGGCACCTGAAACGCCTCAGCAGCTGCTCCCGGTGACATCGGCTCCCCCGTTCGATTCTTTTCACTATTGTAAACCTTTGGAAATTCATCAGCACAAAGTGCTGGAATCACGAAGAAGAGAGCGGATGGAATTTTCATCGGGCATTTGAGAAAAGCAGATTAAAAAAGAACTGACACTCCAAAAGACTGTTGCGCGCTCTCTGCGATTCCTCAACTCCGGGATTTACCCGCAAACGAAATACGGTAAAGATTAAATCTCTTTATGAAGTTGAACGCGAACACCAACTTTCTTTACCGCGCGCTGATCTACGTAGCGCTCCATCGGGAGCGATTGGTTATTGCCCGTGAAATTGCCTGAGTCTATGGACTTTCACACAACCATATTTTCAAGGTTTGCTAGGAAATGATGAGATACGGCTTCCTCATCGCACAACACGGACTGGGCGGCGGGGTTCAACTGGCGCGCAAACCGGAGGAGATTTACCTTGGCGAACTCCTCTATCTAGGCGAAATGAAACCCAAGATTGTCGATTGCGAAGACGGGATTGGGGGAGCCTGCCGTATCGCGCAAGCCAGTCGACTCCAGGGCTTCTCCGCACAGGCCCAACGCGCGTTTCTTGAGGTCATGAATTCCCACACCCTCGACGAAGTAATCTCAAAGCCCAAGCTTGCCTCACTTTTCGATCCATCGGCATCAAAGTGAATTCGCTCACCATTCTTTACCAGGACAAATGGCTTGTCGCGGTTGACAAGCCGCCCGGTGTTTTGGTCCACCCTTCCGATCACCCAAAAGTCGACGACCTTGTCGCCATGAAAATTCTCCGGGATCAGATCGATGGAAAAGTTCACGTTATCCACCGCCTTGATCAGCCTACATCAGGAGTACTTGTCTTCACCAAAGATCTTTTCGCAGCCCGAAAACTCCGACAAGATTTCGAAAAGAGACGGATCCAAAAAAAATACCTCGCCCTGGTTCACGGACATCCCCACCGGAGCACATGGACTTGTCGGATTCCTCTCAGGAAATCACCGGACGCTCCCTACAAGTCGGCAGAAACATCGTTCCGGATTCTCAAAAAAAACAGTCATCAACTCGCGCTCGTTGAGGCCTCCCCTCACTCGGGACGATTTCACCAGATCCGACGACACCTTGTCGAATCGGGTCATCCCATAGTCGGCGACTTCCGCTATCTGGACAACGACTTTTGTTTCTCAACCGGAGAGAGACTGGGGATCGGAACCCGGATGCTCTTGCAAGCGAAGTCGCTGGAATTACTCCACCCTATCACAAAGGAACTGCTGCTAATTGAGGCGCCCATCGACTCTCATATCAGCAGGCTTTCAAAAAGTTGACCCGCCCCTCTTTGGAGGGAACGGGCCAATGCACTTTATGAACAAGTAAGTAAATTTACTTAGCAGCAGGAAGGATGACCGAGTCGATGACGTGGATCACTCCGTTGGTTCCGACGATGTCGGTCTTGACAATGTTCGCCTTGTCTATGGTCACCTTGCCGTCGGAGATTGCGATCGTTGCTTTGGCCCCGTTGAGAGTCTTGACCTTGCCAGCTTTGACGTCAGCAGCCATCACCTTACCAGCAACAACATGATATTTGAGAATTGATGCAAGCTTCCCCTTATTCTCCGGCTTGAGGAGGGTCTCGACGGTGCCCTTTGGAAGCTTGGCGAAAGCCTCGTTGGTTGGGGCGAAGATTGTGAACGGACCTTCACCGGAAAGAGCTTCCACGAGACCGCCAGCCTTGACGGCTGCTACGAGGGTCGAGAAGTCATCGGCACCCACAGCGATTTCGACGAGAGTCTTGGATGGCTTGGGCTCTGCCTGCGCGGAGAAAGGAAGAAGAAGGGCAGCAGCGGCGAAGAGGGTAGTAGTAATTTTCATTGTTTTGATTTTCAGTTTGGGTTCGATTGTCGGTCTTATTTACGACCATACATAAAAGCACCGCTTTTGAAGATTTCTCAAAAAAAATGACCCTTAAGAATTTTAGCTTGCGGATTTGAAAATCGGCTATTTCTTGGCTGTTTTTTTACATCTGTTAGTTCCAATACAAGTCTACAGAAGTCGACAAATTAAATTAAAACAAGTTTTAAGTCAACGAGTTATAAATAAGCGATAAACTCTCCGTTGCCTTCCCCCTTTCTATCACGATGCCTTTCTCTTCTTCGTCATTCTGCAAATTTTCACGAAAAAATTTAACCAACTGTTGGACCCCACTGTCATTCCCGCTCCAATAATCGAATATTCAGAGACACTGCACCCCCTTCGTTCAGCGGCTTTGGTTTTTCTTGGACAAAATAATGAACCCGGCCCCGGAAAAAACATCGCATGCGCTGAGGCATTCTCAAACCAAACGCAGATTTGCCTTCCCGCCCTTTCCAAATTGAGGTGAGCTAGTTGCCTCATGACGAACGCACTGAACTACCTGGTTCTCGCCGAGGCAAGCACCGGAAGATTGATCGGCACCTTGGTCGCCGCGATAGCCCTGATTCTGCTTCTCATTCTAAAGTTTCGGGTTCAGGCCTTCATCTCGCTTCTTCTTGCCAGCATCTTTGTCGGACTCGCCTCCGGAACCATGTATATGACGGACATCGGCACTATTGTGGTCGATAGCATGGGATCAAGCCTCGGGTTCATCGCCTCCATTATTGGGGTGGGGGCAATTTTTGGAGCCATGATCGAACATTGCGGCGGAGCCCAAAGTCTCGCCAATGGCATGCTCCGCATCACCGGTGAAAAGCGCGCGACCTGGGCCATGCTGTTCTCAGGATTTCTCATTTCCATTCCGGTCTTCCTCGATGTCGCCCTCGTGATCCTGGCTCCAATTATCTACGCCCTCGCCCGGCGCAGCGGTAAGTCGGTCACCGTTTATGGCATGCCCCTCCTCGCAGGCATGATGGTGACCCACTCCTTCGTCCCACCAACTCCCGGCCCCACCTGGGTCGCCTATGCTTTCGAGATCCCCATAGGAACGGTCATTATTTACAGCCTGCTGGTTGGCATCCCCACCGCTATTCTTTCCGGTATCGTCTTTGGAGGACGTATCGCCAATACCATCGAAATCGCACCCCCCGAACTCGTCGATGCGGAGGAGGAAAACCCACCCTCCTTTGGTATGATCGCCACCATCTTGCTCCTCCCCATTCTTCTGATCGTAAGTGGTTCCCTCGTCGAACAAGCGGTCGGAGCCTCAATTCCCGGTGGACTCAGCAAAGCCGATCGCAGCGCAATGCTACGCGACCTCCTCGGACAAGCGCCATACTGGCAGCAAACTCTTTCCTTCCTCGGCCATCCTGTCATCGCGCTCCTGCTGACCACATGCCTCAGTCTCTGGCTGCTTGGAACCAAACGGGGAGCTTCACGCGATGTCCTCATGGACGTCTCAACCCGTGCTCTCGGACCTGCCGGCATCATCATTCTCATCACCGGAGCAGGTGGTGTTTTTAAAGGTATGCTGGGTGCCTCCGGAGTCGGCGACGCCCTTGCCAACGCTCTCGATGGCCTTGGGATCTCCGTCCTCCTTCTTGCATTTCTCTTTTCTTCCATCTCAAGAATCGCCCAAGGTTCCGCCACCATGGCCATGGTCATGTCGGCCTCCCTGATGGTTCCGATCCTGGATAAGCTTGACCTCTCGGATGCCAGGCTCTCTCTCATCGTCGTCGCCATCGCTTGCGGCGCGGCCGGATTTTCCCATGTCAACGACAGCGGCTTCTGGATGGTCAGCCGCTACCTCCGCATGACCGAAAAAGAAACCCTCAAAACCTGGAGTGTCGTTTCCACCGCTGTGGCCTTCATCGGGATTGCTCTCGCCTCAATCGTTTGGTTTGTGGTTTCATGAAGGCCCTCGTTATCATGGGAGTGAGCGGCTCCGGCAAAACTACCGTCGGGCAGCTCCTCGCTCAAAAGACCGGAGGTGAATTCCTCGACGGCGATGATTTTCACCCCCCTGAAAACGTCGCTAAAATGTCATCGGGAATCCCCCTAACCGATGATGACCGTCAAGGCTGGTTGGAAATCCTAGCCACTCTCATTCGTGAGGCCGAAGAGCTTACCATCATTGCCTGCTCGGCGCTCAAGGCAAGCTATCGTGAAATCCTCAAGGGTGCCGAGTTCGTTTTTCTCAATGGCTCACCCGACCTCCTGGCAGAGCGCATCAATCAGAGGAGCGGACACTACATGCCCCCCGGACTCCTACAATCCCAGTTTGAGACTCTGGAAATCCCTTTGAACACTCTCACGCTCGATGTCATCGAATCACCCGAGAGACTCGTTGATCGGATTGTCACTCATCTTAACCTCTGATCTGGAACACTCCGATCGAAACTAATTTTTGTTGAAAACAACAGTAATTGGAAAGGCAAGTCGCTCTGGTAATAGGCAATTCAAATTACATCACTCAAAACGACCTCAAGAATCCGGGCAACGATGCCCGCCTGATGAAATCCACCTTGGAAAAGCTGGGCTTCAAAGTTCACTTTTATCTCGATGCCAACAGCAAACAACTTCTGGAAGCAGTTCGCCGATTCCACGCCGACCTGACTCCCGGCTGCATCGGAGCCTTCTTCTTTTCCGGCAACGAAGCGCCTGGTCGATGAATGGAATTATATCCTACCGACAGGTCTCAAAGCCCAGTTCAAATACGAACTAAAAAAAACAGCCCTAATCTCAAGGATATTCTCAGCGTCATAGAGAACGCAAAAACCAGCCTCAACCTGGTCTTTCTCGACTGCTGTCGCAGCGTTCCCTACTCCTTAAATACTGCCAAACCCGTCGGCTGAAGCAAAAACCCAGCGCCCACCGCCTCCTCTCTTGGAGCTCGCTCGAACAAGGCCACTTCATGGCCCGCCCGTGTCAAAAAGATCCTCGCCACCAGCCCCGGACCCCACAATGGCCATGCGATATGGCATGCCCGAGTATTTCGTTCCCTTCTCCCAAGGAAAAGCAGATAACTTATTTCATCTCCTATCGTATCCCTCGTCTACTTTCGTTTTGAAAAATTTCCTTTTAGTTCTTCTCGCCTTTATAACTATCGCCAACGCCGCCACACCCACTGATGGCGAGAAGCTCTTTGCCCTCAAAGTCAAACCGCTCTTCTCGTCCCGCTGCATGGCTTGCCACGGTGAGGAGGAAAAGAAAATCAAAGGTGGCTTCGACATGCGAACCCGCGAAGCCATCCTCAAAGGAGGAGATGAATTTGAAGACCAGGTCCTCGTCCCCGGGGACCCCTCAAAAAGCCAGCTTTACCTCGTCACCACCCGCACCGTGGAGGACTACGAAATGCCGCCGAAGGAAGCCGACAAACTTACCGAGGAAGAAACCTGGATCATCCGCGATTGGATCAAGGCCGGCGCCCCGTGGCCCAGTGACGAACGGATCACCGGGATCCAAAAACAATACGCCGAAGGAGAACGCGTCGCCACGTCCAAGGCCCTCAACGAAGACTGGCAAAACCGCCGATACGAATCCGAAAAACTCTGGTCCTACCGACCGATCAAAAAGATCGCCATCCCCCGGGGAGTCCATCCCATCGATCACTTCATCTCCAAACGCCTCAAGGAAGCAAAACTTCCGCCCGCTCCCCGCGCAAAACCACGCGAACTGGTCCGCCGACTCTCCTTCGGCCTCACCGGACTTCCGCCCTCGCCGGAAGACCTGGCTGGTTTCAAAAGCACCTCCGATTACGCCGAACGCCTCATGGCGTCACCTCACTATGGCGAGCACTTTGCACAACACTGGCTCGACATCACCCGTTATGCCGACTCCGCCGGCTTCGCCAACGACTATTACCGCCCCCACGCCTGGCGCTACCGCGACTACGTCGTGCGAGCTTTCAATCGTGACAAGCCCTATCCCGACTTCGTTCGCGAGCAACTCGCTGGCGACGAAATCCCCTCCCGCTCTCCCGAATCCCTCATCGCCACCGGCTTCCTCCGCATGGGACCGTGGGAGCAAACCGGGATGTCGGTCTTCAAAGAGACCCGCCAATTCTGGCTCGATGACGTCACTGATTCCGTCGGCCAAACCTTCCTGGCGCACCCCATGCAGTGCGCCAAGTGCCACGACCACAAATTCGACCCCGTCCCCACGCGCGACTACTACCGCATGATGGCCGTCTTCTCGACAACCCAGTTCGGGGACCATGACGTGCCATTTCTTCCGGAGGAAAACCTCAACTACTTCAAGTCTTCCCACGAACTCGTCAGGGCCAAAATCGATGGCTACAAAAAGCAACGCGCCGCCCTTGAGCAAAAGATGAAGGACGCGCGGAAAAACGAGACCGGCGAAGCCAAAGTCGGAGACAATGGGCTCGACCCCGGCGATGAAGCCTCCAATGCCCGCATGCTCAAAAACATCTCCCGCCACGAAATTGAAAGCAACCGCACCAAGCCCCGCGCCCAAGGCGTTTACACCGGGAAAACCGTTCAAAAAAATCACATCAGAGGTTACCTCAAACCCGTGGCAAACCCCTGGAAAGGCCCAGGCGAGATCGAAAAAGATACCATCCTCACCGGAGGCGATGTCTACACTCCCGGTGACCCGGTCACCCCCGGAGCGCTGAGCGCCGCCGAGTCGCTGGGTGAGATGAATCCTGCACGCTTTCCGCGAGATAAAGGGAAGCGACGCCTCGCTCTAGCCAATTGGATTGTCGACCCGGCCAACCCCCTCACCGCCCGCGTCATCGTCAATCGCATCTGGTCATGGCACTTCGGAAAAGCCATCGCCGGCAACCCCAACAACTTCGGCGGCACCGGCGCGAATCCCACCCACCCCGAACTCCTCGATTTCCTTGCCCGATGGTTCATCGACAACGGATGGTCCGTTAAGAAGCTCAACCATTTTATTATCACGTCCGAAACCTACCAACGCAGTTCACGACACCCTTCTCCCGACCTCCTTGCGAAAGCCGATCCCGCACAAAACCTTTACTCAATCTTCAAGCCCCGACGCCTAACGGCCGAGGAGCTACGAGACGCCATGCTTGTTGCCAGCGGTGAACTCAATCGCGAATTCGGAGGCATCGCTTCCCGCCCCGACATTAATCCCGAGGTCGCCCGCCAACCTCTTCTCATCATGGGAGGCATCGCCTCGGTTTACGAACCCGACCCCACCCCGGCTCAGCGAAATCGCCGCAGTCTCTATGCCGAAAAACTTCGCGGGCTTCGTGATCCCTTTTTTGAAACCTTTAACCAACCCGGCACCAGTGATTCCTGCGAACTCCGCGAAACCTCAACGGTCGCCCCGCAAGCCCTCACCCTCATCAATTCACAAGAAATTCAAGACCGCGCCCTCGCCTTTGCCCACCGCCTTCTCAAGGAAACAAACACCAACAGGCAGGCGATCGACCGGGCGTTTCAACTCGCCCTCGGCCGACTCCCCATCTCGAAAGAACGGGAAATCTTTCTCTCCGCTTGGGTAAAGGCAAATGCGGAAGAAGCCACCCTTAAACCTGAGTCCTACACCCCGCCCACCTTCATCGCACGCACCGTTCGTGCCGAAAAAACCGGCGAACTCTATACCTTTGAGGAATTCCTTCCCGGCTCAAAGATTTACCAACCCGACCTCCAACGCAGTCAATCCGACGCACGCACCCGCGGCCTCTCCCACCTCTGCCTCGTCATTTTTAACTCAAACGAATTCGTCTATTTGGACTAAAGCCATGGCCCATCATTTCCACGCCACCCCCAACCGCCGCGAAGCCCTCTTCGGACTCGGAGCCGGACTGGGCTCGGTCGCCTTCTCGTCACTCCTGCAAGCCTCGAACACCCGGACAGTTCACCACCCGGCCAAAGCCAAGCGCTGCATCTTTCTTATGATGGAGGGCGGGCCTTCCCACATCGACACCTTCGATCCCAAACCCGAGCTGACCAAACGACACCTCCAAAAATTCAAACGGAGTGGAGAGCGGCAAAGTGCGATGTCCTCCGGGCAGCGCTACTTTGTAAAAAGCCCCTTCGATTTTGAAAAGGGTGGTCAAAGCGGAGCCGATATTTCCTCGGAATGGGTCCACCTCAAGCAGCGGGTCGACGACATCTGCTTTTATCGTGGAGCGAAGGTCGAATCAGTCAACCATCCCACCGCCTGCTATCAAATCAATACCGGAAATCGCTTCGGTGGCGATCCCGGGATTGGTGCGTGGGTCACCTATGGCCTCGGTAGCGAAAACCAAAACCTTCCCGGCTTCGTCGTTCTTCCGCGAACGTCATACCCGCAAGGCGGAGCCGGCAATTGGTCGAATGGCTTCCTCCCTGCCGACTACCAAGGCACCCCGCTCCGACCGGAAGGAAGCCCCATACTCGACCTCAATCCGCCCGTCGGGATGAACCGGCAACGCCAGCGCCAAAACCTCGACCTCCTCGCAAAGCTCAATCAAGGGCACCTTTCCACTCGTCCAGACCGCAGCGAACTGAGCGCCCGCATGGCCTCCTACGAACTCGCTTACCGCATGCAGATGGAGGTCCCTGAAATTCTCGATCTCAAGGGCGAAAAAGAATCAACCCTCGAAGACTATGGAATTGGCCAAAAAGGCACCGACGCCTTCGGACGCAAATGCCTCCTCGCCCGCCGCCTTGTCGAAAAAGGGGTCCGCTTCGTGCAAGCCTACGCCGGAAATTGGGACAGCCATGATTACATTGCACGCGCCCACGGATCCCTCATCCGCTCGGTCGATAAACCCATTGCCGCCCTCCTCAAGGACCTCAAACAACGTGGCATGCTAGACGACACTCTTGTCATCTGGTGTGGCGAGTTTGGCCGCACGCCCGACAACGGCATGCGCGGCGGCTTAAGCTACGGCCGCGACCACAACGCCAACGCCATGGCGATGTGGTTTGCCGGCGGCGGCACCAAGGCCGGGCACACCATCGGAGCCACCGACGACATCGGTGCAGAAGCTGTCGACTGCGTCCACCACATCCGCGACGTCCACTGCACCATCCTCCACCTTCTCGGGCTCGACGACAACAAGCTCACCTACTACCACGCCGGCCGCCACAAACAGCTGTCGCAATTCGGCGGAGAAGTGATCAGGGAACTCATTGGATAACTCCCGGTAAAAAATTCCACCGGTTGCTAAATCGCTTCAAGTCATCGCCGGCTTCTTGGGCTCGGCGGTGAAGTACTTTGCAATCGCCTTCATTGTCATCGATCGGCGTGTCACGGATTTGCTCCCCGGACTATCCAGGAAGATTACTGGTCAAGTTGTCGCCCTTGCAACAGGCTTGGTCGCCCAGGGTTGCCAACTGATCCATTAAGCCAACCAATCAACTTACGAGTTTGCACTTTTGCCCGAACACTCCTCAACAAAGCTCAACTACTTTGCTGGCTTCCACCAGGCATCAAGCACCTTGGTCATTTCCGCCACTTTCGCAGGCTTCTTTGCAGCGAGGTTCTTTTTCTCGTGAGGATCTTCCATCACGTGATAGAGTTCGGGTTTTCCTTCCGGATTTTCGGGATGCGCCGCCGATTTCCCGGCATAAGGCAAACCGTAATTTTCGGGATCATGCAGAAGCAACTTCCAGTCGCCCTGCACGATGTAACGGGACTCCACGTTCGCGGTCCGGTTATTGACGTCAAACATGTCGTGGTTGCCATCGTATCCGAAGACAACATTACGCTTCTCTAGGGCAGCGGTATCACGAAGATCTACTCCCGTCATCGCCTGGGGAACTTTAACCCCAACCATCTTCAAAATGGTCGGAGCGATATCGATCGATGAGACCAGAGTCTCCTTGTCCAGCCTCGGCGCAATCCTGCCCGGCCACTTGATCATGATTGGGGTCCGGACTCCCATTTCGTAAGGAGCCTGCTTGGAAAGCGGCGCATAGCGACCCGAGTCCTCCGATTGAATCCAACCGTTGTCGGTGACATAAATGACGATGGTATTCTTGGACAAGCCCCGCTGATCAAGTTCTTTGAAAAGCTCGCCACAGGTTTGGTCGAACCACTCGACCATCGCGTAGTAGCGGGCCACAAACTTGCTCTCCTCCTTCTTGAGATACTTACTGTAAAGCTCCTGTGGCGGATTGTGTGGAGTATGGGGAAGGAAAGGAGCATGCCAAATAAAGAAAGGTTTCTTTTCAGCCTTGGCCTCGTCCAAAAAGCTCTTGATCGGAGCGATCCCTTCGCGGGAAATCTTAAGTCCCACATCTCCGTGACGCCCGCCTTTGGCGGGATCGGCATGGGTCATGGCGTGGGTAAAGCCGTGGCGCTGGGGCTTACCCTCCCACCATTTTCCCGTTTGCAAGCTGAGGTAGCCCTCTCTTCCCAGAAGACGGGCCAAGCCATCCCGTTTCTCGAAATCCGCATAGATCTGCTCGTGGATTTTCCCTTCCACGGGATGGTTCCGGCTAAACTTTCCTTTCCAGTTCTTCTTCCTCACATCGTTCCCGGTGATGCCATGAACAGGAGTGTGAAGACCGGAAAAAATCGAAGCCAGTGAAGGACGACAAAGCGGCGAGGTCACATAACCGCGCGTGTAAGTCAGCGATTCATTGGCAAACTTATCGAGGGTCGGAGTCTCGAGCACCTTGTGACCCATGAAAGAATAATCCGTCCACGACTGGTCGTCTGATAAAATCAAAACCACATTGGGGCGCTCATTCGAAAAGGCCGGGAGGCAAAAGAGGAATAACAGAAGAGACAGAAACCAACTCACCCGAGGAAGCTAATGCTCCCTCCTCGTTTGAAAAGGCCATTGTCCATTCATTTTGCCAAAATTCTTGGAAAAAATCCCGAACGCCGGATCAGGGAGCTCGAATTGAATCGCACGGAGTTATTTTTCTGGATGGAGTTCGTATTGCAAACCCGGAGAGATCGTTTTCCAGCCAATCTTTGGCCAATCCAAAAAAATCATCTCCCCCTGGGGAGTCTGGGTCATCTCGTTTCATCACGATTGGGGCGGGCTTTGGGTTTTTCTTCAATGCACTCGAGCAAGGCACGTCTTGTCCGGAGGAGAATCATTTTAATCGCACTCTTCGAGCGCTGCAGGGAGTCGGCGAGCGCTCCGATGCTTTCCTTCGATTCGTACCGTTTCGAAATCATCTCTCTTTACGCCTCAGGCGGCTTTTCAAGGCAACCTTCCAATGCTTCCTGCCGGTCTTCCCAGGCCCATTGATCACTCAAATCCACGGCTGCGTCCGAACAAGTTTCGAGGTAGTCATCTTCGTAAACAAGAATGTCACGCTGGCTGTCGCGAAATGACGACAGGAGGCAGAACCTGACAATGCGGCAGGCCTAGGCATTGAAATTTGAACCACTCTCAAACTCGGCTGATTTCCGCCATATGGTGATATTCACCTCCTGAAGCAGATCCTTGGTCTTGGAGAGATCCGCCACCGATCCCCTGATGAAGGACAAGAACAGGTTTTGATGCTTAGTCAGCAGCCGAACCACCTCCTGCTCGTGGAGATTCCTTCCGATTCTGTTTTCTTGGTCGAGGCGTGGGGTCATGACTTGAAGTGGGAAGAAGATTTGGTCTTCACCCGCTCATCCTAGGTTTTCGCATGGGGTCGCCAAATTTCTCAAAAAAACTCCCTCTAGGAATTTTCCCCACGCAACCGATGTCGAAGAAAGTCAGACAGAAGGTCGCCCGCCACCACCAGCCCGGCTCCGAGCAGGGTGTAGAAAAGAATATCGTCATACTCCCGGAAGTTCTGCTGAATCGAAATGTAGTAGCCGAGGGAGCTCACCCCAAGCATCCCCAAAACAGTGGCCTCGCGGACGCAAGATTCCCACCGGTAGAAGAAGAAGAGAATGAAGCGATTGAGCGACATGGGCAACAAGGCTGCCACATAGCTCTGAAAACGTCCACCACCCACCTCCAAAATGGTACTCGGAATTGTTCGTCTTTGGTTTTCAACTACCTCCGTCCAGAGCCGCCCCAAAATCCCGACGTTATGAAGAGCCAGTGCCAGAACGAGCGGCCACGCGCTTGGCCCCATCAAACCGACCAGCAGGAAAGCATAGAGGTACTCCGGCACAGCGCGGGTCAGAACAAAGAAACCCCGGACCAGACTCCCCATCACCCCCGGAAGAGAGCTCCGCGACATTGCAAGACCCAGTGGGTTGCGATTCGCCAACGTGCGGATCCCCCATGGAATGAGTAATATCGCCAGACAAGCCGCCACAATAATGGCGGCCACCGACATCGCGAGAGTATTGATCAAGGCCTCTTGCCCGGGATACTCCCAGAGGTCTGCAAGCCACGGCACAAATTGATCAGAACCGTCACTCCAGGCTTCCTTCCTCGCATCCCAGTTCAAGAGAGATTTCTCCGAAGCGATTGGATCGGGAGTGAGCTTCGTTAGGAAGCGCGAAATCCGTTCCGAACGCTGCCCCTCCACCATCGGCGTCACCAAAGGTTCACCGATTGAAAACGCCATGAAAATGACCACCACCCAGATAACTCCATTGACCCTGAGAAATAAGTCGCGGGGTGCGGCTTTGCGAAGTTCGCTTTCAGAAAGTCCGGACGAACGCGTCCTCACCTTGCCAGACATCATCCGCTGACGGATCATGTGACCCAGTCCCTCGATTAAAATTACAGTGGTAATTAACACATAAAGCGCTGTCCAAACCTCTCCGTAAAATCCGTTTTCGAAAGAGCGATTAATGGAAAGCCCAATTGTTTCAACACCAATGAAGCCGAGCACCGCAGACGATCGCAAAGCACACTCAAAGCGATAAAGGGCATAACTCACCATATCCGGAAGAGCCATTGGGAAAATTGTGGCCACAAATCCCTGGGCCCCACTTCCCCCCGCTGCGGTAATAACACCACGAGGTGAACGATTCTGCTCGTCCATCAATTCCGAGAACACCTTTGCCAAGGTGCCCGTGAATGGCAGGGCCAGAGCCAGACAGGCACTGAAGGGCGCATCACCAAATGCCGAGAGGAAAAAGATCGCCCAGATCAATTCATGGACCGAACGCATCAACGACAATGAGATGCGCACCGGCCAGCGGATCAATTGAAAAAGAACCCGGGCTCCATTTCGGGGCCACCATTGCTCAGAAACAAAAAAACCGAGCAAGAGACCGCCGGGAACAGCGAGCGAAGTCGCAATCAGAGCATAACGGATTGTTCGCAGAAGATCATCCCCAAGCCTCGAAAGAAACGGATCCGCATCAGCGGGCAGACTGGGATTCTGGTCGACCAGTGAAGGCGAAATCGCCCCGCTAAAAAATCGGATTGTCGACGCCCACGGATCGGACCCAGGTGTGTGTGTGACAAAGTTCGTTCCCAGTCTCGCCAAACAAAGAAAAAAAACCACGCCAAGAGCCACGACTAACCATCGCCGACCGAGCCACATACGCGCGCCACCTTTCACAGATCGTAAAGGGTGGAAATTTCTTCGTCCGTTGGCTTGCCATCGAAGAGGACCTTCCCCTTTTTCAATCCAATGATGCGCGGAAAAAATTCGCGAGCCAAAGCAACCTGGTGCAGCGAAACCACAAGCGTGATCCCCTGCTCGGCAGAGAGACCGGCCATCAATTCCAGAACATCCCGGGCGCGGGCCGGATCAACCGAGCTCAAGGGTTCGTCCGCCAAAAGAACTTCCGCTCCTTGATAGAGAGTTCGAGCCAAGGCAACCCGTTGTTGCTGGCCACCCGAGAGAGAATCGGTGCGGTCATACATTTTCCCGCCCACTCCCATGCGGTCCAGAATTTTGAAAACTTTTTCCCGCTCGACCCGGGATGGCCAGAGTAGGTCACGAACCGTCCCAAGGACATTGCGTTTTCCAGACCGTCCCAAAACGACATTCTGGACGACCCTAAGATTAGGAACAAGGCCCAGATCCTGAGGAAGCATGCCAATGCGCGACCTCACCTCGCGGAGCCCCTTACGCGAGGGGCTGGAGAGATCAAACCCAAGGGCAGCAAGTTGACCGGAACTTGGTAAATTTTGCAGACCAAGCAATCGAAGCAAAGTGGTCTTGCCACATCCCGAAGCCCCGATCACAGCCACTTGTTCACCTGCTGAAATATCAAGCGCGACGTCGGACAGAGCCAACGTCGCGCCGAAATTCTGAGAGACATCTCTGACTGAGAGAATGCTCATCAATAATTATTAGTCGAATTTGACTTTCTCCATTACCCCCGCAACAGGGATGAAAGTCTCATTGGTCACCTTGACCAATTCATCACGACCCAGTGCTTTGAGCGCAGCGGGATCCTTACAGTCTAAAAGCGCCTTTTGAAGTTTCGCAACAAAACCTTCTCCAAAGGACTTCTCAAGAGCGGGGTGTGCCGTGAAGTTATAGTCGGCAAAGGGTGGGGTTTCCCAAACAACCACGCACTTCGCGGGATCAATCGTACCTTCCTTCACCATGCTTTCATATTTCCCGTAGCTGAGAACTCCTGCCTGGAAGGTTCCATCCTGAACCTGCAGGGCAGTCTTGTCATGTGCACCGGAGAACCCGATTGGCTTCTTCTGGAAAAACTCCATCGGAGTCTTTCCGGTCTTCTCCATGATGAAGTGAGACGGCATGACACAGCCTGACGTCGAACCCGAACTTCCATAGGTGAAAGTCATGTCGGCAATAGCCGTTGGGAACTCCTCCGACTTGGTCAAACCGGTCGCGACATTTGCCACGAAGTAAGATTTGAAAGCCAAATCCTTTTTCCCAGCGGCAAGTGCTTCAGCTCCTTCGACAGCCTGCCGGGCCTGCTCACCGGAAACACCGCCGAACCAGGCCAAGTGAATGTCACCATTTTCAAACTTCTCCACCGAAGCCCCGTATGTTGCCGAAGGAACAAACTCGACTTTCACATCGAGAGCCTTCGCGAGGTAATCTGCCACTGGCTTAAAGCGCACAGCCTGCCCTGTGGTATTTTCGTCGGGGATCGCAGAAAAACGAAGCACGGCGGTTTCATTCGAAGTGTCACCTTTCTTTCCCTTATCCCCACAGCTCGAAAGCGTGAGCGCTGTTGCGGTAATAGCAACGCTACCGAAGCAGCTAGTTAATTTCTGGATGGCCGACCGGCCCTCTTTTTTGAACTGTTTCATTTTAGTTTTTATCTTTTCGGTGTGGCCAATATCTTGAGCGACAGCGCAGCCAAAGTTTACGCCCTCGCTGCAGGGGCTCTATAAAAAGACCGATTTTCTTTTTCTATCTTGTTAAAGGAACATCCGGAATGTCGCTAAGACAGACCAACCATCATAAATGTCCCGACCTTCACGATTGATGTCGTCATACTCCACTCCGATCAGGGAGTGAATATTGTCCTTACAAAAGTGATATTTGAGGCCGAGATAATAAGCGTGATGCTCATCTCCTCTTCCTCCCAGCAAATTGACTTCGTCGAACTTGGAATCCGCTCGGCGGGCATACCGGCTGTTTATCCGGACTCCTTCTGGATTTTCCGATCCCTGATATTGGTATCGGAAGACCCCTTCGAGCTTATCCTCAATCAGCCAGAGACTCGGCAGAAAAACAAAGCCCCAGTAGTTGCCCTGACGTGATTCAGACACTTCTTCGGAATTTTGGCCGTAAACACCCTCGGCCAGAAACTGCCAGCGATCACGTCCATAAACGAAGGCCGCCGAGGTGGACCACTCTGTCCCTCCTGCCAGGCGTTCGAACGAATCTGTCGAATCAGAGTTTTGATAGTAAGCCGTGAGGAACAGAGTCGAAACATCAGCTCCGGTGACCGAGGTCAAATCATGCTGATAATTCATCCAATACATCTGCCCATCGGACCACGGTGCCCAAAAGTCGTCTTGTGTTGTGGAGAAAACTCCAACCTCGGCATACCAATCCTTTTGCCCGAACTTCATCCAAGCTCCGGTCGCGTTTGCGAACTCGCCATTGGATGGCCAAATCTTATTCGATAGAGCGGAGCGCTCCACCGTCTTCAATTTGTTTGATGACGTGTGCCACTCATACGAGGTGTGGGTTTCACGAGCGCCATATCCGAAAGTGAGCGTCTCTAGGGACTGGATCCCAAATGCCGCCTGCGCATCAAAAGTAACATACATGTCCCACATTTGCTGGAATCGCACATCACGGGTTGTTCCTCCTCGCGGGATATCGTCATTGGAAAGTTCAGCCTGAGCCTTCAGACCAAAATGATTAAAAACTGTCGCTTTGGCTCCGAGGCGAAATCGACGGAAGTCCGCAGTATCGTAGTCGATGTCTCTTCCAAAGGCATCGGTGCCGTCAACGTGGCCATACTGCCAGTGCATCCGACCAAAGAGCGAAAAGCTCTGAATGTAAGGGTTATCAGGATCCTTGTAGAGTTTGCCCAAGTTTCGGTAGGCATCGCAAAAGGATCTCGTTTGTTCATCTGGAGGAGTATTTTCAGTTAGCGGGTCGCTGATGCTGACACCTGCCCACAAAAAAGCCGTCATACCAAGTGTTACTGCTCCGGTTAGACGGCGTGTCATACTGTTGTCTCTGAAGGTGGACCCACCCTCACAATTCCGTTTTCGTTGTATCTTCATACTTGGCAGGTTTGATAGCAAAACGAATCTCCTTTCAAAGAAAAATAAAAAACAAGTTGCAGGCACCTCTCCCTGCACGACCCGAATTTGACTTCATTGATCACGAAATCAACGGCCTCTTCGGGCGGGAGGTGCCTAGCAAGCTCGGAAAGAAGTTCCTCCCACAAAGAAATGCGTGCCCCATCATTCTTTACATCTTCAATGAGCCCTGCAAACACTGCAGGAGAGTAAGAAAAGCCCTGTTGCACAGCCGCCTGCGCACTGCTTTTCTGACGGTCCTTGGCAAGTGCTTCGAAATAAGCCTTAAAGTCGGCCTCGCCTCGCTCCCATGCCTCTGTGGATTCTTTGGGTATTTCGAAAAGTTCGCGAATCGCCGGGTCCGGGTGACCGCGCTCCGGCTTCCCAAGCTTCACATCCCAGGTGAAGCTTGGTCCCACGAAAACCTTGCCTCAAAAGACCGCAAGGATTGAGATAATAAAGGGCTTCATTTTTCTTAAACAGCTGCCCGGTAAAATTTCGGCCTGCCCTTCTTTGATGTTGGACAGCCTTATTAGTTACATCATCGCGACACGATCCCGGATTTAGATGAAGCTGGACTGGGCCTTCCCTCTAAATACTCCAAAGCTTTTTCGAAGTCACGCCACTTGAACTCAAACCCTTCATCCTCAAGTCGCTTCAGTAGAACCCCGCGGTTCTTCAAAACAAGCTCAGTTTCCGACCCCATCAATAAGGTTCTGATCTCAAGCATCTACTTCGTCGCAGGAAGCCCGGCCCTCCTCCCCACGCTCTTCCGGAAGCCGGCCATGCAGCCGGCATTATCCGTTGGTTTTGAGGCAAAGAGGTTGTAGAAATCCTGGATTTTGTCCCTCCCGATCATCCACTCGATCACACGGCAAAATCATCAACATGGATCCAGCTCATCTTCTACCGTCCGTTTCTCATCTTTCCGCCTAAGCCAAGGGTTGCAAAATTCCGAAGATACTCGAAAGCCGAGCCGGATTCGAAACCCCGGGCTGTTCAACCGTCCAGGCCGACCTGAGCCGGTAACGACGATTACAAAGGCAGCAAGTAGGGCTTTCATGTTTGTGATTTCGGGACATAAACAACACCCCGCATTCTCAAATAACTTACGCTCATTTATCTGCTATACGCGCTCGATTAACAATCGCCCGTAGAGCAGCACCCCCGTTCCGAAAAAGTACGGACTTCGCTCAACTTTGACGTTTCATAAACTGGGATGGCGTCATCCCTCTCTCTTGTGAGAAGGCTTTCGAGAAATGAGACAGGGATTGATACCCCACCTCAAGGGCAACCTCGGTCACGTTCATGTGGTTCTCCGAAAGCATTTCAGAAGCTTTCTCAATTCGAAGGGCACGCAAATGAAGCAGCAGCGTTTTCCCCGTTTCTTGTTTCACCAAACGACTTAAATACGGAGGAGCACATCCCACATCGCGAGCCAATTTCTTGAGGTCCAGAGACTGATCGATCCGCCCTTCCAAAAGAGTCAGCGCTTCGCGAACGTGACGGTGGGCATTGGACCGGATCATGGAACAAAAGAACCTGGGCTCCTCCTTGGGCTGGCGGAAGAGATGCAGCGATAAGACTTCCAGCGTCTTGGCGAGATACCACGCCTTTTCCGCTGCGGGCTGGATGGGAGGACGGATGAGGTCACCCAACAAATCCGACTCACGCTCCGACCAGCGCCGAAGAATTCCCAGATTTCTCCTCATAATCGGTCCCACCGGCCCGAAGACCCGCTCCACCGATTCACTGGGAATCACCAGAACCAAAAACTCATGCCCGGACTCCGAGGCAAATCGAGTCGCCGACATCAAGCCAGCCTGACTGCCCGTGGTAAATAGCGCCGCCGTCGCGGGAAGCAGAGTCAACCGCGTTCCCGCGTCCATCATCAGCCCCTCTCCCTTCTGGTTTAAGACAAGGTGAAGCGACGAGCGCTTCACGACTTCCGCCCACGTTCCCGCTTCACCGGGCTGCCCGGTGAGATGCCAAATATCAAAGTCCAAACTACCGGACTGACGATGGATCAGCGTTTTTTGAATAACTGTTGTTATTGAGACTCAATACCAATAGCAACCTTTTGTTTTGTGGCAAGGGGAGGAAAGCCGATCTCTCCTCTCAAATAATCCGCTTTGGCCTTTTCCCATTTTCAGGTTAAGCAGGGTCCATGTATTTGACCGGATTCGCTGATGAAGCAGCACAAGACCTTGCCACCCAAATCAAAGCGACCAAGGAAATTGGTTGGACACGCATTTCAGCGCGAGGTGTGAACGGGGCAAATCTTCACGAACTCCCTCAAGACGAATTCGACAAAGTGGCCGATCAGCTTGACGAGGCGGGCATCACCATCCCCGAATTTGGCTCCCTGATCGGAAACTGGGGCAAGAAGATCACCTCGGATTTCGACATCACCTTGGCCGAAATCGAGCGGGCCATCCCCCGAATGCAGCGTCTCGGCACCAAGTTAATCCGTATCATGTCATTTGCCCAAGAGCCCTGGGGCAGCGACCAGCAGGAAGAAGAGCGTTTTCGCCGCCTCCGCGAGATTCATGGCCGTTTTTCCGAATCCGGGCTTCAGGCCATTCATGAAAATTGCATGAATTGGGGTGGTTTTTCTCCCGATCACACTCTGCGGCTAGTGGAGGAGGTCCCTGGCCTCAAGCTGGTTTTTGACACCGCCAACCCCGTTTTTCAGCTCGACCGCTCCAAGCCCGAGCCCTTCCACTGGCAGGACCCCATGGAGTTTTACCAGAAGGTCAAGGACCACGTTGTTCACGTTCACATCAAGGACTGCACCAATCCTCCGGCCGGCGAAACCGAGCCCGCCGAGTACACTCTTCCAGGCGACGGACAGGCAAAAGTCCGCGAGATTCTCAAGGCTCTCAAGGACGATGGCTACGATGGCGGCCTCGCCATCGAACCACACGTTGCCACCGTCTTCCACGCCACCGAAGGTGAGCAGCCCGATTGGCAACAGTGCTATGATTCCTATGTCGAATACGGTCACGCCATGAACAAGCTGATGGAAGAACTCGTCTAACCTGATTCGATGGACCAGCTTACCCCATTAACGCTCATTGGCGGTATTCTTGTGCTTTTCACCGTCCTTGGATTTCTAAGGAGCTTTGCCTCCTTCTTTTTCAACTTAATCGCACTGGCCCTCGGGGCACTTGCCGGCTTGTGGACCTACAACAACGGCTTTGAAATCGCGCAAAAAGTCATTGCGACACCACAACCCTGGATGTCGCCCGCCATCGGAATCGCAACCTTCGTTCTCACAATTGTGGTGATCCGAAAAATCCTCGCCTTCCTTGCCGGCAAAAGCGGAGAAGGCAGTCAAACCCGCTCCGGAGGATTCGGGATGCCCGGGGGAGCTTTCGGCCTTCTCCTCGGGGGAGGATTCGCCTACTTCATGCTCACCGGAGTCCGTTACGCGGGCACGGTCTCCGAGCTCGATCGATTGACAAAATATGTCAGCGGCACGGTCGACGCCTCCAGCTCCGAGCCTTTTTTTGGAAGATTAAAACAGTGGATCGACAGCAGCGAAATTGGGGAATGGCATCAAAAAATCGACTTCCTGAACGACCCTGTCGAGGCCACTGCCGCCAAACTTGCAATCGTCAAAGAAGAGAATCTCGAGAAATTCACCCAGATCACCTCAAAGCAAGGTGAGGAATTTATTCCCAATGCAATCCCGGTCGATCCGGCTATTCAGGAAGCCTATGACCGACGAAACTTTGGTGCTCTTCTTCGCAATGAAGCAATCCGGAAAAAACTACGGGAGACCTTCACCGACGAGCAGCTCAAGGACCTCGACATTGAAAGAGCTCTGGGGCTCCGAAAATAGCGCCGGCAACTTTACCGGGTCAGGGACATCATCGCGGTCAGCAAACCCACAAAGTTGGGATTCCAATGATCCTGATGGTGACTGATAAAGGGCCCCGGAATAGGAACAATCCAGTAGGGCGTGTCATTGTAGCAAGCCAAACCTAGCCTTGTGAAGCGATACACCTCTTTCTCTCCCTTTACAATAAAGCCATTCCCCTCCCGCGCATTCCGATTGTCATGGTAAAGTTGCTCAAGGGACCTTTCCTGATCAGCAACCTTTTCAAACCGGTGGCTAAACAAGGGTTTAAAATGGCCGACCGTTGACCGATGAGCCGCAGCCTGGGTGCCACGCAACTTGTCATTCTCCGGATCCTTGCGATACATTCCGGCGACCCCCGTGTTGAAAAAATTTATCCCGGGAACCCATCTGCCCATGATGTTTCCGATAGGCCAAAAGACGCTCGTGATGAAATCGCGCTGGCTAGTCAACGAAACCATCAGTGGTCCTCCTTCGATGTTCTTGATGCCACGATTCTTAAAAGTGGAGAGAAGCTGGCGGGCATAAATCGAAGACTCCGCGGAGTTGATCGAGACCATCAAATCGGCCGGGAAATCCTTCCGCTTTAGTTTTCGCCCACGAGCCGAATCCATCGCCACCCTGGCAGAAATCGCTTCCGCCATCGCACTTTCCAGCACAGCCCCACCCAGAGAGTGCCCGACCATCACGATGCGATTTTCCGGATTGGCTCCGCGTGCCGCCGCCCCCAACTCGTGCAGCACCTCGGTGCCTGCCACCCCACCGACTCTTCGAGCAGCAGCATGCCGGTGAAAATAGTCCACTCCGACGGGAAAGGTTGCCAGTGACCTCCCCCGCCAGCTCACAAAAACTCCCATTGTCTTCTGTCCGCTAGCCTTGCCAAGGTTCTTGAGCATGTTACGAAAATCATTGAGATCATCATTGCCCGTGATCCACCTGCCCGAGGCGTTGTGATTCCAGCCATGGGTATAGACGACCAAAAGAAGCGGCTCGGTTGACTCGGCCTTAATCTTGGCAGTGACCCGCTTTAACTGGTCAAAGCTGATCAATTCCCCCTGATCATCGATCTCGACGTGACCAAGCGAAATTTTCGGAGCGAGCTTTTCAAGAGTCAGCCCCGGCGACTGCCGGTATCCCGAACTTCGAGTGCAAGCAGAATTCAAAATCAAGAAGGGCCACAAATAAAGAAGAGCTCGCATCGCAGCTATCAAAGCCGGATCATCTGGAGCTGCCAATCGATAAAATCGAATCGCGTATCATCTGAGGCGATGTCTTTAGGAGCGAAGTACCTCCGGCCGGAATCGAACCGGCACGACCTAGGGTCAATGGATTTTAAATCCACAGCGTCTACCAATTCCGCCACGGAGGCCTTTCCCTTCAAAAGCGCGCGCAGTCTTCGATAGCGAATCAATCTTGGCAAGTCTGGAACTACTTCAAGCCGATTTTGAAATACGCAACCCACCAAGCCAAAGCACGACCAGAGCCGCGACGGAGAGGGCAATCCGCACGATCAACCACCCTTCCAACTGGAAAAGATTACGATTTTCGAGCCGTCCGACTTCCCCAACAAGAGTGCTTTCATCCGAAAGAGGAAGTCGTGACCGGACCTTCCCCCGGCGATCTATGAATTGCGTCATCCCCGAGGTTGAGGCCACGGCAAGCCACCATCAGGGTAATCTTTGCAAACCGACGTTTCAAAAGTTGATTTGGAAATACTCTCACATCGAAAGCCTAGCCCGATTTCGGAGAAAGATCAACGGGACCGGATTGGATGGAAGCTGGACCCCGTCAACATTTCATTCAAACTCGCCCCCGTGACCCTGACTCCGCGCGGCATTCTTTTTCTTTTGGTCGCGCTTACCCTGACCGTCGCGGGATTTTTTCGAATCGATGGCAACCTAATCGCACTTGGTAGCGCCGGGCTCTTGCTGGCCACCCTGGTATTCATCCTCGGAAAATGGAACCTCCGCGGCATTCATCTGAAGATCTTTGCCCCTTACCGCGTCTTTGCTGACACCTCGTTCGATCTGCGGCTCACACAGCTGAACAAGCGGAGCCTGTTTGATGCCTGTAGCACGGACCTGGAGCTCAACCTTTCAAAGACCTCCCGGATCGAAACCCACGCCACCTGGATTGCCGCGCGTTCGTCGTCGACAAGCAAACTCCGGGGAAGCATCAGCAAAAGAGGAGCAGTTTCGGAACACCCCTGCACCCTGCATTCGACCTTTCCGCTGGGCCTGTTTCGCTTTTCGAAAAAGCTCACCCTGAAACATGAAACGCTTGTCTTTCCAAAGCCCCTCGTTCCCAAGGAATTCTTTGCAAGTGGCGAGTTTGATGACGCCTGGGACGGCGAAGGCTATCAGGCCGGCGATGCTCCCGGTGAACCCCGTGGACTTCGGCCCTACCAACCGGGCGATCGGGCCAAGCAAATCCATTGGCCCGCCACGATAAGATCGCTAGCAAGAGGTCGAAGTCCCAGAGTCCGTGACTACAACCCGCCCGGTCTGCGACCACGCCAGGCCGTTGTCATTTTCCACAGCTTTGGAACCGATCACACACTTATTCGAACCGACCTTTTTGAGCGCGCGCTTTCGTTGGTCTGCGGAACACTGAGACATCTCCGGGGTATTGGAGTTCCGGCAAATCTGCAGGCCGATTTCTGGCCTGGAAAAGCCAAACAACCTTTCACACTGAATCCTGGAGTGAAACCCTCACTCTCCTTGCCCAAGCGAGGCGGGCGGATCATACCGAGGCTCACGACGTGATCGCCGAGATCGACTCGACCCCCGCTGAGGATGCACTGGTCATTATTTCCGACATGCCGTTGGAAGCCTGGAAGCACATTATGCCAAAGCGCCGGATGCTCATTGTGGATGTTCAACAACACCGCTTTGGGCAGCGCGATCTTAGTTTTACCTCCCGCAAGCCAAGGAGCTTGAAGACTCTGGCTTAGAGGCCTACTTTCCCGCAGCAATCTGCCTCGCCAGATCCTCGGCGGTGATTTTCACAAAGGCCCCCGGTTCTCCGGAGTAGCGGATCTTGTGCTCACCATCGAGAACGTAGACAAAAGGCCATTGCTCCACACGATAGAGTTTGGTGATCGATTGAGTGGAATCCGAAAAGTTCTTCCAGTTCACCGTTCCTTCCGCGATGTGCTTTCGCAAGGTCCGGGGATTGTCCATGTTGACGCCCAAAATCTGGATATTCTTGCCAGCAAAGTCCTGCTGATATTTCTTCATGAGCGCGAGACTTTCATCATGAGCCGGCATAAGCGCGTGCCAGAAAAAGAGGATAGTAACCTTCCCGCGATAATCACTTAGCGAGGACTTTTCCAAGGTCACTTCCACCCCGGTGAAATCCGGAGCTTCGGCACCGAGGTTCAGCCGGCTCATGCGGAACAGCTCGTCCTTAATAATGGACTGCGTGGTGGTCCTCCCGACCGTCAAATCGGGGGCCACGATCGCCTTGCGGAGTTTTTCCTGTCGAATTGCCATCCCGCGTTTACCGCCTCCTATGCGTCGATGCAAGATCGCCTGCGCCAGCGCGGCAGCGCCCCGAACCGCCTCGGAAGGATTTGCCTTCTCAACCGTCTCAAGAAGAGCCATCGAACGCGGGTCCTGAATGTGGGTCAGCGCAATACAATAGGAACCCAGCTTGGGGCTCCGAAGATGATGGCTTCGGACCGCCTCACGGATAAGGCTCGCCGGACGGGTCGGAGCGCCGCGACGCGGTGCCCTGATCACTTGCTTGACCGCATAGGTGGAGGCATTCACGAGCAACCAGGCTGCGGGCTCGAGGGTCCACGATTTATCCAGATCGTTCCGAATCTCCTCCCACACTTTACGACCTGCCTCGCTCTCATCCGGGCGACGGAGCCATGCTGCGTTTTGCGCGTTATCGTCGGGAGCATTGCGGACGTCTAAAATCCACTGTTGATAGGCTTGGTCATAAGCACGCGAGATCAATCGCGCCCTTTCGGGGGAGCCGGCCAGGGCCACGCCCGCAGTTATGGTGAGGATCAATAGAATCGTTTTCATGGTGTCTCAAAAGACTGCACGGTTTCACGGAATTTGCATAACCGAAAATATCAGGAAGCCTTCGACGACTCGCTTTCCTTAGCCGCGAGGCGCTCGACCAACTCATCATGGTAGTCGCGACCCACAATGTATCCGATGCACTTTTCGGAACCACACCGGCAGGGGTGGTCCTCGTAACAATCAACGTCGAAGCCATAGTCAAAAGTGATCTCTTCATCGACTTCAATATCCCTAAGAGCCTGAAGAAAGATTCGTTTACCATCCTGAATCGCCTCGCTGTTCGGGTCACATGAATGATTGATCAGGCGGGCCGGATTCCACTCGACGTTTCCGTCAAGGTCCCACTTCTTGGTGAGATTGAAAATGTAAACCGCAGCCGCTCCGTTTTTCTCGTGCTCTTCGAACTGCTTCCACGCCCGCTTTTCGCTCTCCTCCTTGTCGATGCGATTACCAACATATTCAATGAAGTATTGCTCCCTCTTGATCGGCTCGATGCAATAAACACCTTGTCCGTGAATCTCGGATCCCCGGACTTCCACAAAGTCACTCTGACCCCGTTTGCGGAGCTTTTCGATGCGGAGCTTCTCCTCGTGCCTGGAGAGCTTGCGGTCCTTTTTTTTCTTTTTGCCCATTTTAATCTGAAACGGATTTATTTGAGTTCCAGCTCCTCGGTCTTAATTTCGGGAAACTGAAATTTCTTATCCTCCTTCGGAAGAAACTTAAAGACCTTCCTCAGCTGCAGCGCATTCATTCCATTCCCGTTCACAAAAGTCCATCTCTCTTGATCCTTCGGAGAAATTGCAATTTCAAAATCCCACTTGCGGAAGCTGCGGAGTTTCGCGGGCTTTGTCGAACGGTCAAGGTATTGAAAATCCTTCACGGTCGGAACAAATACCATCCACTTGCGATAGCGGGCCACTTGCTTGAGCTTGCCATCCTCGCCCATCACCTTTTTGCCGTCGACGATGAGATCTTCAAACCCATAATCCACCTCAAAAGCAATGTCGGCCCTGCGGGTGATGGCAGCCTGAAAGGTCACGCCGTTTTTCCCCATGTCCTGCATCTGTCTTAAAAGCTGGGCTTTCAGTCTTTGCGGCCCACCAAAAGGACGGGCCATCACCTGCAGAAATTCGGGATTCATCGAATCCAGCGCCGCCTGAAAATCCCCCCGGATCGTTTTGTTCACCACTTCCTGAACGGCGGCCTGGGCCCGTTCCTTCACCTCCATGGGAACGATGTTGCGCTTGGGAACGGTTGAAGCCCGAACGTCATCATCCTGACAACAGACGTTGAGGGTGAGGATTGATAGGAGTAGGAGTGGTGTTTTCACCCATTTGGAATGCCCTGAGATCCCCGCCACGTCAAGACTGCGGAAGCACTCCGGCATTTCGGATGAATTAAGGATTCATTACAGTCTTTCCTTTCCCGAAGTCCTTCGATATCTCCTGACTCGTATGGCGAAAAAGGCATTGGGAAAAGGACTGGGAGCACTGATCAAGGGCGCATCCTCTGATACCGTCCCTGATGCCAAGGTCGAATTAAGGCCCGGCGAGAGCGTCACCCAGGTGCCCATCCACGACCTCGTTCCGTCCCCGCTCCAGCCGCGAAAGCGCTTTCCCGAGGGATCACTCGACGAACTGAAGCAATCCATCGAGCAACTCGGCATTATCCAGCCGCTCATCATCCGGAAGGTCGATGGCAAGATGGAACTCATTGCCGGCGAGCGACGCTGGCGGGCCTCCAACCTCCTGGGACTGGAAACCGTCCCCGTCATCGAGCGACCATCGAGCGACCGAGAGGTCCTCGAAATGGCCCTCATTGAGAACCTGCAACGCCAGGACCTCAATGCCATCGAAGAAGCCGAGGGTTACGTGCGCCTCGCCAAAGACTTCGGGCTCAAACAAGACGTCATTGCCAAACGCGTTGGTAAATCCAGGGCCAGCGTCGCCAACTCGATGCGCCTCCTCGACCTCCAGCCCTCCATCCAGCGGCACCTTGCCGATGGCCACCTGACCGTGGGCCACGCCAAGGCCATCCTCGGCGTAAAAGATCCCGGCGAGCAAATCGCCGTCGCAGACCAAATCCTCCGACAAAACATGACGGTTCGCTCGGCCGAGAAATTCGTCCAGAACTACCACAAGACCGGACAGAAGAAATCCAAGAGCAAATCCAAGGTCGTTGATCCCCATATCACAGCCATCCAGAATCGCCTGCGCGATCACTTCGCCACCCAGACCGTGGTTCATCACACCGACAAGAAGGGTAAAATTGAGATTGAGTATTACGGCAACGATGACCTCGGGAGAATCTTGAACCTTCTCGGTCTAGACCTAGACTGATCCCGTGATCAAGACCATCTTCGCCGGCATCCTTGTCCTCATCCTCTTCATCGCTTGTGGCGAAAAAGAAGAAGAGCCCAAGCCCATCACAGCAGCCGCCATCGCGGGCACCATTTCAGAGGAAAGCGTCTCGGAATTCTCCGGCAAAAATGCCTTCGCTCACGTCGAAGCCCTCACCGCATTTGGTCCCAGGCCCATCGGCTCGGAAGCTTATCAAAAGAGCCTGCAGTATCTCGAAACCGAACTCGCAAAACTGGGCTGGAAAACCAAGCGCCAAACCTTCACCGGGATCACCCCAATCGGCCCGCAGGAATTCACCAACCTCCTCGCCCGCTACTCACCTGATTCCGATCCCGACTGGAATTCCTCCACGCCCTTCCTGCTCTGCTCCCACCTCGATACCAAGCTCTTTGCCGAGTTCGAATTCCTCGGAGTCAACGACAGCGGCTCCTCCACCGGGGTCCTCGTCGAAATGGCGCGTGTCCTTTCTGTCAAAAACGAAGGCGCCAAAAACGTCGAGCTCGTCTTCTTTGACGGCGAGGAAGCCATCCTCAAAAACATCCAGTCGAAGGACGGACTTTACGGAAGCCGCTACTACGCGGCCCAGTTGGACAAACGCTTGATCAAACCACAGATTGGCATCGTCCTCGATATCGTCGGAGATCCCAAAATCCCCCTCCTCATCGGTGGAGACACCCACCAAAAGCTCGCATCCCACACCCTGTCTGCAGCCTCAAAACTCAACCTGCAAAACTGGGTCCAGCCTCACGCCGGCACCATCCTCGACGACCACGTACCCCTGATGAATCGCGCCAATCTCGCGGTGCTCCACCTCATCGGCAACTTCAGCGATGCCGACTACTGGCACGAAAAAGGTGACACCCTAGACAAGATCACTCCCGGCGCTCTTGAGAACACCGGCAAGCTCACCCTCCAGACTCTCCACCAGCTGACGAAGTAGAATGGTAGCACCCTCTTGTGTCATCAATTAGCCCGTTTTCGCCAAAAGAGAAGGCTTCCACCCGCCAGCGACAAGAGGAGCGTCGTGGAAGGCTCCGGCACCGCCCCTGCCACAATTGCAGTGTTCGGCTCACTTTCCCAAGCCGTCGCCAAAAGAGTCGTTCCCCGCGAGGTCGTGTCCGTGAACAACGCATACCCATAATGAAGACCTTCTTCACCTTGAAAACGAAATCCAAGATAGGCCGTCTGATTAAGAAAATTGCGTTCAGCTTCTCGTGGATCAGGAAGTGGAAATCCTTTGGTGAGTCGTCTCGTTCCGGCGCCTGAGTCAGGAGAAACAAAGCGAACTACCGTTGTTTCAGAGTCTGGGCCAATCAGTTGGCTCGACCTATATGGTAAGAAATCCACTCCATACATGGCAGGTTCCGACCATTCATACAAAAGTTGCGTAGTCGAGGGTGAGAGAAACTGAACTACCGGAGTCGAAAGCCCCAAATAAACAGCCTCTACTCGCAAATCCTCCACGCCATTCCGATCAAAATCAAAAGCAACGGTATTGTTAGCCGTAAGTCCGACAATCGTCTGTGGCTCCGCGTTATAAATCACCGCAGCTTGCAGAGCTGGAAAAGTGACACTGATTAGAGCTAAAATTTGTATTCTCATTATTTTGAAAAGCTCGTTTTTAGTTGTTGGTGGGTGAAATTTCGCGGACTCGGTAAAACTGGCCGTCTTCAATGGTGTGAGCGGCTGTTTTGATCTCAACCGATTGACTCAAGTGAAAGGGAGCATCCAAGTTGACCCAAGTTTCCAAGTCAGCGGACCGCTGCATTTGATAACGCAGCCCCACGAAACCCTTCACGTAGAATGTGGCCAGAGTCGAAATCCCTGTTTCGCTTGGACTCCCGGGAACGAACTCCAATTCCGGGTATTGAACGAGCCGATCTCGTTGCCCGAGACCGCTACTGAAATGGCCTGTCCCGCCCCAGTCTCAAGCGCGAAGTCACTGCTAAAATCATTCAAAATTTTTTCCTCCCTGATGTAGAGATTACCCGACGCGGTCTCGGTTTCAAATGAAATGCCTTCCGGCAATAAATATGACATCGATCACGACCAACTCGGAAAAATTTGCGCAGACAGGCAGCCCCGTCTAACTTGCCGTGAATGAAAACGCTCCTCTTCCTCCCCTTTCTTGCGCTCTTTGCGGTGAGCTGCAGCAATTCGCGCACTCCTGCGGCCCGGATCGCGAAGAATCCCAAAATTTTCCGCGCTCTTAAGCCAGAGCAACAAGCTCTCGTCGAAGTTGGTAAAATCCAAAACGGCATGACTCAACCTGCCGTCTTCCTCGCTTGGGGTAGCCCCGACCGCCAGGCCGAGGGCGAAAAGAATGGCAAACGCTACGAGCAGTGGATTTACAACAGCCTCTCACCCGTCGTCGTGCAATCGGCCTTGGGTGGTTGGGGCGGAGGCTGGGGTGGCCCCGGTTGGGGAATTCGCCGCGGTGGAATCGCCGGTCCCGGCTGGGGTCCGTGGGGATGGAATGGCGGAGTTGGCACCGGTGTCGTCTACATTCCCGAGGCTTCTTCCTGGGTGAAATTCACCAATGGCCGGGTCGAAAGCTGGCAGCGCGGCCGTCCGCAATAAGCAGGCTGCCTAAAGTTCGCCTCGCTCTTCTTTCTCCAACTCGATCCGGTCTTCGCGGTTTCGCGCCTTGACGCGCTTATTTCGCTTGCCCCAACGCTCAACGATCATCTGGCGCTTCTTGCGCCGGAAGTTGAGTTCCTCAATCTCCTCATCGAGCCGAAGGTATCCTTCATAGCGGGCCGGGTCCAGCTCACCCGCTTTCACCGCCGCCTCGATGGCACATCCTTTGTCGCCCTGATGCTTGCAGTCGCGAAACTTGCACTGGTTCGTCAAATCCTCCACATCCGCAAAACTATCACGGAGGGTATCCTCGTCCGTCCACATCTGGACTTCGCGAATTCCCGGATTGTCGACCAACATCCCGCCATCCTCCAAAACCACCAACTCCCTCGCCACCGTAGTGTGCCGCCCTTTGCCCGTGACCTCATTCACCTCGCCGGTCCACAACCATTCCTCACCCAGCAGTTGATTCACCAGCGTCGATTTCCCAACTCCGCTGGAACCCACCATGGTCAGGGTAATCCCCGGTTTGAGGTAGGATTTCAGCACCTCGAGCCCCTCGTGCCTCGTCGCGCTGGTCACGTAGACCTCGGCATCGGGAGAAAGATCCTGAATCTCTTCACGGGCCTTTTCGTTGACCCCGGGTTCAAACAGATCCGATTTATTCACCAGCACCACGCAACGTGCGCCGCTCTTTTGTATAATGGTGAAATAGCGCTCCATGCGCCGAAGATTGAAGTCAGGGCCCGCATCGGTCACGACCACAACAATGTCGACATTCGCTGCCATCACCTGCTCCTCGCTGCTTTTACCGGGAGCCTTGCGCGAAAAACAAGTCTGCCTCGGAAGCCTCGCACGGATGATGTGTTCGTCATTCTCTCCGGCCCCCAAATCGATGGCCACCCAGTCCCCCACCGCGGGAAGCTCGGCGTCGCAGGAAGCATCGTGCCAGACTTTGCCCCCCACCACACAATCGACTTCCTCGGCATCATCCAGGAGAGCCGAGAAATTAATCTTCGTCTCCCGGATCAGCCGGCCAGGCACCCAGCCATCCTTTACAACCTCCTCAAAGGCCTTTCCAAAGTCATCATTCCATCCGAGATCGCGTAGCGTCATCGCTAGGAAGTACAAACCGGAATCGCCTTAAGAAAAAGTTTCATTTTCCAGTCCTGCCAATCACTGTTATTGCTTGGTTGTGGGATACAACGATCGTGAGTACATGCAGCCGGGCTATCAATCCGGCCCGCCCCGCATGCCCGGCCCCTTCGAGGGCGCCCCTGTCAGCAAGTGGCTTCTGATCATCAATGTGGGGATCCTTTTCATCCAAATCCTCCTTACCGGCCCGGGCCAAAGGCTGCAGGAATCAGCATTCTATCGCATCGGCAGCTTCAGCATTGAAGAGGGAATTTACGGGTTTCAGATCTGGCGACTGATCACCTTCCAGTTCCTGCATGCCGGATTCGGCCACCTCCTTGCCAACTGCCTGGGCCTATTTTTCTTCGGCCCCTTTATCGAGCGCTGGATGACCAGCCGGGCGTATCTGGTCTTCTACCTTCTTTGCGGAGTGGCCGGAGCCCTCTTTTACACCCTGCTTTTCTTCCTCCCCGGATTCTTTGATGGTTACACTCCGGCTGTTCAAATGGTGGGAGCATCTGCTGGCTTGTTCGGAATCCTGGCAGCTTTCTACTTTGTCGCACCCGATGCCCGCATTCTCCTCTTTTTCTTCATCCCTCTCAAGATGCGAACCTTCGCGATCGGCTACCTCATCATTGAATCCCTTGCCGTTATCTTCAACTGGCACAATGCCGGAGGAAGTGCCGGCCACCTAGGCGGAGCGATCTTTGGATTTGCTGTCCTCAAATTACCTCCGCTCAAGGAGTTCGTCATTAAACTTTCACAAATTGGGTCTGGAACGCAGAAAAAGGGTCCACGGCGCACCCGTGACGCCACCGTTGTTCGTGAAAGCAAGCGCTCCCCTCTCGAATTAACCAGAGAAGTGGATCGGATCCTTGATAAGATCTCCGAGCAGGGCATTCAGTCTCTAACCAAAAAGGAAAGGGACATCCTCGACAAAGCAAGACGCAAGTAATGACCGACGACGAAATGATCAACTGCGCCGAGCCCGGCCGCCAAATCGAGCGCCTTCGTGCCATCATGCACCGGCTTCGTGCTCCCGGCGGATGCCCCTGGGATGCCGAGCAGACCCACGAGTCGCTGGTTTCCAATCTTATCGAGGAAGCTTACGAAACCGTTGCCGCCATCCGTGCCAATGATGAGAAAAACCTCAAAGAAGAACTCGGCGACCTCCTCCTGCAGGTCGTCTTCCATGCCGAGCTGGCCGAGGAAGGAAAGCGCTTTGACCTCGACGACATCGCGCGGGGAATCAGCGACAAACTGGTCCGCCGCCACCCCCACGTTTACGGCGACTCCAATGTCGGTGGCACCGATGGCGTTCTCGCCCAGTGGGAGGACATCAAGCGAGCTGAAAAAGGCCACGAGGAAAAACCCTACCTTCACGGAGTGGGCAAGGGGTTGCCCGCCTTGCTCAAAGCCGCCAAGCTCCAGAAGAAAGCAAGCAAGGTCGGCTTCGACTGGCCGGACACCACCGGCATTGCCGGGAAAATCGACGAGGAACTGGCCGAAGTTCGCGAGGAACTGGCCAAGCACGTGGAAGGGATGCCTGCTTCCAAGGAACTTCAGGCCGAAATTGGCGACCTTCTTTTCATCGTCACCAACCTCGCTCGGAAACTCGATGTCGATCCCGAGGTCGCCCTCGAAGGGACCAACCAAAAGTTTCTTCACCGCTTCGACCAAATCGAAAAGGGCCTCAAGAAAGACCAAATCTCCCTGGAGGACGCCACCCTGGAGCAAATGGACGCCCACTGGAACGCCGCAAAGTAGCGCGGTTATAAAAGGTCTCGCCCATTACCATGGCGTGACATTTTTTCCGAACCATCATTCGTCCATGAGAAAAAGTTTTCCAGCACCCAAAGGCCTCGATTCCCGCTCTTATGCCAGCCGCTATGCCGATGGCCGTAATGGCCGCTCGGGCCGCGAAAAGGACATTTCGAAATCTCGTGTCAAATTCCTCGGCACCGATAAACCTCTCGATGCCTGTTTGCGTAAAACCAAGCTGAAAACCGACGAGGGGTTTTCCGGGATCTTCTTTCTGATCCTTTCCCTCCCAATGCTTCTCGTGATTTTCTATGTCATTTTGGGAGACTGAATTCGCCATGCTCCCAAGAATTCCAACTCCCGGTCGCGATCGCTCGATAGACTATGTCGGGAAATTCGCCGCTTCCCGGAAACAGCCGAGTGAAAAAAACTCCAGTAAGTCCAGAGGCGCGGGACCGGAATTTCTGCCCGGCGAAAAGCCCCTGCAATTTGGACTCAAAGAGCCCGCGCCGTCGCCTCATCGCATTGGCCTTGGCCTTGGCTTTATTACAGCCGTCTTTCTCCTCGCTTCGCTGCTCTTTGCCTTCCTCCTCTGGATGCAGAGCTGGTAGCTTTCTTGAGGTCCTCAATAAAAATCATTGCCCTTCCCGCGGCTCTCCCTTAACTCTCCCCCGTCAGGAGTCACGGAGTGTGGGCTGGTGGACCCGGTCAGGACGAAAGTAGCAGCCGCAGCTTGTCCCTCATTGCCGTGGCTTCCTGGCACTTTTTATTTTTAGCTGCCGCGCTTCACCGCAGGTGGCTTTTTTATTGGCCGGATGCGGTGCTCCTTTCCTAAGATCCTCCCGAAATGTCAGCCCACCTCTTTTCCGACGGTTCCGCCCTCCCTTCTCCAGGCCTCGGCACCTGGAAGATCCCCGAAGAACTCACACCACAAATTGTCCACCAGGCCATCGAAGCGGGATACCGCCACCTCGACTGCGCCGCCGACTACGGCAATGAACGTCTTGTCGGGAAAGGAATCGCTTCCGCCCTTAACGCCGGGCTGTGTGCTCGCGACGATCTCTGGGTGACCAGTAAGCTCTGGAACACTTACCACGAACCCCAACACGTCCGTGCGGCCTGCGAAAAGACCCTCTCCGATCTCGGCATCGGGCAACTCGACCTCTATCTCATCCACTTCCCCATCGCGCTCGAATTCGTCCCCTTCGACAAAATGTATCCTCCCGGCTGGACCGCCGGAGGCGAGGCCATGAGCCCCATCCTGGTGCCCTACTCCGATACCTGGCGCGCCATGGAAGAGCTCGTCGACGCAGGTCTCACCAAACGAATTGGCGTTTCCAACATCGGCACCGCCATGCTTCGTGAAGTCCTTTCCTATGCCCGCATCAAGCCCGCCGTCCTGCAAGTCGAAATGCACCCCTATCTTTGCCAAGAAAACCTCCTCCGCTTTTGTCAGGAACAAGACGTCGCCGTCACCGCCTTCTCCCCCTTCGGGGCCGACTCCTACCTCCCCCTCGGCATGGCCGAGGCATCCGAACGCATCCTCGCTCATCCTGTTCTCGAAAGAATCGCAGCCGCCCACGGTAAATCCACCGCTCAGGTTGCCCTTCGCTGGGCCATGCAACGCGGCACCATTCCCATCCCAAAAACACAATCACCCGACCACCTTCGCGAAAACTTCGACATCTTCGAATTCGTCCTTACGCCCGAAGAACTCACCGCGATCTCGGATCTTGACCAACACAAACGCTTCAACGATCCCGCCGTTTTTGGCGAAAAGGCATTCAACACATTCTTTCCCATCTTTGACTAAATGAAACCTCTCACAGGAAAAACAGCCCTCGTCACCGGAGGAGGAAGCGGAGTCGGACTCGGCACCGCCCAAGCACTCGCCGAAGCCGGAGCCACCGTCACCATCTGCGGACGCAACCTTGGAAAACTTCAGGCCGTCGCCGGAGACCAACTCACCGCCCGTGTGTGCGACATCTCAAACCGCGCTGAAGTCAACGCTCTCATCGCGGACTTCGGCACTCCGGACATCCTCGTCAACTCGGCTGGCGTCAACATCGTAAAACGTAAAGTCAGCGAGATCGACCCCGCCGACTTCGACAAACTCCTCGCCATCAATTGCACCGGCTTCTTCAACCTGATTCACGCCGCCCTCCCAGCGATGCGCGAGCGACAGGACGGGCTCGTTTTCAACATTTCCTCCATCGCCGGAAAGCGCGCCTACCCGCTCGCCGGCATGGCTTACGCCACCTCCAAGTTTGGAGTCTCCGGCATGGCCTCCGCCATCAATGCAGAGGAAGCTGACAACGGGATTCGTATCACCAGCATTTTCCCAGGAGAGATCAACACCCCCATCCTCGATGAACGCCCCGTCAAAGTCCCCGACGAACAAAAAGCCCGTATGGTCCACCCCGAGGACATTGCCTCCCTCATCGCCGCCATCGCCCAGCTTCCCAAACACGTCGTCGTGCCCGAACTGGTGATCAAACCCACCTATCAGGAATTTATCTAGCAAACGCAAACTTGCCAGCGCCCGTTGCCACAATCACCTCCATAGGAAAAAGAAGACTTCTTGCATGAATCCGAGCAATTTTGGCATTACTAAAGCAACCCTGGAGAACGGTCCGGCCCGTTCTCCTTCAGCGAGCTGGTTGCTTTGATCGAGAAGGGCTAACTCGGCAGGACGAACAGGGCTGCCTCAGAGAAATCCTCAGATTGGATTGCGCTCGAGGACACCCAGTTCCGAAAATACCTCCAAGGCAATGGAAATGGCAGGCATTTGAAGGCGCACAATCAGCAACTAAGGTGCGATTTGTAAAAACCCTCCCTATACCCGGCGGTCTTCCCAAGTATAAACAACGTTTTCCCCGGGGTCCAAATCCACAAAAAACCCTGCCCAGTTAGCTCGGGCAAGGTCTGTAGGATAGTTTTCCGGACGTCTTATTTTGTTTTAAGAGCCGTCTCGATGGCCTTCACCACCTCGTCCGACATAGGAGCGTTTCTGGCTTCAAAGCGAGCGATGACTTTCCCGTCGGCGTCGACAAGAAACTTGGTAAAATTCCAACCGATGTCCCCTTTGAACGAAGATTTCTCACCAGCGAGTTGAGTGTAGAGGGCATGACGTTTCTTGCCATTGACATCGATCTTCCCAAAGATCGGGAAGGTAATATCGTAGTTGGTTTTACAAAACTTGGCGATCTCTGCATTGCTACCCGGCTCCTGTCCTCCAAACTGGTTGCATGGGAAACCGGCGACTACCAGCCCCTGTTTGCTGAACTTTTTGTAAAGATCCTCTAGCCCCTTGTATTGCCTCGTAAAGCCACATTCCGAAGCCGTGTTTACAATGAGCATAGCCTTCGGCTTAAAAGCCGCCAGCGTTGTTTCCTTGCCTTTAATCGTCTCGACTTTGGTTTCCAAAATGGACGATGCCTTTACAAGACTTCCACTAATCAAGCAAGCCAACATAATGTTTCGAATTGTTTTCACAGGATGGCGAACTTGGACCCGATTTCCGTAGCGTCAAGAAGACTAATTCCCTGCCACGCGTGATCGGTATTTTATCCTGCTGGCGCCCCCGCTGAGAATCCACCCCAATCCCTATCGGATTTTTACTCTTTCCCATTCCACCGGCCCTCCAAAACCCGGCACGAAGTATCCTCGAAACACCTGAATATCATCAGCTTGCCTGATCGCATAGATCGCCTGAAGATCCGCCTTCGAGTCGCCCGCCTCCAGAAAGCTCGCCGCCGAAATCGCGCTTGCCGGGATGCCTTTTCCCGCAAATTGACCCCTGGCAATCGTTGTGAAATTGCTAATATTTTCCTGCACCGGATGAGGCTCGCCATCCTTGTCCACACAAACATACAGACCCATTCCCACACCCGGCTGCCAGGGCGTGATGAATTGCACGTACGAAGAGTCGAGCTGATCAGGTTCGCCATCTGCGTGCTGGACACAGGATTGCAGGACACAAAAGAAGAGGGTTACGGATAGAAGAGACTTCATAAGATACGGAGAAAAAAAAATGGATGCCCCTTTTTTCCAATCAAAACATCCACCAAAAAAATAGCGAAGTGGAACCTCCACTTCGCCGTTAAATTGACTAGCGGGACCTTTAGTTCATTGGAGCCAGTTGAATAGTCACCCGGCGGTTGGCCTGACGACCCGCTGCCGAGTTATTGCTTGCAACCGGCTGATCCATGCCACGCCCACTCACTTGAAATCTCTGTGGAGCCACTTTCTGGGTCCGCAAAAATTGCGCCACGCTGTTGGCCCGGGCCTGTGAAAGACGGTAGTTGTAGTCGCGCCCGCCAACATTATCAGTGTGCCCGGTAATCGCGACCATTGTCTTGTCGAACTTGTTTAGAACCTTGGCCACAGAGGCCAGAGTTGGATAGAATTCTCCGCTAATCCCGGCGCTTCCGGTCGTGAAGGTGATATCCCCCGGCATAATCAGACTGATCTGGTTGCCATTTCGGCTGATGCCCACTCCGGTTCCTTCAAGCTCACGGCGGAGCTCGGCTTCCTGTTTATCCATGTAGGCCCCGATCCCCCCACCGGCAAGAGCGCCAATTCCAGCACCGATCAAGGCCCGTTGCTTTCTCTCGGTGCTATCGCCTCCGGACAAGGCTCCGATTCCAGCTCCAAGGAGTCCGCCAATAATCGCTCCGGTAGTGGCTTTGGCCTTCTGAGATTCACCGGTATAAGGGTTGGCGGTCTGGCAGGATGTCAGTGTCAGACTTCCGGCCAAAAGATAAGCGACGAGTTTTTGGAAAAACTTCATGAAGGGAATGATAGCCTCAAAAATTACTTAATCCACCCAAAATAACAGTTCGCCACAGAGAAGAGGGCCTAATACCTTGCAAAACCATGAAAACTGCCTTTCCCAACCCCACCGGAGAAGTCTTCGTCCTCAACGATTCATTTCTCTTTCAAGGCAAATCAGCCTCCCGAGAGAGCCCCAGACTTCGAATGATTCTCCCTGTGCAACGGAATCAAAGCGCAAAGGTGCAACGCCTCCTGAACTTCCTTCAGCCCGGCACTTATATTCGCCCGCACTGTCATCCACTTGATTACGCCAGTGAATCGGTGTGCCTCCTGAGCGGTCATTTGGAGATTCTTATCTTCGATTCGGAAGGAGGGGTTCGCGCCCGCCACCATCTGCGCACAACCTCACCGCTCATCGACATCGAACCAAGAACGTGGCACGGAATGATTGTCCATGCGCCGGACACTGTGATTTTTGAAGTCAAAAAAGGCCCTTACGACCCAGAGACGGACAAGGAGTTCGCCCCGTGGTCCCCCGTGGAAGACTCCCCGGAAGTCGGCCCATTCCTCACTGGACTCCAAGCGGAATCCTAAGAAGCCGCCTGAAAAACACCCAATGAACGCTACCGAGGAATTTCATCTCACGTAAGGCACGACGAGGGAAGAGAGCAAAAATAGGGACAAAAGAGCTCGCGGCTGGATTTGAAAGTCCTCGCAGCTCATCAGATTTGCTTTCCAAACAATCAGCGCAGCCGCAATTCTTAATCACATCAAATCTGAAACACTCGTTGGGAAATTTTCAAAAGGTCTCTAATAAGGGAGGTGCTTCCGGCGGTTGGCCAACCAGACACATTGGTAGGGCGCCAAAATTATCTCACCTTGCTCGTCCTCCAGAACGTCTCCCGAAATCAAGTCCAACCACTCCTCGGTCGAAATTAGGTTAATGGAGGCCACCGGAATCCGTTGTTCTTCGCCCGAAACGTTGTTCAAACAAAATATGCTATTCCGCCGATCGATTGATTGACGCCAAAAAGCAAAAACCTGATCGCCCATATGCAGAGTAAACTGGGTCGCGTTCGGATGAAAGGCAGTCTGCTCTCTCCGCAAACCGATCAGGTGCAGCAGCTTCCTCAAGACCCTGGCGTGAGATGAAGACTCATCATCAAGTTCGTCATTCAGATCATTGGCCTTCCATTGACGACGATTGATGCGACGGTTAATCCCGGAATTGATGACGCCATCCCGGTCATTACGCGTTCCCAGCAGACTGTGAATATAAAACGCGGGCACTCCTTCCAGCCCAAGTAAAATGGTGTGGGCACAGAGGAATTTTTCCTCGGTCTCCAAGGCATCAGAAAGACTAATATTAATTTCGTAGGGGCGCTTGCTCCCATCCGGAAGGGCCCGCTCGGAAACAAGACCTCCGCAATCAAGCATCTTGTTCACCATCGACTGGATCTCATCTTGCGACAACAACCCTTCGGCCGGTCTGAGCCCTATCCCATCGTGCGACGCAATAAAATTAAAATACATTGTCCCCGGCTGGGCCGGGGGCATTCTCATCAGCCACTGGATCAAGCAGCGGCAATCCCCGAAAGTCAAAGAATACAAGAGAAGCGGAGGAAGCGAAAAGTTATAGATTCCATGTGCCTCATTCCCGTTTCCAAAATAAGACAAATTTTCCTGATTTGGAATATTGGTCTCGGTGATGATCACCGCATCTGGTTTCACATGCTCAATCAAAGTCCGAAACAAGCGAACCAGTTCGTGGGTCTGGGCGAGATTGATGCAGTTGGTTCCGATTTCCTTCCAAACGAAAGCCACCGCATCCAAACGAAAGACTCCGATCCCGTGATCGAGATGGCTTCTTATAACCTTCACCAACTCAACCAGAAGATCGTGATCGCGGAAATTGAGATCAACCTGGTCGTGCCCGAAGGTGCACCAGACATGTTTCATTCCCGAAGGCGTTGGCGTTGGACGCAACAAAGGACTTGTCCGGGGCCGGACCACTTCGCTGAGATCCTCCAGCGGTGACGCTTCCAAAAAAAAGCGGCGACCCGGTTCCTCATCCTTCTCAAATTGCTGAAACCATTCGTGCGAACTTGAACAATGATTCACCACAAGATCGGACATAATCCGGTAGTCCTGCGATAAATCCTCAAGATCAGACCAGTCCCCGAGATCAGGCTTCACTTGGGTGTAGTCTGAAATGGCGAAGCCATCGTCCGAAGTCCACGGAAAGTAGGGCAGGATGTGGACAATCGAAACCGAATTACCCAGTCTTTCGCGGACAAATGTGGCCAACTCTTTTAGCGGAGCGCCTTCCTTCGGCAGTATCGAATCCCCATAAGTGATCAGCGCGATATCCTTTTCGGACCAATGATTGGTGAATGGGAATGGTTCGAAAAAATGCTCGCGCAAGCGCATTGCATCTATCAAACGTTCCACAAGAACCGAGTGATCCGTCTCCCCGTAGATCGTGGTAAGGTGGGTCTCGATACGCAGGTTGAGATTATCCAGAGGACTCATTCTTTGCTGAATTCTTTTTGATCGGCTTCCACCGCTTCGATTAAGCGTTCATAAATGTTCGGCACCGCACTTCGAACCCGCGACCAGCTTGGAATAAAGGGCTTCTCGTGCGGCGAACTCAAAAACTTCTTCCCGGCCGCGATAATGTTTTCGGCAAAGAGCTCAACGGCTTCCTCCTCTTTGTGCACATCAAGATCGAGCCCGTTGATGATCGCATCATTCTTGTAGCGCTCCACGAAATCGAGCGCATTTCGGAAGTATGCAGCCTTAAGCGTCCGGAAAACTTCCTTGCTAAAAACCACCCCCATCACCGCCATCTTGCGGTAGACCAACTTGCAAATATCGATCGACATCTTGGACAATCCCTTATCCCGGTCATCAACTGAAATGTCCTGATGTTTGTGATCATAAACCTCTGCAATATCGACCTGACAAAGCTTATTGTTGGAATAATTTCGGAACATTTCCGAAAGCGTCCCCATTTCGAGCCCCCAATCACTCGGCATGCGGATATCGGGAATCACGCCCTTGCGGAAGGAAAACTCGCCCGCCAAAGGATACCGAAAAGTATCCAGGTAGCTCAAATAATTACTGGGACCACAAACCTGCTCAAGAGATCGCAAGAGCGGGGTAATCAGGAGTCGGGTGACGCGACCATTGAGGCTCCCATCGGCAATCCTCGGATAATATCCCTTCGCAAACTGATAACTGAATTGCGGATTTGCCATCGGGTAAATCAGCCGTGCCAAAAGAGATCGATCGTAAGTCACGATGTCGCAATCATGCAGTGCGATTGCCTCGGCCTTGTCGGTGGCCAACATGTAGCCGAGACAGTACCAAACATTTCGCCCCTTCCCTTCCTCCTCCGGTGCAAGCCCCTGCTCCTGGAGTTCGACATCCAGCGCCCGCAAGCGCGGACCATCGTTCCAAAGTACCCGATGATGCTGTGGCAACTCTCCGAAAAATTCCAGGGCCTCGCGATACTGGGCCTCGGTCGCCCGGTCCAAACCAATTACGATTTGACTCAAGTAAGGAACCTTCTTCACCTCCTCAAGAATCTTTGGCATGGCCTCGGTCTCGAGTTCGGAAAAGAGCGATGGAAGCAAGAGGCCCATCGGTCGCTTTTTTGAAAAGCCCACGAGCTCGGCCTCCAGATCCTCAAGAGGTCTGTTGGTCAGGTTGTGAAGGGTGGCGACAGGCCCGCCTTGATGGAAATCAGCCATTGTTTGTTGTTGATTGTGGGATTTGAAGTTGGTCGAAAATTTGAGTCATCATTTCAGCCCATCCCCGTGGACCGGTCTCGGTGCTACGAAGCATACCCTCCGCTTCCAAAACAAAATCACCCGGGGCCTTGATCACGACCCCGATGTCCGCCGCTTCCAGCATGGCGAGATCATTGGGGCGATCTCCCAGCGCGATGATGGCGACCTTTTGGTCCCGAAAATACTTCAGCGGCCTTCCCTTGTCCGTCTCACCCAGCACGTGAAGAAAACGCCCTCCACGCAGCGTCATCAGACCGCTCGCCTTTACCATTTTACAAAACTCCTCCTCCTTTTCCGGCGTATCCTGCCACACCAAAGGCTCGCTGAAATGCCGATCCGCCGACCTTTCTGCCGATTGACGCCCCAGACCGGTCCACTTTATAATTTCAGGGACACCAACGTCGGAATACCCGGTGAATTTGAACTTCGACCGAAGCGGATTAAGAAAATCCAGAATATCAGCCCTCGAAACACCAAAGACCTCAACCTTCTCGCCATCGTAAATCGCCGAACCATTCTCTACGATGTACGGGTCCACATTCCCAAAATCCCGCCGCATCGCCAGCCACTCCGCCCTTGTTTTACTGGTATTGACGACCAGCGGGATCGCGGCCTCGTCCATCCGGTCAAGAACCGGCAAAACCGCCTCATACGAATAGTCATCATGATCAAGCAGTGTCCCGTCCAGGTCGCTCACCACCATCAATTTCATCGTTTCGCCAGCCACGCGCGTCCGTTCTAGCGGATCCCGTGCCAAATCCCGAACGCAAAAAATTCCGTGCCTCCAATCGGAAGCACGGAATCTTGAATGATTGAATCTGCTCCGACTATCTGCGGCGGCGAAAACCTAGAAAGAGTCCACTTAGACTAAGCAAGATAGCTGAAGTTGGCTCGGGAACAGGAGCAACCGTGGTCACACTAAACGCCAACTCATATTGATTGCCGAATGGCTGCGCACTTCCCTCAAACAAACTTCCATCGCTTCCAAAAATACCTCCGGCAGTTGGACCATTCAAACCAAAACGACCAAGAACCGGAACCCCTGATGCTCCGGACGTTGCAATCAATGAATAGACAGTATTATCAAACAAAATCCCCCCCGAAAAACTAGCAATCTCTTGAGCTCCAGCGTTAGCAAGAGTGATCTGGTTCGTAGATGCTGCAACCAAAGTACCAAGACCCTGCGTTTCTGCGTTCCCATCCAAGTCAGTCCAGATTTCGATGGTAAACGGCCCAACACTATCCCCTCCTCCGATTGTATTAGCGGCAAAGATGCCAATCTCGAAAAGCTGGGTCTCAGCACCAAGTGCATCGGTCGTAAAAGTCTGGGTCATGGTGAGGTTTGCCTGAGATCCACCTCCGCTTGACGGACTATCGAGGATAACGGCCCCTTGGGCAAAAGAGCCGGCGAAGAAAACGGGAAGAAAATTTCGTAGTTTCATGAATAAGCGCGCTTGGATTTTTCTTTTCTTCCTCTTTTACCTCAGATCAATCAGCTTTTGAGGAATTTTTAGAGGTTTGTTTCTCAAACCAGTCTTCTCTCCGTGAAGGTCGTTTGAAAGCTCCTTCATCACCGATCTTGGTTCAGAGATTAAGCTCGCTACTCTCAGGACCCAGCTTCCACCCCGTCCCCCCTCAAACAAGAAAACAGCATCTCAAAGCAAGAACTGGTATCATAACAAAACCAGTTTCCACTTTTTGATTTGCCCTGAAAATTGCCTAGAATGACTCGTGTTCCTTCATCGACTCCTCCTTGCTTCGCTTCTCGGCCTGCCTTTAGTCAGGGCCAATCCAGCAATCACGGAATTTCTCGCCAGCAACACCAACGGAATACTCGACGAGGATGGCGACACATCAGACTGGATTGAGATCCACAATCCAACCTCCTCTCCGCTCGCTCTCACTGGCTGGCACCTCACTGACGACCTTGCTAATCTCTCGAAGTGGACTTTCCCCGCCACCACCCTCCAACCAAACGCCTATCTCATAATTTTCGCCTCGGGGAAAAATCGCATCGGAACCAACTCCGAATTTCACACCAATTTCAAACTCTCGGCCGGGGGCGAATCGCTAGCTCTCGTTTCTCCCGAGGGAACCCCCTCCAGCTCTTTCGAATTCCCACCTCAAGTGGCTGACTTTTCCTATGGTACAACACCTACCAGCAACACCCTCACCCTCATCTCTGATTCAGCCCCGGCTCGCGCCCTCGTCCCTGACTCTTCTGACAACTCCGCCATCGGCACAAGCTGGAGAACCCCCGTCTTCGACGATTCCACATGGCGCCAAGGCAATATCGGTGCCGGCTTCGAAAGAGGCAGTGGGTTCGAAAATGAAATCAGCCTCGACCTCGAAACAGATGCTTGGGGAATCAACTCAACTTTCTATCTTCGCATTCCCTTCGCCGATCAAATCGATATCGCAGGCATCGTATCGCTCACCCTGAGAATGAAATTCGACGACGGATTTGTAGCCTTCCTAAATGGAACTCCTGTTGCCGCCATAAATGCCCCCTCGTCCCTCGACTGGAACTCAAATGCCACTGTCAGCCACCCCGATTCCCAAGCACTCCAATTTCAGGATCTCGACCTCACCGCCTACCTCAACCTTCTCACTTCTGAAGACAACCTGCTAGCCATTCACGGACTGAATCAATTCCCAAATAGTGGCGATCTTCTCATCAGGCCTCAATTGATCGCCACCACAACTGAACCTCTCCCCCCATCAATCGGATACTTTTCCTCGCCCACTCCGGGCGCAATCAATACCTTCAACAACACCAGCGATCCCGTTGGAGCCCCTTCGGGAAATGTCACCCTTTCGGAACCCTCCGGAGTAAAAACAGGAACCATCACTATTGCTCTCACCTCTGAGAACCCTGGTGAAATTCGCTACAGCCTCGACGGCAGCACCCCCAACCCCTCCAGCCAGCTCTACTCCGCGCCCCTGACTCTCTCCAACCCCGCCAGACTCAGAGCACGTGCCTATGAGCCCAACCGCTCCGCCGGCCCGATTGCCGCCGGAGACTACGCATTCATTGACTCCTCCTTAAGTAATTATCTCTCCGATCTACCTGTCCTCGTCATGGATAACTTTGGCGCCGGAGAATATCCCAACAAAGGTCGATCCAACGACGGCCGGGACATTCAGCAACTCCCCCGTCAAGCCAATGTCATGAGCATTTTTGAGCCCACGCCAAACGGAGAACCCTTTTCTCAACCAGCCACCTTGGAGAGCCGTTTCGGATGCCGGGTACGAGGCTCTAGCTCCAGTCAATTCCCCCGAAAACCGCTCTCGGTCGAGTTCTGGGAAGAAGATGATTCAGAGCGGAAACTTTCCCCTTTTGGCATGGCGGAAGAAGCCGACTGGGTCCTGAATGCTCCCAACCCAACCTACGATCGTGCCCTCATTCACAATCCCGTCTCCTTTGGCTTCGCCAAACTAATCGGAGCGCTCGCTCCGGAATCAAGGGTGATTGCCGTTTTCCAAAATACCGACGGGGGGAAAATCGGGATCTCTGATCTTGAGGGGGTTTATATCTTTTCCGAGAAAATCGAACGCAATCGTGCCGGAGCAGATTTTGAGAAACTTAATCATTCGGCGAGCAACGGAGGATGGATGATCAATATCGACCGAATGCCTGCCATTCCCGAAGGACTGCCGGCCAGCACCATCCAACCCAATTTCCACGCCGCCGGACCAAACGGAATCCTCCAAATCCCCGACGACGAACAAAACTCCGGCGGATCGCAATCAGTCGACGACATCTCGGAATTTTATCACTCCTATCTTAACTTCCACAATCCCGACGGCTACTCTATCCTCACCGATCAACGGAGCATTGTCCAGTCGAAGGTCCGGACCATGGATACCACGATCTGGTCCGCGAACTCCTCCGATCCCGCCACCGGATACCGCGCTCATCTTGATCCCGATAGCTGGGCCCGCGCCTTTACTGTTCACAATTTCGCAAGAAACCAAGACGCCCACGTTCTCTCAACCTATATTTACCAGGAGAATCCCACATCACTTATCAAGATGGGTCCAGTCTGGGATTTCGACCGCGCCTATACCTGGAAGGGATCAGCTCAAACCACCCCGCTCTGGGCAGCCGATCGTGACTGGTATAAGGGCCTCTTTAATGACGCCGACTTTAGACAAACCCATCAGGATATCTGGCAAACAGCGCGGCTCAAAACGATCACCAATAGCGCCCTTCAAAACCTCGTCGATACCGCAGCTACCGGCCCCAACGCCGGACAAATCTCAGCCAGCGGTCTTAACTTTGCCACATGGCAAAGCCGGATCACCTCACTCCGAAATTGGGTGATCAACCGCGCCAACTATTTGGACGCCCAATACGAATCACTTCCATCCATCTCTCCCTCTCTCGAGGAATTTCAAAACTCCATCCAAGTCAACATGTCACCAACGGCGGGTGGCACCGTCTATTATACGACCGATGGCACCGATCCCCGTGACCACGATGGCGAAATTTCACCCGTCGCCTCCGTCTACTCTTCTCCGATTACTTTAAACTCCCGCACCCGAATCATTGCGCGCACCAAGGATGATTCTCGCTGGAGCGGCCCCGTCGAACGCAATTATTTCCGCACCAAAGACCTCCCCCGCCTCGTTGTCAGCGAGATCCACTACCATCCTCTCGACCCCTCACCAGCGGAGCTTGCACTTGGATTTGAAGAAGCAAAAAAATTTGAATTCCTTGAAATTATGAATATCGGGACCTCGGGCATCGACCTTTCGACTCTCGTTCTTGATAGTGGGATCTCTTTCACTTTTCCGGAAATCACGCTCCCCGCCGGCGGCCGTATCATTGTGGCAAATAATCTCGATGCCTTCACCTTCCGCCATGGCCCTGATCATCCCGTCGCAGGCGAGTTCTCGGGATCACTTGGAAACTCCGGCGACCAAATCATCATCAGGGACACCCTTCTAAACCTAGAACTCCTGAATTTCTCTTACTTGGATTCTTCACCATGGCCGGCTTGTGCTGATGGTGGGGGATTTAGCCTCATTCTCAAAAAACCCGAAGCCAATCCGGATCATAATCAAGCTTCCAATTGGCGCTGCAGCTCACTTCCGGGAGGCAATCCAGGCTCCTTCGACAGCCGCCCTCCCTTCACTGGCATTGCAAACCTCGACAATGACGGCGATGGACTGAGCGCTCTCCTCGAGCATTTCCTGGGAACCTCAGATTCACTCTCCAGCGAGGGCTCGGGCAAATCCCAACTCAGCTCCATAATCCTCCCCGATGGCTCGATCTTCCCAACTTTTTCCATCACCTATCCGGTTGGATCGGATGACATCACCCCCGATGCCTTCTGGTCAACCGATCTCATAAACTGGTCAAACTCAATCGATAGCCGGATCTTCCTGGGCGAGATCTATCATGGCGACGGAACCGCCACCTCGTCTTGGCGTTCAAACTCAGCAGGCAACGTATTCCCACAGTTCTTCCGCCTGCGGGTGACCAAGAATTGAAACCCCGGGCCTACTAAGGGCGCTCCACCCGAAAGTAGAGCCTACCAGGCACCCTGCCCGTGACATCAATTTCGACCCGCCCTCTGCCATTTCCATCAGTTACGGGGGAGGTGCCGTTCAGGAAAAATAATTCAGACTCATCGAAGCCTGCCAAATTGTCAGAACTCTTGACGAGATACTCGGCATTAGAAGCTCCCTCAAAATTAATAAAGAAGGTGAAATCATCCACGAACCCGGAGCCTGTCACTCGCAAACCTCCACCCGGAGGAGAGACCGCAGTATTATTCAAGCGAATGTAATCGACTTCCCAATCACCGCTAATGTCGGCCGAATAATCTCCGAGAAAAAGTCCGCCACCCATAAAGACTGATGCCTGATCTCCGGAAAATCCACCACCCGGATTGATGCTCGTTCCCAAAATCAAAACCCCATCTTTCCAAACCCAATACATTTCATCTGATTCCACATACGCTACCCGAAACTGATGAAATCCGTCAGTATTGCTTCCAACCAAAGTTTCGTTTTCTCCGAACCCCGTCGTGATACTGTCCTCATTAATATTCAGCTTCAGAGAGTCCATTCCCGGAGGGTTGACAAAGATTGAAAAGCCCCCCAGATCGAAGTCTGGATTTGCCTGCGATCCCTCGATGAGCTTTACCGAAACCTCCAAAGTAAAATCTCCGGATAGCGATGTCCGGCTCACACTTCCAGTGTAGTCCGTTCGAAACAATGCCTCGGGAGGGCCCGCGTTTTGATTCGATTTGGCAATACCACCCTCATAAACCTGAGGAATCCACATCGTCTGATCCACTCCGGTTGCCATCGCCGGGTTTGGAAACCAATCACTCGCATTTCCACCCAGATCTAGATTCAGTGAGGAAGGATCCACATTCATTTCATAAAGGAAGTCAAAGTCATCAGATGCCAAAATCCCGGATACGCCCTGGAAGCCCAAAACATCTACCATCGCTGATTCTGGTGCCCATCCCGCTCCACCCGAATTCTCCACAAAGGCGCGATAAAAATAGGTCGTATTTCCCGTGAGCCCCGACAGCTCCTCGGCAAAAGGGCCTCCCACAGTCCCCAGAAAAACCGACTGATCCCAAGCTCCCACATCAATACCACCGTCGCGCAAGCCATAGAAAATCGTCACCTCGGGCTCCTCGTTTCCAGTATTTGTCACCTCACCCAAAAAAGTCGCAACTCCCGGAGAGGCAGACGCTCCCGCTGACACAACAACCTCGGGATCCAGAACCAACAAGGTCGTCACTGAAGCAGTGGAAGGCGACCAGGTCCCTCCCGCGCTATTCTCTGCAAAGGCCCGATAGAAGTATGTCGTGTTACTCATCAACATCTCTACTGTTGTCGAGAATGACTGGCCTTGAGCCCCCAGATTGACACTTGCATCCCATCCGTCGGAATTTGTTCCCTCATCAGTCGAACCATAGAAGATGGTCACCGCAGGAGCTTCATTTCCGGTATCTGTCACTTCTCCGTTCAAAGTCGCAGAACCTGCACTCGAAGACACCCCGTCTGACACCACGATTGCTGGCGGCAAGGTGGATAAGGTCGTGAATGATCCAGGCACATTGCTCCAATTTCCCCCAGCCGTATTTTCGGAATACCAACGGAAAAAATAGGTCGTATCGAGTGTCAGACCAGAGAGCTCAGTTCCAAATTCACAATATCTCACCCCGAGTGGGATAGCATTCTCCCACGCTCCAAAATCAGTCCCGCCGTCGGCTGTCCCCCAATACAGAGTGACATCTGAATAAGCGTTCCCGAAGGTCGTCATCTTACTCGCAATCGTAGCTGACACGGCAGTAAGATTCTCTGCCGCTCCGATGGCGAGAGTAGAAACCGTTACTGGCTCAGGGTTAATGATGACCTCGAAACAATCGATAGCGGTGGAAATTTCCTGACTCTCCAGAGCCTGGCCTCCCGAACTCGCCCATTGCAAAAAGCCAAACTGAACAGTTCCCGTGCCAGCCTGCAAATTAGGACCGATGGGATTATCCCGGGTTGTCGCAAAGTTCCCTGACGTCGCATTGAGCTCCCCCCAGATCCCCAATGATCCATTCGAGGCATTTCCCAACTGGGAAAGATCAAATTCATTGCGGTCATCGACTGCGTTCATTGGATTGGAAAAATTTAATCCTCCATTTCCGTTCCAATCGTTGCCCGAATGATTCCAGCGATAGTATCTCGTCACCTCTCCGCTCCTCACTCCAATCACCGGTGACCAATTTGGAAAAGCAGTCGTCTCAAGATTAGCATGCCAAAGAAGTCCCTGAATTCCGCCGACGACACTCCCCAAATCGAAACTCTCACCATACATAAAAAGGTGCCCAATCGTGTAATTGGCACCAGCTTCCCAAGTCAAATCAAATTCATTCGCCATCGAATCCACCGTCACTTCATTGCTCACCACATTCTCCCAGTTCAAACTGTGTCCCGATTGCACCGCATCATCGAACGCCACCGAGCTCGTGATCCAATTCGACACATCACGCGTAGCCGCCCCTCCGAAAACAGTCTCGCCAGAGACTTGCTGGGCGAGATACAAGTTCATCAAAGCTAGCGCTCCAATTCTGATCAGGCCCTTTGCAGTTTTCATGAAAATAGCTTGCCTGACTTACCAAAAATCGCAAAGGGTGGCAACTGGTCTAAAAAACCAACCAAAACCCATCACTCCGATAACTCATCCAAGTCAGCGCTCTCGTCCATCTCCACCGAGACCCAAAAATATTTATGCCCGGGAACAAGCCTGGCTTTCTCCTCACAAAGTCAACCATCGCCATCCTTTTTCGCTACCCCGAAAACCTTTCCCGCTCCCGCCTTCGCTTGTCCCACCGAAAAGAGCACCTTCACCGACTTCACGGCATCGATCTCCGTACTTCCTTGTAGATCAATCCGAAGCTTGGCCAAAGGCGCCTCTAACAAAGTGAAAAACCACCCACCCGGACCACCTTGTCCCCACGATAAATTTCACCCCATCCGTCCCCCACACGAACCTCACTCTCGAACAAAAATGGCTTCCTCGATTTCGACCGCTTCGACCGCTTCGACCGCTTCGACCGCTTCGACCGCTTCGACCGAAAAGATTGCATCTTCTTCTCCTCAAGCAGTTCCTCAAAATTAACTCCACCTCACGCTTTTTTCCTCCAAGCAACCGGAGCGATTGCCTTCCCTCCTTGGCGTGACTCTCGTAAATCAAGCCATGACCCTTTTTAGCAACCAAGATCCCCAGCGCGTTCTCAACCTTCTCAAACCCACCCAGGGGTAATTTTTCACACCCTTCGCCAGCAGTCCTGAAGCAGGCCATCACTAGATTACTCTGTATTAAATCCTTTTAGAGCATACGCCCTGAAACCCCAAATATTAACTGGTGTTAGATAAAGACCACCTTACCCTTCTTTTCGATGCCACGCCTTCCCCAACGCCATGCCCTTCCCTCGCAAGCAGCCAGCATCATCGAAGAAATGATTACGCACGGCGAACTGCGTGACCTCATTCCCGGCGAACGCACGCTTGCCGCAAAGCTCCAAATCGGGCGCGACACCCTCCGCACCGCACTCGAGATCCTTGAGAAAAAAAACGTGATTTCCGGACGGCAACACGGAAAACGACGCTCCATTCTCAACCCATCTACCTCCCCTCCACACACCTCCACCAAAAAGGTCGCCTTCCTCTCCCCCAAAACACTCCTCCAATTCCCCCCGCAACTTTTGGCCGAATTCGATACCCTTCGCGAGCTTCTCCAAAAGCGAGCCTACGAACTCGAACTCGTCTCCCCCGGAATTTTTCACCTCCAAAACCCATCCGCCAGATTGGAAAAACTCATAAAAGATCACGAGGCCGATGTCTGGATTCTCTACCAATGCGACCGAAAAATTCAGGAATGGTTTTGCCAGAACCAGATCCCAACCCTCGTGAGAGGATTCAGCCACGATGCCATCGATCTTCCCTGCATCGACGATGATTGGCGCTCTGCAGCCTTTCACGCCGGCCTCCATCTCAAGCGCATGGGACACCACCGCATCGGACTTCTGGTACCCGACACCAAGCTTGCCGGTCTCCGCGCCACCGAAGCCGGACTAAAGGAAGCGGCTTCCGAAAAACCACAGCCGCTTTCCATCCACACCATGACCGACAAAGGTGACCTGAAAAGCGTCACCCGAGCCCTTGACATTGCCTTCGGTCTCGACGAACCGCCTTCCGCCCTGATTGCCACCCGATCGCGCCACATTCTCACCCTGATCTCCTGGCTCGCTTCTCACAGACTTAGCATTCCCCGTGACATCTCCGTAATCGCTCTTTCCTCGGAAGCATGGTTTGACCATCTTATTCCCGCTATTAGCCACTACCGATCCGACCCCATCATGATGGCACGTGCGGTCAGCCGCAATGTCCTCCAAATTGTCGAGGGAACATCCTCAACGGCCAAAACAAAACTGCTCTTCCCGGAATTTTTCGATGGCGGCTCGGTGAAAAAACTAGCTCGCTCCTGACATGCCCGAACTCGCCGAAGTCGAACTTGCCCGCCGCCAGTGGGCCGTATTCCAAGGAGACACCATCACCGATGTTGATGTCCACCCCAAGGCACGCATTTATCGTGATTGCCCCTCTCCAGCCCTGCGCATTCTTAGAGGAAAATGCCTCCTCTCATCCAAAGCCCATGGCAAGCGCATGCTCTTCACCTTTGGTCCCGAACTCCACCTCGAAGTCCACCTCGGCATGTCCGGCAAGCTCTCCACCGTGCCGCCTGATCACGAAGTGCAAAAGCACGATCACCTCATTCTCCGCACGCCAAAAGTAGCCCTCGTGCTTAACGACTACCGAATGTTCGGCCGCGTCATGCTTCACGATTGCGAAAACCCATGGGCCGACCTGCCGCCTCAACCCCAGGACTCCAAATTCTCCCTGGCCCGTGTTCGCAAGCTCATCGAGCGCCATCCCAAAAAGCCACTCAAAGCCCTCCTCTTGGATCAAAACGCCTGTCCCGGAATTGGGAACTGGATGGCCGATGAAATCTGCTGGCGCCTCGGACTCCATCCCGGCATCGCCACCGCAAAACTTGAACCCGCTCCACTTCGCAAGGAAATCCGCTTCGTCACCCTCGGTGCCCTCAAACACGTCGCCGAAAAAAACACCACCGCCTCATCCGATGGCTTCGCTCCCGGCAGCTACGTCGCCAACGTTCCTCCCAAGACTTGGCTCTTCCAACACCGCTGGAAAAAAGGAGGGATATGCCCCAAGTGCAAGACCGACCTATCACGCGACACCATCGCCACCAGAACCACAGCCTGGTGCCCTACCTGTCAGGCTGAGCCCACTTAGAAAGCCAAGTGATCCTCAATCAAAAATAGATATCCATGGACTCACATCTTCAAACTTCCAACTCTGTTATCAACAGCCAAAAACTCCGGTTGTCGCTTACCCACCTCCTCCCGTCCCGGAGTGGTCTACTTCGATAAAATCCAGGACACCAGCCTCTTCAACTCCTCCCTTTTCAAATCAGACAGCTCCCCAACCCTGTCCAAAAAGGTCGGACCAAAATACTCCCGCCGTAATCCCCTCAAACCATCGATAATGTTTTGAACTGACCCCTTCTCCAACGATAAGGGTTCAGCTTTTAAACTTCCCTTCGTTTTCTCCATCCACGCCAGTAAGTTCACCCGGGCTATGACTAGGGTCTTCGCAAATAAACGCAAGTGCCTCACTCCTTCCATCCTTCCTATTTGTCTGCATGCCCCCAGTGATTCATCTCGTAATTTCATAAGGAAAGAGCGACTGGTTAATAAACCCACCCGGAGCGCCTCCCCAATAAGCTTTAACTGTTCCACGCTTAGCTTCTTGTCATCTCCAATCACTGCGTTCCTTACTTTCCGGAAATACACTCCCCACAAAAACTGAGCAGGCAAACCTTGAACATTTTCCATTTTTAGTTCATCCTGCGCGCTTCCCCGTTTTTCAAAGATGAAATTTCTCTCAATCGAAGAATCCAACTCCCACGAACTCGAGTCCCTTCTCCATCTCGCTTCCGAGATGAAGGCTACCCGTGGCGCGCACCCCAACCAACCACTGGCGGGACAAACCTGGGCCCTTATTTTCACCAAAGCCTCTACCCGGACCCGCGTCTCATTTGAAGTCGGCATCCGCGAACTGGGCGGTAATGTCATGTTCCTCTCCAAGAACGATATCCAGCTCGGTCGGGGAGAACCCATCAAGGACACCGCCCGCGTTCTGGGGCGCATGGTTCACGGTGCCGTCATCCGAACCTTTGCCCAGCAAGATGTGGAAGACTTCTACTCCTACTCGGACATTCCCACCGTCAACGCCCTCACCGATGAAGAACATCCCTGCCAAATTTTGGCTGATCTTTTGACCATTCGCGAGAAGCTCGGCACCTGGGAAGGCAAGAAAATCGTCTTCATCGGCGATGGTGACAACAACATGTCCCGCTCCTGGATGTGGGCCGCCAAGTATCTCGGCTTTCAATTTGTTGTCGCTGCTCCCGAGTCCTGCCTTCCTCCCAAGGAATTCATGGACCGCCTTGATGCTTCCAACGTCACCCTAACCACCGATCCCGCGACGGCCGCCAGGGATGCCGACGTCATCAACACCGACGTCTGGCTTTCCATGGGGCAGGAAGGTCAGGATGAAAAAGAAGCGCTTTTTGGTGACTACCAGGTCAATTCCGAACTGCTCTCCCACTGCGCCGACAAACATATCGTTCTGCATTGCCTTCCTGCCTATCGCGGCAAGGAAATCACCGAAAAGATTCTGGAAACTCACGCCGATACTGTTTTCCAACAGGCTGAAAATCGTCTCCACGCCCAAAAAGCGGTCCTTGCCACTCTCGTCGAATGATCACGCAGGAAGTTGGCAGGGCGTGGAAATTTCTTCAGGAGAAAGGGGTCAAGGAAACTCTCTTCTCTCGCGAAGCTCCTTTCCTGATTCAGTTCGGAAAGTATGGCATGTGCGGAGTCATCTCGGTGGTGGTCCTTGCCCTCGTCATCTACCTCGGAGAGGCCTTGACTCCACAATATTTTTCGAACGATCTCCCCGATAAGACCATAGCATGGAATACCGCGGTCCTGCATTTCATCGCCTTCGTCCCCTCAAACTTTGTGGCCTACGGGCTCAACCGATGGCTCGTGTTCACCCCCGGAAGACATTCCGGCAGGAAGGAACTTAGCCTGTTCACCATTATCTCACTTCTGAGTTTTTCCATTGGAGAAATTCTTCCATTTTGGCTCATCAACAACTTGGACCTGCCACGTAACGTTGTTCACTTTTCCTTCATCATCTCATCAGCAATGATGAATTTCGTCTGCCGGAAATTCCTCGTCTTCGAAAAGTAGCCTGAGCTCAGGCAGGGTACCTGCTTTACTCGCCTTCCTCTTCACGCAGAAAGTCCGGCTTCTGATCAAGATACTTCTCCATCACCATCTCGGTAAAAGGGTCAAAGGGTTCATACCCATCCTCAAAATTTCGGTTCAGGATCACTGATTTCACCTCACCCTTGGCCCAAACATAGCTCAGCAGCGGATTCGTCCATCCCCAATGATCAATGTCATCATGATCAGCCGGATCGACAAACCCCCTCTCCTCCTTAAGAATCCCCTGAAACTCGCTCCTAAAAGCCATCCAGCTTTGCAGGTGCCTGACATGCAGAAGGGAAACGCCCACCACCACTGCAGAGACCGAAAGAGCCCACTTCCTGGTCAGCTTGAACTTCGAAAGGCTGAACAAGGAAGTGACCGCCATCAACAAGGGCAAAGCAGTCAAAGTGAGAGTCCGGGTCGAAAAGGAAATCCCACCCTTAATCCCGGGGAAAAGCAGGGAGAGTGCGCCAATCACCAGCGGCACAATCCACGCGGCCAGCAATGCCCTGGAGGAATTGAACATCACACCAACTATATTTAAGACTACAAAGGAAACTCCAATCCAAGGATAAGGATGAGAAAGGGACGCCAAAATCGCGCCCAGGAAATGCCCCCGGTTTTCAGGATCACGCGGGAAGAAAATCCACGTCACCGCAATCACGACCGAAGCCAAGGCCAGGGCAGCCAGAATTCCGCTCCCCCATCGCTCGCGAGGATGCTTCTCAACCCACGCCCGGAAAGAAAAAATAAGCGTGAAAATCGCTCCTGAAACCAGCGTCGTTTCATAAAGTTTGAGATGGGCCACCAGAAGCAAAGCGGTCAGCAATTGCTCCAAAATCGTGAGCCGCCTTCGGAGAATGCCAAAATAAAAAATAGGCCAGGCCAGCGAGAGCAAGGTCAGATGCTCGCCATAAATCAAACACCACGCCGAGAGATTCAAGCTCACCATCGAAATCAGAAAAAAGAAGATGAGGGCCGGTCGGTCGCGAGTTGCATAAAGAGAGATGGCAAAGGAAAGAACCCACGGAAACCAAATACCCAAACCAAAGAACATCTCCAGCGTTGCTTGGTCGGTCACCCCCGACCGGACCGCCATCACCAGGGGCCATTGGGTGAGATACTCAGCATGAGCCCTGGAAGGCGCAATATTGGTAAAGGTCGCGTTATCCAGGATAATCGTAAAATAGAATGAACCATCGCTAGCGAAATAAGTATCCGCCGCGAACCCGATCCAAAGCGCTCCCGAGATCACCGAAAACAAAGCAATAGCCAGAACCTGGATCATGCCGGGTGTTAGTGAGGTTGGTTGAGAACTCGAATTCATCACTGAGATTTCTCGAGCCCTACCTTCTCAGCCACCAGGAACTCAGGACGCCCCTTCACTTCGGTATAAATCCGATTGAGATACTCCCCGATCACACCCAGGAACAGCAACTGAACCCCACCCAAAAAGAGGATGGTCACAATCGTTGCTGCAAAACCGGGCACGATGGGTAGTCCCATCTCACGGAAGGGGGCCGGATAGAGTTTTTGCACGATGAACAACATCGCCCCCAAGGCGGAAAAAAACGAAACCAGGATGCCCACATACGATGCCAGCCGCAGCGGAACACCGCTGAAGGAAAAGAGTCCGTCACTCGCCAAACCGAGCAACTTTTTAAGCGTGTATTTCGGCTCCCCCGCGAAGCGCGCGCTTCGCTCATATTCCAAGCCGGTCTGCCGAAATCCCGACCATGCCCGCAAGCCACGAAGAAAGCGGTTCTTCTCGGGGAAAGCGACCAGAGTGTCGACCACCTTCCGGTCGAGCAGACTAAAATCGCCTGAATCAAGGGGAAAGTCTTCGATCTCGGTCATCGATTTCATCAGGCGATAAAAACAGAAGTAAGCCGCGCGTTTGAGGATCCCTTCCTTGCGCTTTTTACGCACCGCATAAACCACCTCAAAGCCCTCGCGCCACTTCTCAATGAGATCGGAAATCAGCTCGGGGGGATCTTGAAGATCGGCATCGATGATCGCAACAACCTCACCGGCGACCGATTCCAACCCTGCCGAAACCGCCGCCTGGTGCCCGAAATTCCGGCTCAAAATGACGAGCTTCCACCGCGGGTTCCTTTCGTTCTGTTCCCGAAGCAGATCCACCGTCCGATCGCTTGAACCATCATCGACACAGACGACTTCATAGTTCTCGGGCCAATCTCCCGAGATTTTTTCGATCCGCTCAAAGAGGGTCGGCAGCGATTCCTCCTCATTGAAGCACGGGACGATCACGCTCAGTGATTTGGGACTCTCTTTCATAGGCAGGGGTGATCTCTAACACCCGATCGGCAGACAGGCAATCCCTCACGGTTCCTCGACAACCAGATTGAACTCGGAAAACAAGCGCCCGGGAGCATCCGGAAATTTTGCAAGCAACAAGTCCAGCCATTCAGCTGACTCCTCCAGCTCCTCACTCTTACCGTCCGGCCCGATGATCTCGTCCAGATGTATCTCTGCGGGCGGGCCATACGAGAAAGGATCTTCCCAAAGGAAGGTGGCCACCCAGCCGCCCCGATACCAGGCCATGCAAACTCCGGTCACTCCCGTGTTACAGGCAAAGGACATCTGCGTTCTCTCTTCCTCGGAAGCTTTAAGAAGCGAACGCCCGGGCACCCCGGGCACCTCGGGAAGCCCCAACAAATCGCGCAAGCTTGGAAAAAGATCCAAATGCGATGCCGAGGCCTGAGGCGGAGCATCCACTCCTTTTGGCCATTTGATCAACAATGGCACCTGGGTCTGGGCCGGCAGCAACGAAGAACTGTGAAACCAACTCCCGTTTTCGTAAAATTCCTCGCCATGATCGCCGGTCACAATGATCACACTTTCGTCATATCGCCCCAGCCTCTTGAGCTCCATCACGAACATCTCGACCTGAAAATCAATCCACGCAACCGAGTTGTGGTAACGCCTTTTAATCGACGCAATATCCTCTTCGTTTGGAAATCCCGGCACCCCCGCATCGTCATGATAGTCGGTGTAGGGCGGCTCAAAATCCCCATGCCAGCGATATCCGTAATGAGTTGAATCGAGGGCAATAAAGTGGAAGTTGCCACTCGACGGAGCGCTAAGAAGCGATTCGGTCACGGACTCAAACGATTCTTTTTCGCGTTGCGGGATCTGCTCGTAGTAGTCGTGCCAATGAGTCTCCCCGGTCGGAGAGTGTGAATAGACCTGGAAGAACTCCTGGTTTGTTCCAAAACTGGTCGCTCCCATGTTTCGGTATGAAAGATCGCACACCGTCCGGACATTCATACGATACCCGGCCCTCTTGAGCGACTCAAACCAAATGGGAGTGGCAAGCTGGTTCTCGCTCACCGAAGCCGCCTTGTCCCCGGCCCAAAAGACCGGTAAAACACCGTGAAAAAGTCCATACCAAGATAAAGCCGTGGAATTCGAAGAAGCCCAGGTCGTTCCGAGCTTCTGACATTCGAAATCGCGAAAGTGTGTCAGAAACGGGGCATGCTCCGGCGCAATGGCATCCTGCCGAGTGCTCTCCACCATAATGATAAAAATGTCCGGACGCTTCTGCTCGCCATCAAACTCTTCCACCCGATTCTCCTCACCTAGGATCGCCTTCGCCACGAATTGCACCTTAAACTCCGCAACTCCCAATGGGGGCTCAAACCCTACGATCACATGGAAGTCATAGACATTGTGACTCCACCTTTGGGCGTTGCGGGACTTCCATCCTTTGCCCGCCATCTTCTCAGCCCAAACTCCACCCCATAACCCCACCAAAAAGACCGCCAAAATCCACCGGGGCATGTGCAAGCGGGACGCAAAATCCAGATTAGCAAGCCAGTGAAACAAAAGGTAGATTCCAAAAACAATAGCCGCAAATCCGATTACGACAGCCCACGATGGAATGGGAAGCCCACTCGCCGCCAGATTGGTTGCAAGATCGAAACTTCCTTCCTCATCCAGCTGGTTGATGTAATTGATGATCGGATTCTTGGAATAAATAATCGAAATGAAATCCGCGACCATAATGATTGGAAGAAAAGCCGCAACCACCCAGGACCACCGCGCCATTCTTTTGGGAGCCAGTGCCCCGGCCAACCCGCAGGCCAGCCAAAAAACGCCCACGATAACCGCACCTGTAAGCACACGCCCCAACATCGTACTCGTCTTCTCAAAGAAGGTGAAACGAAAGCCATCCAGAAACAGGTAATTGTGAAATCCAAAAATCCCGACCGAGATAATGAACCACATCCAATGGAACTGGTGCTTTTCCGAGCACCACCGGCGAAATCTACCCACCATGGTCCGGCCGGAAAGTTTGATCCAAATCAAGCCACCCAAAGCAGCCCCACCCAGAGCCCACCATGTTGCCAAAATGATATTCTCACCAAATTTTCCAGGCCCGAGGACCCAGGACGCCCGTGGTCCGTTGAAACCAATCGCCACAAAAAATGGCAGGATTGCCAACACCATGCCCCCCAACCAAAAGGGACCATGCCAGCGCTCACTCAGTTTCCGGTTCATCACGAATCCGCCGCAGCGGGCCGATGTGATAGCATGTCAATCCCGCGAAAGCAACATTCCCGCCATTCCAGAAGAGGACGGAATTTTAATCCAGCGACCTCCCCTCTGCCGCACCTTCTACTTCTTGAGCGGGAGGATCGCGGGCGCAGCCATTGCCGGATCAAGCCTTTGCTTTAAAGACTTTCGGATCGCCTCAGCAGTCCTCTTTACCCTGCCATTGTGAACTTCCTGGCCGTCCACGATCACCTTCACGGGCTCGTCGAGATTCAATAGTTCGTCGTTCAAGTAAAGGATCAGAGCAGCATCCTCGGCACCTTTGACCGTGACCTCCTGCCCCTTGACCGACGCAAAAACCACACCCTTGGGCTTGCCGCCCAGCCAATAAAATCGCTCCGAACGCTTCCCTGATTTTCCCCAAATCACCTTTTGGGGCCAGGCCTTCCGGGTCTTGGTGGCCATCCACGGAACGGCCTCGGCATCCTTCTTGTTCATCCAGTGTCCCATCTCCGGATAAATCGTCACCTTGTGCTCATAACCTCCGCGTTCCTTCTGAAGCTTCGCCAGTTGATCCCCCCATTGTGCGGCGACCTCATTCCGCTTGTAGGCAGCATCCTTGCCCCCCATGTAAATTCGGAAAGGCAGGTTATAAAGCCCATCCGCTGTCGCATCGTTTGGGTGCCCGGCCATCATTGTCGCGGCCCCAAACCGGTCCGCCAATCGCGGGGCCAGCTGATATACGCCATCGCCTCCGGCCGAGTAACCCATCAAATAAACCCGATTGGGATCCACGCCTTTTAGGGCCACCATATCTTCGATCAATCTGGAAAAAAGCCCATCAATGTGCCCCTCATGCCAAAGATTCCAGGTATCACTCGGTGCACGCGGCGCTACATACCAACCTTCTTTCGGCATATAGAGCTGAATCTGATTATTCCACTGCTGGTCATTCACCCGGGTCGGGGCTCCTCCCCCTCCGTGCATGGAAATGTAAAGAGCACGATTTCCCTCTTCGGCCTCACCATAGAGCTTCCCAACACACTTCATCGTCCTATCCGCTACCTTGATTTCGAAATATTGAAAACCCTCCTTCACCGCTTTCACCTTAAGCTCTCGTTTAGCCGCCATTTCCTGATAAGTCCCGGCCACTACCTTCAAGGCTTCTTCCTTGCTCAACTCAGCCCTAACCAATCCTGAAAAAGCTAGGACACAGTAAACTATAGTTCTCATAAGGTATGATCCTGACCTGCTAATGAAAGCGATGCCAATTTTTTCTGTCATCTCCATAAGATTTCCAAAAGACTCAAGGGGTGAAAATCTTTCCCAGCGCCTTCGCCGCGATCGTCACCGGGGTTCTTGTTTTCATCGTTCAGGAGATTCGACTTCAATCACTTTGCGATCAAATCGTTTCGGCGAGCCACACAACCCGGCCTGACCATCAGTCAAAGCGCGCGGGCTCTTCGGGAGCCGGCGGCCAGGATGCGAACACTTCCCAAATCAGTCGCTCCAAACCAAGAAAAGTTTCGTCACCAAAATCACGTACACCCCGCTCTATGACCGAAGTGATGCAAATCGAGGAAGGAAAAACTCTCAGCAAGGAAAGGATCAAAACCGGCCTTCCCACGATTTACGGTGACTTCATCGATTCAATGGCCCTCTCGGAAAACGAATCACAATATTTTCAAGAACTCCCTACCAAGCGCTTGCTGAACCACCAACAAACAATTTGCAAGTGGATGTAGTCAGGTAGGGAAGACCGCCAAAAAATCGAAAAGGAGATGGCAGCACAGCATGACCAAAACACTCGGGAGATTGAGCAATTTCTTCAGACCGACCAAGACGCAACGGCTTTCCGAAAATACAAACGGCAACTGCCGGAACGCCAACAGATGCCAAAAATCCGGTCGGCACTTTCAACGGAACAGCTCGAGCCGGCCGTCGAAGGGGAGCTGATTGAAATCCTCTATCAGGTGCGACTCAACTCAGGCAAAGGGAACGGAAACGATAAAGAAAACTGGCTCGCCCTTTCCAGCGGCACTGATTTTTCAACGATTGAAGATCGCTGGAAAGCGACCAACCCATAGATTGCCCAAAGCATCCCTAACCTTTTCACACCGTCGCAAACCGAAAAATTCCTCACACAATGGGTGATTTCACGAAAGCAAAAAACAGCCAAATACCAAATGGGAATGCTCATGTTCAGTCTGAAAAAAAAATGATCACGGAGCCCTACCAGAAGATCGGCGTGATTGGAAGCGGCTTCATCGTCAGCGATTGTCATCTCCCCGCCTACAAAAAACTCGGACTTAATGTCGCCGCCATATCATCGCGAACCCCAAGAAACGCCCGCAAGGTTGCCAACCTTCATCAGATTCCCAAGGTTTACGATAACATTGAGTCGCTTCTCCATGATCCCGCTATTGAAGTCCTGGACATTGCTGTCCCCCCGCAACATCAGGCGGACCTCATTCTCACCGCCTGCCGGCGAGGAACCGTCAAGGGCATCCTTGCGCAAAAACCTCTCGCAGTGGACTATCACGCCGCACGCATCCTGGTCGAGGCCTGCGAATCCTCGGGTATCGTGCTCGCAGTGAACCAAAACATGCGCTTCGACCCCTCGGTGGCCGAAGCCTCCTCACTCCTCGGCAACGGCAGATTTGGAGATCCGGTCTTCACCACCATCAACATGCGGGCCATCCCCCATTGGCAGCCTTGGCAGGCCGAACTCGAAAGCGCCACACTCAAGATCATGTCCATTCATCACTTCGATTGCCTCCGCCACTGGCATGGCGATCCCGAGGCCGTCTATTGCAGCACCCGCCCCGATCCACGCACATCCTTCCCGCACCACGACGGAATCTGCACCAGCATCCTCGAGTATGGTGATGGCTTACGCGCCACCATCATCGACGATGTTTGGACCGGACCGGCGCACGAAGGCTGCCCATCCGATATCAACATCGAGTTCCGTATCGAAGGAACCAAAGGTCTCGCCATCGGGAATATTGGCTGGTGCCAGGACCCTTACACGAGCCCATCCACCCTTCGCCACGCGGCAATTGGGGACCCAGAATTTATTGTCTCCGACCTTCGGGGCAGCTGGTTTCCCGATGCCTTTGGCGGAACCATGCTGGACCTCCTCAACGCCCTCCAATATGGGAACCATCCAACGCTCGACGGGCGTGACAATCTAAAGACCATCGCCCTGGTCGAAGCCGCAGTGATCAGCTCGACAGAAAAACGACGGGTTCTTCTCGACGAAATCCTCCACCCTTAAGAACTTCTCCTCATGAAACTTGGAATCATCAACAGCGCATTTAGCCAAGCAGGAGTCGACACCGTTAGCGGCCTCGAGCACATCGCACGAATCGGCTTTGACTCCGTCGACATCTTCACTGAACCGTCCTTGATTTCGAACGATGAAATTTCGACGATCACCAAAACCTGCGAGGCAAAAAACCTACCCATTATTTCCCTACCCGTCGTTGCCATCGGCCTTATTGATTTTAACGATCCTGTTCGCGAATACCACATCTCGCGCTGTAAGGAATTCATCGACCTCGCTGCACACTGGGGTGCCGACAACATCCTCCTCGTTCTTGGCGAATACCTGTGGCAGCGCGAAGTCATCACTCCGGAAGATCAATGGCGCTGGGGGATCGAATCCTGCCGGATCCTTGGCGATTACGCCGAAAGCAAAGGAGTCAACATTGCCCTGGAACTCGAACCATTCCGACTCAGCCTCCTGAGCAGTATCAATGAAATGTCACGCTTTGTGCGCGAATGTGAACACCCCCGCGTCCAGGCCAACATAGACATCTCCCACCTCGTCCTGGCAGACAACGGCCCCGAGGAGGTCTGCAAACTCGCAGACCAAGCCATCCATGTTCACATCAGTGACTGCGACGGAAAAGTTCACGGCGATCTCCCGCCCGGACGAGGCGTCGTGAAGTTTGCACCATATTTGCAAGCGATCAAGGAACTGGGAATTGATGGCGCCGTATCCATCGAACTGGAATACTCACCCGACCCGGGACGAATTGTGGAATGGGTGGAAGAGGCCTACCTGCAAACCGCCCTTTTGATGGACCAGGTCGGCCTGAGAGGATAATTTGCACACCCGTCATGTCCGCCACCTCCAAACCAAAGGACCAGGTCGCTTTCCCCGACCCGTCGGTTTACTTGCTCAACCGCCAAAATTCCCGAAAGGCGATTGAAGCCGGACTGGCTGAGGCCGAGTGGTATCAAAGCCCGATTCCACCGGCAAAAATGCGCAAACTCCTCGTCCGCCGAAACGGCCCCGCCCTCCGCGACGCCTTCATCTGGTTTGGCCTGATTTTTGCATCCGCTGCAGCCACCATCAGCCTATGGGGAACCTGGTGGGTCATTGCCCCCTACTTGATCTACGCCGCACTCTTTGCGGGGAGCGCCGATGCTCGCTGGCACGAAGGACTTCACGGGTCCGCTTTCAAAACCGACTGGTTGAACATCGCCCTCTACGAAATCGCCTCCTTCATGGTGTTGCGCGAATCAACGGTATGGCGCTGGTCCCACACCCGGCATCACAGCGACACCATCATCGTGGGCCGAGACCCGGAAATTGCCGTCCCCCGCCCCCCTGATATCACCGGCATGCTCCTCGGCTGCTTCGCCATCAAGCGTTACCCCAAATACTTCGGCAACCTCCTCCATCATGCCCGGGGCCAGCTCGCCGAACGCGAACGCGCATTCATCCCCGAAGACGAATTCCCAAAGGTCTTCCGCACCGCCCGCGTCCATCTCGCAGTCTATTTGCTGGTGATTGCAGGGGCCCTGATCGCCGGTAGCTTTCTCCCTCTTTTCCTAATCTGCCTTCCCAATATTTTCGGCACTTGGTTGATGTCTCTTTACGGCCTCACCCAGCACACCGGGTTGGCCGAAAACGTCCTCGATCACCGACTCAACTCCCGAACGTTCCTCACCAACATCGTCAACCGGTTCCTCTACCTCAACATGAACTACCATGTGGAACACCACATGTTTCCCCTGGTCCCCTATTACAATCTCCCGGCACTTCACGAGATCGTCAAAGACGATTGCCCCGCCCCCTACCCCAGCCTTTGGGCATGCTGGAAAGAAATCATTCCGACCGTCGCCCGGCAAACCGAAGAGCCAGGATACCACGTCCAACGTAGTCTTCCCTCAACTGGAGGTCGCGAGAAAAAACCTGCCATCACACCTTCATGCCCTGCCAATGCGGAAGGCTGGCTTGAGATCTGCCCATCAGCTGCTCTTGAAAACTCGGCAGTCATTCGAGTCGATCACCACGACCAGACCTACGCAATCTACCGCGACGGTGAAGGGCAACTTTACGCCACCGATGGCATCTGCACTCATGGCAAAACCCACCTTGCCGACGGACTCGTTATGAAGAAAATGATCGAGTGTCCAAAGCACAACGGTCGCTTTAACCTCGCCGACGGAAGCCCGGCCCGCCGGCCCGCTTGCAAGGCTCTTCAAACCCATCAGGTGAGAGAAGTCAGCGGGCGAATCCAATTCCACCCTTCTTGATCCCCTCAAGAACCTAGGGCTGGAGAACACTGTATCCAATCGTAACCTCTGTTCAAGTTGGTCTCAAAAGTCCCATACCTGGGTCTTTCTTGCTCAAAACCGGCAGGGAGTGGATTGTTTCAGCGAAAAGGAGGGCCCTTCTTTTTCCCCGATTTTGCTGGGAAAAAGAAACACATCAAAGGGCCGGAGTCCGCGCGAACATTTTCATCGAGTGCCGCGCCTGCTCTCAATTACTTTTACGATCATCATGAGTCATAATAGATGGAAAGACTGATGAGATTCCTGAACTGCCAGATCTTCCTTCTCTTATGGAGTTGCGATGAAGTACCAACAAAACCGGCACCGAGAAAAATGAAGCCTACTACCTGAACCAGTGGACTCTGCAGAACAACGGGAAAACCGAAGTGCGATTACCTGGCGGCATCCGATACGATGTTGAAACCCAAACCCATGTGGTCGAAATCGAGTGGGCCAACAAGTGGTAAGAGGGATTTGGACGAAGCCTGTGGAATGAATTCCATACTCAAAAAAACAGAATTATCCTAATCCTTAAAAAGCTCCGAAGATCAGAAATCTACCTATCGAATCCAATCCCTTGCCGATCAGCAGAAAATCGATCTCGATATCTCGACGATCGGTCCGGACCAGCGATCGAACCGGATTTCCTGTCCACAAAAAAACTGCCGGAATCGGCAGCCTCGAAAAGCAAAGTGGTCGGGGAGACAGGATTCGAACCTGCGACATCTGGTTCCCAAAACCAGCGCTCTACCAAGCTGAGCTACTCCCCGTCACTTCGAGGGCGGGAAACTGTGTCAAGCAGCGACATTTGGCAAGTCGAAATCTTTGCCTTTCCTCAGAAAATCCACTTGCTGCACCTAACAACAACACCAAAAGTCGCTTCCCTCCTTGAATCCCGCTTCGTTGGCCAACTTTCTTACTATCATCCGGCCACCACCAACGCCCACCGCTGCCAGTAAAATGGCATCCCGCCAGCGCCGCCCAAATTCCCAAGGGCCCGCGATCGGAGCCCCCTGACAAGTGCTCCCAATCCTTTTGGGACTCACCTCAAAATAACCCCAAACCGCGATTCCCCGCGAAATTAATTCGCGTCCCAACACCTTCCCAATGGGTCCGGCACCCGAAATCACGACGCCATTCTCCTTGATCTCAGGAAGGCGGGCCAAGGCATCAGCTTTCAATGTCAGCATCATTTTATGTTCGAAACGAGGATCGCTCCGGGTTAGGCGATCCGGCCGATCGTGCCAGTCATAGAGAAACTCCGGAACCTTTCCAAATCGCGCGCCGAGCTCCAGTAGGCGCAGCCACAAATCGTAGTCCTCCGCAAAACCGTTCCGAAAGTAACCTCCGACTTCCTCAAACAAGCACTTAGCCATCACCACAGTGGGTTGCACCACCGGGCTCTCTACGAATCTCTCCCGTGAAACCTTCTTCGGATTGTCCAGTCCGTTGACCCAATCCACATAGCGCTGCATTCCATCACCTAATGCCCCCTTGAGCGAAATTCCGCAACTCGCCACCTCACACTGACCGGATTCCAGCAAGGCGACCTGCCTCTCAATCCTCGTTGAATCGCACCGGTCATCTGCATCCATCCGCGCCAGCCACCTGCCCTGACAATTTTCCACCGCCAAATCAAGAGCATCCAACAATCTGGGCTCATCCCCCAAATCAATGATCCTGAGTCGAGAATCATTCCGGCCCAAAAATTCCCGCCTTACTCCTTCGGGACACCCGTTCAGCACCGCCACTACCTCGAGCCTGGAGTAGCTCTGCCCCAGCAAATCATTTAGTGCCAAACCAGCATCAAACACCCCGGGCCCAACCGGGAAAATCACCGACACCAAATCGCTCATCTAGTCGTCCCCAATCGTGCTTACCCCTCCCTGCTCATCGACCATGAGGTCATTTTACAATCCTACCATTTTATGGACTGCGCAGAGCGAGAAGATCAGAGTCCCTAAATAAGTTTTTCGGACTAGATGTCAACAGGCTTCCGGATTGAAAGGCCGGGGGCCAGAACACAGGAGGCCGGTTAACATCTAGCTCGAAAAGACTATCAAGCACCGATCCTCTCGCTCTGCGCGGTCCATAAACTGGAAGAGTGCAAGACCTCTACTATAAATGAACGTGACGGAAATCCCGCAGGAGGGTAGTTAATACGTTATTTTCGTATCCGTGTCAATTAAGTTACCTCCTGATTACTCCGGCCGGTCTTTAGGAATTTGGCCTATCTAGGGGCACGATTGTATGGGGGGTGAGAGTGGAGCGAGGGGCTTTGTTTTTCGAACGCTCTAGGCTTGAAATTGCAGATTTCGCGCGATTGATCGACAAGCCCCATGCGAGTTTAGATTGGAGTTTTTACGGTTTCCTAATCTCTCCGCCTTCTTGTGCGAGAATTTGGTGGTTGCTTTTTGAACCATCAGGCCATGCAACCTCAATATTTAACACGCCCTCACCTCCATAAGGTATAGATATTATCGAGGCTCCGGAACTGAGATAGCCACTGCCTCCATAAACTTCAAAGCTCCCAAGCAGCACACCCTCTAATGAGCAAGAAACTCGAGCTCCAATCGCTCTTTGGTTTTTAGAGTGACCGATCAATCGAATATGGCAGTGCCGCGAACGGTCATGATTAGGACGGAATAAAAGTGTTTCTCCATTATTCTGACTGACGAGAAAATGACCCTTTGAAAATTGCACGAGACCCTTTGCATCTCCCGGGACAATCAGACCACTGGTTTCAGGCCACACTGAATCAAACATCCCATCTCCTCGGCCTGTCATTAGGATACTCATTGCTCCGTGCATCCGTCCAGTTTCAGGTTGCGGGCTGAAGAAATTTTGCACCATATACAGGTCGAGATGAGCGTCTCCATTGATATCACCTAGCGACATCCCAAAACCAGGCGCAGCCTGTGCTAGGGCGGGAAGAGCACGAAAGGTAAACTTCCCCTCACCATCATTTATGAACGCACCACTACGTAATTCATTGACTTCGAAGCGCTGAGCTTCCTCGAGGCGCGCTTCAGTATAGATTTCATCGAGAGCCTTAATTGCAAAGTTATGGAAAGGTTTATTACTACCCATTTTTTCTAAGACACTTGGAATCGCTGAACTTGAACAACTATATCCTCGGACTGGAAGGGCGCCCTTTAGGGTAGTCTTGGCTTCAACAATTCGCCTCTCTCCATTCCCGGAGAAATCCCCATAATAAAGGATGGCCGGCTTCTTGGTTGAAGGATGATATTTCGTATTGAGCCCGAAGTTACTGACGACGTAATCAATATCACCATCATGATCGAGATCGCCCCCTACAATTCCATTCCACCACCCTAAGAGACTGGAAATTCCAGAGTCCTCGTTCTCGGTGAACTTACCATCGGTGTTACGGAACCAACGTACTGCCCCCCACTCAGCAGTTACCAAAAGATCTGAATCACCGTCGCTGTCAACGTCTGACCATAATGCTGAAGTCACCATCCCTAAATTCTGAAAAGCGGGAGCGGCCTCTGAGGTCACATCAACGAATTGAATCCGAGCTTCATTGGAGTCATTTCGGAGTAAATGACTTGGAGGGGCCATTGGATATTCTCCCGGAACAACTCTGCCACCCACGAAGAGATCGAGGTCACCATCGCCATCATAATCAGCAGCAATCACACAAGATCCGCTTTCCATCACCTCGGGAAGAGATCCCTCATCACTTAGCTCAAAATTTCCTTCCCCGTCATTCAAGTAGAGCCGGTCACGATAGTTCGAAGAACCTATTTTAGATTCAACGCCGCCGCTCACCACGTAAAGGTCAAGGTCTCCGTCACCCTCGGCATCGAAGAAAAGGGCACCCATATCTTCATGATTGCTTCCTCCGCTGATTCGGGTGTCTGCTTTCCAGCTTTTCCCGTTGTTTTCTATAATCACTCCGTCTGAGCCTAGGGCTCCTCCGAGATAAGCATCCTCATCGCCATCGCCATCGATATCACCTACCGCAAGCCCTGGTCCCAAACGTGACATCCGATTCGGAAGAAGTGGTTGCGTCCCAAAGTCATCAAATTCGAGTTCATGATGTGCTATGTCCGGGAAGCTTTGATCCTTTATAAAAAAAGGATCAAGAGTCGTTTCAGGAGCTGTTTTCTCTGTCGGGGTGCCAGTCGGCTCGGTAACTTCATAAGACTTACCAGATTCCAAGTTGGTGAAGCTTTGGGTATGCCCACTTGGCCAGTTCACAATGAGTTCATCGATTTTATTAAGTTCCCCAAGCCCAAACTGAGCTAAAGCTTCATTGGTTGAAACAACGCCACGAGCGAGTGTGACGGTTCGCATTTGGCGTAGATCACCCGCCATGACTGTCACGGTCGCACCTACCCCGTTGGAGTTACTCGCACGGCCAAATAATTTAACCCGGATCCGTTCTTTAGTGCTTCTATTCCGGTAAAGGGCGACAGGTTCCTTAAATCGGTTGACGATGATATCAAGATCGCCATCGAGATCGAGGTCGGCCAGCGCTGCCCCGAAACTCGCGTTGGCTTCTGCTAAACCCCACTTTTCTCCTACTGGCTCAAAGGACATTCCGCCTTTCCTGTTTTTAAGGGCCATGTTGAGGTCTCGCTTTGGTTTAAGTTCAGTATAGGGGGTACTGGATCCAAGGGCCGACTGGCGGCGCGAATCGCTGTTGAACCAATCCGCGGTCATTCCATTCGTGATAAAGATATCAAGCCACCCGTCACAATCGAGGTCGCCAAATTTGGGGGACCAGGTCCAGTCCGAGGCATCGAGCCCAAGTTGCTGTGCAACTTCCATTTTACGCCCTCGTCCAGTGTTGAGATAGATAGAATTGCGCATGTATTGACGGGGTGTTCCGCTCTCCAGAAACCATGCAAATTTGCTCATATCGCCCATCGCAAGCTTTGCATTATAGTGAGTCGAGCCGGCCATATCAGTTGCAATGAAATCCTCCCGACCATCGTTGTTAATATCTCCGACATCACTCCCCATTGAATACCATGGCACCTGCGGCAATACATCGGGTGCCACATCCCGAAAGGTGCCGTCTTTTTGATTTTCATAAAGGCGGTCTGAACCTAAAAAGTCGTTGGCAACATATAGGTCCGGCCAGCCATCACCATTATGGTCCCACCATGTGGCGGAGAGGGACATACCTCGATCCTCGATTCCTACCTCGAGACCCACTTCTGCAAACTGATTCCCGTCATTACGAAAAAGGCGTCCACGTTGACCTGCTCGGATAATGAAAGGCCCTTTTCCGGGGCGATCGATGGTTCCCCAAAGCTCGTCAAGCCACGGTGGCATACCCATTTTACCATTACTCCCGCGCTGCATCTGACTCACCGCAAATCTACCATTATCGTATTTTGGATTGTCGAGATCGACGGCATAGCGATGGGTTGCGATAAAAGCGTCAAGGTCTCCATCTCGATCATAATCTGAGAAGGAAACCATGATTCCCGATCCCTTAAAGTTGAAGCCCAGCTCCGTGGCCTGATCAACAAAGGTCCCTTTTCCATCGTTAATATACAATCGAGTGGGGCAATCGAAGCCACACACTGCCAAATCTAAATCTCCATCGTTATCGATATCTGCAAAGGAAGCTCCCGTCCGCATCTCAAGAGCATCAGTTGATAAACCAGCGTGTTCTGTGATATCTTCGAAACGAAAATCTCCCAGATTTCGATACAAACGCGAGCCGCCTAGAGGAGCAGTGAGGAACACATCAGGTAAACCATCAGAATCGATGTCACCTACCGTTACGCCACCTCCCGCTTCAATTCGGTCAAATAATCTAACGGTCTGTGCGTTGAGTTCCCACCGGTGAACAAAGTTCATTCCGGCTGAAGTTGCATCGACTGCCTGAAATAAGGTTTTAGTATCCAGACCTTGTCCTTCAAAGCTTTCCAGATCGGTAACGATCAATTCGTCCCGGTCGGCATAGCGGATGGGGAGAGAGTCAGTCGCCCCGCCGTTTTTGGAGAAGTCACGATCACTACGACAAGAGACCGCGCTGAAAAAGGCGATTGCTAAAAATGAGAATTTAAGAGGTGTCCGCATACGCAAAGAAAGCCCGCTATCAGCGGGCTTTCTGAAAATATTTAGTCCTTGTTGGCTCGTTCACCAAGCGGAAAACTAGCGACGGCGACGAAGTCCAAGGAGGCCTCCAAGAAGGAGAAGTCCAAGTGAACCTGGCTCTGGAACTTCGCTTGTTGTGATCGCAATCTCACCAAGACCAGTGCGGAAGCCGCCGTGGTTTGCGGTAAGGTGGAGTCCGATATACTGAGCACCGGAGGCGCCCGAAATATCAAAGCTCTCACCGGCATCACCTATCTGAGTTCCTTGTGCAAGAGTGTTTCCGGCGCTGAGCTGGGTCCAACCACCGCTGCCAAAGTCGTAGGAGGTGACTGTTCCGCTCGCGGCAGGTGCTGCCAACGTAGGAGAAGTGGCATAGTAGATGTCAAAAGTGCTCGTTCCCCGATCGAGAGCATTTGTCTCTTGGACGTTCCAAAGATACATCATGTCGAGGCCAGCGGTTGCAGATCCCAGATCGACGACGGCCCAAGTATTATTCCCGGAGTTGTCTGAAGAGAAACCCTGCCAGTCATCAGCCCAAGCAGTACTGTTGACTGTCCAAGTCGAAGGATCGTCGGCGTCGCCTTTGGCCATTCCGCTTCCGTCAGCGGCCTTCAGGATGGAGCCGTTTCCATCGAGGCTATCGCCTTGGTGGAAGGCTGTAATACCCGCAGGAACTACGACGGCAGCCGATGCGGTGCCGAAAGTGACACCCAAGAGCATTGGTAATTTTGTTAGTGCTTTCATGTGATTCTTATTTGGTGGGGTTTCACCTTCCGCAGTGAAGTGTTTTTCAGCGCTTTAGTCTAGTTTTTTTTCAAAATTGGCCTGTAAAAATAGAGGATCGGTATCATTCAACCTCGAAAACTTGGAAAAATCGCTTCTTCGCAGCAAGAACATCAGGTCCTTCAAAAGAAAAAGTGGTTGTTTCCCCATCAGCGTTTGCCGGATGACTGTCGGTCAGTTCGATCCATTCGATCAAATCATCTGAATAATTAATCCCGTAGATTCTTCCCGGTCTGGAATACCAAGTGAGCCCGAGCCTGTTTTCTTGGATCTCAGAAGTATCGACGCTGATGATCTCAAGGCCACTTCCTGACGAGTCTACGGTGATGGCAACCTCGGCGAGACCGGTGCGGAAACCACCATGGTTAGCGGTGAGGTGAAGTCCAATATAACGGGCACCCGAAGCTCCCGAGATGTCAAAAACTTCGCCGGGATCACCGATCTGAGTTCCCTGTGCGAGATTATTTCCGGTGCTGAGCTGAATCCATCCACCACTCCCAAAATCATAGGGTGTGACAGCTCCACTGGTGTCTGGAGCTGCTTCGCTAGGAGAGGAGGCGTAGTAGACATCAAAAGTGCTCGTTCCCCGATCGAGAGCATTTGTCTCTTGGACATTCCAGAGATACATTTTGTCAAGGCCAGCAGTTTGAACTCCCAAATCGAGGACAACCCAAGTGTTGTTCCCGGAATTGTCTGAGGAAAAACCCTGCCAGTCATCAGCCCAAGCAGTGCTGCTGATTGTCCAAGTTGAAGGATCGTTGGCGTCGCCTTTTGCCATCCCGCTCCCGTCAGCAATTTTCAAAACTGATCCATTCGCATCGAGGCTATCTCCCTGATGAAAAGCCGAGACTTCAGCTATGGCGACAACATTCCCATCGATGGGGCCAACCGGTGGATCAACAGGGGGATCAACAGGGGGATCTGGAGGAACTGGCTCACCCAGAGTGAGAGCATCTGGATCTAAAACATCGCTAAAGGCCACTTCAGCAAATCCGGTGCGAAACCCACCGTAGTTACTTGTGAACTTGAGGCCAATGTAACGGGCCCCGGCAGCATCCGAGAGATCGTAAGCCTGTCCCGGATCACCAAATTGGATGCCCATCTTGAGTTCAGATCCACCAATTGCAGTCCACCCCCCGCTGGTAAAGCTGTAGGGGGTGACGGTGCCGCTTGTAGTCGGCGCTGGAAGAGTCGGGTTCGTCGAATGAAACACCTCAAATTCCTTAACCCCACGGTCAAGGGCGTTGGTTTCTTGGATATTCCATAGATACATTGTCCTCAGTCTAGTTGCTGGAGCTCCAAGATCGATCACAGCCCAAGTGTTATCACCAGAATTGTCCGAGGAAAACCCCTGCCAATCATCGGCCCAAGCCGTGCTCGCAACCGTCCAGGTGGAGGGGTCGTCGAAATCAACCTTATCCATGCCGCTGCCATCGATCGCTTTCAGGATTGAGCCATTACCATCCAAGCTGTCTCCCTGATGAAAGCCTTCGATACCGGATATAGGAATCTCCCCAGCATTGACAGTCGCGTTGAGGGCTAAAATGAAAAGAGAAGACTTCAGGGGAAAGGATAGAAACTGTTTTGTTGTCTTCATATAGACTACGAGAACCCTGAGGCGAGGTCGATAAATAGTCAACAAGAATGTAATCGATAGGCAGTTATAGAACTTCCCTAAACTAAAGCGTTTTTCGTCAGGCTAGAGGGGCTCTACAGTTTCGATCAAACAATTCAGGTTAGCTAAATAGTTTAAGGACTGGCTCTTCTTTAACCAGCTCGCGGTGCTGAAACAATGGCAGTTGTCGGCTGCTGGGCGGCCCAAGTTGATCATGATCTGGCCTTGTATCGGGGTGGGATCGATCTGGAGGTGGTTCTCCAGGACGCCCGCGAGTTGGTGGGGATCGATCTGAGAACCCGCTGGCATTTGGCAAAGCCCTTGCCGGTAAATTGGTTTACCAACCCTCCCGCAGAAGACTATGCTCTCGATTTGATTCGAGCCATGATGAAGAATCGGGAGACTGGAGTTCTCTGGAGAGGTTTCGAGGAAACCTTCAGTGTCCTTTCTCCTCGCTTGCAGTCTTGAGCGAAGCGAGGTAGGCGACTAGATCACGCAGATCCTGGGGAGGCAGAGCCAGCGCCATCGGGGGCATGGCCGAGGTAGGGCCGGCGCGATCCTTGATTTGATCTTTGGGAATCGTTTTCGATTCACCGGTGGGAAGGATCAACTCGACCTCGGTCTCCGTTTCTTTGCCAAGCCGTCCCGCCAGGGCCTCGCCGGAATTTGTGTTGAGGGTGAAGAGTCCATACCCTTCGGCGATTTCCGCGCTTGGATTCACAAGGGATTCGAGGATCTTTTCGCCAACAAGGCGTTTGCCGACAGTGTCGAGGGCCGGTCCTTGCACGCCGCCCTTGCCGCCGATCATGTGGCACTGCATGCAGGCTCCTTGGTTCTGGAAGACGATGGCGCCAGCCGCGGCATCTCCACCGTGTAGTGAGAGCTTCTGCAGCTCGGCCAAATTGGCTGAGAACCCGGCGGCGAGTTTTTTGTGGTCTGGATCGGTTGACGAGGCGAGGGCCAGGTAGGCATCGAGACGTGCTTCTTTGATCAGGGCGTCCGGATTGCTCCACGCCTTGGTCAGGATTTCCTTGCCGCCGGAATCGGTGGCGAGCAAGGCCAGGGCAGCGCGAACAGCAGGAAGGTCCTTGCTTGTGAGGGCCTCCTCTGCTGCCACGAATCTTCCGGGCAGTTCCGCTTCGAACATGAGTCTTAGACGGGCGGCTTGAACCTGGCCGTCCTTGGTGCCTTTCAGTTTCTCGACCATTGCGGGGATTTTTTCATTGTTCTGACCGGCCACGGTATTCAGGGCCGCGACGCGAATCCCGGATTCCAGTGATTCATCGAAGACTTGATTTTCCAACGCTTCCGCGGACATCGGGAGGTTCACGGCCTTGGCCAACTCAAGCGCAAGGGCCTGCTCCTGGCCTTTGCCATTCTGCACAGCATTGCGAAGCGGTGCCGCGAGTGCGGCAAGCAACTCGACATCACGCTTTTCAACGGGGCGATACATCGCCGTGACCGGGTCCATGGTCGGAGGATTGTTCCAACGAAGGAGAGCACGCAACGCGGTCTCGCGAACCTTTCCATCGACCTTGAGATCACCCGCCATTGCCATCACCCGAGCCGCGTCATCCGGTTGGCCCATCCAGTAACTGGCAAAGAGGATACGGCGCTGAATGATATCGGAAAACTCCGAGGCTTTTTCGGCCAGCTTGGCAAGGGCGGGAAAGCCACTCGCGAGATGGCGGTCATAGACCGCACGGATCGCTTCGACCTGGACCTGCTTCGAGGCATCACCGACAAAGCCCGCCACCGCCGGATCGTCGAGCTTGCGCAAAAGGATGACGGCGCACAGCCTCGCTTCCTCACTGGGAGAGGACATCTTGGCGATGGCGCCTGCGTTGTCCCCAAGGTTCTTGAGAGCGGAGATGCCAGCGTGACGAATCCAAAGATCTTCTCCCTTGTTTTCCTCGATAAGTATCCAGATGGCGGGCGCATCGGAGATGCTTCCGCACTTGCTCAAGGCAATAGCGGCCAGGCTTCGGACCCGAAGCGAAGAGTCGGTGAGACTTTCCCGCAGGACCGTCGCCGCTTCCTTGGTTTTGAGATCGCCCAGAGAGCGACAGGTGTTAGCCCGGACTTCGACGTCCTTGTCCTTGGCCAGATCGATCAAGGTTGAAACCAGCGAGGCGTCTTGGCGAGCCATTTGCGCCAATCCCCAGACGCCGTGAAGGCGAGTGGTTGTGGTCTTGCCAGTTTTTGCAGCGGCGGTGAGCTTGTCTTTGTCTCCTCGCTTGACCAACTCGAATTGGGAACGCTGGCGAACCCGCATGTCGGGGTGGGTCAGAAGCTCGGCGAGTTGGCCCGACTCCGCCTTGCCAAAGCCGTAGGCGAAGAACTCCTTGGTCTGTTTCACCGACTCGTTCTGGAGATGCTTTGGTGACTCGATCGCTTGAATGGAAGCATTTTTGTTTTTGGTCCAACCACCCCCAAAGTCGAGCGCGTAAATGCGGCCGTCATATCCCAGATCCACATCGGAAATGGCAACACCGCTCATGACGACCTTGGCGCCATCCACTTTGAAGCCGGCCCCATTCGTTTTTGGCCGGATCGACAGCAACTGGGAGTTCCCAGCATTGCCACGGTAGTTGCATATCAAAAAGGTATCGCGCAGGTCCTCCGGGAGCGATTCGCCGGTCAGGTAGACAACCCCGGATGGTCCATTTCCGACGTTGGCCACCGGTGGCAGGATCCACTTTGGCTGAACGTCGTTCCTTGGGGCAAACATCTGCTCGGCAACCCAGATCGAAGTTGGAAGAGCGATGTCCGCGAAGTCGAGTCGTGAGCGATATTGGTGGGCGGCCTGATGTTCCTCGTACCAACCGGAATCCGCACCCTCGAGCAAATAGACCACACGGGCCTTGTCGCCGATGTCGCCAGTATTGTCGAAGGTGAAGAGATTTCCGTGTTGGTCGAAGGCCAGTTCCTGCGGGTTTCTCAGTCCGTGGTGGACGACCTCGAAGTTGGAGCCGTCAGGATCGGAGCGAAAGACGGCTCCACGACTCGGGGCCGCGAAGTTCTTGCCGCCCTTGGTGGTCACGTTGTAGCCGCGATCTCCCACGCTCCAGTAGAGCTTTCCATCAGGTCCGCGGATGATGCCGTGCAGGTCGTGGCCCATCATGCTGGTGCGCACCCCGAATCCCGTGAACAATTTCTCGCGCTTGTCCGCCACGCCATCGTCATCGGTATCCTCGAATTTCCAGAGATTGGGGATGCAGGTCAGGTAAAGAGTCCCGTCGACGGCCAGAGCAGAGAAGGCGACCCCGTCCAGAACATCATTCATGCCCTCGGCGTACTCGGTGCGCTTGTCGGGAATGCCGTCTCCATTGACATCTCCCAGCCGGGCGACCCGCTCGGAGATGGTGGTGAAAAAGCCCCGCTTGAATTTATTGTCCGAAAGCAACTGTTGGCGACGGTCTTCGATGGTCTGGAGGCGGAAATCTCCGGCGGTCAGCGATGCTTCACCCCGGATATCGAGGATTCCTCCGCCATTCAGTCGATCCGATTCGACGATGAAGAATCGCCCCTTCTCGTCAATTTCGAAGCTGGTGGCATGCTTCACCAGCGGCCAGGCAGCGATCTGATATCCCTCGAGTTGGGAATCAGTGAGCTTGCCCCGAAACGGCTGTTTCTTGCCGAGATCTTGGGAAAAAGCGGACCCCTGGGAACACAGGAGGACCGTCGCGAGGGTCAGGAATCGAGACATCATGATGGTTAGTATGAAGAAGTGTGTAAGAGATGTAGTCGCCTTTCCCTCCCGATTTTCAAGGTCGAATTTTCAAAGGGAAAGCAGGCGTTCTCCATTTATTCGTGTGTTGATTGTCCGGTTTCCCGATTACTGTCAACGTCGTTGAAGGCAAATATCCGAGAAACACCCGGGCGGTCTGTCGAAAGGGGGCTGGTCAGCGTTCAGTAAGACCAACCGTCTCTCGGCTTTCTGGACCGCAGGGCATTCGCCTCGGCATCTCCGACGAACTCTTCTTTTTTCGGATCCCATTTCAATTCCCTCCTCAACTTGTATCCGATGTTTGCCAGGTGGCACACGGTCGCGGTGCGATGCCCGATTTCCGCCGGGCAAATGGGATCCTCTCGCGACTTGATGCACTCCACCCAATTGGTGAAGTGATTGTTCGATGAGGTCACCCGTTTCGCGTTCTTTGGCAATTCCTCCTCCATAAGCTTCTTCGGGCTAACCTTCAAAGAACCTCTTCCCACCTGAATCGTTCCTTCGGTTCCCTCGAAGGTCGTTCCCGAAAAGCCGCCGTGAAACATCTCCACTCCATTTTCATAGGTGAATTTCAGTCCACTCTCGCCCTCCTTTGGTGGTGTCACTGAAACGGGTCCGCTTGCGTCCATCCCAATTCCCCACTGCGCGATGTCAAAATGATGCGCTCCCATATCCGCCAATCCTCCTCCGGCATATTCCTGATACTTTCGGAACTGGGGATAGTGATTGTGAATCCCTTTCGGGCACAGGATTTCATTATATCCCCGCATCGGGGCCGGCCCGAGCCACAACTCCCAATCAACATTGTTCGGTAGGTCCTCCGTGGGCAAATCACAAGGAATGGGCGGTCCACCAACTCCCACGTGGATCTTTTTCACGTCTCCGATCCGGCCTGCCCAAACCAATTCGACGGCTCTCCGGAAACGACCTGCGTATTCACTTCGCTGCTGACTTCCCGTTTGGAAAACCGTTCCGGCTTTCCTAACGGCCTCGGCCAGAAGACGACCTTCGGCAATGTTCTGGGTCAGTGGTTTTTCGCAATAGACATCACATCCTTTGGCAATGGCGGCTAGAGAAGGATGCACATGCATATGATCCGGAGTCATAATAACCACTGCATCCAGCTGTTCCTTCTCCAGCATCTCGCGATAATCGACGTAGGTGGCACAGCCCTTGAAGCTTGCGCTCTTCTTCTCCTTCCCGTATCCGACCTCGACAGCTTTCTTGCCAGCCTCCAGACGCGTTCCTTCAATCTCGCACAGGGCGGTGACTTGGACAGCTCCTTCCCGCAAGGCATTGCGCAGCACGGGCCCAGTTCGTTTGCCATAACCAATCACCCCGATCTGAATTCGTTCATTCGCCTGTGCCCGCGCCATTGATGGGGTCAAAAGGGTTGCCGCTGTTCCTGCCAAAAATGTCCGTCGTGAAAGATCAATCGAAGCCATCATGGAGGCTACAATCATCTTTGTTCTGTGCAAGTTCACAGAATTCCTCCTTGCTACTGACAAGGAAGATCAGCCTTTCGCGGAGCCGTTGAGTCAGCGGGGTGGAAATGAAAAATCCGACCAATCGGAGGATCCAGGGTCGGGTTTTGAAATCGTTCGTCTTGGAGATTCAGCGTTTCCGGCGCAAATCGAGAGCCAGTCCGGCCAGGTCTAAGAGAAGGGTGCCCGAAGGTTCGGGAACGGCAGTTCAGAAAAGTTCGAGCTCGCTGAGGACAGTGTCGACCTCTCCAGCCCACACGGTGACAGAGTCGACATTGATGCGGAACCAATCGCAAGCAGCTGGCGTGGCAAAGTCGGCTCGTCCGCCATCGAAGCGAAGGACTTAGTTTCGAGCACTCCAAAGATTGCCAGGATGGGTTAAAGGCGCCACTTGCCGGTGCTGCGGGGTCATCGACCTTGTGCCAAAAGATGTTGGTCCAGGTCATGTCGTCAGTGGATCCTTGAATTTGCCAGACATTAGGGTTGAGACCCGGGCTGTCGTTGCTGGAACTCGGGGTGAAACGTCACAGCACAAAGGCCTGGGGCATCTGAATGGTGACACTCCAGTTGACTCCAACCCAAGAACCCCTTTCCTCCCCCTCTCCGATTCATTCATCGATGCTCTAAGGCGCTCCACCTTAAAAGAAAATTCCGAGCAACCACCTTGAGTGAAGACCGGGTCGTGATTACAGTCTGGAAGCAGAAATACAAGGAACTTAGTCCACACCGGAGCCTGGGAATGAAGACTCCGGAGGAGTTCGCAAAAGGATGAGCTCCGGGGGAGCGGTGGCATTCTCAGCAGGCCTCCTGCGTTTCGGCATCCTGCCCTTACTCCGAAAGCCTGTTGATATCGGGTCAGGAAAGGGTGTCCAGAGGGTTCAGATGCCTCAAAACACTCTAAAATTCGGTAATTGCTGTGATATAACCTGCTTCATCGACCATGAGCGTAAGCGGCCGTCAACACACCTCGCAATCATAGTCAATCTGGCTACCGTAGTCCTCGGGTGCCACCATGGAAATGGTAAACCACTGACCGCAGGACGGACATTGGACCTCGTTGTCATTCATCGTGGGGAAAGTCGCCTCCGCAGGAAGAACCCGCAACCGTTTCTTTCTCAACCCCGGAATCGATACCCAACCCCACGCACAGTCTCGATCAACTCGCTACCGCCCTCGATTTTCTTGCGCAGCATGTGCACATGTTGATCCAGCGTACGCGAATCCGGAAAATAATCCATCCCCCAACATCGATCCAAAAACTCGTCGCGCGACACCGGCAGACCTTTCTTCTCTTCGAGCAAGAGAAGCATCTTTACCTCCCGGAGTGTCAACTCGATCCCCAAACCGTTTTGCTCGGCCCGAAGTTCATCCGGCCAAACCACCACATCCGCCATTTGGATCTTACGGCTTCCCTTCTCCGGATAGGCACGCCTTATGACCGATTTGATTCTCGCCATCACCTCTCCTGTCGAAAAAGGCTTCCGGATAAAATCATCCGCCCCTAGTTCAAGCCCGGCAACGATATCCTTCTCCTCATTTTTCGCTGAAAGAAACAGAATGGGGGTTCGTGAATCCTTCTCCCGTAATCTCCGGCAAACCTCATACCCGTCCATTCCCGGCATCATAATATCCAGGCAGACCAAATCAGGATGAACTTCCTCCCAAAGTTTCAAGGCCATTTCACCACCGCTGGCTTCCACAACATCAAACCCTTCCATGCGCAGGAGTTCCCCCAAGGCTTCAAGAGTCATCGGCTCATCTTCAGTCACAAGAATCTTCATGTCGTTTGCAGGGGAATTATGAGTTCAAAAATAGTCATCTCGGGGGCATCAAGTAGTGAGAGGCTTCCACCCATCGACTCCGCCAACTCGCGCGAAATCGAAAGTCCCAGCCCTGTTCCGCTCACTCCTTCCTTTGTTGAGTCGGAAACGCGCTCGAATGGTTTGAAGACCTTTGCACGGCGCTCACTGGGAATTCCTTCACCCCGATCACACACCCTTACCCTCAAAGACCCATCACCCTGCGAAACAGAAACCGACAACCATTCACCACTTGAGGCATACTTCTCAACATTCGAGATCAGGTTCCAGACAATCTGGGACAAGGCATCCGAATTGATTCGTTGTTCCCCCGTCTCGCCAGGGGTCCACTCAATCTCGATTGCACGCCGCTCAAGCGCGGACCGGAACTGGTCCAAGACCCCGAGAATCACCGCATCGGGATCACAGACAACAAGGCGATCCTGAATCCCGTCGCCCGGCTTCCGCGAGTGAGTCAAAACATTCGTCACAAGACGCCCCAGCCTTGAAATCTCCTCACTTACCTTCTCTAACCGACGCCCGGCCATCTCGGGCTGTGACCGAAGCGACCTTGATGCCAGCTCCAGGTTCAAAGTCATATTTGTCAACGGGGTGCCAAGTTCGTGGGAAACCCGGTTGACGAAGGAAACCCTCTGTTCGGAAGCCCGCCACATACGCTGCTGTGAATAAAACAATCCAAGGCCTACTCCGGCGATCACAACCGCGAGTCCAATCGCACCAAACATCGTGGTCCAATCAAATTCCTGCTCCTCGGTCCTGCGATCCCAAGCGCGTACCGCATACCTACCGTCTCCCGTTTCAGCTGTTGCCATCCGTTCCGGCAACCCCTCGCCGGCAAGTCGCTTCCCGTTGTAAAAGGCTTCTACCGTTGCTCCGGCTATTGCTGCCCGCTCAAAATCGTCCCGGATTTGCAAGCCGACTTCACTCATCAGAGCGGCCTCCTCCAAGCCACTTTCCAACAAATATAAGACCACAACTCCCTGCAAAGGAGAGAACCACCAACCGTAGAACGACCGCTCCTCATTGTCGATCCGACCTGATTCCCCAAAAGTCACTTCCTTGAAAAGCCCCTCCGGAACCACGATTGCCCGCTCCGCGATTAGAGGAGCCTTCACTCCCTGTACCACCACTTCTGCCGGCGACCTTGACCCAACCCGCCCCAATAAAACCCATTCACGCCCCGGCCTTCCTTCTTGAAAAAGGAAAGCCCCCCGCACTCCTGGCAGCGCCGAGATTTTTGCCTCGATCTCATCAGCCATCGGCTTCGCAGCCTCATAGGCAATCTCTTCAAGAGCTTTCACACGCTCCGATTTCCGCTCACTCACGACCGATGCAACTTTGGCCGAAAGATCCTTGAGTAATTCACGGTCGACAGAAGTGACCCGCGTAACCGAGCGCTTCGCCAGAACTCCTCCCGCGAGCAGGACCACGATGGAAACCAGCAAAGTGAGCACGAGACCGAAATAGATTTTTCCCATTGAAGAATTTTACTTCGCCCCTTCTACGACAGATGCCGTAACGAAAGCGAACCAAACCCGAGCCACCCCATCCTTTTTCCGGGTGGCCGGACTTGGTGAAACCGTTCCGATTAAGCTTGGATCCGCGCCTTTGAGAGTGAAACTCGATTGCAACTTCTGCTCCTCGAAACGGGGCATGTTAGCTTCCGATAATCCCTGCCCCCAGAGATCCGAACCCTTCAAGGCCAGGTGGGTGGCGGCAAAACTCAATGAGACGAATCCAGGTTCCGTACCAAGAGTAGCTTCGACTTCCATCGAATCGCCCAATTTTGCTGTTACGAAAGCTGCCGGAGTCGCCGGAGTCACTGGAAAATTTCCTTCATGCCAACCTGCTCCTTTTTTGGCCTTGGCCAGCGACTCTGCCAAGTCGTCACTTTCCTGATCTCCGGCCTGCTCCAGAAGACCTCCCAACTGATTGGGTAGCTCGGGCGGTTCAAATTGAGTTGGGAACATAAATTCACTCACATGATCAACCGTGGCTTTTTGCCCGGCGAGCGATCTGATCGCCAGGAGCTTCTCCTGCTTCACCTCCCCCTTTTCCAAACCGGTCACCATCCGGGCATACCATTCCCGGTCGGTGAGCGAGTCGCGTTGGCTCCGCGCGGCTTCAGCTTCGGGAAGTGAAAAAACCTCGTAAACCACCTGAATTAATTTGGGGACCTCTTCTTCCTGAGCCACCAGAGGCATCGTTCCGGAAATTGCAACCCCACTTATCACTGCGAATAGTTTTAAATTCATCTCTTACTTGGTTTTGGAAACTTCTACGCTCAAATCTGTCGCCGTAATAAAGGCAAAGCTGACCATCTGGACCCCTTCTTCAGGTTGCAACTCATCGGGGGCACTTACCGTTCCGAGATAGAAGGCCTGGCCCGATAGCGTCTTCACCGCCGTGCGGATTTCGGGTGTGGAAAACCGGGGCACCTCCACTTTGGAGACCCCTTGGCCGTAGCTATCCTTCTGAATAAGTGCAGTGCGGGTCGGCGCCACTCTCAGACCAATCCAGCCGTTCTCTTTCACCACGGCCTCAATCTCGAGAGTCTCTCCCAGTAATTTCTTTTTATAGGCGCTAGGCGTTGCAGGCGTGACCGGGAAAACTGTGATCTCCTTACCCTTTGTGTCTCTTTTCTTACCCATACCGATCACCTGATTGGGAAGCTCGGCTGGCTCAAACTCCAAAGGATAGGTGTAGTCCTCGGCCTGACTCGTCACCATTGACTGCCCTGAAATTCCACGCACGGTTAGAAAGCTTTCGAGCTTCACCTTGTTCTCTTTCAACCCCGCTACCAGCCGACTATAAAACTTCGCATCAGTGATTCCCGCCCTTTGCAAGGCTGCCGCATCAGTCATGGGCAAGGTAAAGACCTCATAGACCACTTTCACCGGCAATGGGTTCACCGGCATGGACACCGCTGGTTTTGGAGGAATTGTTTGGTTCTCCTGTGCGGAAATGGTCGCGGGAATCCCGAGCAATGAAACCCCCAGTGTCAGACCGCAAATTCCTTGCTTATTCATACTGGCATCAAACTGCCCCATTGAGATTTTGCCTGTGTCAAAACTCTGTCAAAGATTGCTCAAAATCACTCTTCCACCTGCCTTAGAGCCACAGAGGCAAACCTCACTCGTTTCTCCCCATTCTCGGGATTTTGAACTTCACGAGACGAAGGAATCCCCAAAAGTAACGGCTACCCCATGGAAACGACAACGGTGGTTCGCAGCGATCAAATCGAAAAACGTGGCATCTCAACAAGGGAAGTACAGCGGCCAAAGGCATCAAGAGTAATTAGCTCGACCCCTAGGCCTAATTCATGGGTTGAAGCGTATCTCCCTCCCTCTTGGTTTTAATTTCCAGAGTCGTCACACCCTCGCGCAACTTGGCGAAAACGAACCGTTCCTGTTTGACCAAACCATTTTTCAGTTCTGCAACGATTCTTAAACACGCAGTCTCCGAAAGCGGAAGGGAAAACCTTCCGCGGGTGACATCCCAGCTCGGAGCTCGCGGTCGACGGGGGAACACCAATGGACTGCGAAACCGCGGTGGGACCATATCCTATGTCATTAATAATTTTGATGCTGTAATGTTACTCAGGTGCCGGGCAGTTATCAGTGGACACCTTGGATTGATCTGATGGTTAAGCCGGAAGCCTCTTACAGTTTTTGGCCATTCATCACCCTTCGTTGCGCCAGCCACTTGAAACCGCCTATGTGAAAAACCTCCAGAACTTCATCCAAGACAAAACAGATTTGAATCGATACTCTGTTAGGACCATTATCTTCCCATGCCACGCGCTTTCCTTCTCATCATTCTGGCCCTGTCCCCCTTGGCTCGGGCTGTAGAAAAAATCAGCTACAACCGGGACATCCGCCCCATTCTCTCGAACAATTGTTTTTTCTGTCATGGATTCGACGAGAAAAAACGTGAGGCCGACCTGCGACTCGACACCTTTGAAGGAGCCACTGAATTCGACGCCATCGTCCCCGGAAAGCCCGATGAATCGATTCTCATCGAGCGTATTTCCAGCACGGACAAGGACGAGCACATGCCACCGCTTGATACCGTTTACCGCCTCACCGAAAAGGAAAAAGAGACCTTGCGACTTTGGATCGCACAGGGAGCCAAATACGAAAATCACTGGGCCTTCCGAAAACTGACCCGCCCCAAGGTTCCGGGCAACGCCCCGAATCCGATCGATTCTTTCCTCAGACGCACCTGGAACGAGAGGGGAGTCGAACCGGTCCCAAAAGCCTCCCCTCGCGTTTTACTTCGAAGACTCTCCTACGACCTCCGCGGAATTCCGCCAAGCTATGAAGAAGTCACCGCTTTCCAAAAAGATCCCTCACGGAAAAATTACCTAAACTTTGTTAATCGCTGGATCAAATCACTCGAGCATGCCGAACATCAAGCCGTCCGCTGGCTCGACCTCGTCCGCCACGCCGACTCCAACGGCATGGTTTCCGACGAACCCATCGCAACCGGACCTTTCCGAAAGTATGTCATTGAGGCCTTCCAGCAGAACATGCCCTTCGATCAATTTACCCGCGAACAGCTCGCGGGAGATCTACTTCCGGGCCGCAACGACCGCACCATGACCGCCTCGGCTTACAATCGTCTCGTCAAAACAAACTGCGAAGCCGGCGTCATCGAAAAAGAAGCTCTTTACGCGCTCAAAGGCGAACACGTGAGGGCCCTCGGCACGGTCTGGCTTGGCCTCACCACCGGGTGCGCCGAATGTCATGATCACAAGTATGACCCCATCCTGGCAAAGGATTACTATTCTCTCGCCGCCTTCTTCGACCCACTTGTCGAGGCCGGGGTTTACGAACCCGGCGACCGGAGAGTCCCTCTCCACTATCTTCACAACGATCCCAAAAAGTCGGCCAGAGAACACGCACTAGCCGCGGAAATTGGTGCCGTTCGCAAGAAGCTTTACTCAGCTCCCATCGCTCCAAAAGCCTTGAAAAATTGGTCCACCGAAGTCCTAGAACAGGACAAGAAAGCCAGCGCGACAAAAGAAAAGACCGACTGGATCTGGTTCCCTGCCACTCTGCCAGTGGCCCACATCACGAGAGGTGATTTCACGCAAACCGAAACCGGCCGGGAAGTCATCGCGAAGCCCGGCGAGATCAAGCAACACCTGTGCGCCGAGACCCTGACTTCGTCGGACTTCGGCAACAGCGAAGACTACTTTACCAACCTTACGATTGATCCCAACAACAAGCCCGAATTTGTCGCCTTCCAAATCATCAATGGTGCCTATCGCCGCATGGGCTGGCACGGCAATTACTTCCGTACTTTTTACTGGGGCCCGAAAGATCATCCTGCTGCCAGCAAGGCCTTTCCGACCAAACCCACCCACATGGGGCCCTTGCCCGGAACCGGCGACGTTGGCCGTCTCGTCGTCCCCAAAAGCAAACTGGGCAAGGCAGCCTATGTCCCGCAGGGAATGGCCTGGATCCAACAAGGCGGCAAGGTGACCTGGGGGAGCTCCGGATACCAAACCACTCCCCATCGCTTCTTCACCAACGAATTGGCGGAATCAACTTTCCGCTACTTTTGGGAACTCCCGCTGAATCGCGACGACCGCAAGGACTTCCCAACTCTTCTTCTCACCTCTCTCAAAAAATCCCCGGCCGCGCGCCGTCCTATTCACCAAACCGTCATCGATATGGCTTTTCGGGAACACCAAAACCCGGAACTCACAACGCAACTCAACAACCTTTATCGTGAGATTTACCTTCACCGTCAGGGAGCCACCGAAACCTTGGTCAGCAAGGAAAGCACTCCCAAGAAAACCCACGTTCTCAAACGCGGCAACTTTATGGACGAATCTGGACCTGTTGCCAGACCGGCCATTCCCGAAGCCTTTGGAAAACTTGATTCACCAAACCCCACCCGCCTGGACCTCGCCAATTGGATCATCTCCAAAAACAACCCGCTCACCGCCCGCGTTTTCGTCAACCGGCTCTGGCATCAATTCCACGGACGCGGCCTGAGTGAAACCCTGGAAGACTCCGGGAACCAAGGCGACTGGCCCTCCCACGTTGACCTCCTCGATTGGATGGCCGCCGAATTCCAGGAAGACTGGGACATTCGCAAAATGATTCGTCTTCTGGTCACCTCCGAAGCCTATCAACTCTCGTCCATCCCCGGTTCCCTGTTGGCGCAAAATGATCCCACCAACCGACTTCACGCGAGACAATCGAGGCACCGGCATACCGCCGAGGAAATTCGCGACTCCGCTCTACTCGCCGCCAACCTTCTCAAGCTCACCTCAGAGATTCCAAGCACCTCATTCTTCCCCTATCAACCCGAAAGCTACTGGGCCAAGTCCAACAAGGTGATGTTCGGCTCCCGATACCAAATTTGGGAAACCAACCCCGGGCAGGAGCAATATCAACGCTCACTCTACACCTTCTGGAAACGGCAGAACCACCATCCTGCCCTGCTCGCCCTCGATGCACCAACCCGACAGGAGTGCACCTCCCGACGAGCTATCACCAACACTCCGGCCCAGGCACTCGCCTTGCTCAACGACCCACAATTTGTGGAAGCAGCACGCGGACTGGCCGCCCGCATCATCGATAAGGAGTATCCTATCGCGCACCTCTTTCACCTCGCCCTTCAACGCGACCCGTCGACCGCAGAAGCCGCGGAAATCGAAGCACTTCACAAGAAGTTGCTTTCCGAATTCAAAGCCAACCCCGGTGCCGCAAAATCACTTCTCACCGTCGGACAGTCTCCTCCCGGAACCCACGATTCCATGAACCATGCCGCCTGGACCGCCACCGCCCGCATCGTCCTAAATCTTCACGAATTCCTAACTCGCAGCTAACCCATGAACATTCCACGCCGCGACTTTTTCACACGTTCCTCAACCTCGCTCCTTGGAACTGCTTTTGCCGGTCTCCTCGCCAAGGACGGTCTTGGTGAGGTCTTTCATCACGCCCCTAAGGCAAAGCGGGTCATCTACCTCTACATGGCGGGCGGTCCCTCTCAATTCGAGTCATTCGATGACAAACCCAAGCTTCGTGAGCTCGATGGCAAGCCCATCCCGGAGTCTCTGACGAAGGGAATCAAATTCGCCTTCCTGCAACACTCGGCGCTGAAGTGTTTTGGGACTGATGTTGGGTTCACAAAGTGCGGAAAGTCAGGTCAAATGATCTCAAATCTGCTTCCAAACATTCAAAAGATCGCAGATGACATTTGCATCATCCGCACCCAGCAAACCGATCAGGTCAACCACGATCCGGCACACGCCTTCATGAATACCGGCACCGCCATCGCCGGTCGGCCAAGCATGGGGTCTTGGGTGACCTATGGTCTTGGCCATCTTGCCAACGATCTCCCATCTTTCGTAGTGATGAGATCCGGCCCCGAAGGACAACCGGTTCCTCAAACTGCCTGGAATGCAGGCTTCCTTCCCGGTAAACACACGGGCGTGGAGTTTTACTCCTCAGGCACCCCTTTAAACTATCTCAAATCACCATCAGGAATCAGTAGAACCACCCAGCGAGCCTCGCTCGATTCACTCAGTAAACTCAATCAGCTTCACGACACCGAGGTGGCAGACCCTGAAATTGCCACTCGTATTTCACAATATGAACTCGCCTTTCAGATGCAGTCCAGCGTGCCCGACCTGGCGGACTTCGCCTCGGAAACGGGCGAGACCCGTAAGCTTTACGGCATAGGGGACAAGCCCAACGGCTCCTTCGCCTCGAACTGCCTCATGGCTCGTCGTATGGCCGAGCGAGGAGTGCGCTTTGTCCAACTCTACCACACCGGTTGGGATCACCACGGAAACGTGGTGGGCGGCATGAAATCTCGCTGCAAGGACATCGACCAGGGCGCAGCCGCGCTCATCCGCGACCTCAAACAACGGGGCATGCTTGACGACACCCTCGTCATCTGGGGCGGTGAATTCGGGCGCACCCCCATGTCGCAGGGCAGCGGGCGCGACCACCACACCAAGTCCGGCTCGATGTTTATGGTAGGCGGCGGAATCCAAGGTGGAGTTACTTATGGCGAAACCGATCCCTTCGGATTCACGGCCGTCATTGATCCCTTTCACGTGCACGACTTCCACGCGACCACACTTCATTTGCTCGGGGTGGACCACAAGCGCCTCACCTATAAATACAAAGGGAGAAATTTCCGCCTGACCGATGTCCACGGCAAGGTCATCAAAAGAATTCTCGCCTAATTCAACCGGAAGCTGAAAGGAATCTTCACTTGCGTCGCCACCGCCTGTCCGACCCCGTTTTTGGCAGGCGTGAATCGATAGTGCCTTGCTGCCTTCAACGCAGCAGCATCGAGCGATGCATTCCCGCTACTTGAAGAAATGAGAGCGCCCGAAACCCGGCCCGACGTCGACACAGCTACCAGAATCATCACCTTTCCTTCAATCCCCGCCCAGCGAGCCCTGGCCGGATAAGCAGGAGCACTTCGGGAAACAACTCGCGCCGAAGTCGGTTTCACGGAAACCGATTTTTCGGTCAGTGAAGACTTCCGGGCCGGAGCAGACTTGCGAACAACCTTGGGCTTTGGTTTCACTTCCGGCTTTTGATCCTCTTCCCACGACTCGAAGGCTTCTTCGGACCAAGCCAGATCATCCATAACCGGCACTTCTTCAACCTCCGGCACGGGAATAGCATCGGGCGACTCCACCGGTTGTTGTTCAAGCGGAACCAATGAAAGCGGCGGAACCGAAACCCTGGGTGACGGTTCGTAAGTCTCCGTCACTTCTTCGACCTCCTCCGGTTCCTCACTCACCTCGGACTTCACCATAACCGGGCAGCTTGGATCAGCGGTTTGAAAAGCCGCCGGAAGCGAGATTGAAACAAAAGCCAATACCCCAAGGAGACCACCCGCAATAAAGACCGAACTTATCGACGAAAGCAAAAGCTCCCGACGACACGGCAACTTCATTTCCAGGCCTAGTCTTTTTATTTTCATTCAATTTTGTCTCCGGTCGGGTCCGAAGGCAGTTGCGATGAATTGTTAACGTTTGTCGCCTAACTTCATTTTCAACGAAAAATGATCTAATCGGCCTGATGAATCGCCATTTGATACGAAAGGTCGCGGAAACCGAAGATTGGCGGAACTCATGGGGGAGAAAGGGGTTACGTTATAGGTCGGAAAGACAATCGTCCCCCTCCGTTCAAGGGTTAACCAAACCGACTAACCAATTCGAGGCCAACACGAGGGGCGTAGATCACGCCTTTTGAACCAAGCCCATTGACCATCCACCCCTTGCCCTTTTGAAAGCGCACCACTGGTCTACTCCGGTCGATAATAGGACGAATGCCTGCCACATGGTCGACCAAGTCATAGTTACGATCCGTGAAGCTTCGCAGAACCGCCTCCACTTTGCCCCTTCCTTCCTCGGTTGGCCCGGATTCCAAATGATCCCAATCGTAGGTCGCCCCGACCCGATAGAGATCATCGCCAATCGGAATGAGCCAGCCGGCACGATTTAAAATCCGATCCTCCCTCCAATCCGGAATGCGCACGGTCAGAATCTCCCCCTTTGCACTTCGATGTTCGACTCCCGGAAAGTCGCCCCGAATCAGCCCCGCCGCTCCGGCACACCAGATCTGAGCCCCACCCTGGGGAGCTTTTTTCAATTCACCTCCGTTTTTCAAAAATTCCTCGCGAGCTACCGTCAAAAACTTCGGGCAATCGAGCCATCCCCCTTCACTCCACAGAACGCCCTCATCAGTGACACCGTCGATCCATGGCTTCACGAGCTCTCGCTTTCGCTCAAACTTTAACCGGTCCTTTTCATCAAACCACAAGCGTAAGATGGGCATCGAATGAAAAAGATCTTCTCCAAGACTTTGGTAAAACGGGAGGGCAATCTTCCAAGCGTCCGCAACCTCCCAACTTGGCTCAAAATTACGACCGGCAACCGGGTTGACCAAGCCTGCAGCAACATGCGAGCTCCCTTTCCCGCCGTCATCAACAACGTGCACCTCGCAACCGGCACGCTGGAGCTGCAAAGCCACACACGCTCCCGCAAGTCCAAACCCGATGACCTCAACCATACCCGCCTAGAGCTGGGTGTTGAGTGCCGCGATTACTCCACGGGCCTTTTCCCTGGCCGTTTCGAGATCTTCCGCACGTCCCAAGCCCACCGCCATGCGGCGCTTTCCTTCGCGATTCATTGTAAGCTGGGGGGCACGGGCTGTCGGGATCATCGTCGCGAGCCCCTCGGCTTCAATCTCCGCGAGAGTGTCAGTCTCAATTGCTTCAACCTCTGGCACCACAAGTTCGGGCTTCTCTTCCTCAATCACCTGTCGCAGTGCCTCACCGTCCAACATTGAAAAAACATGACTACGGTCGGCCACCTTCATCGCAGGAGCATTTGCGTCGGCATCACAGGCGATCACCTCCACGCCATAATGCCGGATCTCAATAACCACTTTCTTACCCAACTCTCCCGAACCGCAAAGGAAGACTTTTTTTACTGTATTTGTAAAGGAAGTCCCGATCGTTGCCATGGCGATAGTCAAAACCATGCGAGCTATTGTGAAAAGCGGGAACCTTGTCTGAAATCACTCTTTCACCGAGTAGCATCCCAAGACCGCACTTACCATCGCCCGCCCACTCGTGGCCTCATCATGAAAAATATGGTGAACGCCCTCTTTTTGGAGCATCTCAACCCCATTGGCAAATTTTGCCCGCGCGAAGGTCACAATCTCCGGATTGAGAGTCCGCGCCGCACGGATTCCTTCGAGAGCCAGCTTTGGTTCCGGGAAAGTGAAGGCCAAAGCCCGTGCATCCTTGATCCGCGCGAGTTCCATAGTTTGGGAACTGGTGGCATCTGCAAAAAGCACCTGAACGCCCCGCTTGTGAAGATCGCGAACCGTCGAGGCATTCATCTCAATCACAACCACGGGCACTGAAAGCCGGCCCATCTCTTCATGAAGAGCCTGGCCAACCGGTCCGTATCCACAGATCACAACATGATCGCGGAAAGCAGCCACTTGCGCACCATATCTTAGTTCATCGTTTTTTCCGTGACTTTGAAAAAGGGGCCACCTCTCGAGCATCCTGGAAAACGGCAGCGAGCCCCTCATGAGAGTCGGGACCAGTGACATTGAAATCGCGGTACTGGCCAAAAGAACCTGTCCGATTTCGGGCGAAAGCCCTCCCAAATCAGCCGCACGATTGAATAGGACAAGAGAAAATTCACCACTACTCGACAGGGCCGCGCCCGCGATGAGACCTTGTCGCAAGCGCAAGCCCATCCGCTTTGCGATGGCGGCGACAATCAGCCCTTTGATCGAGAGAATCGCCAGCACCCCGAGACCAATCACCCAGGCCGATTGCCAAACCGCCTCCAGATCAATCAACAATCCGACCGAGACAAAAAAGACAGTCAAGAAGAGATCCTTGAAAGGCAGAACATCAGCCAAAACCTTGTGGGAATAGATGGACTCACTCACCACTAATCCTCCGGCAAAAGCACCGAGTGCAAGACTCAGCCCAAACCAATTGGCACCCCAGGCGATGATCGTGCAAAGCCCCACCACCGTCACCGTGAAAAGCTCCCGACTACGTGAAGTTGCGACGGCATGCAGAAGATGTGGAACGACATAAAGACTCAAAAACCAACACAGCCCAAGAAACAAGACACCCTTGCCCAGAGCGAAAAAAACCGGTCCCGTGCCATCCGCACCATCACCCACTAATGACGGCAGCACGACCATGAAGAAGATGACCGCAAGATCCTGAAAGATCGCCACGCCCAGTGCCATGCGCGACCCGGGCGAGTCCGGCTGGCCCATATCCTGAAACGACTTGATGCTCACTGCCGTCGACGACAAAGCCATCGCAAAGCTCACAACCAACAACGCAGGACCGGTGAGCCCAAAACTCCAACCCACCAACATCCCCACCACCGTGGTTAAAAACATCTGTGCCCCGCCTCCTCCCAGCACCACTTTTTTGAGATGCATAAGTTCTCGCAGCGAAAACTCGATGCCCAGGGTGAACATCAGAAGCACCACTCCTAGCTCGGAAAGGATAGCGATCGCTTCGTCCGCCGAGTCCCCGAGCCATCCCGTGGCTCCGGTGTTTGCGAGCACCACTCCGCAAATAAAATACCCCACCAACAACGACTGCCGCGCTTTCACCAAAAGCAAGGAGGCTACGATGACACTCCCCAAAACCATCCCCAGCAGGGCGACCACCGGAGCGACGTGATCAGCAGCAGCAACTATCATCTGTTCGTCATCCTAGGGAACGACAGGCAATTTCCAAGCGTCCGCGAAAGAAAACCGAGGACTTGCCCTCAGCCAGAGAGATCCTAATATCTCCAAGAGCTATGAAAGTCCTTCTCACTCTCACCCTTGGCCTCGCCTCCTTCGCGGGAGCTTTTCAGATTCCAAAAGGAACACATAATCTTGCGCAACTCGATGAAGTTCAGAAAAAAGCGACCACGGCACAGCAGCCTATCGCCTTCGTGATCGCGAAGAAAAATATGACCGCAACATGAGTCGATTGCCCGGGAGCCGTCAGTGTGTCGGCCAGCAAAGCAGTCCTCGGATTTTCAAAAAGCATCGTCGTCGATATCTCGGAAACCGCCGGTCTTCCTGACCTCGTCAAAAATGCCTACCGCACCGGTGGCGCATCCATTCCCATCGTTATCTTCACCGATCCGGGAGTGACCAAAATCTTTGGCCGCTACGACCACCCGGCCATGAAGACCCAGAAATACGGCACCATTTTCAAGTCGGCCCTCGGTGGCGTCGCCAAAGCGAAGAAAGACGGCACTTTTGCCGGCGGAGGAAAGCCCGGGGTGGTGGTCAAGGTTGAGGGAGGAAAGCTGGAGAGCTGGAAAAGCTTAGCCGGAACTGAAATTAAAGCCAAACTCGTAGGCGTCGAAGACGATAAGACCTATCTCTTTGTCACCGAGGCCGGAAAAACAATCCGCGCGACCGCTACACAACTCGATAAAGCCAGCGTCGCAAGAGCTCGTAATCTGGCTGGATTGAAGTAAAACGCAGGGCCACGCCCCTGCCGGTGGCAGTTTGCCTGGTCTCCATACTCCTCTCGTCCCGGGGGAACAACGTTCTCTTCGGAGAGCATGTCAGCCTGTAGCCACCGCCATGCCATTAAAGCTCAGCGAACGGAAAGAAAATGTCTAAAATCATCCACAGGCATTCCAGACAAAACTGCAAACACCCCCACTGGAATCCAGGCATAAAGCATGGGTAGTACCGGGTCTTTCATTCCGCTCCTTTTGGAAATTAATCTACTCTTCGGGTTGAGGCTTTTGAACCTCCGGCGGAAGAAATCTCGAAAGGTACGAGCGACGCCAATCTCCCAAATACTTCAGGACATCCGGATGAATTCCGCTGAGGGTTGCAACCCCCTTCTTGATCTCAACGACGCGAAAAGACTGATCGAGCCGCCGAAGCAGAAACAAGCCAAGGAGAGCAACGATCCCTCCGAATGTCAGTCGGGCCTCGGGATCAAAAGGAGTCAGAGCAATGAATGCGAGAGTACCCCCAACCATCCACCAACCAGCCACGCCAAAAAGCTTCTGCTTTCTGAACGCCTTCCCTTCAAGACCATAGCTGATTGAGACCGATGTCCAAAGGCGACGTAGAACCACCCCGATAACCACCACCAGAGATGGTAAAGCAAAAATTTTCAGGAACCCAAAACACACAAATAAGAGGATTGAGAGATAAAGAAAAGTGTGATCGGGCTGCCAACGAATGACCCGGTGCAACCTCATCATTTCCCCTCCCACTTTGCCGGTGATCAAACAGATATCGGGAAGATTTGCCCCATCAGTGACAAGAAGCGAGCCGCCCTTAATCCAGTAGCTTCCCGGATCCACTTTATTCCCCAGGCTCCCCGTCGCAGATTGCGGAGGAGCATACGGATCGTCGACAGCCTCATTCATTCGATTTCATGGGACGAAAATTCTACCAACGCCTCAACTGCTGAAGTGCTTCCGGCGAAACATTCTTCAAGGTCACGACTCCATTCCAGACTACGGCGGGAACTGGAACAGGAAACAACAGGTTGAGCATAAAAAGACCCACAAGGACAACAAGTGGCCACAAAAAAAGACCCAGCTCAATCCATTCACGCGAAACAAAACCCAACAAAATCGGCGAACCGAGGTAAGCCAACTTAAGCCAACTTAAAATTCTTCGGATTCGGACCGCGTCCCTCGATAAGCAACAATCGGCTCTGATCGTCTCCACCGAAGAGATGGACACCAAAACCGAGACCAAAAGAAGAGTCGGAACCAACTGGGGCCACAAAATCAAACTGCCAAGCACCAGAAAAAAGAAGGGCCAGGGGATCCATGGTGGCCACCATGAGAAACGCTCCAGATTCCGGGTCAACCAACCATTGACCGCACCAGTCTTCAAACAGACATGAGGAAGAAAACCTTCGTGGATCATTGAGAACTTTCCATCCTCAATCCAAAAACTGCCGGGAAGAGCATTGCCCCGCATCCTCCCATCTTGTGAATCAGACTTCGCAGGAGCGTAAGGATTCTCAGCGGTCCGACTGTCGTTCTCCATCGGTATCATCCTCGTTCCATTGCCCTAGCTTAGCGAGAGAAAAAGGGTTCACATTCATCAAACGCGCGACCCCGTCTTTAATGTCTTTGATTCTAATCCCCCTACCAAGAGATGTCGCAAATCTGACACCATCAACAAGCAGGACGTAAACGATCGTCACCCTTAATTCGAAAGCGATTGGCAGCAGGATAATCGGAACCATCACTGCCAGACCACCAAGCCAGCCAGTATGATCACTTGTTTTCTGAAGAAGAACTGTTCGATCGTAAAACCAACCGTAACTCTCGATTAAAACTGGCTCAGCAAATAACACCAGCCGATTGAAATCACGATCGTGAGCACGAGGGAATTCACGCGCTAGACAAGCAATACCAGCGGGAAGAAAAATAGGTGGACCCGTTGAGGGATCCAATGAATGGAGCGCTCGAAGCGAAAAAAATTCCCCTGCGTCGCCCCTGTCCCAAAACAAAAATCGGGAAGTTTTGCTCCTTCTCGCAGGAGCAGAAATTCACTATCAACTACAAAACCGGGAGGTCCTCCAGCAGCAAGCGAACTATCGAAAGACTCCGGTGGTGCGTATGGATTTTCTTCGGGCATCATAAAAAAGCACGGAAGGTCTCCCTCCCGTGCTTTGAAAAACAAGCGGTCCCAATCTACTTCACGATCATGATGCCGCGCATCAATGTCGCGTGCCCAGGGAAGGTGCAGATGAAGTTGTATTCGCCCGGCTCGGTAGGAGCATTGAACTCGAGAATTTCGGTCTGCCCCTTCTCAAGCAACTGGGTCGCGTGAAGGATATCGTCGGATTCGGGCAGGAATTGCTTCTTGAAGCCATCGGCACCGAGAGCAATCGCAGCCGTCGCAACCACATCAGCAGTCCCGGGCTTGGTGACCACCAGGTTGTGAGGCATAAAGTCAGGATTCACAAAAGTGAGCTTCACTTTCTTGCCGGCCTTCAGTTCGACCTTCTTCACGTCATACTGAATTTTTTCAACAATAGCATTCACGCGAATTTCAGTCACTGAAGGTGTGTCGTTGACTCCTCCGGGGATGATTTTCATCTCTTCCTCTGTTTCGACTTCCTTCTCACCATTTGCCGGGTCGGCAGGCCCCCACCAATGTTTCACGGTCTTGGCACCCTGAACGACATGTGGGTCAGCAGACTTCAAGACGAGTTCGAGAAGATCAGTATTACGAACGTTGTGCTGCTGGTGCACCCAGAGAGCTTCCAGCATGGGAATTCCATCTTCTTTCTTGGCGGGATCAAATTGCTTCACCCAGGCCTGAGTCGCCTTGATCACCTCATCGGTATCCCGCTCGCTGATTTCCACACGGGAGCGGTGACGGACATACATGTCTGGATGCTTGAAGTTATCAAGGAGCTCACTCATGGAAGCACCATCGATCTTAACAGGTTTCTGAAGCGATTTTTTCGTATTCACCATGCGGTAAATCCGTCCGTGTACCTTGTCCCGATTCGGGTCGCGGACGTTGTGCTGCATGTGTCCGATAATGACGTTGTGCCAGTCGGCCACATAGAGGGCCCCGTCCTCGCCGAAAATAGCATCGGTCGGGCGGAAGTTTCCGTCGCTACTTTTGAGAAGTTCGACAGCAGGTGTTCCCCAGACTTCGCCAAACTTGTAATTCTTGTCCTCGAAGCCGTCACGATGGAGGTCGTAATGCTTGATTCCAAGATAGCCGATGGTGTTGCACAGGATAAAGTTTTGCTGCATTTCATCCGGAAAGTTGGTTCCCGAAATGATCGCGTCAGCGGCAACCGGACGAACTTCCTTGTTCACCAGCGGAAACATTTTGAATCCATTTCCACTCGGGCGGACTTGGTAGGAACGACCTCCGGTGCCATCATTGGCATAAAGGTAACCCCATTGATCAAAACTGGTGCCATGAGGATTCGGGCTGTTACCAGCCACCAACGAAACCGTGAAGCGCCGCGGATCAAAACGATACATCGCTGATGCTCCAGTGGTGAGTGAAGGCCCCCACGGAGTCTCATGGTTGTGCTGGAGGAAAATTCCACTCTGCCAGTAAATGCCACCGTCGGGTCCAAAGATCAGGTTGTTGGCAGCGTGGTGGGTGTCGGATGATCCGATTCCCTGCATGATCACGTAGCGAACATCAGCGACATCATCGCCGTCGGTATCCTTAAGGAAAATGACGTCAGGCTGGCTCGTGACGATCACGCCACCATTCCAGAATTCGAAACCCAGCGGATTATGAACCTTAGCGAATTCCTTCACCTTGTCAGCCTTACCATCCTTGTCGGTGTCTTCGAAAATGAGGAGCGAATCGTTCATTTTCTTGAGCGGCTCCCACTTGGGATAAGTGGCCCAGGCTGCAGCCCAGAGGCGACCTTTGCCATCGACCTGAAGCTGAACCGGGTTGGCGAGCTCCGGGAACATTTTTTCATCAGCAAAAAGATTCACTTCGAAGCCATCGGGAACCTGGATCTTTTTGAGACCTTCCTCCCCGCTGATGTAATTCAGGTCACCTTCCTTGGCCTTGCTGGAACTACGGGAACCACCACCGACGTTGGAAATCACCGGAATCGGCTCGGGCGTGTTGCTGTCGCTCACCTTATAGCTCTTGCCCCGCGCCGTGGCCCAAATAAGCGGATCACGATTCGCAGTCATGACGTCGAGCATCTTGAGTTCGTGCTGGAGAACTTCCGCATTGGTTTGGCCATCGACGAATTTCAGACCGGAACGTCCGCCCCAGACATCGTTTCCGTCGGTGGCGCGGTAGCGGTTGTGCCAGTGCCAGTTTTTATCTAGCACGGCTTCGCGAAGCGGCTGCTGACTTGGCGAGGCTGTGATCTCTTTTTTCAAAAGAGCTTTGGCCAGCACCTCGCCGATGAGACGATTCCCGTCCTCGTTCAGGTGAATCCCATTGAGAGTCAAAGGCGACTTGGCGGTCCCGTAAAGTTGAATTGAGGGATGGTAGAGATCAACGAAAGCGACTCCATTCTTATCCGCAGCGATGCGGGTTGCTTCGGTGATCGCAAGGAGGCGTTTGTTGTTGGCGCGCCCGCTCGGGAGATTGCGATCATTGAGATTTTCATGACCGATCGGACTGCAAAGAACAATGCGAGGGAAGCTCTCACCATTCGGCATCGCCTTGCGGAATTCCGCAATCATCTTGGTCAGGTTCTGCTCGTGATCCTCGGGCTTGGTGTCGAAGGATTCGTTGTAACCAAACATCGCGATGATGACATCCGCCCCAACCTGCTTGAGATACTGGGGCATCGGAGTGAAACCTCTGGATCGGGGATATTTGTTCGGGCGGTCTCCGCTGAGACTCATGTTGCGGAACTTGAGCTCCATTCCGGGAGCAGCGGACTGGATCAAAGTCTCGGTCCAGCCGTCATGCTGCATGCGGTCGGCAAGGCCATTCCCAATAATGGCTACGGTGTCGCCCTTCTGAAACTTAAAGGGTGAAGGATCGCGATAGTCGGCTGGGACCTTGACTGTTTTCGCAACCTTCCCATCGGCACCAATATAAGCCACATCGCCACCTTTCTTCAAATCAATCACAACCGCTGTTTCGGGAGCATTTACATCTTTGGACTGAAAAACGGGCTTCTTCTTTGCATCCAGCAAAGTCAGCGTGAACCCGTCAAGACGGCCACCAAGATTTCCTTCATTACGGTTCCAAACCGAAATTAAATCAATCTTCGTCGCTTTCCCCAGATCCAGCTCCCACCATGGGTTTTTACTCCCCTCCTGGGTGTGAGTCTGCCCTCCTGAATTAAAATCAGGACTCTTGTTGCCATCAATCGCGCGCCCGGCCCCGGCATTGTTCGAGGTTGACGATTGGCTGGCTTTTCCCGAGCGGGCAATGTTTTTGCCGCCCGCCATCACCTCGACTTCAGCAAGGGTAAGGGTGCGGCCTCCACCGGGGAGTTCGATCCGGATAAACCGGGCTTCCTTTTGGGCGGAGGCCACGGAACTTAAGGCGAGTATAGGAAGAAGAAACTTCATAGATTATGCTGCCACCTACGGCAGGAAAGCGGACCTTATTTCAGGAAAGGTTGGAGGGCAATCTGCAAAAGCAACGCACTTTAAGGTGCAAAAGCCTCAACTTCCGACAAACGACTAAAGCTGGGAAACGTCAGACCATGACAGCCTTGGGTCGAAATCTTGATGAATGCGACCTTCCGGGCGGGAAAGGCATAGTCGACGTAATTTTTTTCGCCCCGGGTCCCTTCTTTTGACTCCCCGACTTTTTCGTAGTTTTCACCGTCGGCACTCACAAAAACCTCATATATTTCATGACTCTTACCAATCGCTCTCTCGGTAATCTTAATTCGAGACAGTTCCGCCGGCTTCTTAAGTTCGATCTTGATCTCCAAAGGCTTCGGCTGCGTAGGGAAACCCAAAAAATGATCAAAGCGATCCGGAATTCCATTTGTCAGCCGCTGCGGCCCGAAATGTGGCTGACTCGCTCCCGCAGACGGGGTCACTTTCCCCAGGTAGGCCAGATTTTCTCTCTGGCTCTCCGGATCTGCCACCGGAAGTGACGGCTTTTGATATCCCGAAATTTTCTCAAAGATCCCCGTCACCTTTGCCTGGCGCTTTTGATAAGAGGTGAAGTCCTTTTCTCCCTCCGGATTCCAGGCCTTCGCCGCCACCGCCGTGAAACGCTCATAACAAATCGGCAGGATATTCTCCTCACGACCCTCCCACCACGGCATGCAGAAGCCCAAAATCCCCGCTTTGGTCTTCGTAAAATGCGGCTCGTGGAAGGTCTTCATCCCGTGATTGATGTGCGCCCAGCGACGGGGATTCCAGTGATAGCATCGTTCCAAATCCACTGCTGTGAACATCGTGCGAGGATAGTGATCCACAATGTAAAGCGGATCCCAGGGGGCGTTGACGACCTGATAACCGGCATCCAAGGCCGTCTGCGCGGGAACCTCGATGTTTCTCCAAATAATATGAATGACGTCCTCGTCGACCTTGTTCTTCCCCTTTCCGAGATGTGGCCCCTCCCAAACCAACAGCTGCCTTCCTTGCGATTTCACAAACTTGTTAACCCGATTGATGAAGTCCCGCTGCAACTCCTGCGACACTCCATAAGCCTCATCTCCGCCCATGTGATAATAAGGAGTCGATTTAAAAACAGAAAGAGCCTCCCTGATCAAGATCTCCACCCCCTTCTGCGCCTCCGGGGAAGTCGCCAAATCCGTTGGTGTCTTCCCAAATATCTCGGGATACTCCCTCCGAAAAATCGTCGAATGCCCGGGCATATCGAACTCCGGAATGATCGTCACTCCGCGTGCCTGGCTATACTTCTCCAGGGCCTCGAAGTCCTCCCAGGTCCAACCCGCCTGCTTGCTGTAAATCTTCGGAAAAGCCCTCGAAGGCCAGGAACAAATCTGGTCATCCGTCAAATGAAGATGCAGATAATTCGCCTTCGCCAACCACATCATATCCACCACCTGACGGAGAATCTTCGGGGAATGGGGATTTCGCCCCATGTCCACCATGAAGGAGCGATAGGCTGTCGCCGGCCCATCTTCAATATCGAGAGACGGCCACCACGCCATGCCATCCTTGATTTGCACCATTTGCAGCAAGGTGGAAAGCGCATGGGCCAGCCCCTCATCGCTCGCGGCAATGACCTCCATCAACTTCCCGTTTGACCGAATCCGATAAGTCACCCCTTTCGGTAATTCACCTCTTTCAAACTGTAGAAACGAGTCGCCCGCATCATCTCCCCGCTTGACCCGGCCAAGTTTTTCGAGCGCATCTTCAAAAGCGAGTATCTGGTCACTCTGATCGAGATGGAAAGAAAGCTCCGGACTCAAAAGAGGACGAGTCCGCCATTCTCCCAACTTGATCTTGGAGGGAAGAGGCACCTGCGCCATCACCAACCCGCCAACCAGGAACCATAACCAAGTAAAAATCACTTTCACAGAGTCACAACAATTAAAAACACACCATTCCACTACGCCACCACATTCGTCAATCTCCCTATTCCCTCGATCTCAATTTCAACCACATCTCCCGACCGAAGCGTGAAATCAGTCCCCGGAACCAACCCCGTCCCCGTCATCAACATCGCACCCTTTGAAAAATCCAACTCGCGGTAGAGATACTCCACCAATTCTTCCAGCCCGCGCTTCAACTGCCCCAAATCAGTTGAGTCGTTAAACATCACCTCCCGCCCCCGCATGATCTTTAGTTTGATGAAAGCATCCTCCTTCAAGGCATCTCTCCCCAACAGTAAACAAGGCCCAATCGCGCAACTTCCATTATAAACCTTCGCTTGGGGCAGATAGAGAGGATTCTCTCCCTCAATCGACCGCGAACTCACATCATTCCCCACGGTATATCCGAAAATCTCTCCTCCCGCATTGATCGCCAAAGTCAACTCCGGCTCCGGTACATCCCAGGTCGAATCCTCCCGCACCCGGATCTCCCCGCCATCTCCCACCGCCCGATAACCCATCGACTTGAAAAACAATTCCGGCCGTTCGGCCTCGTAAACCATATCGTAAAAAACATCTCCACCAGCCGCTTCGGACTCCTCCATCCGCGCTGACTTCGATCGCAGATACGTCACTCCCGCCGCCCAAATCTCTGCCCCCTCAGGCACCGGCGGCAACTGCCCCCTTGCTTGGACTTGATCTCCCTTTCCTTCAACAGACGCTAAAATCCCCTCAATCTCTCCTCTTTCCGAAGCGAAAAGTCTCGTCAACACGTCATCATCGATCTTCTGAAGGCGACCATCTCTTTCCAATTCCAGCCCGTCATTTCCACGATATAGCTTCATGGGGGCGAGACTGCCCGTTTCCAGAGCTGACAGGAAGAGAGATTTTCGGAAAAACCTCCCATTTCAGGACGTAAATCTCACCCACACCTTCCCTTCAATGCACGATCCATTCTCCCAATCCCAGCTCCTCGTCAACCGACGCCACTTCTTCGGCAGGTCGGCCTCCGGCATCGGTGTCGCTGCTCTCGCCTCCATGCTCGGCCAGGACCTCGGCGCTAAAGCAACCCACAAACCCTCCCCCAAGGCCAAGCGCATGATCTACCTCTTCCAGAGCGGTGCCCCTTCCCCCCAGGATCTCTTCGACTACAAACCCAAGCTCCAGAAACACCACGGCGAAGAACTCGGCAAATTCGTCGATCTCAACCAACGGAAAACCGGCATGACCGCCGGGCAAAAGTCCTTTCCCATCGCCGGCACCAAATACAAATTCAAAAAACACGGCCAATCCGGCACCGAAATCTCCGAACTCCTCCCCCACATCTCCGGGATTGCCGATGACATCTGCCTCATCCGCTCGATGTATACCGAGGCCATTAACCACGACCCCGCCATCACCTTCTTTCAAACCGGTTCGCAAATCCCCGGCCGCCCCTCCATGGGAGCCTGGCTTTCCTACGGCCTCGGATCCGAAAACAAAAACCTTCCCGACTTCGTCTCAATGGTCTCCCGCGGCACCGGCCGTCCGAATTGCCAGCCACTCTACGACCGACTCTGGGGCTCCGGCTTCCTCCCCACCAAACACGCCGGCGTGAAGTTCATGTCCGTCGGAGACCCCGTCCTCTACCTTTCCAATCCAACGGGCTACTCACCCAAGGCCCGACGCAAAATGCTCGATGACCTCGCCGAGTTAAACGAAAAGAAGCTCTCCGAGTTTGCCGACCCCGAAATCGACACCCGCATCCAGCAATACGAGCTCGCCTACCGCATGCAAACATCGGTCCCCGAGCTCACCGACATCTCGGATGAACCCGAGTCCGTCCTCAACATGTATGGACCCGAGGTCAAAAAGCGCGGCACTTACGCCTACAATTGCCTCATGGCACGCCGCCTCGCCGAGCGCGATGTCCGCTTCATGCAACTCTACCACATGGGCTGGGACCAACATTTCTCCCTTCCCAAACAACTCTCCGGCCAGTGCTACGACGCCGACCAACCCACCGCCGCCCTCATTAAGGACCTCAAAATGCGAGGACTCCTCGACGACACACTCGTCGTCTGGGGTGGTGAATTCGGAAGGACTTCGTACTGCCAGGGCAAGCTCACCCGCGAGAACTACGGTCGAGACCACCATCCCCGCTGCTTCTCCCTCTGGGCCGCCGGCGGCGGCATCAAGCCCGGCACCACCTTCGGCCAGACCGATGACTTCTGCTACAACCTCGTCGACAAAAACGGAGCTCCCATCGAGGCCCACCCCACCAAGCACCACAAGGAAGCCGTCCATGTCCACGACCTTCACGCCACCCTCCTTCACCAGCTCGGCATCGACCACACCAAGCTCACCTACAAATTTCAGGGCCGCCAATACCGTCTCACCGACGTTCACGGCCACGTCGTCAAAGACATCCTCTCTTGATTCAAAGCAGGGGTATTCCTTCGAATCCGAAGCGGTCAGAAATGCCCGTTCACCCTGCCGTCACCAACTTTCGCACCATGAAACTTCTCCTTATCTTCCTTGTCCTCGCCACCGCCCTCGGCGCCGAAGAAAAAATTAGTTACAACAAACACATTCGCCCCATCCTCTCGGAGAACTGCTTTTACTGCCACGGCCAGGATCCCAAGACCCGCGAAGCCAACGTCGCCCTCCATCTCGCCGAATTCGCCTACAGAGAACACAAAGGCACCACCCCAATCGTCCCCGGCAACACCGAAGACTCCGAAGTCATCTACCGCATCTTTGACGACGCCGACCCCATGCCTCCCGAGGACTCCAATCGCTCCCTCACCAAAAAGCAAAAGAACCTCATCAAAAAATGGATCGAACAGGGTGCCGAGTATGAAGACCACTGGAGTTTCGTCGCCCCCGTCAAAATCGCCGTCCCCGCCGACAAAAACCCCGTTGACCACTTCATTCAAAAATGCCTCGTCGAAGTAGATCTCGACACTTCCCCGCAAGCGGACCTCCCCACCCTCGCCCGCCGGGCCTCACTCGCCCTCACCGGCCTCCAACCCTCACCCGCCCAACTCGCCGAGCTCAAACAGCACAGCTCTTACGAAAAATTCGTCGACTCTCTTCTGGCCTCCGACGCCTACGCCGAGCGCATGACTCTCTTCTGGCTCGATGCCGCCCGCTACGCCGATACCGACGGCTATCAAAACGACGGTGGGCGCTCCAACTGGCCCTGGCGTGACTGGGTCATCCAGGCTTTCCGTGACAACATGCCTTTTAACCAATTCACCATCGAGCAAATCGCCGGTGACATGTTGCCAAACCCAAGCGAGTCCCAACTCCTCGCCACCGCCTTCAACCGCAACCACCGCCAGAATGCCGAAGGCGGAGCCCTCGCGCCCGAGTTCTACGTCGAAAACGTTATCGACCGCGTCGAAACCACTTCCGCCGTCTGGCTTGGCCTCACCACCGGCTGTGCACGTTGCCACGATCACAAATACGATCCAATCTCGCAAAAAGAGTTCTTCCAGCTTTTCTCGTACTTCAACAATATCGGGGAAAGAGGTACCGGAGCCGGCCCCAAGGCAAACCCGGTGATGAACTTCGCCTCGCCCCTCGCCAAGGTTCCCGATCACTTCCATGCCGAGCTCCAGGCCGCTTCCGGAAAAATTGCCGCCGCCGAGCAATCCCTCCCAACCCGCCTTAATGACTGGATTAAAAACCAAGCCACAAACTCACAAAAAAGCGACTGGCTCCCCGTCAACCTCTCGAGCGCCAGGGCCACCAGCGGCAAACTCGAGAAGCTCCCCGACAACGCCTGGCTCTTCAAGGGCAATGCCAGCAGGACCACCTATCAACTTCGCCTCCCCACCGGCAAGCGGTCCCTTACCGGCATCCGCGTCGATGCGCTCGCCCATCCCTCGCTCAAGGGGAAAAACAAACTCTCCCTCGCCGCGAACGGAAACTTCGTCCTCTCCGACGTCAGGATCTCCGTCAAAGGCCAACCCGTCACCATTGCCACAACTGTTGCCACCTATTCCCAACCCAACTACCCCGCCACCAATGCCACCGATTTAAATGGAACCTCCGGCTGGGGCATCGACAGCCATCCCAACGAATCAGAAAGCCTCTTTCTCGTTTTCGACAAACCCATCCCGGCCAACTCCGGCGAGCTCTCCCTCGATCTCCATTTCAACACCGGTTATCCCAATCATCAAATCGGCTCCTTCCGCATCCTCGCCACCGAAGCCGCGAACCCAGCCACCAAAACCGGCGGCATCCCCGCCAACGTTCTCGCGCAACTGGACAACCCCACCGATCCCAAAATCCTTGCTGAATACTACCGCACCATTGATCCCGTCTTCCGCGACACCATCGCTCAAAAGGCCGTCATTGAAAAGAAGATCAAAGCAGCTTCAGGTGGCTCGGTCCCCGTCATGATCATGCGTGAAAAAGCAGGAGAGCCCACCCCCTCCTACATCCTCAACCGCGGTCAATACGATGCCCCCATCAAAGAGCACCCGCTCGAACGCGGCGTGATTGCCCGACTCCTCCCCGCCGGTGCCGAGCACCCAAAGGATCGGCTCGAATTCGCCAGATGGCTGGTCTCACGCGGGAATCCCATCACTGCCCGCGTCACTGTCAACCGGATGTGGCAACACCTCTTCTCCATCGGCCTCGTCAAAACATCGGAGGATTTTGGCCTCCAGGGCGAACTCCCCAGCCACCCCGAGCTCCTCGACTGGCTTGCCGTCGAATTCATGGACTCCGGCTGGGATGTCAAAAAAATGTATCGCCTCCTCGTCACCAGCGACACTTTCAAGCAGTCGTCCAAAAGCAACTCCATCCTCAACGAGCGCGACCCCGAAAACCGCCTCCTCGCCCGGGGTCCACGCTACCGCATGGACGGTTTCGCCATCCGTGACATGGCCCTTCATGCTTCCGGCCTCCTCAACACCAAACTCGGCAACGCGCCCGTCAAACCCTACCAACCCGCCGGACTCTGGCAGGTCGTCGCCGCCAATGCCGGGACAAAATACACCCCCTCCAAAGGCCCCGACCTCTACCGAAAAAGTATGTATTCCTATTGGAAGCGTGCCGTTGCCCCGCCCCGCCAGCTCATCTTCGATGGCTCCGGCCGCGAGATCTGTAACGTCCGCCAAAAAATCACCAACACCCCGCTTCAAGCCCTCGCCTTGATGAACGACGTCACTTTTGTCGAAGCCGCCCGCCACCTCGCCGAGCGCATGATCAAGGAAAGCCCCGAAGCCCCCATTGCCTACGGATACCTCCTCGCCAAAGGCCATGCCCCCGACGCCGAAACCCTCACCATCTTGAAGCGCAACCGCGATTCCTTCCTCAACTACTTCAAAGCCGAACCCGGAGAGGCCCGAAAATTTCTCGCCATCGGCGAGAGCAAACGCGACGAATCCATCGACCCCGTCATCCACGCCGCCCACACCTCCACCGCCCACCTAATCCTCAACCTCGATGAAGTGATCACGATTGAGTAGTGAGTTCCATGCCTCACTTCAGAGTCGGAGCAAAAATCCGGAATTACAGACACCCCAATGATCTCGAGCCGACAATCTGGGTTGATTGCGACCTGACCGGATGCGGATCAAGCGGGGCTCAGCTTTATTCCTTCATTTTCACACAATCACCCGGCTTTGGATTCAAGATCTCCGGGGACGGAACGAAATTCAACCTTGGGGAATGCGAATCCCCCCAACTTTTTCCATTTTCAAAATTCCCACCCCGCCTCCTCTCTCCTAGTCTATTCCCTGATGGCAGCAGAGAAGAAGCTCACTCCGATGATGGCCCAGTATATGGCCATGCGTCGTTCCCTGCCCGATGACATTCTTCTCCTCTATCGGCTCGGCGATTTTTATGAAATGTTCTTCGAGGACGCCAAAGCCGCGGCAGGCATCCTCAACGTTGCCCTGACCAAGCGGAACGACATTCCCATGTGCGGGGTTCCGCACCACGCCGCCCAAGGCTACATCGCAAAGCTCATCAAAGCCAACAAGCGGGTCGCCATCGCCGAGCAAACCACCGAACCACAGCCCGGAAAAATCGTAGAACGCGAAATCGCGCAAATCATCTCGGCCTCCACCGTCGATGATCTCTCGCTTCTCGACGACACCCTTCACAATTACCTCGCCGCTGTTTTCCTTGGCGGCTCCACCAAAAAGCCCTGCCTTGGACTCGCCTGCGCCGATCACACCACCGGAGAATTTACGGTTGCCGAATTCGCCGATCGACAACAACTCGAAGATGAACTCGCCCGTCTTTCACCCTCCGAACTTCTCATTCCGGAAGATCAGGCCAAGGAGCTTGGCGGACTGCGAAATTGCCTCCCTTACGATTCCTACGCCTTCCTCTCGGACCAGGCCCTGCACACTCTCAAGGATCAATTCAAAGTCCAGTCGCTCGATGGCTTTGGCTGCTCGGGAATGACCGCCGCCCTCTCCGCAGCCGGAGGCGCGCTGCACTACTTGACTTTCCAGCTTCGTCGAAACTGCGATCACTTGCAAGGACTCTCCGTGCGCAACATCGCCGATTACGTCCTCATCGACTCCGCTTCGCAACTCAACCTCGACCTCGTCGAATCCCGTTCCGGAAAACAGCACACCTTGCTCGGGGTCCTCGACCGCACTTCAACACCCATGGGGGCTCGCAAACTTCGCGACTGGATCCTTCATCCACTTCGCGATCTTTCCGAACTCACCGCCCGACTCGACCTTGTCGATTCCCTTCTCGCCGAGCCCTACCTCCTCACCAAGCTTCGCGACTCATTGAAGCAGATCCGCGACATCGAACGCACCACCGGCAGACTTTCGCAAGGATCGGGCAACGCCCGCGACCTCAAGTCGCTCCAGGTTTCGCTCGAACGCATCCCCGACCTTAAAGCCGACCTTTCTTCGCTCCCTTCCCAGGCTTCAAATCTCAAAACCCAGCTTTCAGATTTCGTTCAAGAATTCCCCGACCTTGTCGAGACCCTCCAAAACGCTCTCGTCGACGAACCTCCAGCCCAACTCAAAGACGGAGGAATCATTCGAGATGGTCACTCCGAAGCTCTCGACGAACTCCGAAACGCCTCCCGCTCCGGCAAACAATGGATCGCTGAAATGCAAGCTTCCGAGCGCAAGCGCACCGGCATCGACACACTCAAAATCAAGTTCAACAACGTCTTTGGTTACTTCATCGAAATCACAAAGTCAAAAGCCGACCAAGCCCCCGACGACTACCAACGGAAGCAAACGATGGCCAATGCCGAGCGCTTCATTACGCCCGAGCTTAAGGAGGTCGAAGGCAAAGTTCTCGGCGCCGATGATCGCGCCAAGTCACTGGAATACGACGAGTTTATCAAACTCCGCGCCGGAGTCACCGATCATCTCGTCCCCCTTCAAAATACAGCCGATGCTCTCGCGACACTAGACGTTCTCATTTCCTTTGCCGAAACCGCCCAACTCTACCAGCACACCCGCCCGGTCCTCGACGAGTCCCGGCACCTCCAAATCGTGAACGGCCGCCACCCGGTCCTGGAGCAGACCCTCGTGGAAGAAAAGTTCGTTCCTAACGATACCCTCATTGATCCGGAAGAGAGCCTCCTTCAACTCCTCACCGGCCCCAACATGGCCGGAAAATCGACCTACATCCGACAAATTGCCCTCATCACCCTGATGGCTCAAATCGGAGCTTATGTCCCTGCCGAGCATGCTCACATTGGCCTGACCGACCGAATTTTCTGCCGGGTTGGCGCTTCCGACGATCTTGCCAAAGGGCAATCGACCTTCATGGTCGAGATGAACGAAACCTCGCTCATCGTCAACAACGCCACCGAAAACTCCCTCGTCATTCTTGATGAAATCGGACGAGGCACCGCCACCTTCGATGGACTCTCTATAGCCTGGTCGGTCGCCGAACATCTTCATGATGAAGTCCGATGCCGTACTTTATTTGCAACCCACTACCACGAACTCTGCGCCCTTTCCGCTTCCAGGGATTCCGTGGCGAATTTCAATGTCGCTGTCCGCGAATGGAATGACGACATCATTTTCCTGCGCAAAATCCTCCCGGGCCAGGCAGATAAATCTTACGGGATTCAGGTTGCAAGATTAGCCGGCCTTCCCAAAAACATCCTCGACCGGGCCAAAGAAATCCTAAGCCACCTTGAGATGACTTCCACCAAACCAAATAAGGAGAAAAAGACATCACCCAAGGCCAAGAAAGCCCTTCCCGAAGCAAATTCACCACAAATGGACCTCTTTGAATGATTTCTGGGTTTGCGGCGGGCCTCCAACATTGGATAAAGATTCCGAGGCAACGGCACAGTCACCCTTCGAGGGTCGGATGAATCTGATCCCACTGTAGGAAGAGCTCGCGGTTTTTTCCTACCGGAATTCTCTTCCCAACCACTTCCACTTCAAAATTCCTCGAGGCTTGTTGGTGGAATTTGAGAAAATCCAACACGCCCACGCTTGCTCGACTCGCAGCCCACTTGCGAAGCCTTTCATTCGCCTTGGCGACGGTCTTAGTCCCGGCGTGTTTTCCAAGTGAAAGGACGCGTTCAAAGGAGATCCCGGTATCTGGAATATTCCCGACCACAAGCGGACATTCCAGCTTGGCAAGATGGGCCAGACCCAACTCGAGATATTTCACGAGGCTGAGACTTCGGAATCTCCGGCCACGATACTTTTGCTCGCATGACTACTAAAGCTGTTGGATCTTTATGGATAATTTAGGCTGATTAAATATCGTCTCGATGTAATTTCGAGAGGTTTTTGATGGATCTGCCGTGAAAGATGCATTAATTTCGAGTTTCCTATGAACACACACAAGACATTTGGAAGAACCCTTGGGGCTTGCGCGGGGTTACTTCTTTTCACCAGCGCAACTGCATCAGCCCAGATCGAAAACGGGCTACTCAATTACTGGCCGATGGATGGAGATGCCAAAGATTTCGCGGCACTTGTGCCGGGTTCAGGCGGCACCACCCCTGACAATGGTAATATCAATGGAAGCGTGACTTTTACAGACGCTGCGAGCGACGGCTTGGGTGCCGGATTTGGACAATTTGGCAACTTCCCCGGAGGTCAGGGTAACAACATTACCGTGCCTGATCCATCCGCCACTACTGACGATATCGACCGCACAGGTGCCGATCTCTCAATCTCAGTCTGGGTCAAGGCCAACCAATGGAGTGCAAGCTGGCAGGCCATTATAGCCCACGGGGAAGGAAGCGACTACCGCGTGGCCCGCCGTAGTGATCTCGACCCGGTCACTTTCTCATATGCCGGAGGAACAGGGGATATTGAAACCATCACTTCCTATGGTGCAGCGCCGGCCGGTGACGGGAACTGGCACCACATTGTCGCAACCACGACCAATGGAGGTGCAACGCAGCTTTATGTCGATGGCGTCCTCGAGGCGACCGGCGCTGGTCCTGCTACAATCGCTGCCAGCGGCGGCAACAACAATGTTCTTTGCATCGGATGCAACCCCGACAATGGTCGCGAGTTCAATGGATTTATCGATGATGTCGCCATGTGGGACCGGGCCCTGACTGCGGCCGAGGTGTCCGAGATCTACGATGCCGGTGTGGCGGGAGAGCCTCTTTCCACTCTTATCCCGGCTCCTACGGACAGCGACGGCGACGGGCTCCCCAACGCCTGGGAAGAGCGCTACGGCTTGGACCCCGACGATGACGGTAGCACGGACATCAACAATGGGCCGGACGGCGACCCGGACTCAGACAATCTGACCAATTTGGAAGAGTTCAACATTAATACCCTTCCCAACGATAATGACAGTGACGACGATGGCCTCACCGACGATGTCGAAACCAACACAAGTAGTTTTGTTGATATCACCAACACCGGCACCGATCCCCTCGTAGCCGATTCTGATGGAGATTCCCTCAGTGATGGAGATGAAGTCGATGTCCACATGAGCGATCCAAACTCTGTGGATTCCGACGGAGACCTGTTTGACGACAATGAGGAGATTGACGGAGGCAGCGACCCCAACGATCCCAACAGCACTCCTGCGGTCCCCGAGCTCCCGGAACCCCTTCTGTATTATTCCTTCAATGTCGAAAATGGCACGGAAGTTGAAAACCTTGGAAGTCTTGGCACCCCTGGTGTTCTCCAGGGCGGAGCGGCCTACGGCGAAGGACAAGACGCCTCGTTTGGAAATGCCTTTGTGGGCAATCGTACCGGAGCGAATGACGCCTACGTCCAGACAGGATTTAGCGGAATCGACCTTGGCTTAGGTGCCTCAAGCACCACCGGCGGTGTCTACACCGCGATGGCTTGGATCAACTGGAATGGCACGACCACCAAGGGAGGAGCCGCAGGCGACCATATGATCTTCGGAGCCGAAGATGGTCCGGGGAACAATCAACAACTCCACCACGGAATCCGCGATGAGGCCGATGGTTCGCATGCTCATTACGGCCATTGGGGCAATGACCTCAATAACGGTGGAATTGTGGCCCCCGGTGAATGGACCCACATGGCCTTCCAGTATGACGGGACAGATAAGGTCATCTACATCAATGGGATTGAGACGCTTCGCGGAGCAGGGAATCCTTTGGGATCAGAGACACTACCCATCATCATCGGTGGTCACGGCCGAGATGCTCCCGACCCGGCAGGACAGAGCTTCAACGGCTCGATTGACGAAGTGAAAGTCTATGGCGCCGCTCTTACCGAAGCACAAGTGAGAGAAGCCATGGTTCCTACCGCTGGCAGTGGTGCAGGTCTGGTTATTACTGATATACTATTCGACCCTAGTATCGGAGCGAACGGGCAATTCAGCATCACCTTCACCTCACGCCAAGGCGCATCCTATGGCCTTTATTACTCAACCGACCTGTCCGACTTCAGCTCAGATATTAACGATGCCATCATGGGGCAAGATGGCACCACTACGCTTACATTCCCTAACCCTGACCCGGGAGTTTCGAAGCTCTTCTTCAGAGTGGAAGCCAAATAGCGAAAATTACGATTGACCCAAAAGCACCGGTAGCAATACCGGTGCTTTTTTTGTCGGGCGTTAGGATACCAACAGATTAATCTCTGTTTGTCCTATTTCTTTTTCGATTTCGTCGATAAAGCACCAGGGCCCCAACGCGGTTTTTCCAACTGCTTCTCCCATGCATTAAGTTTTTTTAACATGGCCTTGAACACTTCAACTTGCTCCTTCGCGAGATTTTCAGACTCCCCGATATCCTGCCTCAGGTCAAAGAGAGCAGGTTCCTCCCCAGTCTTGCGATTGTGAACGATCTTCCACTTTCCCTCCCTCATCGCCCGGGGACCACCACTCCCGCCTTGCCTCCAAAACAACGGCCTAGGCATCTCCGTTCCCCTAGCGATTTCTGGCTCTCCATCGAGCCCCGTCAGAAAGCTCCTACCATCAAGATTCCAATCCGGATTCACCGTTCCACCCGCCGCTTCCACAAAGGTCGGGAACAAATCAAGCGCGATAACCGGTTTATCAATCACACTTCCCGCTGCAATCCTTCCCTTCCACTTCATCACCCACGGAACTCTCACGCCACCTTCCCATAAGGTTCCCTTCTTCCCCTGAAGCGGTGCATTGTTCGCTCCTGTTGAGGTTTGCCCACCATTGTCATTGGTAAACAAAACGATCGTATTTTCATCCAGTCCTTCAGTCTCCAGGCAGTCCAATACCTTGCCCACATTGTCATCGAGACTCACGATCAACCCGGCATAGCTGGCGCGCTTCTTTTGCTCGATATGCGCCACCCTCCTGGCATCTTCCGGCTTCGGCTGAAGAGGTCCGTGAGGTGAAGTGAAGGAGACGAAAAGAAAAAACGGTGCCTCCTTGTTCTCTCGAATAAACCGACAAGCCGCATCCCCAAACCGGTCGGTCACGTAGCCATCTTCCTTGGTAACTTTGCCATTCTCCTGAATCACCCGATTGGCACTCGGCTTCGGTATTTCATAGTAAGGTCGCGAGCCCTGCAGCAGACCATAGAACCAATCAAATCCACGCTTGTTCGGGTGGTAATCCGCAGGATATCCCAAATGCCACTTACCCACGAGTCCCGTGGAGTAACCTAGCCCCTTGAGATATTCCACGCCAAAGTTTTCCTTCAAATCCAACCCGCTTTGAAAGCCGGGAGGAAGATTATTGTCATAGCCAAACCTCTGCTGATAACGCCCGGTCATCAGTCCGGCTCGCGATGGCGAGCATACCGAGCCGGCCATATATGCATTCGAAAACCTAGCGCCTTTTCTTGCAATCCGGTCGATATTGGGGGTGAGCTCCTTCATATCTTCCGCGCAGTTAGGCTGAAACCCAAAGTCCGCGTATCCCGCATCATCAGAGTAAAGGACGACGATATTCGGCTTTGCTGAAACAATGGACACGGTAGCAACCAGCAAAAACGAAGTTCGCAAAATCATCGGCGGACCATACCCGTCTTCACTCACAAGGCAATCCAGATCGCTCTGCCCCCAAAGTCACGACTCCTCCGCCATCATTTCGAACGATAATCCCTCTATCGTTTTCGATTCCCTCCAAACGAACACGACGCGCTACCCTTGGGCTGAGATGAAAAATCCGAATCCAGAAAAAGAATTTCTTGAGTGGGTACGCGCCTACCAAAGAGGCACCAGGCCCTCTCCACCTCAAAACAAGCCCCAATTGCTTCAGCTGGCAGTCTGGTTGACTCCCTGCCTTTTGACCCTCTTCCTGTTGGGTAATCAAGATCCTGATCTCTATTTCTATCAAGCCAAAGTTTTGGTATTCCTCACCGTCATCGGACTGACCCTACGGGAGGTCCGCTTCAGAGAACCAACCAGAGGCAATCAAAGCTCTTTTATAAACGAGTGGGGCGCCACCACCTACCTTCTATCCCAACTTATTTTGACCTCCATTACCTTTCTAGAAGTCATCTCATAAATGTTGGAGCAGGATTTTTACGCAGGCAAGGTGGATGAAACCCGCGTAGTTGAGGTGGTGGTATTCGTAACGCACAACAGTTCGGCGTGAGTTGAATAACCAAGCGAAAAATCGCTCCACTT
>JAURPJ010000014.1 GCA_030835305.1 Verrucomicrobiota bacterium | reverse complement strand
CATGACCGGAGCGTGACGCTTGTCGGCATCATGGGCATCAGGGACTGTGCCGGCAGCGGCTCCTCCCTTGGGAATCCACAACTTCGCTCCGGAAGGAACGGTCGTGAGTTCCCAGTCGTAAGCGAACATGTTGACGAAATAACTGTGTGACCATTGGGCTGGCGTGCTGGTCCAAGCCCCTTCGAGGCCACTCGTGATGGTGTTGGCTCCGTTGCCGGTTCCCTTGCTGTTCTTCCAACCAAAGCCCTGCTCTTCCAGAGGGGCACCCTCTGGCTCAGGGCCAACGTATTCCTCGGGGTTGCCCGCACCGTGGCCTTTCCCAAAGGTATGTCCTCCGGCGATGAGAGCGACGGTCTCCTCGTCATTCATCGCCATACGACCGAAGGTTTCACGGATTTGTTTCGCCGAAGCGAGTGGGTCACAATTGCCATCGGGACCCTGCGGATTCACGTAGATCAAACCCATCTGAACTGCGGCGAGCGGATTATCGAGCTTCTCTTTCTTGTAACGCTCCTTACCGAGCCACTTGCTCTCGGGGCCCCAGTAAATGTCCTCCTGGGGCTCCCAAACATCAGCACGTCCCCCGCCAAACCCGAAGGTCTTGAAGCCCATGGACTCAAGAGCAACGTTACCGCTTAGAATCATGAGATCGGCCCATGAAATCTTCTGGCCATACTTTTGTTTGATCGGCCAGAGAAGCCGGCGGGCCTTGTCGAGATTTCCGTTGTCGGGCCAGCTGTTCAGCGGTGCAAAACGCTGGGTGCCATCCGAGGCTCCGCCACGACCATCATAGGTCCGGTAAGTTCCAGCACTATGCCAAGCCAGACGGATGAAGAGAGGACCGTAATGGCCATAGTCAGCGGGCCACCAATCCTGCGAATCGGTCATCAGCGCGGTGAGATCTTTTTTCAGGGCAGCCAAATCAAGCTTCTTGAATTCCTCGGCATAATCGAAGTCAGCTCCAACCGGATTCCCCTTGGCCGAATTCTGGTGGAGGATGTTGAGATTTAGTTGATTGGGCCACCAATCACGGTTGCCATAAGCCGAAGCGGCGGTGTGACGGGCTGAAGGCGCAGTCTGCGGCCCCATCACCGGGCACTTCGTGATATCCCCACCGGGAGCATGGGAGGCTTGTCCGAAAAGACTTCCAGTTCCGAGCGCCACAAGGCAGCTCAGTGAGAAGATAGATCGAAGAGAAATGGAAGAAGAGGCCGGCCTGTCTGTAGCAGCGCTGTTGTTTAAACGATTCATCATAGTAATTTTGAGTGGCATCGCCCTAAGTCCTAAGGCTCAGCAATTTTACTAGCTAATACTTAATAAGTCAATAAGTTATACTTACATCTTAATACCTTCGATTACATTTTCTTATTTCACCCTGGCCCTTCACCGCAAACCCGCGGGATACGCTGGAGTGAATGGCTTTGGCAAGCCGCAAGCTATCGCAAGCCGGCCGAGTGGATCAAAGCCCGAAATGCACTCCCAATAAATCTCGGAACACTTAAATTCCGGCTGCCCCTCTGAGAGCCTCGACATCAAACCCTACCCGATGAAAATCAGGATAAACTTAAAAAATCTAGCTGATAAGATCAGGCCAGTCTTCAGTGTGGAAGAATTCGCCGGCAGGCTTGTCGACGCGCTCGTAAGTGTGCGCACCGAAGAAGTCACGCTGCGCTTGCAGCAAATTGGCGGGAAGCCGCTCGGCGCGGTAGGCGTCGTAGTAAGCCAGCGATCCGCCGAAACTTGGGACCGGGATTCCATTACTTGCAGCGAGGGCCACCACCTCACGCCAGTCCTGCTGCCCCTCGTTCAGGATCTTCGTAAAGAAGTCAGCAAGCATCAGGTTGGTCGGAGGAGTTTCCGCAGTGTAAGCCTCGGTGATCCGGTTTAGGAAACGGGCGCGAATGATGCATCCACCACGCCAGATTTTAGCGATCTCGCCTAGATTCAAATTCCAGCCCTTGTCCTCGCCCACCTTGGTGATGAGGTCCAGCCCCTGGGCATAGGAAACAATCTTGGAAGCATAGAGTGCGTTACGCACTTTCTTCACGAGGTCTTCTTTGCTCATCTCGAGATTGAAGTTCCAGTTGCTCGGTCCCTGAAGGATCCCGGAAGCAATCTTGCGCTGGTCACGCATGGAGGAAAGAATGCGCGCTTCCACAGATCCGGCGATCGTGCTGAAGGGAACAGCCTGCTCGACCGACCCCATGACAGTCCAACGGCCAGTACCTTTTTGGCCCGCCTTGTCGACAATGAGATCAACAATATCTTTTCCGGTCTCAGGATCCTTTTGTTTAAAAATATTTGCGGTGATTTCAATCAGGAAAGACTCGAGGTCGCCTTCATTCCAGTCGGCAAAAATATCTGCCAGTTCCTCGTTGGAAAATCCAGCGGCTTTAAAAATATTGTAGGCTTCGCAGATGAGTTGCATGTCACCGTATTCGATGCCGTTGTGAACCATCTTCACGAAATGACCGGCGCCACCTTCCCCGATATGAACCACGCAAGGAACGCCGTCAACTTTCGCAGAGATGCTTTCGAAAATGGGCTTCATCACTTCCCAGGTGGAAGCAGGACCGCCGGGCATGATGGAAGGACCTTTGAGAGCGCCTTCTTCTCCGCCGGAAACACCTGCTCCGATGAAACGGAAACCAGCCTCGCCGACATACTTGTCGCGGAGTTCGGTGTCGGTGTAGAGAGAGTTGCCGCCATCGATAATAATATCATCGGGATCGAGGAGAGGCATGAGAGATTCGATGACTGCGTCGACCGGGCGGCCAGCTTGCACCATGATCTGAATTTTACGCGGTGTGGCGAGAGACTCGACAAATTCTTCCAAAGTTTCACAGCCCACGAGGGCCTTGCCGGGATTCTCTTCGATGAACTCAGTCATCTTGGAGGTCGTCCGATTGTATACAGAAACCTGGAAGCCACGGCTTTCCACATTGAGCACGAGGTTTTGACCCATTACGGCCAAACCAATCAGTCCGAAATCACTTTTCTTTTCCATGGCAATAGTCCGCAAGATCGGCGGATTCCCAGCCATTAGCGACGAGAGGCGGAAAAGGCAAATGCAATCTGTGCGGCAAGCTTAACCGGACTTGGCCGCTTTAACGTCGCGGTTAATCTGTTTTCGCAGCCCCTCGAGCGACCCAAATTTTTTCTCATCGCGGATTTTTCTCAAGAAGCCAACTTCCAGCTCCCAGCCATACTCCATCGGAAGATCATCCGAGAACAAATGAACCTCCAGACTACGTCCCAGATGGTCGTCTAGTGTCGGCCGTGTTCCGATATTGGCGACACCGGGAATATCGTTCCCTTTCACGACATAAACCCCGTTGGGCGGCAGAACCTCATCCGAAACCGCGACGTTTGCGGTTGGAAATCCAATCGTTCGCCCCAACTGCCTTCCACTTACGACCTCACCAAAGACCGAGTAGTGTCTTCCCAACATGGCCGCGACAGAATCAAGATCCTCTTCCTGCAGGCCCTTGCGGATTCGAGTACTGCTGATCCGGATGCCATCCCGCATGACAGCAGTCACTTCATGCACTTCAACACCTGACTCGCGTCCCCACTCCCGGAGACGCGACATATTTCCTTCGCGCGCACGGCCAAAACTCCAATCATCCCCGGCTGAGAGTTTGCGAACCCCGGTGGCAAAAAGTTCATTGGCAAATTCGCGGGCCTCCCTCGCTGCGAATTCAGAGGAAAATTGAATCACGACCATAAAGTCGACTCCGAGTTTGGATAGGATGCGGCCCTTGTGATCCAAATTCGCAAGAATGCGGCGCGGAGCACGACCCGGCGCCAAAACCTGCACAGGGTGAGGATCGAAGGTCAAAACTCCGAGAGCCTCGGCTCCTCTTGCGGCATCGATCACAGCTTGATGGCCGATGTGAACGCCATCGAAGACTCCCAGCGCCAGGCCAAAGGATTTGCCAAACTCCGAGAGTTCTTCGAGTCCATGGAAAACTTGCACGCCGCAATGAACGGAGAGTCTCGGTTCGTGTCAACCCAGTAGCCTCTAACGCCGTCGACTTCGCTTGCGCAGGTAGGGCGGAATATCAAGATCTTCGCCATCTTTAACGACGTTTGGTGATTCGCCATCAAAACGCCCCTTTGGTACACCCTCCAATAGAAGCTCCCCCTGATTGTCTGTCGACTTGGTTGCCACAAACTCTTCGATTTCCGGCTCGGGGTCAGCAACTGCTGCCGGCTCCGGTTCTTCCTTATCGGAAATCACCTTTAATCCCGGCGCCGCAAAATCATCCAATTCATCCGGTTCTAACTCAATATCTTCCTCAGCTATGATAACCCCCTCATCGGCCTCGTCGTCTTCGATCTCCTCTCCAGACTCTTCGTCTTCCAATCCTTCCGGCTCCTCTTCGACAAGACTTAGGATTGGATCTTTCGCCTCAGACCGAATCTCCTCCTCAACATCGGTCTCGGCTTTTCTTGCCGGAGCCTCCTCCTGTTGATTCTCTTCTTCAGCGAAAGGTTCATCAGGCTCCGCGATCTCCTCGACATAAGGAACCGCCTGAAGCCGCTCTTCAGGAAGCGCGCTGATGATCGTGACGCTTAGCGCGTCCTTCATTTGCTTGTCGGTCGCCGCCCCAAAAAGGAGATGGGCATTTTCCGGAATAAATTTGGTCAAGCCCTGCATCAGGAGCTCCACTTCATAGAGGGTCATATCGTCCCCGCCACAAATATGCACGAGCACCGTCGTGGCATCTTCGAGCAAAGATCCCCGGTCGAGGAGCGGGCTGTTGAGAGCTGCTTTCAGCGCGGACTGGGCCCGGTTTTCGCCGCGGCCAAGACCGGAACCAAAGAGGCAACGCGAGCGAGTGGTCTTCAAAGCCGACATCAGCTCATCGAGACCCACATTAATCAGCCCCGGACGAAGAACGAGACGGGCAACCGCCGTAATACTGTCGGAGATCATACGATCCGCAGCCGAAAATGCCTCATGGACCCCTTGTTTGGGCAGGACCAACTCGCCCATCCGGCCGTTATCGAAAGTTACCAGCGCATTGGAAAGAACCGCCAGCTGGTTCAGAGACTCCTCTGCCTGAGTCCGCCGACGACGACCCTCAAACGCAAATGGCATCGTGGCAAAAACCACCACAAATGCTCCAGCCTCACGCGCCAACCTCACCAAAATCGGAGCCGCGCCCGAACCAGTCCCCCCCCCAAGGCCCACACAAAGAAAAACGATCTGGCGATCTCTCAGTGAATCACGAATTTCATCCTCAGCCTCTTGAATCGCCTTTTCGCCAAGCTCCGGATCACCTCCCGTTCCCAACCCCTTGGTCAAATTGCACCCCAATTGAATCTTTTCACCCGCCACGGTTCCAGTTAGAGTTCTGAGATCGGTATTCATGGAAAGAAGCTCCGCTCCCTCGATGCCGTCCAAGGCCACCCTGTCGAGCATGTTTGAACCCGCCCCACCGAGGCCGACAATTTTTACTGAGCTTTCGGGGATGGTTTGCTGGCGGTTGCGGGGGTATTCAATCATCGTTTCGAGATACTTAACGGATCTTTACCAATATTGGGCATGAGTCGCCAGCTAAAAACCCAACAAAAAACACGTTCGCGCATCGTTATAACATGAAAGAAAACCGGAATTTCCCGCTGGCAGGACCACCGTTTGTCTGCGAGTGTCCGTTAAAGTTTAGTCCGATTCCTCGAGTCTCATTCTAAGATGCCTGAACCATCCTCTCCCTCGTCACCCCACCAGTCCACGCCCATCCCGGCGGAACTCAGCAAGCAACTCGCTGATTTTCAGAAATCCCTTTGGCGTATCAAAATCACCGAAGCCATCCTCGCAGGGATCTTTGGGCTGATTATATCTTTCTTGCTCGTCTTTGCGCTCGAACGTCTATTCCCCATCCCTGCTCTGGCACGTCTTGCTATTTTAGTTGCAGGAACATCGCTGGCGTCTGTTTTTGCCCCCTATTGGGTCCGTCGCTGGGTCTACGGACACCGTCGGGAAGAACAACTCGCCCGCCTGATCTCGCGTAAATTCCCCAAATTGGGTGACCGGCTCCTCGGAATTGTCGAACTTCAGGATCAAAAGGAAGCCCAGGAAGCTCTTTCTCCCGAACTCCGCGCAGCCGCCATGATTCATGTGGCAAATCAGGCCGCCAAACGGGATATGAACGATGCCCTGCCCCACTCGAGGCACAAAAAACTGGCGCTGGGAGTTCTCATGGGAGCCGCAGCCATCGCTTTTGGATTTTCCATTGCGCCCAAGGCCGGAGGAAACGCGCTCAAGCGCTGGTTGATGCCGCTATCGGATACCGAGCACTATACCTTCACCCAATTTGACACCGACAAGATGCCCGATCCTCTGGTGGTCCCACTCGGTGAAGCTTTCAGCTTCAAGGCACCCCTCAAGGAGGACAGCGACGAAAAACCCGCCATCGCCCGCGCACGATACGGCCAACAGGATTGGGTCGAAGCCAAGCTCGCTAATGACGACACCTATCAATTCGAGTTCACCGGACAGGAAGTGCAGGACCAGATCACCGTCGAGGCGGGCGATGCCAGGCACCGTGTCCGTGTTGAGCCCGAAGTCCGCCCCGAGGTTTCAGGCTTCGAGGCCTTGATCACCCTGCCCGACTACCTTCAACTCGATCCGCGTGTTATGGACATTCGCACTGGTGCCTTGACCGCTCTTGAAGGCAGCAAGGTCGTGCTCAAAGGATCATTCTCCCGCGAAATCTCGAATGCCAACGCCCGACTAAACCCTCAACCCCTCGAAGAGGATGCCGTCAGCGAAGGTGGCAGCGCAATTGAAGTCGAATCCCCTTCGGATCTGGAATCGGCCCAAGCCGAGGCTGAAAAGAAGGAGAAGGAAGCGGAAGCCAAAAAGCTTGTCAAAATGCCCGAGCCCCGCGACCTCAAACTCACCATGGATGGCGCGACAATTTCAAGCGAGCCCATCGATTTAGGGCGTTTCCACGCTAGCGTTCCCTT
>JAURPJ010000013.1 GCA_030835305.1 Verrucomicrobiota bacterium | reverse complement strand
TCCTCCTTGGGCCACGAGCGCCATTGCTGTCCGTAAACCGGTCCAAGGTTGCCATTTTCATCGGCCCATTCGTCCCAGATCCTGACCTTGTGTTCCTTGAGGTAGGCGATGTTGGTATCTCCCTTGAGAAACCATAGCAGCTCGTGGATGATGGAGCGAAGGTGCAGCTTTTTGGTCGTGAGGCAGGGAAATCCTTCGCCGAGGTCATAGCGAACCTGACGTCCGAACACACTTAGTGTTCCAGTCCCGGTCCGATCACCCCGGTTCTCCCCGTTTTTCAAAACGTCGGTGAGAAGGTCAAGGTAAGTCTGCATGGGGAAATCTTGAAGAAGGATGGGGGACAATCAATCCTGAATCTTGGGACGGCGGCGGTTTTGTTTTTTTTGTCCGTGCTTGCGCTTCTTTTCTACATTCCGGGCTCGGGCCCGGACACCCTGCCGGCGGTTCCGGCGACGGTTTTTTTCACGGGCCTGTTTTCGGGCCCGTTTCTTTTGTGTTTCTCGCTCTTCGAGTCGGTTGCAGAGTTCCTCACGGGCCAGAAAGCGATTCATCTCGCGAGAACGCTCTCGCTGCACTTTGACTTCGATCTGGGAAGGGTGGTGCTGGAGAAAAACGCAGGATGAAGTTTTATTGATTTTTTGACCTCCACTGCCGGTTCCGCGGACGAACTTTTCGATGAGATCATCCTCGCAAACGCCAAGCAATGCCATGCGGCGTTCGAGAGTTTCTTTTTTATCCGCCGAGAGCATTGAGATAACCTTTCACGGCTTGCTTGATTTCGCCAGCAACATCAGCCCGTTGGGTTGCGAAAGGTGGAATGAACCATGGGTAGGAACCAATTACGTCGGTAATGACCGCAATCTCGCCATCGCAATTCCCTTTGCCACAGCCGATGCCAATGGTGGGGACATCAAGTTTTTCGGTGAGCAGGCGGGAAGCTTTTGGAAGAACACTTTCAAGAACGATGGCGCAGACTCCGGCTTCTTGCAGCGCAAGCGCACCTTCTAGAATGGCTTGTGTTTCGTCGTCGGTCCGGCCCTTTTTTTTGTAACCGCCTTCTTCTTTGACTCGTTGAGGCAGCATGCCAAGGTGCCCCACAACGGGAATTCCATCGGCTACGATTGCGGAGACCTTCCTAGCCTGCCGGACTCCGCCTTCGAGTTTTACTGCTTCCGCCCCGGCATCCACAAGTCGCCGGGCATTGGCAACGGCTGTCCCTGGGTTGGGGTAGGTATTGATGGGTAAATCTCCAAGAATGATGGCCCTCTTTGTTCCGCGGGCGACAGCGGCCGTATGATGGATCATGTGATCAATGGTCACATGAGTGGTGTCCGGAAATCCCAATACGACCATGCCCAGGGAATCACCAACGAGAAGCAGGTCGACCCCTTCTTCGTCCAAAAGACGCGCTGTCGCATAGTCATAAGCGGTCAGCGCGGAAATAGGAGCTTTCCCCTTGCGGGCACGGATTTTTTCGGCTTTGTGAGAGAGTGGCATGGCGCTACCAGGCGGTTTGGATAAGAATGGGATCAGCCTCTTCCGAGTCGAGTTTTCTTAGATGTTCGCCGACTGTTGTTTCGTCTCCGGGAAGGATTAAATGAGGATGAATGTCGGCCAGTGGCTTGAGGACGAAGCGTCGATCCGTCAGCCGGGGGTGGGGCAGGGTGAGAATATCCTCATCCATGACGAAGTGGTCAAAGTAAAGAATATCAAGATCGATGGGCCGGGGAGAGTTGCGAACAGCCGAAGAAGTCCGGCCAAGCTTCCACTCGATTCCCTGGGTTGCTTTGAGGAGATCGTGTGGCTTGCCGACGAAGTCGATTTCGATCACCGCATTGTAGAAGTCAGGCGAATCCGATGGGCAATCGACGGGTTCGGATTGGTAGACGCCAGATTGATTGTAAGTGGTGTCCGGTGGCATGAGGTTGATCAACAAATCTCGGGCCTCACGAAGATTAGCGAGCCGGTTGCCAACGTTTGTGCCAAGCGCAATTCCTGTTCTGGAAGCCATGCAGTTATTCTATTTGAGACCAAGGACATCCTGCATGTCATAAAGGCCCGCCTTGCGGTTCTCCAGCCAAAGTGCGGCACGAACCGCACCCGAGGCAAAGGTCATCCTGGATGATGCCTTGTGCCTGAGCTCGAAGCGCTCTCCCTCAGCCGCAAACATCACGGTGTGATCTCCGACAACGTCACCGCCACGCAGGGTATGCATGCCAATTTCCCTGGAAGGGCGTGGGCCAACGTTTCCCTCGCGTCCATGCGCGACATCGTCTTCGTAGGAGGTCTTGGTTTCCTCGTTGAGAATGTCAAGGAGGGTGCGGGCGGTGCCGGAGGGTGCATCGACCTTGTGACGGTGGTGCATCTCGGTCACTTCGATGTCGAAGGTTTCGTTGCCAAGAATTGCTGCGGCCTTGCGGGTCAGGTGGAAGAGGAGATTCACTCCGGTGGAAAAGTTCGAGGCGTAAACGATTGGAATCGATTTGGCTGCCTCGGTGATCGCTTGCTTTTGATTGTTGGAGTGGCCGGTGGTGCCGATGACCAAAGCGACCTTTTTTTCAACTGCCGTGATCAACAATTCCTCTGTTAGAGCAGGGAGGGTAAAGTCGATGACGGCATTAGCTCCGGCGAGCGCACCAGCAAGGTCCTCTCCCGAATCGTGTGTTGCTTGCAAGGTCGCACCATTCTCGGCTTCGATGGCAGCCATCACTGTTTGTCCCATGCGGCCCGAGCGGCCAGTGACGGAAATTTTCATGGGCGGAGGATTCGATAGGATTGGCATTTTGTCTAGAACGCAAGAGGGGGAATCTAAGAAGAATTGAGTTATTTTGGGCTTGGGTAAGGACGTAAGCTGGGATTTGAAGACGATGCGCTCGATAAATGGCCTATTAAAGGTGGTTGCCGCAATTCACTCCGAAAAGATAAGCTGTCTGACACCCATGAAAAAATGATCGCTGTTTCTATCTTCGTGGTCTGTGGGACCGGGTTTTTACCTCTCAAAGATCACGCCTCTCCTGATTGTTCCCAGCGTGAAGCCGTAAATGCTCAGAAAGCCAATCCTGATGATGGGCAATGTCGGGCCATGAGGGAGGATTCCGTCTTGGCACGGGCGCAAATTGTGGCTTTGGATAACGGGAAAATCATCGCCGAACTTGATCCGGATTTTGTTGAAGTTATCGAGACCGGGGACTTGGTCTGCTTCAATTGAATTCGTCCGGTTTTGCAGGGGGGAAACTTGTTTCGCACAGAGGCCATAGGATGTTTTCTTTTCTGGTATGAAAGGCGTGCCTTCGTTAAGGCCCTTTCGTGAGCAAAACTCCTGAAACACCCCTAGATGTTGCCGCCGTGCCTTCGGATGCCGAAGTGACTGGTTCCGGTCTGGCCTCAAAAGTTCTTCAAGCCGGTGACGGAGACAAAAACCCCGGTCCCCGCGATACCGTTGAGGTTCATTACAGTGGTTGGATGGTGGACGGAAAACTCTTCGATAGTTCGGTCGCTCGAGGTGAGACGGCTTCCTTTCCTCTTAATCAGGTGATTCCCGGCTGGACGGAGGGCTTGCAGCTGATGGTGGTCGGCGAGAAGCGCCGTTTCTGGATCCCGGCTGAGCTTGCCTACGGCGAGAAGCCTTCACGACCTGGCGCTCCCTCGGGGAATCTGACCTTCGATGTCGAGTTGTTCTCCATCGAGGCTGCTCCTGAGGCTCCTGAAACGCCAGCTGATTTGACTGCTCCAGAGGGTGCTGAAAAATCGGACAGTGGTCTTGCTTACCAACTCTTGGAAGAAGGTGAAGGCGGTGCCAAGCCCGGCCCGTCAGATATTGTAGCAGCTCACTTCACCGGATGGCTGGAAGATGGTTCTCTCCTCGAAAGCACCGTGATGAATGGTAAACCGGCTCAGTTCAAGCTCGATCAAGTGACCATCAAAGGATGGGTGGAGGGACTCCAGCTCATGACAAAAGGAGAAAAGAGGCGCTTCTGGATTCCTGCAGCTTTGGGATTCGGCGAAAATCCGCCTCCTGGTGCTCCTCAAGGTAATTTGATCTTTGATTTTCAACTCCTCGATTTCAAGGAGATGCCAAAAGCCTCCGGGCCCATCCCCGCCCCCGATGATGTTGCCGCTGCCCCGTCGGATTCCGTTGCGACCGATTCCGGACTAGCTTCCAAAGTTCTTTCGGCAGGGACCGGCTCCAATCATCCTTCCGAAACTGATGAGGTGCTTGTTCACTACACTGGTTGGACGACGGACGGAAAGATGTTTGATAGCTCGGTCGCTCGTGGCGAGCCTATTTCCTTCCCGCTGAATGGTGTGATCAAAGGCTGGACCGAAGGGGTTCAGCTCATGTTTGAAGGCGAAAAACGTCGCTTTTGGATCCCGGGGAATCTTGCTTACGGAGAGACTCCCACCCGCCCAGGTGCGCCATCGGGCACCCTGGTCTTCGACGTCGAGCTCATTAAGATTGGCAAGTAGAAAATCTCTCCCGTTTGGTATTTGCGGCATCGCGGGATGTGCTCCAGTCTCCGGTCGTGCCTGAATTGCTTGATATCGGCTGGGTCGTTGCGGGCCTGGTTCTTCTTTATTACGGAGCCGAATGGTTGGTGAAGGGATCTTCCGAACTTGCCATTCGCTTCGGGATTAGTCCGCTTGTGGTCGGACTGACTGTTGTGGCGTTCGGAACCAGTGCCCCCGAATTGGTGGTGAGTGTGAAAGCAAACCTCGATGGCAGTGGAGGAATGGCCATTGGTAATATCGTGGGCTCAAATATCTGTAACATAGCCCTAGTGTTGGGAGTAGGCGCGGTGATTTTTCCATTGGCAATCCAGCGACAGGTGGTTCGTCGTGAGATGCCCGTTTTACTTGTCGCGACGGTGGTTTTTCTTCTCATGATGAGGGGAGGCGTGATCGACCGGCTTGAAGCGGCTGTGCTTTTTGGGGGTGTAATCCTGTACGTGATTACCAGTCTGGTTGAGGCTCGAAAGGAGGATCCGAATGTGAGTGAAGATGTCGACCAAGAAGTCATCAAGGCTGCCCGGACCGCAGGCGTAGGGAGGGTTTTCCTTAATATTTTTCTGATTGTGATTGGGGCACTGGTTCTCGTCGTAGGAGCCGACCGGATGGTGCTTGGTGGCGAACGTATCGCTCGATTTTATGGTGTGCCCGAGGCTATTATTGGGCTGACCTTATTTGCATTTGGAACCTCTCTCCCGGAGCTTGCCACCTCGGTTGTGGCGGCCTTGAGAAAGCACGGTGACATCATTGTCGGTAACGCCGTAGGCTCCTGTATTTTTAACCTGTTGGCCGTTATCGGTTTGGCGGGGCTCGTCGCTCCGCTGGAAGGAGAAGGACTGACCACTATCCATCTGGCCGTGATGCTGGGGGCCACCATCATTCTCATGCCCATGATGTGGCATCGAATGCGGCTCGACCGTTGGGAAGGTGCGCTTTTGGTTGTGGGCTATCTCGGCTTCACAGCATGGCTGGTGACCGGCTAGCAGTGTCGTCAATTTATTGTAATTGGTGACAGCCAAGTTTTGAATAAAATACACTCGGAGTGACTTGAGCCTGGTCGAAGGGTGCATCGAACAAGAATTTGTTTCGTGAAAGAGGATGAGGTGGCCTTTTGAGGTGAGGATCTTTGGGGCGCAGAATTCAAAGGGAATTCTCCGATTCCAGTAGTGAAAGAATTCGAGTCGTTTTTCGATGCCTCTTTCATCTTCAGGAGCATTTGGAAGACTCCAACATGTCCAAGTTTTTCTTGTTGGCGTTGCTGACCGTTCAAGTCACAGGGACTCCTTTTCCCAAGTTTGAAGTGAGCCGGGTCGCTTTGCTCGCTTGCGGAAATCGACGGGATGGTATGAAGTTCGGGCGTGATTGATCTGTTAGCCACCTACGTCCACGATCTCGATCCTGTGATTTTCTCGATCAGCGAGAAGGTTAAATTGCGCTGGTATGGGCTTTCCTATGTGATGGGGTTTGCGGCAGCCTACTTCATTCTCCTGCGACTTTCCCGGAAGAAACTTTGGGTGATTGAGGAAGCCAAGGTGGGCGATGTCGTCACTTACACTGCGATCTTTGGTGTTTTTTTGGGAGGGAGGATTGGCTACGTGCTTTTTTACATGCTTCCTCGACCGGGCGGTCTGGATCGGATTTTGGAGGATCCCATGACGATTATTGCGGTGTGGGAAGGAGGGATGGCTTCGCATGGGGGAATCCTTGGAATCATGCTTTTTACCCTGTTTTATGCTTGGAAGCACAAGCTTTTCTGGCCGGCGGTGGGCGATGGCTTTGCGATTGTGGCGCCACTTGGAGTTTTTTTTGGTAGGATGGCAAATTTCATCAATGGTGAGCTCTACGGAACGGTTACGGATGAGAAGAATTGGTGGGCGGTGAAGTTTCCCAAGTCGCTTTATGAAAATGGTTACAGCGATGAGTTGCAGAAGGGACTGCAACAGGCCGCGGTGAATAACGATGCGGCGGGGAATTTTCTCAAAGACCGCGTGAGACTTGTTGGTGACTACGATGGCTACGACATCTCCCCCCAGGCATTTGAGCAGGAGTTTCTGCCGATTGCCCGCGAAAATCCCGATGTTCTTCAGGCCTTGGCAGACCACACTCCGGCGAGACACCCGTCACAACTCTACGAGGGGATTCTCGAAGGATTGTTGATTTTCGGGCTGCTCTATTTGATTCGGGTCAAGTTCCCCAAACTCTGGCACGGGGTGATTTCAGGCGTGTTCTTCATCCTCTATGCTATCTTCCGGATTGGGGTGGAGAATGTGCGTGAACCCGATTCCGAAAAAATTCTTGGGGTAACCAAGGGGCAGTTTTACTCCTTCTTTATGATTGCGATCGGCTTGGCGTTTTTAGCTTGGGCGTGGAAGAGCAGGAAGTCATTTCAGGATGACATGGATCAAGAAGCAGAGTGATTTTTGGGGCCCGCAGGCGAGTTGTCCGGGGTGCGGAACCCGGAGCTTTAGAGCCTGTTCCTTTGATCACTACCAAATAAAAGCGAGCCGGGTGGAGCAGGGTCGGACCGCTTCGTTGAGGCTCTGAAAGTCGCTTTGCTACCTTGAATCCGGAGTTTATCCCAACTTGAGGGCTCCATCGGTACACCACTTTTCTTCTCCGAAGGATTGGATGTTGTGGCCCACGGAGTGTGCGAGCGAGAGGAGAAGACGGTTGTGCGGAATCTGTGAACCGACGTTGTGGAAGCCCGGGTTTTTGGTGGCTTCTGCGCCGACGATGACAATGGGGAGATCGTTGAGAGTGTGGGAGTTGCCTTTTCCAAGTTCGTTGACCCAGACGATGGTGGTGTGGTCCAGCATGTTCCCAGATTGACCGGTCTCCGGGGTTTTTTGGAGTTTTCCCGCGAGGTAGGCAAGCTGCTCGGCAAACCAGATATTGATTTTCTCGAGCTTGTTTTGAGCGTCTTCGTTCTTGTCAGGCTCGTGGCTTAAGGAATGGTGCCCTTCGTTGATGTCGAGCCAGCGCATGCGGGCCTGTCCCACGGAGCGCATGAATTGAAGCGAGCCAACGCGCGCCATGTCATTGGCCATGGCATTGACCAGAAGGTCCATCTGCATGCGTGCCAGTTGCGGGGTATTGTCGTTGACGAGCTCGATATTCGGATCCAGTTCGGGTTCGGGATGAACCAGTTCACCGGCCTGAGCTGCTGCGGACATTTCACGCTCCATTTCTTCGACCAGAGTCATGTGTTGCTCGAGCATGGAGCGGTCTTCCGCGGAAAGATTTTTGGAGACCCGCTTGAGGTCGGAGCCGAGGGAGTCGAGGACGGAGGCATAGGTTTCGCGATCCTTTGATTGCCCGTACAGTTTGTTCAGCATCTGGTAGGGATCGTCGAGAGGAGCGAGGGGCTGGTTGGAGCCCGCGTAGCACATGCGCGTCCATGGGTCGGCGCGGTCGGGAACCGCAACCCCGATCTCGAGGGATCCAAAGCGGGTTCGGGTGGCCTCGTTTTGCTGGAAAAAATTTTTGATTTCCTGATCGATGGAAATTCCCGAGGCCCAACCGGCGGGGCTGTCCGACCCTCCCTGAATGTTGCCAGGGTGCAGACGTGCTCCCGTCAAAAGACAGGACATTCCGCGCATGTGGCTGTCGCCATCTCCTCCGACACGATTGGAAATTCCTTTGAGAACTGCGGTCTGGCCCTGGAAAGGGGCAAGAGGAGCAAGAATGAAAGATTGGGAAAGGTCACCGCTTTCGTCCGGCCAGAATTTGGCGGGAACGGTTCCATTCGGCGAGAACATGAAAATGAGCCGCTGCTTCTTGCCGGAGGTCGTTGTCGCACCAAAGGACTGGAGTCCCGACAGGAATGGAAGGGCCCCGGCAGTGATGCCGAGTTCGCGGAGGAATTGACGTCTGGAAGTCATAGGGTTACGTCCGACAATACGGCTCATTTTGGGGATTTCTACAGATAAATATTCATTGGGAAGCATCATTCGAGGGCTTCGACATGCGCCTGAACTCCGGCGGCAAGTCCTTCCAGCGAATATCCACCTTCCAGAACGGAAATGAGACGGCCGTCCGCAAATTCCCCGGCGATTTTCCTGAGCCACGCGGTCATTGTCTTGTAGTCCTCGTCGAGGAGGCGAAATTTGCCGAGCGGGTCTCCGAGCCGGGAGTCAAAGCCGGCTGAAATCATGACGAGTTCGGGTTTGAATTTGCGCATGGCAGTGAGAAAGCTGGTATCGATTTTTTCGCCAATTGTCTCCATGTCGGAGCCGGCCGGGAGAGGCGCATTCAGGGTGAAACCGCGACCTTTGCCGGTGCCTGATTCGTCGCTCATTCCGGTGCCGGGATACCAGGGAGATTGGTGGACGCTGCAGAAGAAGACGGTCTCGTCCTTGTAGAAAATATCCTGGGTTCCGTTTCCGTGATGCACGTCCCAGTCGAGAATGGCGACTTTGCCGACGCCATATTTACGCTGCGCATAACGGGCTCCCACGGCGACGTTGTTGAAAATACAGAAACCCATTCCACGATCAGGCGTGGCGTGGTGTCCGGGAGGTCTCACCGCGCAAAAGGCCCTTCTAGAGTGAGTTGATTCTTCGGAGTAGAGTTCATCGACTGCGGCGCAAACCGAGCCGGCGGCGTGGCTGGCAACAAGCCAGGAATTTGGACAAACGGCGGTGTCACCGGTTGAGAGTTGATCGAAGCCCGAGTCGATTTCCTTTTTGGCGAGTGCGAGGTAGCGGTCGCCATGAACGGCAGAGAGATCGGCAAGCGTGGCCGTTCGTGATTCGATCTTCGTGAGTCTCGCGGCGAGCCCTGAGGTTTTAAACCTATCTGTCAGAGCATGGTAGCGACTGAAGTGCTCCGGATGTTCGCCTGTCACGTGACGGGTGAAGAGCTGGTCCAGAACAAGGGCGAGCTCTGGATGTGATTCGTTATTCATGAAGTCAGTTTGGAACAAAGTGACCGGAGGCCGAGGTGCGGGCCGAGTTATCTTGGCGCGGTGTCTTTCGCAATGGTGACAATGATGTTCCGGATATGGAAATTGCTGTTCATAAAGGTCTCGTGGAGTGAGCCCATGGTGCCATAGCCGAAGGCGTTTGTCGGTTGCTGGATGAGATGGTGAAAGAGGTGCTTCAGAAAGGCGTGATGGGCTCCGGGTGATTCGATGGCGAGGCGAGCCAGATCGTTGGGGCCGGCGATTTTCACCAGGGTGTCGTCAGGAGTGGGATACTCGCTGACGGTGTTGATGGGCTTGTCCTTTTCGTGGGTCCGGAAACGGCCGATGGCGTCGTAATTCTCCAAACTGAAACCGACAGGATTGATGATGGAATGGCAGGCCATGCAGCTTTCGTCCTTGGTAATTTCGGTGACCTTTTCGCGCATGGTGAGGTTGGGTTTGAAGTCGGCATCTTTGAACTCGATGGCATTGGGCGGGGGCTTGAGGAAACGCCCCAGGACATTTCGGCTTAAGTAAACTCCGCGATGAATCGGGGAAGTCTGTTTGTGGTAGGAAAAGGCGGTGAGGACAAAGGGATGGGTAAATATGCCGGCTCTTGTTTTGTCGGGAGTTGGAAGAGGTTCGAAGCCATCATGCGGTGGCTCTTGGATTCCATAAAATTCAGCGAGGCGCGGGTTGAGATAGAGCCTCTTTTCTAGGAAGAGGCGGCGGTAGTCGGACTGTTCAGACCAGACGACGTCGTCAATAAAGAGGTCCAGAGAGGTGCGGAGATCGGCAATGATTTGTTCGTTGAATCCGGGGAAAAGCTTGGGGTCTTTATCAAGATCCTCCTTTTCCGAGAGGTTCAACCAGTGGTGAAAGAAGCGGTGCAATTTGGCTTTAGAGCGGGAGTCGGCGAGCATTTTCCAAAGTTGGTCGGTAAGTTGGCGATCATCGCTCAGTTGGTTTTTTTCGGCCGCTTCGAAAAGACGCTTGTCGGGAATCGAATCCCACAAGGCGAGGGCGAGATGAGCGGCGGTCGAGTAACTGTCCGCTTTGCCGGCTTCATTTCGGTTGAGTGAAGGGTAGAGAAAATACGGGGAAGTCAGGGTGAGCATGAGAGAGCGTTTAACGGCCGTTTCATAGTCATCGCCGGCAGCAGCGAAGACGTCGTCGATATAAACTTGCTGCTGGGAAGAGGTGAGCGGACGAGAGAAGGTCCGGAAGGCGAATTCCGAGCAGAACTTCCGGAACCGGTCTTTCCGGTCAGGTTGATCGGGTTTGGTGCCGGCTAGCTCGTCGATGTCATCAAAGATGGTGGAGGTTGCTTCAATTGCGGCATTGGCGACCGCTTCTTTCCAGGCCTTTGAAATGCTGGAGCCCCTTTCATAGCCGAGTGAGGCATCATCGGCCGGGAAGGGTGTCGAGATGATGGCCGCCTTCTGCGAGCCAGCGGTGTAAAGAACACGGGAGGGGATGCTTTCCCAGGTTCCGTGAGGTGGCTTCCACTCGACGAGAAGCGAGGATTTGTCTTCCTTGTAGCAAATGAATTCAACGAAGATCGGGACAGGGTGTCCCCCGAGGAGAAAGGTGCTTTTCTCAATCGTACGCATCTGGTTGCCGGAAGAAACCCAGGCATCGATAAAAGCGTCCTTTTTCTGGTTGGGTTCGTTTAGGAAAATCCTGACTCCGTTTGGCGTCTTGATCCGGAACCCATATTCACCGGTTTCGGGAGGGAGAATCGAACCGGTCCAGAAGATGGAATGGGCCTTGGGGTCGAGTGCTTCGACACCGTGTTTTTTGTGAACGTCAAAATCGATGGTCGGATCGACCCGCTTAACGAGGGCTTCTTTCCGGTTGTTCATCTTTTCCTTGTTGAAGTAGTGGCCTCGAAGTCCGTGTTCGTCGTCCATCCAGGTGCGATTGCGGAATGACTGAACGATGTCGGTGATGGCCCGGCGATGTTGGTTCTGGGTGCGCCGGAGGAGGGCTTTGCGGACGGGTTTCAGGCGGGCTTGCGCCTCCGGAGAGTAAAAGGACTTGTGGATGTATTTCGCGACGAGTCGGGCGTCCTCGTCAACGACAGCCTCTTCATCTTCCTCCGGCATGGTCCGGTGAATGTATTTCGCAAGTGAGGTGATGGACTTTTTTCCGACGAGGGCTTCATCATACTCATCAGCAACTCCCTGACCTCGATCACCGTGGCATGAGGCACAGTGTTCGGTATAGATTTCGGCACCACGGTTTCCGAATGCCGGGAGGATTGAGAGGATTCCCAAGAGTAGCCAAAGACGCATGCTTCCATTACGGAAGAGGTAGAATTTTGTTTCACGCGGAGGCGCGGCATCTAGCCGGGCTGAACCAACTTCTTGACATATTTGGCAAGGAGGTCGGCCTCGAGGTTGACCTTTTGGCCAACGCTCGCTTCTCCCAGGTGGGTGGCCTGCAAAGTGTGGGGCGTTATCCAAAAGACAGCCGATCCGGCCGTGAGTTCGGCGATGGTGAGGGAGATGCCGTCGATGCAGAGCGATCCTTTGTCGATGCAGAGCGAGTGAACGGATTCCGGGAGGGCAACTTCGAGCCGGTAATCCTGACCCATCGGGGAAAGGCCGGTGATGGTCCCGGTATCATCGACATGGCCTTGCACGAAGTGGCCGCCGAGACGATCTCCGACTGCGAGTGCTCGCTCCAGGTTGACGTGTCTTCCTTGTTGCAACCCACCCAGTGAGGTGACTTTGAGCGTTTGTGCCAAAAGGTCGAAGCTGACCTTGTCATCGAGTGAGGCGACGGTGAGACAGCAACCGTTGGTGGCGACCGAGTCACCCAAGGCCAACTCGTCGGCGAAGGGGATATCGAGGATCAAGGTGGCCTGTTCTCCTTTTTCAATCAGAGAGACAACGGTGCCGGTGGCTTCGACAAGTCCGGTGAACATCCTAGTGGGTTTTCTCGGTCTTCGCGGGTTTGTCGTCGGCCGGATCGTTTTTCATCCCGGAGGAAGGGAGCAGCATGAAGCATGCTCCCATGATGATGGTGGGGAAGATGGCTGCCTTGACGAGGTTCCCGGGCGAAACACCTCCCTTGAAGTAGCGCCCAAGGACGGATTGGCCAGCTGGATTCGGGGCATTGGCGATGACGGTGAGGCCGCCACCGGTGACCGCCCCGGCAAGGACCGCATACTTTGACATGATTGGTAGTCCCGGGGCTTGCGAGGCGAGATAGGTGATGGCAGCGTTATCGTTGAAGGCGGTGAGAACGGTGGAGCCAATCATGAGAAGCCATTCGTTGTCGATGGAGGTGAGGAGGACCGAGATCCACCAGCCCTGGCAGCCGCCGTGGATGACGAGTCCCGCAAGGAAGAAGCCGACAAGAATTGGGCTCCTCATATCGACATCGTTCTGGTGATGCCCGGTGGCCTGTGTGAATCCGATGAAGAAAAGGAATCCGAAGATGAAGACCATTTGGTAGTGCGCCGTGAGAACGGTGAAAGCGAGGAAGAGAAGGTGAACCATAGTGATCCAGGCAGGAATAGGATCTTCGCGCTCGATCCAGCGGGACGGCATGTGGGTTTCGAGGGATTCCTTGCGCCCCATGCTGGCGAATTCCTTTTTGAATAAAGAAAAGTAGAGGATGTTCGAGAGGAGGATGCCGACGACGGCCTTCCAGCCAAAATTCAGCAACATGAAGCTCATGCCAAAGCTCCATTTTTCGGCAATCATAAGAACGGGCGGGGCGGCGAAGTGGGTGAGGGTACCGCCAACGGAGATATTGACGAAGAGGAGCCCGAGGGTGGCGTAGGCGAACTTCGGCGACGGATTGAGATCGTAGAATTTTTTAGCGAGAAGCATTGCCGCGATGGTCATGGCGGCGGGCTCGGTGATAAATGACCCCAGAATGGGAGTAATGGTGAGGGCGGCGAACCACCAGGCGGCGGGGGTTCCGCCGAAGAGCTTAGCGACTTTGTCGACCATTGATTCGGCAAAGCGGACGACGGGGCGGGTCGCGGCCATGGCCATGATAATGACCACGAACATGGGCTCGGTGAAATTGACGTCCTTGCCGATGTAGTATTCAAGTTGCTTGAAGCCGGCTCCGATGCCTTCGCCTTGAACTCCGAAAAACCAGAGGGCAGCTCCTCCAAGAGCAATGACCCAGATTCCAAAGATGGCCTCAACTTCTCCCAGAAAGTGGAAGAGGTTGGCCTTGAAGGAAACGTCATCCTTCGCGTCTTGGTGCGGCTTGGCCTCTCCGGTGAGTCCGAGTTCCTTGATCTTCTTTTTGTGCTCGTTTTCGTGATGGTGGGCCATCTCGATAAAGAAGCCACTCAAGAAAGTGTGGATGATGGCGCAAAGAAAAATGATGGTGGCAACGATGTTGAAGCCGCCCTGTTGGCCTGCCCGGTATTTTAGCTTCTCCCAGATGCCCCAATCTTCGTTTGCTTCTTCCTCGGCCTCGTATTCGCTGAGTGGCAGTGGAAAGACGGCATATTGGTCCGAGTCGAAGCCATATTCGTCCTTGGGATAGCTCGGATGGTCGGCGGAAGCCAAGGCAGGCCCGGCGAGAAGGGCAAAGAAGAACGCGACGAGGAGGTAGAAATTTGCAGGGCGCTTCACGGATCGAGACCTTAGCTCCGGCGGAAGGCTCGGCAAGTAAAACGGGTGCTATTCCATAGATTTGATCTGCTCTTCGATGGACTGCATTTCTTTGATGATTTCCTGGCCTTCGGCGGACTCTTCGGCCAGGGCGCGTTGGAGATCTTTGATCTGCTTTTTGGATTGGGTGATTCGGTCCTCGGCTTCGCGGATGGCCGGGAGTTCGCGGCTGAGATTCTGGATCTTGGTTGAGATCTCGACAATCTTCCGGGCGGCTTGTTGGATTTCGAATTCTCGTTCGCTGGTGCGGGCCGAGCGTTGATTACTCTGCCAGAAGGCGAGATCCTTGTTAAGTTTTTGAAGGCTGGGATGGGTGTTGTGAATATTCTGCAAATCGCTGAAGGCCTGCTGTTGTTCCTTCATGATGGTCTCGAGTTGACCATTGGGGTCGAGTTGGCTGGACGCGACGAGTTTCTCAAGCTTTTTTGAGAGTTGGTGTTTTTTGTTGAGGAGTCCTGCAATTTCCTTGCTGCGATCCGGCGAAGCTTTGGCTTCGGGCGGTGCCGGAGGAGCTTCTGCTGCGTCGTCAGATTTACACCCGATGAGCAAAAAGGCGAAGATTGTGGTGGCGAGAGCTTTCATGGGGTTATGGAAGCATGTTTTGTCCATGATTGCCACCCTTGGAAAGCTGTGTTTTCTTATTCTCGAAATGGAGGGCACGAGAAACGGTAAGTTCATCGATCGGTGGCTTTATCGAAATTACCATCAGGGTAGCGCGGTGACCAATTTTGTCCGCCAGCGGGTGAGGCCGGGCGCCTGGCTCTTGATGCTTGGCGGGAGCGCCAGTGTTTTTCTGGGCGCGAATTTCGATGAAAGTATTACTGCGATTTTGACCTTGCTCATCTTGTCACTGCTTTGTTCCGGTTTTATCTGGGCGTGCCTGAGGCGGGCGAAGCTATCGGTGGTTCGGAATTTGCCTGCCACCGGAGCGGTTGGAGAGGTTCTGAGGTATGGAATTTCGGTTCGAAACGAGGGCAACTGGACTGTCCGCGAGGTTTATTTGTGTGAGGCGGGAAGTGATCCGCGGCCGACCCAGTGGGAGTTTGTGCACTTGAGGGAACCGGGTGAAGAGGATCGCAATTTTTTTGATCGGGCCTTTCGATTTTACCGCTGGAAGTGGTTGGTGGACAGAGGGGGGGCGTGGATCAGGTTGGGGCGTTCAAAGCCTCTTGAGCTTACCCCTGGAGAAGAGAAAAAGACATACCTTGAGGTGAAGCCGCTTCGCCGGGGAATGATGAAATTTAGCGATATTCGGGCAGAACTTCCCGATCCCTTTGGTTTTTTCCAACGTCGTCGGCCCACTTTGAACGAAGAAGAGGAGGTTCTGGTGATTCCCAAGCGATATTATCTTCCCAATTTCGATCTTGGTGGTCGGTCCGAGGTGAAGGCTGGGGCTGATACTTCCTCGACCGTGAAAGGGGAAGGCGGGGAGTTCATGGGGCTCCGCGAATACCGGGAAGGAGATTCGCTGCGCAAGATTCATTGGAAGGCCTGGGCACGGACCGGCCAGCCTATTGTAAAGGAGTTTGAGGAGTTGCGTTTTCCCCGGTATGGGTTGGTGCTTGATACCAGCCTGAAGGAGACCGGACCTGACATGCTCGAAGAGGCAATTTCGGTCGCCACGTCTTTTGTTTCCACGATGGAGAAGGAGAGTTGTCTGTTGGACCTGATGTTTGTTCACGATGAGCCGCAGGTATACACTGCGGGTCGGGGGGTGGCTCGAACCGATCACCTCATGGAGGTTCTTGCACGGGTGGAAGGGACCGAAAAAGGAGACTATGAAAATTTGGGTCGATTGGTGTCACAGCATGCCAATGAGCTGACAGCATGCGTCGTTGTCTTCTCGGGGTGGTGCTCTGAAAGAAAGGATCTGTTGGATCGTTTGAGGGAGAGCGGTTTGGCGCTGACAGTGTATGCAGTTGGGGTGGGTGAGGCTACAGAAGGAGCATTGCTTTCTGGGGTGAAATGGCTGAGGTGGAATTTGATTGAGGAGGACTTGATGACACGATGAGGGAGGAATCCGGAAAATCAATGTTGTCGGCTCCACCGCGGTTACTTCTGGGCGCGTCTTTCCTGTTTTGGGGCGGGATGCATAACCATGCGTTGGCGGGATTGATCGCGGCTGTCTTTGTTGAAGGGCGTCACTGGATCAATCTCCGCTGGGACTTTACTGACAAGGGGTTTGCGAGATCCTGGCAGTTGTCGGTGATTATCCTAATCGTCTCTGCCTTGGTCCTGCTGCAAACAGATGACTTGCGGGCGACTGATTTCCTGGATCTTTTGTCGTGGCTCCCCTTCATGATGCTGCCTCTGGTTCTGGCCCAACAATATGCTAGGGAAGATGGCATTCCCATGGTGACCTTTTCCTTTATTGCAAGGCGTAAGGCGGCGGCCGATCGCAGGGCGGGGCGCCCTGTGGAGACGAGTTCAATTCAGCTGGGGTATTGGGTCTTTATTCTGATCATGATCGCGGCCGGCATGGGCGTGGGATCACTGAAGGGAATTGAACCTCGATACCCAATTGGCGTGGCGATCCTAGTGGGCTGGGCGATCTTCACTCTTGGTGGTCGCAAGGTCCGTCCACTCGCCTGGGGAGTCGCATATCTCTGCTCGCTCGTGATGACAGTAGCAATGTCCTGGGGTGTGGTGAAGGCCTACGATTACTTCGTTAAGAGTTACGTCGGGAGCGGGGGGCGAGCGACTTCCGCCCAGCAGTCCCAAACCTCGCTGGGCCGGGTCCACAAGCTACAACTCAGTCCCAAGATCGAGTGGAGGTATTTTCATGAAAAGGGCCCGATTCCGGGGCTGCTGAAATTGGGTACTTACCATGAACCTCTGGGTGATATGTGGCAGGCAACAACCCGGATTCTTGAAGTGAAGGAGCAGATCCCGGATGGGCGGAAATTCTCGGGAGACTTTGAGACACTGCTGCCTGACGGCGAAGCCACATTTGTTTTTCAGGAGGAAGATCGAGAGCGTGAGTATGAGGTCGAGGGGCGGATTCAAGGATTGATCGATGACGATGAATTGGTTCCCCATGCCGGCAGTGCCCGGCGTTTTGAAGAAATTCCCAGCGAAATTGTGGCAGTGAATTCGATGGGCTCGGTCAAAATGATTGGCGTGAATCGTAATGCGATGGAGACCCGGATTCAATCGGACCCAAATCTAGGGCACATGCAGCTGGACCCGACTGATCTAGATTTGACTTACCCAAGAGATGAGGAAAAAGGTCTTGAAGACTTCCTAGGGGAAATAGGTCTCAGTGTGCCTTGGGCCGGTCGCCACCCGTCTCGAACTTTGTCCAGGAAGGTGGGAGGCGACGAAAGGCCACCGGATCTGTCGGTTGAAGACTTTCGGGAAATTGAGGCAAGGATCGCAATGACATTCCTGGATGCCGATCAATTTGAATACTCTCTCTTTTTGCAGGGAACTGATCGCGAGGCACCCATCACGGAATTTCTGAGAGTGGACCGACAAGGGCATTGCGAATATTTTGCAGGTGCCACAGCAATGTTGATGCGTCGCATGGGAATTCCCTGCCGCTATACGACAGGTTATTCCCTTCAAGAAAGAGGGAGCGACGAGAGCGAGTGGATTTTACGGGGACAGCATGCGCACGCCTGGGTGGAGGCCTACGTTGGAGGAACCTGGGTGAATGAACGAAAGGGCGACTTGGATGTCTGGCGTTGCCGGGGAGGTGAGTGGATCAATGTTGACCTGACGCCTCCGGACTGGTCATCGTTCGGAAAACCCCTCCCATGGTACCAAGGGCTGTCCGATTGGTTTCAAAGATATCGCACGAGTTTGAATCTCTGGCTGGATCAACCGGGGGTTTTTGATCGGGTATTGAATGTGCTGGCTGTGATCGGGGCCGTTTTCTTGGTATTTGTGGTTTTTCGATTGATTGGAACAAGACAATGTGAAGTTCCTGACACTTGGGAACAATCGGTTCGGAATGCTGGGTTGTTGAGAGATTTTGAAAAGTGGCTTTCAAAACGAGTGGGGCCGAGGCCCCGTTCGATGCCGATGGGGACGTGGTTACGTCGCTCCTTGCCGCTTGGCTGTGGCGATTTGGTGAAGCAGTATGAAAGCGCAACTTTCCGTGGTGGCGAGGCGAGCGAGCGAGATCTGGAAGGGGAGATTCTGAATGCGAAACAGCGCTGGAAGGAGCAAGAAAAAACCCCGGGGACGAATAAGGTCCACGGGGTTTGAAGAAATAAAATCCGAAGAAGGGCCTAGCCTTTGATCTCCGCATTGTAGAAATCCTGCCAGTCCTCAAGGTTGTTGAGGTTCACGGCGTCGAGGATTGCGCCGGTGTCAGCGATGCCAACGGACTCGAGGATTGCGGCGCGGGTTGCGTCGTCGTGGTTGTAACCGACAACGGCAGCGTTGTGCTTGTCAATTGCATCTCCATCAAGGGCGCCACCTTTTTGGTCGAGGATCCACTGCTCGCACTGGGTGTAGGAAGGCTTATTTTCTTTGATGTAGGCGAGAAATGCGTCGCGCTCGATGCCGAGAGCATCCAGAGTCATCTGGTCGTAGCCAGCGCCTGCTGCGGGGTAGTCGCTGTGGAGCTTGCCAGCGGCGTCGAGAGAAGCTTTTTGCCAGAGGCGTGGAAGGTGAAGCACGCCGAGAGGACCTGCGATTCCGGAGGTGATAAGAGGAATGATTTGGCTCATTGCTTTGGTAGTTTTTGGGTTTCGTTTAACGGGCCCCAAGCGATGGTCTTGGCTGCCTGAAAGTTGTTAGCCACGGCCACGTTGTATGGCAAATGCTAATTCGAGGGAAGTTGCCAACCAGAGCTTGTTTTTTGAACATTGGCAGAGTTTTCTCCTGACACCAAGATGTCCGCCGGATTTTCCATCGAATCACTCAATAAAGCACAGCGTGAGGCTGTTCTGACGCTCAATGGGCCTGTTCTTATCCTTGCGGGAGCTGGAACCGGAAAAACCAGGACGGTGACCTGCCGGATGTCAGCACTTTTGGAAAATGGGGTGAAGGCGGAGAACTTGCTCGCGGTTACCTTTACCAACAAGTCGGCCGCCGAGATGGCAGAGCGTGTGATCGGCATGGTTGGGAAAAAGAGAGGTCAGGCTCTGACCGTTTGCACTTTTCACTCGCTTTGTCTGAGAATTCTCAAGCGGGATATCGAGTCGCTAGGATACAAGAAGAAGTTTGCGGTCATGACCGGCGGAGACCAAACCGGGATGATCCGTCAGCTCATTGTTCGCAAAGGAGGCGGGAAGATCAACTTGAAGCCTGGCGAGGTGATGGGTGAGATTTCCAAGACCAAGAATGCCGAACGTCCGCTTTCGGAAATCGAGGATGATTTTATCGCTGAGATTGCTGTGGCTTATCAAAACGAGCTACGGGCGCAGAATGCGGTTGATTTTGACGACCTCCTTCTTTTGGGAGAGAAGGTTCTCCGTGATCATCCGGAAGTTCGGGAGTATTGGCAGGACAAGTATCGCTACGTCACTGTGGATGAGTTTCAGGACACCAACGGCCTTCAAATGAGGTTGCTCCAGCAGTTGGTTTCCGAGCCCTATAATATTTGTGTGGTTGGGGATGATGACCAATCGATTTATGGTTGGAGGGGAGCGGAGGTCGCGAATATCTTGCAATTCGAGCGATTTTTCCCCAATCCCAAGGTTATTCGACTTGAGGAAAACTATCGGAGTACGCAGGCGATTCTTGAAGTCGCCAACAGCTTGATTCGTCATAACGTGGGGCGACGGGAGAAACAATTGCGGCCGACAATTCCGGGGGGGGATTTGGTGCGGTTGGTTTCCATGCCCGGTGATCAGGAGGAGGCAGAATGGATTGTTTCGGAAATTGTGACCCAGCGGGAAGAAGGGCGGGTTCTGGAAGATTTTGCGGTTCTGTTTAGGACGAACGGGCAGATTCGCAAGATGGAGGAAGCATTGCGTGAGGCGAAGATTCCTTATCGAATGGTTGGAGCACAGAGCTTTTATGACCGAAAGGAGGTAAGAGATGTCCTCAGCTATGCCCAGATTCTTGATCAACCGGAGCTGGATATCCCCCTGTTGCGGATTCTTAATACTCCTCCTCGAGGGATTGGAAATACCACCTCGATGGCGGCTTTGGAATGGAGTCGGGAAAGGGACCAGAGCATCTGGAATACATTGATTGATGAAGAGTTTCTGGCCCAGCTCTCCAGCAAGGTCATGAATTCAATTAGATCTTTTACGCGTCAGGTGGAAGAGGCCCGCCGGAGTCTGGTGGATGGTACGAATGCCGGAGTCGTGATGGATCAATGGCTTCGTGAAATGGATTTCCATGAGTGGTTGATGCGGCAATGTAAAACCGATAAGGAAAAAGATGCTCGAAGAGAGGGGGTTGGAACAGCGGTCGCGTCACTGAGCGAAGCAATTAAAAAAGGAAAAAGCCTGAGTGATTTCCTGGATCAAACTGCACTTGATGCCGAGAAAGAGGATGATTTGGAGAAGAAAAGTGGAGTCAGTTTGATAACTCTCCATGCGGCGAAAGGACTGGAGTATCCGGTGGTCTATTTGGTAGGCTTGGAAGAAGGAATTTTGCCTCACAAAAGGAGTGTCGAAGAGGGAACGCGTGATGAGGAGAGGCGCCTGTTGTATGTGGGGATTACGCGAGCGAAGGAGAGGATGACAATGACTTATTGTTCCACTCGGGTGAAGTGGGGAAAGGAGGAGTCCTGTGAATCCAGTAGTTTTATCCGGGAGTTAAATCCAGATTGGATTCAGGAGGAAGACTACGAGGATATTATGGGTGCGGAGGCCTCCGAGGAGGAACTTCGCGGGTTCTTCAGCACGATGTCGGCGATGTTGGAGGAATAGAAAAAAACCTCCGTTCCGGGAAAGGAAGGAGGTGTTTGAAAAAGGTTCTGCACGAATACTAAGCCCGTCGACGGCGCCCCGCGAGAAGGCCAAGTCCAACAAGGGCTGAGAAGAATGTGGTCGGTTCCGGCACTGCGATGGAGGTTTGGAAAGGATTTGCTGAATCTTCCCAAAAAACCTGAGAGCCCTCGGTGGTGAGATCAGCATCTCCGGATCCGGGGACAAAATCATCCGGTAGCTCAAGAATAGCGTTATCTCCACCAGTTGTGAAGGTGTTGAATCGACCAGATTCCAAACTGTCGAAGATGCGCAGGCCCACACGAACGGGCAGACCGGAAGCGAAGTCAGCTCCCGAATCAAACCTTGTTCCTCCAAGATCAACCCCACCTTCGATAAGACCAAAGAATACGGTGCCAGTTGATGTTGCTCCCAGCAATTCAAAGGAACTCCAATCGGCCGAGCTATAGGTGTTAGGATCCTTGCTGGAGTCGACCCCAAGGAAGTAACCTATCTCCACTCTCGAACCATCGCTGATCGTATCACCGTCGAACCCGCTAAGCGTCTCAACAAGGCCAGAGACGCTTACCGAGGCTGCAGTTGACGAGAGGGTGCCAGCTAACATGACAGCAGCAAAAGTGAAATAGTGTATGTTTTTCATTTGGTGATTTTTGATATGACATGGTTGTGTGCTTGTCCTACTCTCCGAAAGGATCGTAGGGAAGCCCGGTGATAACTTCTCCATTGCCTGGGGTCACTCCATTCTCTCGAACGACAAAAACCGCAGAGCTAGGGGTGATAATTTTAGAGCTGCTTGGCACACTATTAAGGATGTCAATCCAGATGCCTCCCCCGGTAGTAGAGTATCGGTGGGCTTCCCATCTTGGAGTATCCCCAAGGGGATTCCAGATGTAGACCCGGTCACCGGCTTGCCAGCTCGAATCCTGAAGACCCAAATTCTGCAACTCGGTGTTCATCGGGACGCGTGAAGAGAGGAAACCGATTCCCTCGACGGAACCAACCTGTGGAGCAGCCGGCACTTCGCCAAAGAGCGTCAGAATCAGGTCAGTGTCGGCAACACGCTGAACGAACAATCCTTCGTCTGGAAAAACGACCATATTATTTGCAAGGGAACTTTCGGTTATGTTAACCCAGTTTCCTCCCCCTGTATTCGAGTAGCGAAAGCTGGACCATCCCGGTCCTCCGTCTTTTCCGTTGTCCCAGATAAAAACACGGTCGGCAGCGTCTATCCCTGCTGCTCCGCTGGCGAACAGGGAGGAGAGGGTATTCGCTTTCCTGATTTTGATGGTTGATGAAACGGGGAAATTAGCCAGCAGATCCGAATCAGCAGCGAGGGTCAGTCCGCCCGAAGGTGTGTTTCCTAAAATGAGGAAGGCCTTTTCAGCCGGAGGAATTCCATCAGCATTCCCGGGGTCATCCGCAAGCGTGAGGTAAGCCAAGTGCGGCTCTGCCGTCCACCGGGTAGCGGTCCAGGTTATCCCTTCAACAGTTGCGGCTTGGGTATCAGGACCAGGATCAACAGCATCCGTAAAAGCTCCAATGGTAACCGGTCCGGAAAACTCCACATCTTGAAGAAGTGTTGCAGAGATTGCGGTAAGCTTCGGCCCATCGGCAACTGAACCGGCTGCCACGGAAACTTTAGTGTAGCCCTGGGGAACTGTGTAAATAGTCTCAGCGCTAAGCGGCGCAATGAGGGTGCATGTAAGAAAAAGGAATTTCCACTTCATAGGCTAAACAACAGGTTAATGGGTCCACGATACATCTACAATTGTAATTTCAGCGTTTTTCTTGCGAAGTCAAGCTGGAGGCTAGCTTTGTTCCTCGAATTTTTCGTAAACGCGAGTTTTTGAGTCGTCTCATTGCATTGAATTTGGTTTCAGGAGTTGCGGAGAGACGCTGGTCAGTTAGAGTCAGCTACTATTTTGACAGGAGGTTACACAATAGGAAACGAGAAGCTGGTGAAGGTTCTGGATGGAGCTTCGCAGCACCTTCTTGGGCTTTGGAAGAAGCAGGGGAAAGACGGAGGGGCTCTCCGGATTGCAGTTGTCGGTGGTGGGTGCAGCGGGCTGCAATATAAAATGGACCTAGTAGACGGGCCCCGGGATCGGGACATTATGGTAGCCAGTAATGGGGTGAATGTTGTGATCGATCCCAAAAGTGCACTTTTTGTGAGTGGTAGTGAGTTGGATTATTCCGATGATCTTCAGCAGGGCGGTTTCAAAGTCAGTAATCCCAATGCAGTGGTGACGTGCTCTTGCGGTGAAAGTTTCGCGGCATGACTGATCCATTTGTTCTGCTTGGTATTCCCCGTAAGCTGGGACTGGAGGCTTCGGAGATTGATCGCTTGGTCCGCAAGGCCAGTCAGCAGCATCACCCTGATGCCGGGGGTGATGAAGAACTTTTTAAAAAAATCCGCCTTGCAGGCGAGGTCTTGAAGTCTCCGGCCAAGCGGATTCGTGCTGCAATTGAATGCGAGGGACTTGAATTTGATAAACGCGGAGAGATCCCGGAAGAGGTGATGGGAAATTTTTCCCCGGTCGCGACGGTTTTGCAGAATGTGGATGGTTTTGTGAGTGAACGATCCAAGGCTGTGAGCGAACTGGGCAAGGCTGTCCTCGATACAAAGGTGCCGGGTTTGAAAAGCGATCTGGAGAGAGTGATCGGGAATTTGAATGAACTGGAATCCAGGATGATTGCAGATTTCGCGAGCTTCGATGAGAGAGGCTGGGCCAAATGCGGCACGGAGATGAGCGGGATCGCGCGGGGGCTGGCTTTTATGACCAAATGGACGGCGCAATTAAAGGATGCGAACGGAAAGCTCTTTGAGGCCTTGCTCGGAGGGTGAGTTGGTCTTAAGTCCCTTCCATGAGTGAGGTGATTATCGGGATTGATCTGGGTACGACCCAGTCGGCTGTTGCGGTGGTGGATTCGGGGTTTCCAATTCTGCTCGCAGATAAGCAGGGGAATACGCTGACTTCCAGCGCGGTGTGGTATTCCGATACCGGTGAGGTCAAGGTGGGACAAGAAGCCCTGCGTCGTTCCGGTTTGGAAAAGGTTCACACGAGTGTGAAAAGTGTGATGGGTCGAAGAGCTGACGAATCAGGGGGGCGATTAGAGGCGGATGGCCGGATCAAGACAACAGCAGGGTTGAAGCTTCCGGAGGAGATTTCGGCTGAGATTCTGGCTGAACTCAAGCGGGTGGCCGAGCATCGTCTGGAAGCAACAGTCTCCAAGGCAGTCGTAACCGTCCCGGCCTATTTTCATGACAGGCAGCGCGCTGCGACCAAAAAGGCCGGTGAGCTTGCGGGGCTGGAGGTGGTCCGCATTCTCAGCGAGCCGACAGCGGCTGCCCTTTCGTACGGCTTGGACCGACTGAACGATAGCTCCCGTGTCGCGGTGTTCGATCTTGGAGGAGGGACCTTTGATGTCTCGGTTTTGGAGATGAGAGAAGGAGTATTTGAAGTTTCCGCAACCTCCGGCGATACCGACCTCGGTGGGGATAATTTTGATGAGGCGGTCGCCTGCTTTGCTGCGGCCAGGCTGGAGCGTGATCTTGAGGGTTTGGATTCGATGGAGAGAGTCCAGTGGATTGCCGAAGGTCGCCGTGTGAAACATGTTCTGAGTGAGGCTGATGAGGCCACTTTCAGGATTCCATTTTCCGGAGAAGTTGCAGTTTCAAGGGAGATATTCCTTGGATTGATGAAGCCCTTTCTGGATCGCATGGAATCGTGTTGTCGTCGGGCGATGCTGGATGCGGGTTTGAGTGGTGAAGAGCTTGCGGCTGTTGTGATGGTCGGGGGTAGTAGTCGGATTCCGCTGGTGAAAGAGCGAGTAGCGAGGATTTTCGGGCAGGAACCGGATTTGAGCCAGCATCCGGATGAGGCGATTGCGCGGGGCGCGGCGATTCAGGCCGGGATTCTGGCGGGGACTGTTCGGGAGGTGCTTTTGCTGGATGTGACTCCGCTCAGTTTGGGAATTGAGACGATGGGCGGGTTAATGAATGTTTTGATTTCCCGCAATACTACGATTCCTTGCAAGGCTGGCGAGATGTTCACCAATGCGGTGGAAGGTCAGAAATTAATGAAAGTCTCGGTTCTGCAGGGAGAGAGAGAGTTGGCCAAGGATAATTGGGAACTCGGATCCTTTGAGGTTCAATTTGAACCAAATCGGCGTGGGCAGGCGCGGGTCGGAGTAGAGTTTCGGATCGACGCTGACGGAATCCTGTCCGTCTTGGTACGGGATGTTGCGACTGGAAAAGACACCGTGATTGAGATCGGGAGCTCTGCCGTTGATGTACAGGAAGCCAAGATTGAGCAAATGGTCAGTGAAAGTGTGGAGTTCGCTATTGAGGATATGAATGCGCGGGTCTTCGAGGAGGCCAGATTGAAGGCGGAGGAATTGCTTCCAGCGGTCGGGATAGCCTTGGAAAAGGCCGGCGGTTTTTTGAGCGAGGAGGAAATTACCGTTATCCAGGATGCAAGGAACCGTGTGGAGAAGGCGATCGGAGAGGGTTTGGTTGCTGAACTCAAGGCTTCGGTGGATCAGTTGGACGAGGTGACCGAGTCTCTCGCCGCCGTGCTTGTCCAAAAAGCCACTGATGCTCTTTTTTCAGGTCCCCAAGATTGACGGAACGAGGGTGGTCCCACAGACTGCCAAGCCAGAAGTATGAGCGGGAAAGCAGGAGTCTTTATTTGTCCCTCGTGTAAGGCTGTTGTGAAAAGCGACAAGCCTCTCCACGAGGGCGTGGTTTGTGGAGAGTGCCAGCATGAATTCGGGAAAGCCGGCGATTCGGCATCAGGCAGGATCAGTGTGCCTTTGGGAAATCGGGAGCGGGGATCTGGCGGGGTGATTCGGGATTTGACGGCCAAGAGATCAACACCCATTTTACCGGTGGGGATGATTGACGCACCCAAGGCCGCTGCTAAATCAATGGATCAGGTCAGGAGCGAGGCCGCTGGTTCAACGGGTGATGAAGAGATCATCATGCCTGATGGTTCCCGTAGGGTTCGCCGCCGGAAGAAGCGCGAAAAGAAAGAGAAGAACAAGGGGCTTATTCTATTTTTGGGGGGATGGTTGTGTGTCATTGTTGCTGTCTTCGCCATGTTTAAATCCGGTAAGATCGGGAAAACGAACGCGACAAAGCTTCCGGAAAATCCAAATGCTCCCAGTCTCGTGGATATCCAAATTCTCAAAAAAAGTCTTCCGAAGATCACCAAAGACTTTAATGACTTTGTCAAGCTGCGTTCCCAAGGCGGACGAGAGCAGTTTATCGATCGTTCGGCAGACCTTTCACTGGCCTTCAGTCGATATTACGCACGGAACATCTTTCCCCGCCCAGAATCGGAACTGATCCGGATTGGGGAAAACGTGATCAGACCCTCTGAGGATGAGATTGCTATCGAGACCATTTGGCGGGATGCCGGTGGCCATCGATGGGGAGCGCTCCATATTCTGGATAAAAAGACGGGCTGGAAGCTCGACTGGGAGAATTTTGCTCCTTATTCTACCGAGCCATGGTCGAGGTTTCGCGATGAATTGGGGTCCAAAGAAGGCACCTTCCGGCTTTTGGTGAGAAAGCGAAGGACTGGGGATGAAACAAAAAGGATTTCCCTAAGTTTTTATCGGGCTCCGGGGATTTTTGAAAAGAATGATGAGTTTCGGAATACCGAGTCCCCCGAAGTGGATCTTTTGACCCAAAGCGATCTCGGACAGGAATTTTTGCGGCTATGGGGTAACCATATGGCTGGGAAGGACCCAATGGGGTCGATCCTTGGACTCGCACTGGATCCCAATCCAAAAAATTTCATGCGAATTACGGTGCGCCTTGTGTGGGAGAAAAATGAACGGGACGAGAGTGTTTTGGTCTTAAAAGAAATCATGGGACCGGGTTGGTTTGGTGAGCGGATTCTGAATTTAAGACAGGTTGAGAAAGACGCTGCGACCGAGGAGGCCTCGCAAAAATTTTTCGAGTCAACGGGTAATGAATAAATAATATGAGTCTGTCATGAGTGAAAACGACGAAAACGAAGCCGGCCAAGAGATTCCGGAGGGAATGGTCCGGAAGACACGTCGTGTACGCAAAAAGCGACGTTCATCAGACTCCTCATCTGCAAAAGAAGAGGCCAATAGGCTTTTTGCCAAGGCCAAGGATCTGCTTATCGGAATGCATGACGAGGATGAGGACTTCGGTCCGGTCGATGTTGCCGAGCAGGTCCGGCGCCTCAAGAAAAAGAAGGAGGATGACAGACCTCTTGACGATGTTTGGGGCACCAAGAATCGTTCGACAACCTGGCTATGGATCGTTCTCATTGGGGTGATTTCTGCGGTGATTGCCGTAGTGGTTGGTCTGACGATTTGGACGAATGAAGAGAACGATGAAGGTGATCCCATCACCGATTGGGTGGGTCCGGAGATAAAGCCGCAACTTCTCGAAGATGACGCTTTAACTTGGTTTTACAAAGATTCGGTCGGAATTCTCGCGAAAGCCAAGCGGACGATCGAAATGGTCAATACTGGCGAAGAGCAGGAGGAAATTGAGAGGAAATTACGAGATTCGCCCTTTCGGGGTGAGTACGCCGTAGATCTCGACGATTGGGGTAGCCCATTGCTAACAAATGCGTTGTCAGGAATCACTTGGGACACCAGAGTTGTCTACTCGTCGGAAGCAACCGGATCAAAGGAGCGGGGATATCTCTCCCTGGCGGGAAAGCGTGAAAACGGAAATCCTTTTGAGATATTCTTTATGCAGGATCAAGAGGATCAGTTGGTTCTGGATTGGGATGCCAGCATGGGGTGGTCGGAAATGAGCGTCAACGAGCTGACCGAAGCAAAGCCCCGAAATGAGATCTTTCTTCGTTGTAAAGTCAGTAAGGAACCCGGATATGATCAAAGTTTTGGACAGGATGATTACTCTGGATACGTGCTGACGGGTGAGACTGCCGAAGATTTTATCTTTGCATACGTCAATTTGGACAAACCTGGAGGCAAGGCCATCGATCGGGATTTTCGATTACTTTTGAATTACGGAAGTTTCGTTACGAACGATCCTCCTCTGAAGGATCAGAAAGTCACGGTCCGCGTCAAATTTGACACAGAAATCGGAGCGGGTGGGCAGTTTGAAATCGTCGAATATTTAAACGACGGATGGGTCACTCCTTGAGAGCGTTTTTCACACCTTCCCTCATTACCTCGAGTGGGGCATCTCGATTGAGCCAATATTCAAGGGAAAGAGCTCCTTGGTGAATGAGAAGTGAGAGACCATTTGCCACCCGTGCTCCTTGCGCTCGTGCTTCCCTGAGAAGTCGGGTGCGCGCCGGGTTGTAAATCGTGTCGTAAACGAGGTGGTGTGGCTCCACCCATCGCGATGGGAACGGTGATGGATCGGTAGCCTTGAGGCCAACCGAAGTGGTGTTAATTATTAGCTCGCTGGATTCGATGGCCTGTTCGAGCGCTGGATCGGAGAGGGGGATAATTTCAATCCGGTCCCGAGGACCCTCAAGGTCTTCGCGATAAACGAGATTTGAAAGCTCTTTTTTCATCGGTTCCAGCTTCCGAAGTGTCCGGTTTGCCAGGATCACTTGGGAGCAGTTCTCAATAACGCACTGGGTAGCAATGGCCCGACCGGCCCCGCCTCCGGCCCCTATGATGACAACCTTTAGATCGCCAAGATCGACCGAGAATTCCTCGTGGATCGCGCGGGCAAAACCCGGACCATCGGTGTTGAATCCGGTCCGCTTTCCGTCTTGGTCAAAGACGATGGTGTTGACCGCGCCCATGATCTCTGCTGCGGGATCGACGATATCGCAAGCCTCAAGGGCTTCCAGCTTGTGGGGAACGGTCACGTTGATGCCACGGATTCCGGCGTCAAAGAGCTTTTGAAATGCTTCAGCCACCTTTCCTTCTTCAACTTCCAAGCGGAGATAGCTCGCATCTTCTCCCAATTGATCGAGAGCCGGTTGATGAAGCTGGGGGGACAGCGAGTGCTTCACCGGGTTCCCGATGACCACAAATCTTGCGGGCTTTTCCTGCCCCTCATTGATTTCCGAAAGTTGCTCAAGCGTGAAATACTTCATTTGAGGAGGGCGGTGAATCTTTGGACTCGGCGGACGCATTCTTCTTTTCCGAGGATGCTGAGAATGGCACCAAGATCAGGGCCCCCGGCTTTCCCGGATAGAGCAATCCTGAGCGGAAACATCAGCTGCCCTGGCTTTGCTCCGGCCGCTTTAGCTGTTGAACCAATGGTCTCCTTGGCCATCTCCCAGTTTTCCAGGTCCTCAAAATCTCCGGCAAGACTGTTGAGCAAAGCTGCGGCGGCATCATTGCTCTGCACCTTGGCGAGGGCGTCGGGATTGATCAGGAATTCGGGGTCCAAATAGAAGGCGACCGCTTGAGGCACTTCGCTCAGTAAGCTCACTTTTTCCTGCACTGAGTAAAGCATTTCAGGCGACGCTGCGCTTTCACAGTTTGACGCAAATTCTTCCGGAGACATAGCCAGAATGTGCTGTTGATTCACCCAACGGCATTTGTCGGGGTCGAAGCGCGCTGGTGCGCGGTTGACGGCGTCGAGTGAGAATTTTTGGATCAATTCTTCAGCTGAAAAGATCTCGCTTTCATCCTTCGGCGACCAACCAAGCAGAGCGAGGAAATTGGCGACTGCTCCCGGGAGGAAGCCTTGCTTTGGGTAGTCACCCAAGGCGGCCCCTTCGTCACGTTTCGACATTTTGGAGCCGTCACCGTTCAGGATGAGGGGGAGGTGAGCGTATTGAGGAGGTGCTGCTCCGAATGCTTCAAAAAGTTGGAGGTGCTTTGGGGTGTTCATCAGATGGTCTTCTCCACGAATGGCGTGGGTAATGCCCATAGTGAGGTCGTCTACAACGTTGACAAAGTGGAAGACGAAGGAGCCATCGGAGCGACGCACCACCATGTCGGGAGTATTCGATTCATCGGTGTAGTCAATGGTCACTTCGCCGCAAACCATGTCATTCATGGTGATGGGTTTGCGTTCGAAGCGAAAACGCCAGGCGCCCTCGTCTTCATAAACGCGATCTGCCGCGACCAGTTTTTCAAACCATTCGAGGTAAATATCGGAACGCTGAGACTGATAGTATGGGCCGCATTCCCCTTCATTGCCGGGGCCCTCCCATTTGAGTCCAAGCCATTTCATGCCTTCAAAAATTGCGGCTCTGGCGGCTTCGGTGTTACGGGCTTCGTCGGTGTCTTCGACACGGAGCACGAAAGTTCCTCCGTGTTGTCTGGCATAGAGCCAGTTGAACAACGCAGTTCGAGCCCCACCAACGTGGAGGTAGCCGGTGGGCGAGGGGGCAAAGCGGGTGCGGAGTTCAATCGACATCTTGATTGCTATAACTTGCCCGGGGTGAACGGGCAATGGGGATCAAAAAGTATTTCCAATCGCTAATAAAGGGTTTTTCGCTGATCGGGGTCCTCTTCTTTTTTGATCTCCATCTTGGTAAAATCACCTTCTTCACAGCAACGGACAAAGCCCTCGCCGAAACACTTTAAACGATCCCACTGTTCACGGATTTCCTTGGCCTCATCGAGGGTGATTGAGCTATCAAGTGCGGCATGCGAAATTCGCGAAAGGAGGCTTGAAAATTGGGAGACAATCTCATTGGTGGCAGGAAGAACTTCAAATTCCTGCTCACACGAAGTGGACGGATTGCGAACGAAGTAGCCGTTGCAGCGTTCGCAAAGCCACTCGACGATCTTCTCTTCCTGTGTGAGGCGAATGATTTGAATAAGGCGGTCCAGCGGGTTTCG
>JAURPJ010000012.1 GCA_030835305.1 Verrucomicrobiota bacterium | reverse complement strand
CGCAATCCATGGCGCATGACGCAATCCATGGCGCATGAGCTTCGATGGGGATGAGCTCTGGGTCGGAGATGTGGGTCAGGGCGCGCGCGAGGAGATCACTCTGGCCTCAATTGGAACGAACCACGGGTGGGCCTGGTACGAGGGCGATATTAACGGCCCAAAATTCAGCAACACCATTAACGGGGCTCCTCGTACTTCAGCAACCCACACTCAACCCGTCTGGGCCTACAATCACGGCCTCGGAGAGTTCCAGGGGCGCTCGGTCACCGGCGGATTCGTCTATCGTGGTGGCAATGTCCCTTCCCTTGCCGGTAAATACATCTTTTCCGACTACGTCTCCGGAAACATCTGGGCGCTGAAACGGGGCGAGATACCCGGCGAGCCGGAAGTTGAAAGGATCGCAGGCGAAACCGGGATCGCAGGCTTCGGCCCCGATCCCTCCAACGGCGACATTCTCATGGCCGACCTTGGAAACAATGTCATCCGGCGAATCGTATCACGTGACCTCGATTCCAGTTTCCCCGAAACGCTTTCCGCCACCGGCATCTTCTCGAACCTGACAACCCTCACCCCAACTCCCGGCGTCGTCCCTTACGAAGTCAACCTTCCCTTCTGGTCCGACCACGCACTCAAACAGAGATGGTTCGCCATCAAAAACACCACTGATGTAATCAATTACTCCGCGAAAGAACCATGGACCTTCCCGAACGGAATGATCTGGGTGAAACACTTCGATCTCGAGCTGGAAAGAGGGAATCCCGCTACCAGAAAACGAATTGAAACCCGTGTCATCGTGCGCAACCAAACCGGCGAGACAAGCCCGGTCACTTTACTCTCCGAAGGAGCCCCGGCTCGCTATCTCATCCCCACCAACTCGTCCCTCGAATCGATATGGCCAACCTCTTCATTTGATGACACCGGGTGGCCCTCGGCCACTCCGGGGATCGGATACGATGAAGACTCGACCTACCTCTCCGAATTCGGAACCGGTGGCAATCTCGGAGACAGTCTCAACGGAGAAAACACTTCTGTCTATTTGCGTATTCCTTTCGACGTTGCTGACGCAGCAACCATTGCGACCCTGGCGCTGCGAATGAAATATGATGATGGCTTTGCCGCTTTTCTCAATGGACGGCCCGTGGCCTCTGCTAACGCCCCTGAAACACTCACCTGGCAATCAGGAGCGACGGGTAACAATTCCGATTCGAGCGCAGTGTCTTTTGCCGACTTTCCCATCGATGCCGAGCTCCTCGTCGAAGGGCAAAATGTTCTCGCCATTCAAGGACTTAACAACGGGTTCGGTAGTTCAGACATGCTCATCAGCCCTGAAATCATCGGAGGCCGGTTCACCAACTTTGTTGATGGAATCTACGGTGTGTCATACCGGTGGAATAAGGCTCAGACTGAAGCGACTCTCGTTCGCAGCGCCGGCGAAAACATCGACCTCGCAATAAACAGCCCGGATGGCGTTCGAAATCAAGTCTGGACCATTCCATCCCGAGCTTCCTGCCTCGCCTGTCACACCGAACAAGCGGGCTTTGCCCTCTCATTCAACACTCCCCAACTCAACCATCCCGGCACCATCGAGGGAACCTCCGGGAATCTGCTGAACCTCCCTCACTCTAGTGGCTACCTTGACCAGGACCCCGGAGTTCCCCTGGCTCTGCCAAAGCACATCACCCCGGAAAACTCGACTTACTCTCTTGAGGCCCGGGTCCGCTCCTATCTCAAAGTCAACTGCACCTATTGCCATCAGCAAGGTGGCATCGAACCTGAAAGTTGGTTTGGAAATCTGGACCTTACCATGCACGAGACCGGATTGATCAACGGGATGCTTTCCGGAGGCGTCCAGTCTCCAGGAGACCGGCTTATTATCCCCGGAAATCCGGACCGCTCGGCCTTGCTTTCGCGGGTCGCCTCCATCAACGGCTATTCCCGAATGCCCCCGCTTGCAACAAACGAGTCCGATCTCGTTGCGATCCAACTCCTTAACGACTGGATCAATCAAGAAGCCACCATCGAAACAGACTACAACACCTGGCGCATCGCCTGTTTTGGAAATGACACCTCACCCGAAGGCCAACCCAACGCCGATCCTGACGGAGATTCATTTCCCAACGAATACGAGTATCGGTCTCACACTGATCCCTCCGACGGCAGCGACTTCCTTGCAACGGGCTTCAGCTTTACTCAATCCGACTCCGCAATTGAGATCAACATACCAGCACTCTTAAATCGGGCCGTCCTGGTTGAACACTCTAGCGACCTTTTGAAGTGGCTTCCGTGGACCGCCGAAACCAACGATGGCATCCCCCGAAATCCAGCACAGCAAACAGTTCCGCTGATCGCGCCTGCGACTGGAAATCAGGAATTCTTCCGGCTCAGAATCCAGCAACGTTAAACGCAAACACAAGATAGCAATTCATGCCGAGTCTCCCGCAATTCACGCAAAGCTTTTTGGTTCAATCTATGACACATTACTGACGTGGGATGAACTTACTCTCGGTAAAAACAAAAATGAAATCATACCGGACCATCTTCGCTGACATCAACTACACAACGGCATACCGTCACGCCCTCCTGAAGGCCCATCAGATTGCTTCAGCGGACGGAGCAAAACTCACCGCCTGTCACGTTATCCCGCTTGGAGAAATTACCGAAATTGCCGATTTCTAAATGATTGAACACTAGATTATGACTGACGCCGCTGAAGACTTCGTCGAAGAAACCCTCGGGGCCGATCACGAGATCACCTGCATGATTTGTGAGGGAATCCAACATCATGAACTTGTCGCACGGGCAAATGAAGACGGCGACGACCTTCTGGTCATCGGCGATGATGACTATGCCGCCGACTCGCGATAGGCTGGTCAATTCGCTATTAAGTGCCAGCGTTTTGTGAAAATGCCCGTTCTCCTCGTGAACCGTCTCGAGACAAACCCCTCTTGGTCCGCATCGAGAACGGCCCCAACACGTTCGTTTGTTACGCGCTCCCCTGCCTTCCCAGCGCGATAAAGAAAAAACCGACAGCACCAGTATGATGAGTCGGGCGACTTGGACATTTGTAAGGATTTTTTCACCCTCACAAATTAATCGGAGTTGACTTTATTAAAAAGAATCCCCTATCAGGCCTATCACTTGAGCAAAAAACAAACAATGGTGATCGTCGGAGCCGGGGGCGTCGGAAACGTCGTCGCCCAAAAGTGCGCCCAGGATGCTGCCAATTTTGGAGAAATCTGGCTCGCCAGCCGGACCCTCGCCAAGTGTGAACAAATCGCGGCTGATATTAAAGACGACACCGGTGTCGAAATCAAAACTGCCCAGATCGATGCCTACAATGTCGCCGAAACCGCAGCCTTCCTGAGGAAGGTCAACGCGACCTATCTCCTCAACATCGCGCTCCCATACCAGGACCTCACCTTAATGGATGCCTGCCTCGAGGCCGGAGTCCATTATCTCGACACCGCGAACTACGAGCCTCTCGACAACCCACACTTCGAATACAAATACCAGTGGGAATATCAGGACCGCTTCAAGGAAGCCGGGCTGACCGCAATCCTTGGATCAGGATTCGATCCCGGCGTTACCAATGTCTTCTGTGCATACGCCCTGAAGCATATTTTCTCCGAGATCCGCACCGTCGACATCATCGACGCAAACGCCGGTGACCACGGACTTCCTTTTGCCACCAACTTCAACCCGGAGATCAACATCCGCGAGATCACCGCCCCCGGCCTTTATTGGGAAAAGGGTGAATGGATCAAAACGAAGCCTCTCGAAATCTCCACCAACTACACCTTCCCCCACAAGGAAATCGGAACCAAACGAATCTACCTTCTCCACCACGAGGAGATGGAGAGCCTCGCCAAAAATCTCCCGGGGCTAGAGCGTATCCGCTTCTGGATGACCTTCTCCGACAACTACATCAATCACCTCACCGTGCTTGAAAATGTGGGCATGACCTCCATCGAGCCCATTGAAATCGGCGGCGAAAAAATCGCCCCACTTCAGTTCCTCCAAAAGGTCCTTCCCGACCCGGCCTCGCTCGGTCCGCTCACCAAAGGCAAGACCTGCATCGGTTGCCTCATCACCGGGACCTCCCGGGAAACTGGCAAGGAGGAGAGCAAGTTCATCTACAATATTTGTGATCACCAGGAATGCTTTGCAGAAGTAAAGTCCCAGGCGATCAGCTATACCGCTGGGGTTCCCGCTATGATCGGGGCCCGTCAACTCATCTCAGGAGCGTGGCTGCGTCCCGGAGTATGGAATCTCGAGCAGCTGGATCCTGATCCCTTCATGGATGATCTCAATGCCTGGGGCCTCCCCTGGCATATCCTTGAAGTCGATCAAGAATTGAGTCTGTAGAGCAGTGATGGCCCCGGCCTGATCTGCGCTACTTCGAAACATGCCGTCGCCACCGGTTTGCGGTGAGCTGCGTGCGTCTCTGGTCCTGTGACCCCGTTCACCGGCCAATCTATCCCATGCAGGATCTTCCCTGCTTCTTGTTTCCCTCTTCTCAATTCTATTCCATGAATCCAAATTCTGTCAGCAGCCGACCACTCGTCGCAAAAACATCCATTCCAAGCTACCGTCAGGGAGCGACTCCCATTCCTCAAATCGCCAGCGCTTTTCTTGAAAGCGGGCTCGAAACCCCCTCCTACGTTCTCGATCAACGAGCCTTCCACCACAACGGAAGCATCCTCAAGCACGTTCAGGACGAGACCGGGGCTAAGATTCTCCTCGCCCAGAAGGCTTTCTCCTGCCCGGCCATCTATCCCATTCTCCGTAACTTTCTTGCAGGGACCACCGCCAGTGGACTCTACGAAGCACGCCTTGCTGCCGAGGAGTTCGGAGGAGACGTTCACGTCTTTTCCCCCGCTTACAAACCAGCGGAAATGGACGAGCTGGTGAAAATCGCTGATCACATCGTCTTCAATTCGGTTGCCCAGTGGCATCGTTATCGCGAGCAGGTCCTCTGCGCCGACCGCCCGATCTCCGCCGGACTTCGCATTAACCCCGAATACGCCGAAGCCTGTGCCGAAATCTACAACCCCTGCGCTTCCGGCTCTCGCTTTGGCGTCCTCGCCGAACACCTCACCGCCGATGATCTCAAGGGCATCGAGGGGCTTCATTTCCACACGCTCTGCGAACAGGGCTCGGACGCCCTTGAGCGCACGCTTGAGCACGTCGTTGCCAAGTTTGACAAATACCTCAAACAAATGAAATGGCTCAATATGGGCGGCGGCCACCTCATCACCTCGGACCACTACGATGTCCCGCGCCTCATCCGGATCATTCGGGAAATCCAAGCCCGCTACCCTCAACTCGAAATCTTTCTCGAGCCCGGGGAAGCGATTTCCTCCGGCGGTGGCGTCCTAATCGGCAGCGTCATTGATATCGTAAAAAACGGCATCGATGTCGCCGTCCTCGATGTTTCCGCCACCACCCACATGCCCGACGTCCTGGAAATGCCCTACCGTCCCGATGTCGAGGGATCCGGCCAGCCGGGCGAGAAAAAATACACCTATCGCTTCGGCGGACCGACCTGCCTCAGCGGAGACGTCATTGGTGACTATTCCTTCGACGAGCCCCTCAAAATCGGAGATCAACTCGTCTTCCACGACATGGCTCACTACACCATGGTCAAAAACAGTACTTTCAACGGAGTGCCTCTTCCCTCGATCACCATTATGCGCGATGGTGGCCCGGTCGAACTCGTTGCCGAGTTTGGATACGACAACTTCAGATCCCGTCTCGGATAATCGCCATGGATCTTTTTCCCGCAAACGCCGCACCCTTCATCGGAGCCTCCGGCAACGAAATCCTGAGTGGCAAAATCGCCCTCTTCGGAATCGGCTATGACGGCACCACTTCCTTCCGGCCCGGCACCCGTCGGGGACCGGACGGGATCCGTTCGGTCAGCGAAGCGGGAATCGAAACCTACTCTCCGCTTCAAGATCTGGACCTCGAAGACGTCACATTCTCCGATCTCGGAAACCTCGATATTCCCCACGGCGCACCTGAGCCCGTAATCGAGGCTGCCTATGAAGCCACGGCAAAGATCCTCGCCGCCGGAGCAATACCGATCGTCCTCGGCGGCGAGCATTCCATCTCACCGGGTCCCATTCGTGCTGCCTACGAAAAATACCCCGACCTCGGCGTGATCCAATTCGACGCCCACGCCGACCTCCGCGAAGAATGGAACGGCTCAAAAAATTCCCATGCCTGCGCGATGCGCCGCACTTTGGATTTTCTCCCCGCCGATCGTCTTCTCCAGGTCGGCATCCGCTCCGGCACGCGCGAAGAATTCCAGGAAATGCGCCACGCCGGGCGCCTCATCTCTCCGGGTGCTCCCGCCCTAACCGCCGCCTTGGCCGACCTTGGCAAACGTCCGCTCTACATCACCTTTGATCTCGACATCTTTGACCCATCACAGCTGCCCGGCACCGGCACCCCCGAACCTGGCGGCATCGATTGGCAAACTTGCGAATCGCTCCTCCAGGCGCTCTCCGGAGAGAACATCGTCGCCCTCGACATCATGGAACTCGCTCCCACCCTGGACCAATCAGAAGTATCGTCTGTCCTCGCCGCAAAACTCCTTCGCGAATGGATCCTTTTGATTTCCAATCGCGCACAGAGGCGCGCTTGAGGTGATTTTCAGATATCGTCCGGATTTACGTCCGGAGCTACAAACCCTTCAAAGAGAAATACCCGAGCGCACCGACGACCAGGGTGACGACCGTTCCAAGTGCCTGCCAAGGATCGCGAAGAGTCAGAAGAACCGCAGAAATGAGAGTGGCCGAAACGAATAAAATCGGGGGAATTCTTTTCCAGCCTTTTACAAGATTTCGATTTTTGCCCTGAAACAAACAAAACACTGAAGCTGCCGCGCACAGTGACAGGGTCAGACCAAGATACCCGAGAAGATCCTGCATGGTCCCAAATAAAATAAGAACTACTGCAACGCCCATTTGAAGGGTTACCGCCGGCCAAACCCTGCCAGGCCGAATCTCAAACGCCTTGGGAAGAATCCCGTCTTCCGCCATTTTCCCATAAACACGTGGCCCCGCCATCATCATACTTAATACCGAAGTCACCAGAGCCAGCGATATCACCAAACGGACAAAGCGCTCGAATCCATCGCCCCCGATCCACCCCGCTGCCAGGGCCGCCACATCGGCCTGACCCGAAACCACTTCACCCGGAGGAGCCATCACAAAGAGCCCATTGAGCAGCAGATACAGCAAAGTCACCATCGCTGTTCCCGCCAAAAGCGCCCTCGCCACAACAATCGGCGATTTTGACTCTCCCGCCACATAGACCGCCGCATTGAAGCCTGAATAGCTGAGCGAGATCCAAACCAAGGCTTGGGCAAAAGCGAGAATGGCCGGGCCTTCAGCATTTTTCACGGCCCCTTCACCCTGCGACCCCATCGAGGTCAAACTCCAGACCCCATAACCCAAAATCACGACCAATAGGATCAGCTTAAAAACAACAGCGGCATTCTGAGTTGCAGCACCGATCACTCTCTTTGCCCCGTGGGCCAAAGCTCCCAAGACAACCACCGTGATTGCTGGTATCTTGGCTGGAAAATCGCCGGGCAAATGCTCTTCAAGCGCCAGCGCAGTAAAAGCAATCGCCCCGCTAAACCCTGCCAACAAAGAAACCCAACCGGCGACAAATCCCACAAATGGAAAACCCGCCGCCGAAAGAAAAGCATATTCACCGCCCGATACCGGAACCCGCTTAACCAGTAATCCGTAACTAAAGGCCCCGCAAAGCGCGATCAGTCCTGCGACCAACCACGCCAAAATCACCAATCCCGGACTGCCCAGCGACGCCAGAGTAAAACCCGAAGTCGTAAAGACTCCGGCCCCTACCATGTTCGCGACCACAAGAAAGGTCAGCGTCCAAAAGCCGAAGCCCTTGCTCCTGCCTTCGCCCATTAATCCTTACGGAACCTCAGAAAGTAATTCTCTTTGAAGCCATCGATTTGGAGCTCCTCCACAAAGGTCAACCCGGCATCTTCAATCTCCTTAAGGAAGACTTCCTTCCCGGCCCGAACGTGCCCGAGGAGCCACTCGCGGGACACCCCCTCAATCCTCTCGAAGTCAATCACCACCACGGTCCCGCCCTTTTTGAGAGCTTTGACCAAGGACTGCATGGTCCCCTTGGGATATTCGAAGTGGTGGTAGGTATCGCAAATAAAGGCCACGTCCACCGAGTTTGGCTGAAGCGAAACCGAATTTTCAGGGCTCAGGACCGCCGTGATATTTTTCTGACCCTCCTGCTCGGCACGCGCCACAATGTGTTTCAAAAAGGCACCCGAAATATCAACTGACGCAACCCATCCATCCGGACCCACCGCCTCCGCAAAAAGTCGTGAGTAGAGCCCGGTTCCGGCTCCGATATCCGCCACCACCATTCCCTTCTCAATTCCACAGGCCTTCAAAACCTGATCTTTCTCATGGAAAACCTCCCGGCTCTCCACCTCAAACCTTTTCAACCAATCATCGACCTTGAGTTCTGGGTCGAGAAACTTCTCGTTGATTCCTGGTTTCACACTCTCTTCCTGGCCGTCGTTGGTCTTTTCCTGGGCAATCAGGGAGAAACCGGCAAGGAGGATCAGCGGGACGGACAATGAAAATAAACGAGGCTTCATGAAGATTTCAGTCTTCCAAAAGCACCTAAAGAAATCAAGGCGCAATCGTTTTGATGATTCACCTCAATGCGCCCAATTGATAAGCTAGGGCCTATTTCCGCTTATCCTTTTTGACTGATTAACTCTCCTGGCTTTCGTGCGTAGATTCCAAATCATCCTCCTGATACTCACCGGTCTCCCTCTCGCGGCCCAAAACAACAGCACCCCCTTTCCCGCAAAGACCGCTATTGTTTTTTGGGACTTTGAGTCCTCGCATCCGGGGACTTCCGTGGGGAAAGCCATCCCCACCGAAGCCAACCTCGTCGCACCGAATTATCCCACCTTCCCCAAGCAAAACACCTCACTCACCTTTGACGGAAAGTCATCATGGAAACTCCGCGAATCAGATCTCATCGATAAAACCTCCCTCCGCTTCACAAACGGAGACTCGCTCACCATCGAAACCTGGGTTCAACTTGACTCATTAAGAGACGGAGCATTTACCTACCTCGTTGGGAAAGGACGTCACAGAAGCGTCGCCTTCAGGACTGATAACCAAAACTGGGCTCTCCGCCTTAAAGGCGTCCGGGAAATCGCTCTCCCCACCTTTCTCTTCCGCACCTCAGGCACCCAATCCAAATACCATCGCTGGACGGCCTCGAAGGGTTTTCCGAACGACGGGGATTGGCATCACCTCGCTCTCAGCTACACCTTCGGCAAACCCAATTCGATCGTCGCCTTTGTCGACGGAATTAAAATCACCTCGGGCTCCTGGGACTTGGGCGGCCCGACCAAGACTCCTCCGGTCACCGGCTCCGACGACATCATTATTGGAACCGGAAACGGAGGCTCACCGTCCAACTCACTGATTGGCTCGCTCGACAATATCGCTCTCTACCGCGAGATCATCCCCGAAAAGGTTCTACTAGCCCGCTATCAACATCGTCCCACTCAACCACCCTCCGAACACATTCCAACCGATTCCGTCCTCGTCGAAATCTGCACCACAGGTATCCCCTCCGGGAAGGCCTGGCCCAAAAAAGATCCGCCCGCAACCGAATCCTTCACCCGGTCGTACTTCGCCTTCCCCGCCATCCCATTTCACTACGTTGGCACCGGGGTGCGTGGGGACCGGAAAACTCCCTTTCTTCTCCGCAGCTCGGCCAATGTATCGCTGCCCGCAGGCACCCACCGCTTCCTCCTTCGAGGACGCAACTCGGCCCGCCTCATCATCGACGGCAGACCTATCCTTCAGACCGGGTTCACTCCGCCTTCCGAAGGAGCTCTGGGATACACCACCGATCAGGATGACTTCATCAACCCCGGCGATCCCAACTTCCGCTTCGTCACTCCGGGAAACGAAGAAGCCATTGCTTCCTTCACCTCCCCCGGCGGCGAACATCTCATCTCAATGCAGCAACTCATCGGCTCGTCAGGGAACCGCCCGGAACCCGGGGAATTCATAACCGCCATTTCACTCGAAGGCTCAAACGATTGGCAACTCCTTACCCCTGCCTCTGAAAAGCTTCCCTACACCGACGATGCCTACCCTGAATTCGAAAAATCCCATCAGGCTTGGGTGACCCTGATCAATCAAAGACGCCGAATTGCCGCGCGAAACGAACACGCACCCTATTGGGCGAAACGAAAACAAATCACCCAGCAATACCTTGCCCAATCCCGTTCCGTCAAGATTCCGAATCCATCCAAAAATCTCCCCGCCCAAAATCCTATCGACCACTTTCTGAACGCCCGCATCGCCTCGATCTCCTCTCAGATCAATGACCATCAACCCGGCCAAATCGACTTTCACCGGCAAATCTTCCCTATTCTTGAGAATAAGTGTTTCTCCTGCCATCGCGGAAGAAAGAGCAAAGGCGACCTGGACCTCTCAACTCCCGGCAACGCCCTCGAAGGCGGCGAATTCGAGGGTCCAGCCATCACTCCTGGCTCCCTGGAGCACTCGGCTCTCATTCACCGTATCACCACCGAAGACTCCGACGACAAAATGCCGCCAAAGGGCGACCCCGTTACCGCTAACGAAATCGCACTTCTCAAAAAATGGATTCATCAAGGCGCTCGCTGGCCCGAATTCGATGTCAACCGCATTCATCTCACTCCGCTCACTGACGAGCTCACGTTCCTACGCCGCCTCTCGCTAGATACAATCGGCGTGCCACCCACCCTCGCTGAGATTAACACCTTCCTCGAAGATCCCTCCCCTGATAAACGGGCCCGGACCATCGATCGTCTCCTCGCCGATCACCGCTGGGCTGATAAATGGATGGGCTACTGGCAGGACATTCTCGCCGAGAATCCCAATATCCTCAACCCCACCCTCAACAACACGGGGCCCTTCCGTTGGTGGATCTACGAGTCGCTTCTCGATGACAAACCGGTCGACCTCATGGTCACAGAACTCATCCGTATGGAAGGATCCGAAAGACTCGGCGGCCCCGCCGGCTTCGGAGTTGCCTCTCAAAACGATGTCCCCATGGCCGCCAGAGGTCTCGTCGTAAGCTCGGCTTTCCTCGGCATTGAAATGAAGTGTGCCCGTTGTCACGATTCGCCCTCCCACTCCTACGTTCAAAAAGACCTTTTCCAACTTGGAGCCCTTCTCGCAGGCAAGCCGCTCACCGTTCCCAGGACCTCCAGCGTAGATCTAGCCCATCTTTCCAAAGGAGGCCGAAAACCGCTCATCGAGGTCACACTTCCACCGGGCTCCAAAGTTGCCCCGGTCTGGCCATTTTCCGACATCATCGAAGTAGAAAGCGCCCACCAAATCGCCCAAAAACCGTCCGACCCCCGTGATCTTCTGGCCGCCCTCATCACCGCCCCTCAAAATGAGCGCTTCGCCCAAGTGATTGCCAATCGTATCTGGGAACAGCTCATGGGGCGGGGCCTCGTTGCCCAATCCGGCGACTGGGAAAAATCGGAACCAAGCCACCCCGAACTCCTCCGCTGGCTCGGCCGTGAACTCCTTCGTGGCAACTACTCCCTTAAACACTTGGCCCGTCTCATTTTCAATTCCCATGCCTACCAGCGGGCCACCGATGACACCCTTGCTGAAACCTCACCACTTTTCACTTCTCCCGCCCCACGGCGACTCTCCGCCGAGCAGATCGTCGACTCACTCTTCCACGCCACCGGCAAACCCTTTCGCACCGAAGCCATGAATATCGACGTCGATGGGAAACGTCCGCTGAAAAACACCCTCGACCTTGGTAAACCACGACGATCCTGGATGCTATCCAGCCTGTCCAATGAACGCGACCGACTCAGCCTGACCCTTCCTCGAATTCAGGCCGTCTCAGATGTCCTCTCAGCTTTCGGGTGGGATCCTGTACGGCAATCCGTCATCAACAAACGTCCAAGCGAACCAACCGCACTGCAGCCCGCCATTATTTCCAATGGCACCGTGGACATCTGGCTGACGCGTCTCAGCGACGACCACGCCTTCAATCGACTCGCGCTTCAGAATCAAACGCCCAGTCAACTTCTCGACCAGGTCTTCCTTAGACTCCTCACCCGGTATCCTACTCCTTCCGAACGCGAGCTTTACGTCGGACAGATCGAGCCCGGCTTCGAGACCCGCTTCAAATTCTTTCAGTTTCCCGAACCCAAGAATAAAACCCGACCTCCCCGCTACGTCAGTTGGTACAACCATCTCGATCCCATAGCAGACGAGATTCGTCGACAGGAAATCAAAGCCGCCCGGGACGGCGATCCACCCTCCCGAAGCTTGGACGACGACTGGCGGCGCCGGTTCGAAGATGTCATCTGGGCTCTCGTCAACTCTCCCGAAATGATTTACACCCAATAAAATGATTAAAACCCTCATCCCGCTTATGTCGTCTTTCATCCTCCCGGCCACCGCGCACGAACTCCCGAACGTCCTCGGTTCCCCTCCTGCCAAAACCAAGGATGAATGGCTCAAGGTCCAGCGCCCCGCCACTCTCGAGCTCTTTAAAAAGCACGTCTATGGTCGCGCTCCCGTCGGAAAGCCCGATACGCTCGCTTTCAAAGTCCTCGAGGAAGACCCCAAAGCCATGGATGGTGCCGCCACCCTCAAAACCATCCAAATTTCCTACTCCGGACCGGGCGGAGAGAGCAGTTTCAAGCTCATCACTTTTATTCCCAACAAAGCAACCAAGCCCGCCCCCGGCTACCTCCTCATTTGCAATCGAGGCCCAGAGAACATTGATCCCACTCGAAAGCAAAAGGACGACTTCTGGCCCGCCGAAAGCATTGTCGCCCGTGGCTACGTCGCAGCCACATTTTTTAATGGCGAACTTAGTATTGATAAAGATCTCAACTTCGATAACGGCGTACACAAGGTCTTTGACAACTATGAAGGTGAACGCCCCGGTGATGCCTGGGCCACCATCGCGGCTTGGGCGTGGGGCGCCTCCCGGGCCCTCGACTACTTCGAAACCGATCCAGCCATCGACGCGACAAAGTTTGCCGTGATCGGCCACTCCCGGGGAGGCAAAACAGCCCTCTGGGCCGGAGCTACCGACGAACGCTTCGCTCTCACCATTTCCAACAACTCAGGCTGCACCGGCGCAGCTCTCGCCCGTCGCAAACAAGGCGAACGCGTTGCCCGCATCAACAAGGTTTTCCCCCACTGGTTCTGCGGGAATTACAAGAACTTCGACGGTCGAGAGAACGACTTACCCATGGATCAGCACCAACTCATCGCTCTGATGGCTCCACGGGCGGTTTATGTCGCCAGCGCCAGCAAGGACGATTGGGCCGATCCGAAAGGTGAATTCCTCGCTGCCGCCTATGCCGGACCCGTCTACAAACTCTTCGGCTTAAAAGGAATCGAAACTGTGGAAATGCCTGCCACCAATCAACCTATTCAATTCGGACATATCGGCTACCATCTCCGCTCGGGAAAACACGATCTCACAGACTACGACTGGGAGCAATACCTCAACTTTGGCGACAAACACCTGAAATAGCGATCCATGGACCGCCGCCAGTTCCTCAACACTTCATCACTTGCGACTCTTGGACTGAATGCCTCGCCGGCCCCTCATCCCAAGGGCAAGTCGGAACACTGTATCATGATCTGGCTGGGCGGCGGAATGTCCCAGATTGACACTTTCGATCCCAAGATCGAAGGCAGCTCGAAAAAGCCCTTCGTCACGGGATCGGATTACCCCTCCATCGAAACCTCGGTCAAAGGAGTCAAAGTCTGCGAGCACCTCCCGCAACTCGCCCGGCGCATGGAACAAGTCACCGCCATCCGTTCCTGCCATCACAACCTCATTGACGAGCACGCCATCGCCTCGAATTTCGTCCATACCGGACGTCCTACAAGCGGCTCCACCACCTATCCTTCCATCGGTTCCATCGTGGCCCATCAACGCGGTGCCGCCAATCCATCCGTTCCCGCCTACATGCTCATTGGCTTTCCTAATGTGAGCCGGGGTCCTGGTTTCCTCGGAGCGAACCATGGCAACATTTATCTCACCGACATGAAAACCGGCCCTGCCGGCTTCACCCGCCCCGAACATCTCAATGCAGAGCGGATCGCATCTCGAAAAAATCTCCTCGATGCTCTGAAAAAGGACATTCCAGCCAAGTCCCCGCTCGCCGATTATCAAAAGGCCCAGACTGAAGCCCTTCGCCTCGCCGGCCCCGGTTTCATGAAAAACTTCAACCTCGACTCCGAACCTGCAGACCTCCGGAACAAATACCGCAGCGAATTTGGTCAGCGTTGCCTTCTCGCCCGACGCCTCGTTCAAGACGGCATTCGATTCATTGAGCTTTCCCACAACCCGGGCTTTCTCAACGGCACCGGTTGGGACACTCACGGCAAGGGTCAACTCAAGCAACACGAACTCATCCGGGACCTCGACAACGGCATCGCCACGCTCATGGATGACCTCAAGAAAAAGGACCTCCTCGACAAAACCCTCATCGTCATCGCCACCGAGTTCGGCCGCCCCCCCGAATTCGATGGCAACGGGGGCCGCGGCCATCAGGGCTCCGCTTTCTCTCTCGTCCTCGCCGGAGGCGGGCTCAAACATCGGGGTGCCTTTGGCAGGACCGACGAGCTCTCAAAAAAAGTCGTCGAAAATCCTGTCTCCATTCCAGATTTTCACGCCACCATTCATACCGCCCTCGGGATCGATCCTGCCCATGAACTCATCGACGGCTCCCGCCCGGTGCCGATCACAGATCGAGGCACCCCGATTGCCTCACTCTTTTAGCCCTTCAAGAATGATGCCCAGACTCGTCTTCCTCCTCATTGTCCTTATCACGCCTCTTCTTTCATCAGAAAGGCCCAACATTGTGGTCATCATGGTCGATGATCTCGGCTTCTCGGATATCGGTTGTTATGGCGGTGAAATTGAAACACCCAATCTTGATCGTCTCGCAGCAAATGGGCTACGTTTCTCCCAATTCTACAATACCGCCAAGTGCCATTCTTCGCGTGTCTCCCTGCTAACCGGACAATATTGTATCGCAGCGGGAGACGTTGCTCTTACCCATGCCGTGACCTCGGCCGAAGTCCTTCGTGACGCCGGTTACTTCACCGCCATGACGGGCAAGTGGCATCTCAAAAAAGAACCCACCGACTTCGGTTTCCAACGCTATTGGGGCCACCTGAGCGGAGCCTGTAATTTTTTCAAAGGCGACTCCACTTTCCGCCTCAACGGGGAACGCTGGGAGGTTCCAAAATCCAACTTCTACACCACCGTCGCCAACGTTGATTTCGCGATCAAATTTCTCGAGGAATCAAGAAAGACAACGGATCCTTTCTACCTCTACCTCGCCTTCAATGCTCCCCACGCTCCGCTCCATGCCCTCCCTGAAGACTACGGCAAGTACAAGGGCCGCTATGATGCCGGCTGGGACAAGATTCGTGACGCTCGCATCGCCAAACAGAAGAAACTGGGAATTCTCCCCAACGATCTCGAACCCAGTCCGCGCCCACCTCACGTCCGCGCGTGGAAAAAGATTGTGCCGTGGCAGCAGAATTACGAGATCAATCGTATGGTAACGCTTGCTGCCATGATTGACCGGATTGACCAGGAGATTGGTCGTCTCATCAAGGACCTTAAAAAGAACAAACAACTCGACAACACCCTCATCCTTTTCGTGTCCGACAACGGAGCCTGCCCTTACGATCGCCGCAAGCCGCTTCTCAACGTCGAACCGACCGATGGCGAAACATTCCTGGCCGATTCCACCGGCTGGGCGTGGGCCCGAAACTCGCCCTTCCGCTACTACAAGCAAAACCAATTCGAAGGCGGCATCAGCAGCCCCGGCATTGTTCATTGGCCGGCCGGACTCAAAGGCAAAGCAGGCACAATCTCTCACACTCCGGTTCACCTCATCGATGTTCTTCCAACTCTGGCCGAGGTTGCTCAAGCCAAAATCCCGGCAGCTCATCCGAACCGGGAACTCCGTCCCGTTTCAGGGATATCGATTGCTTCTATCTTTGAATCCAAACCGATCACCCGCGAAACCCCTCTTCACTTTCAGTTCGCCAAGGATTTCGCTCTCCGTGAGGGGGACTGGAAAGCCGTCAGCTTCAAGGGAGAAGAGTGGGAACTCTACAACATCTCAACTGATCGCAGCGAGCTGACAAACCTCGCGGAGAAAGATCCCGACCGCCTAAGAAACATGGTCGAAAAGTGGAAGCAGATGTCTCGGGACGTTCTTTATTCTCCCAACCTTACCAATCCAAAAATCACCCCGGCTCAATCACCTCGAAAGAATCGTGAATGGACCGTCTTCTCGGATTCGATGAAGCCTCCGCCATCCGTTCCGGCTCGACGCTCTCGCAACAACAAAAAGAACGCCCCTCTCGGAATTCGCGCCCGCAAGAATACCACTCTCATCCGGGAAGAAAACGCTCTTTTGCTAACCTTCACCGGCGATGATCCGGGTATCGCCTTTGACCTGCGTAATGCGGGTCAGCTCCCTTCAGGTCCCTACCTGCTCAGCTTCGAGCTTATTACTGATTTGGAAGGAACCGGCGAAGTCTACTACACCACTGATGGCTCAACGATTCTCCCAAAAGGTTCCCGACTTACATTCCCGGTAAAATCTTCTCCAACACTCCAAGACCTTGTCATTCAAATCGAGACCCAAAAAAAGCTCCACCAGCTTCGTCTCGATGTCGCCCAAGGACCCGGAGCGGCGACGATCCGCAATCTTAGACTTCTGGCAAGTAGCAAAGAGGTTCTCGTGAACTGGACCGCCGTGAAGGAATGAACCCATGCAAGCCTAGTACTTGAAGGCCACAGCCTCGCGGTCATTCCGCACCAACAGGATTCGCCCCGCCAGCGCAGGATGGTTCCAGGTCCGGTGATCCAGTGCATCGAATTCGATCCCCACTTCTTCAGCTTCCTGATTAAGTGAAACAACCGAAACGGCTCCTTGCTCGCTCTGCACAATCATGTGCCCGCCGACTCCAAGAATCTGACCGTGTCCGTAGTTCCCTCCACGCCAAGCGGATTTTCCATCCTCCAGATTCAAGCACGTTAAACGCCCGTCATTAAGCCCGTAGAGATAGCCGTCTCTGATAACCATGTCCGCAAATTTAGACTTTAGCTTGAGACTATGCCAAAGTTCCTCTGCTTTGAATTGCTCACCACTTTTTTTGATCTCGATCCGATGAGTCCCATAACCATACCCGGCGCTCGTCACGACAGTATCGCCGACGATCAATGGCGAGGCACAGTTACTCTGTGGATTTCCAATAGGGAACGACCACAATTCACTTCCTGATTCGATATCGAAACCAGCCACCGCATTTTGCTGGATCGCAACAATCTGTTGTTTACCAACCAAGCTTGCGATCACGGGTGACGCATAGGACGACGGATAGTCGCCCGAACGCCAAACCAACTCACCAGATTCATCAGCAAATGCCGCGAGGTTTTCCTTCGCTTCGCTGCCCAAAGTCACGATCACCTTGTTGTCCACTAACAAAGGGCTGCAACTCTTGGCCCACTTGGGGACACTTTGGTTCGCCTCCATGAGGACATCCTTACCCCAAATCAAATTTCCAGTTCGCGCATCAAAGCAATTCAAGATTCCTGTCGCCCCTAGTGAATAGACTTTTCCGTTCGACACCGTCGGGGTCGAGCGCGGTCCGTTTCCACCCATCGACTCTTCAAACCTCACCTCTTCGGCATGAGTCCACACCGCATTTCCAGTTTCAAGCTCATAACAAGTCGTCGTCTCTGACGATCCCCGCTGATCCATGGTGTAGGCGAATTGACCGGCAACCGCGAAGCCCGACCATCCCTCGCCCATTTCAATTCGCCACAGTTCCTTCGGCCTTTGTGTCTCCCAACCGTCAGGAAGAAGTTCGCCCGTCACCCGGTTATCCATATTCTCTCCCAGAAGACGGGGAAAGTAGGCTGGTCCGGCCGTTTCGATCGCTTCTCCCTCTCTCGCCATCTTGCCGGTTAACTCAGGCATTTCGGTTGCTGACTCCTTTGACCAACGCCACGACAACTGGGGGAAGAAGCTCCCGTTGTGGCCATCGATCTTCACGAGGGCCGCAGGCAGGATCATCAAGCCGGTTCCAAGCAGGCGTTGACTCCATTTTAGTCGACTGAAGAAAATCAACCAGATCAGCGCCACTCCCATTGCAGCCACCGCGAGGAGCAAATCCACCGCACCTCCCCAACCTTGCTCCGTCAAATATGGGATGTTTTTCAGAACAAGCCATACCACAATCACAACGACCTGCGCGATCCCAAGCAAACGCCAACTGGGATTCTTCTTTGAGGGAGGGACATCAGGATTCACGGTCCTAAACTATCCCGATTTCCTCATCTCTCAAGCCCCTCCTCGCTTACAAATTTGCGAGCCGTGCACCTTTCCTGTAAATTCCCTGTGTCTCTGCGCACTGCCATGCTCCCTCCGGGCGAACGACTCCATGAGGGCCCGGATTTGTTCATCACTTCGTTACGTTATTTTTTTGTATTTCTTTTTTTGTGAGGAAGCATCCTCAAATCTTTCGAGTTAAGATTCGTTGGATTGGCGACGGACGGGCCACCCACAAACACTAAAAAGCGACCCGTCCGCCGGTCCACCTATCAGGTGGCGCACACAAAAACACCTTCTATTTTTGATTCTCCCAATCGGGCCGCGTGATGGCTCGCACCACGCTATCACTGGGCACGCCAAAACGAATGGCCTCACATCTCAGTAATCCTTCCTTCTTAAGGCCTGCCTTCTCCTGAACGCGCCCCGAGGCCAGGTTCTGCGGAAGGTGCTTGGCCGCGATGCGAACCAGGGCGAGATCTTCAAAACCATAGTTGATCACCGCTTTGAGAGCCTCGGTGCAATAACCCTTACCCCAGAATGGCGGTCCAACCCAGTAGCCAACCTCCGCCCTGAGTTCGTCATCGTCGATTGAAAGCTCGATCACTCCGAGAAACTCCTCTTCTTCACGCAGGATGATGGCAAATGGACCACCCGGTGATCGGGAGGTCAGACACCCTTCAATCCAATTGATTGCCGCATTTTCAGGATAGGGGTGTGGAATCAACAGAGTCATCTCTGCAACCCGAAGGTCTCCAGCGTATTGCTGAATTGGGGGAGCGTCTTTACGCTCCAAGGGACGCAATCGCAGGCGCCCGGTTTCAAGGATCTTTGCTTTCATAATTTTGATTGAAATGTGGCGCCCGGGGAAAGAACCCTCCAGCTTTCCTAAGAGCTTCCTAATTTACCGATTTCCGAAGGAGCAAACAGGGCACCTCTTGGAGTAAGCAGAACGACGGCGTCCGAACTCACACTGAACCAGGTCGAAGAAACCGCCTGCCATTGGGTTACCCGGGCATTTGGGGGAACCAGTGGTATTTGCAACCACACTGCGACCTTCACAGAGTCGTATACGATCTCATACACCAAGACTCCCGTCTCAAAAATGGTCGCGCGTCAGCGGTTCGGACCCTGTTCGCTTTGTTGGAAGTCAATTACATCGCTTGCAATGCGAACCCCCGAAAAGTTATTGGCGGAAAACAGCCCCCCTGGCACCCAATACCCACCCTGGTGTTCAAGACCAGTTGCCGGCCATTTGCGAAACCTTCCATGGAAATGATTGCGGAGCTGTAAAGACTTGCACTCGAATCCATTTGTCTGGCCAGCTTTTCCAAACTGGTGAGTGTGGCAGGATTTGCACCTGCTCAGCCCGAAGGCTTCGGTTTTACAAACCGACCCGACTCTCTCGCTTCGGCGCACACCCGGAAATTGGCAGCGGGAGCGGAAATTAAACCCGCGAGGAATGGCTTATGAGGCCACTCTGAGAACCAACACTCTTCCCGGCATAAAATGTTTAAGGGCTGAGAAGGACACCCTTATTCGTCTGAGCATGCTCCGGATGATCGCGGGTTTGCACACCCACCTTCCCGGATCTTCCACGACACAGGACACACGGGGTCCACACGTCGTTCTCCGACATGACTGCCTTATTTTGGAAGTGGCGATTCTTCCATCCGGTCAGATCATTCAATGTTCCGCCTACCGTCGACCCCCACGGGCCGCAAAGAGGGGCTACCTCACCGTGCGACTTTCCATCAACCTTTTGAAGACCTTGCGAGCCTCCGCAGGCCCCGATTTGCGCCAGAGCGGATCGGGGATTAAGCCAATTCCATCTGACCGTGGACGCGTCTTTGCGATTTCTATTAGCGTGGAAGGCTAAGGCATTTCCTCTCGTATTTAGCTGATCCCCCTGATTCAGGACGTGCGAGTCCGGTGGGTTCATCATCTTTTGAATGCCAAAACACCAGACACCCTATGCCCCATCTGCGACTGGCAGATTGAACGGTCTTCGCGAAGCAGGCCGGGGACCTGGGAGCCACCGGCCGTTTCCACTGGCCTACCCGGAAGCACTTGGCCGCAAAGCCTCACACCTCCGGACTCCCCTTCGCTCTCAACTGTCGATGTTTGCATAGGGACTCTGCGGAGTGCTAATCCCGCCTTTCATTTGAGCATTTGCCATCCACGAAAGAAGTGTGCCCCACCTTCCAGCATCGCTCCATCAGACTGCCGATCCGATGAAGCCATTGGAGCCGGAATTGCCTGGGTATTCTCCAGCTCGGATTGAGCCGAAGCGGACAGACAGGGTGCTGTCCCTTTACGTGCCTTTCGACACGCCCATCTTACGACGCCAGGCCGCCGTTGGATTTCCCTCCAAACAGGAAGGCGCATTTAGAGAATAGGCGCCCTCTTGTTTGGAGGGGAACCTGCATCAAAACACAGGTCCCCTTCCGTTAACCAATTTTTGGGAACGGGCACCGTTATCGCTTTCTTGTGAAAGCCATAGCCGCGGGATTTCTCGACGGACGTTTCGATGTTTCGGGCACATCTCTTGGGGGAAGCCACTTGGGACACCTGATACAGCGGGAGCTGAATAGATATCATTTTACATCCAGACAAAACTCCACCTTGACCAAAAGAGATGAACTATTATCATTCGCATTACGTTACAGGCGAATGCCAGTCATTCAATTGCTCGTGCTTCGGAATCGTCGTCAGTGGCTGCTGACGGCGATTCTTCGTTCAGGCTATGCTAAAAAATTCTCTTACTTGGATTCAGTTGTATTGGGTTTGGTTGGTTTGAATTGAAAATTATTTTCGAGAAATATCGGATCACAAAAAAGCCCTGCTCCATTTCTGGCAGCAGGGCGTAAATTCCTGAAATCCTTTGATTCCTCTAGAAGTCATCTCATAAATGTTGGAGCAGGATTTTTACGCAGGCAAGGTGGATGAAACCCGCGTAGTTGAGGTGGTGGTATTCGTAACGCACAACAGTTCGGCGTGAGTTGAATAACCAAGCGAAAAATCGCTCCACTT
>JAURPJ010000011.1 GCA_030835305.1 Verrucomicrobiota bacterium | reverse complement strand
CGGAAACGACACCTATCACAAAGCTTTTGGCGTAAGCGATCTAGCAACCAACAAACCCATGTCCTGCGATGCGATGCTTCGAATGTTCAGTATGACCAAAGTGCTGACGAGCTTCGTCGCATTGCGGCTGTACGAGGAAGGCCTGTTTGACTTTGAGGATGAGGTTGGCCAATACATTGCTTCATTCGATCGGGACTGGGAAGTCGTTGTTGACTCTGACGATGGTCCTGAATCCTTGAAATACTCCAGCTTCTTAACCGGAGAGAAGCTTGATCTGAAATTCGATCGGAAACCCACCTCCGAAAAGATGCGGATCAAGCACTTGATGAGTGAATCCGCTGGCATTGAGTATGACCTTTTCGGGGAATACGATTCTTTTTTGGGTGGAGGCCTCTGTGATCGAAAATCAGGGCTGATCGCCAGTGGTCTTCGACAGAAAATTCATCCAGACGTTTATCGAAGCACCAACATCTTGGGTGCAGATTTAACCTTGGAGCAATTTGTCAACACGATCGGCGAGACAGGAGTTCTCACCTGCGAACCGGGAGAGTTTTCGTACGGTCATGGTGCAACCGTTCTCAGCCGCTTGATCGAAGTACTGTATGAGACGTCTCGGGGAAAGTCTCAGAAGTTTTCTGAAATCATGTCTGAACTTCTGTTTGATCCACTCGAAATGAACGATGCGGCCTTTTTCCTCGGTGACGGTGATCCGAGAATCGATCGGATCCCCACCCTCTATGGTGCGAAGCTCTCCGCCGATGGTACGAAGACCATGGTTGCCGAAGAGAAGGATTGTTATCCGGAAGGCCCTTTCCGTTTGACCAACCAGACGGCCCACTACCGCGGGCCAAGGAGCTACGAAACGGGAGACACAGGATCGCTCATGACCGCCTCCGACTACTCGAAGTTTTATGACATGCTTTTGCGAGGTGGGATCACGGAAAGCGGTCAGCGACTTCTCAGTCCGCAGGGCGTGCACACTTTATGCAAAGGTCGCTTCCAAGATCTGAGACTGGATACCCCATTGGCAAAGGCGTTTGGAGTGGCTGGCCAACACAGCCCTTTTCCCAAGTCATTCCATTTCGGCTGGGCGACCTCCCACGCGGATCAAAATTCACTCAGCGGTTATCAGGTTAGTAACCATCAAGACATGAGTCACTGGGGCGGCTATGCACTGACACAAGGCTTCTTCTATCCCAGTGAAAAGGCCTACATGATCATTTGCCCACAACTGATGGTCACGACGCCAGGAGCGTTTGCCTTTGGCCAGGCTTTGATTCGAGATGCATCCATGGCGCGGTTTCATAACGTCTGGTCTTAAATCCCTTGTCACAGCATGACACCTTCCTTCGTTAAGGCTGCCATATGATGCGAAAACGGGTTGACCCCATCCAATCCCTAGCAATGCGGCGAATCTGACCCTATGGACGAAAAGCAATTTCCTAGCAGTCTAGCAATGCGGCGAATCTGACCCTATGGACAAAAAGCAATTTCCTAGCAGCAAACTCGAGTCGGATTGAGTGAATTCGTGATAGCTGAGGGAGTCGCGTTGACGGTCCACTCCGTCACTACCACCGAAAACTACGGCGCGAGCGCGTCACCCTAACAAAAGCGCTATCTCGAAACAACAGGGTCAGGTGAATGAATGCATGGCCCCTACTTTGGACCTGCCTTCCCCATGACCCTCTCCCACCGAAGTGGCCGGGGTCGGTAGGGTTTCGCTGTAATGCCCGGCCCCTCTACTTCGGTTCCTCGACCGCCAAGTCGGTGGTGGCCACGGCGATTATTTTCCCATCGACCACGACTGGAACCGAGCGGGTACGCATCCAGATTTCTCCTCCACCTGCATCGAAATAAGGCTCGGTCCAGACGGATTTCATTTCATCGATGGGTTTCCGGAGCCAGATCTGTTCGTCAATATGGTAAGCGCCATCCATTAAATCCGCCATGGCAAATCCACCATTTCCGCGGTACCAATACGGGCTAAATTCCGCCAGCCCGTCACCATCCAACAGGGTGACTGTCGATCCGAAAAAACTAGCAGGCTGTTTTTCAATATAGGCTTTCACACGATTACTCAGATCGGCCTTAGTTGGTGGATTGGCGCTTAAGTCGGCCACAAAATCATCCAGAGCCACTTCGATAGGTGCAAGTTCACCTGCGACAGGAATCGCTTCGTTCCCGTTCTCGTTCTCGTTCTTACAGGCAGTGAATACCAGACTCAACCCAAGAAGGGCAAAGGCGGCATTCTTTGATCGCGGTATTTTGATTGTCAGCTTCATGTGGTTGATTTGGAGATGATTTTCAGGAAATGAGTTGCAGCTAGGAATTCCCCTTTCAGGCTCATGAAAACTCGGACACACTGAGGGCACATGGTCGGGTGGGAAGAGCCGGGAACGTTTGGGGCCTTCGTCTCGTAGACTCGCCTGACTCCGCGCACGGGGTCAACGTTTTTCGCAAGAAGGCGGGAGGAATTCCCCTTTCCATCTCCTCGGCCCCCTTCTCACCGGAGTTCTGCGGGGTGATGGGGTTCGCTTCTTTCCTTGCCTGTGACATGCCCTTCCAGCTAGACGGAACTTACGAACATGAAGTTTCTCTCCCGTGAAGCAACCGTCGCCAAACCTGGATTACTCTTATGAAACTTCCCCTTCGACCGGGGTCAAGTTGAACACGAGTTGCTCGGCCTGACTTCGAAGGTAGCGTTCTTCGCGGGCGCGGGCCAGCTGGGGATTGCCGAGACGTTCAGGATTATAGGCGCGACGGTGTTTGACCATCGCCCAGAGGATCTGGGCGAGCTTGTGGGCGGCGGCGGTAACCGCCGCCTTGGTCCCGAGTTTGGATTTCAGGCGCCGAAACCAGTCATCCAAGGCGGACTTCGACCGGTGCAGGGATTGGGCGGCCATGCGCAGAGCGGTGGCCAGCCGGTTGTTGACCTTGCGGGTGTGCGCCGCATGGGTGCGTCCACCGGTGATGCGGTTGTCCCGGCAGAGCCCCAGCCACGAGGCGAAGTACTCGGCGCTGGGGAACTTCTCCACGTCGGCGCCCACCTTGCCGAGGAAGGCCAGCACGGTCTGGGTACTGACTCCCTCCACCGCGGTCAGATCGACGCTGAACCCCCTCCTATCCCTAGCAATGCGGCGAATCTGCCCCCCTGGACGAAAAGCAATTTCCTAGCAGTTTACTTCGCTGTCTTCCTGGATTCGATGAATTCCTGATCTTGCTCGGATAGCTTATTGATAGGATAAGAAACTTTGCGGCCGTTTGGCATTTCGAGCTTTACAGAGTCTCCTTCAATAGAAACCAATGCGGCATTGATGGCTTTGCCATCGGCGTTAGTCCAGCTGCGTTGCTCACTGAGGTTGTTGACCCGTGGGGCAAGACCAAATCCTTTCTTAGCACCGGTATCTAGCTCTGCTGTCACGCCCTTCAGCTCACGCTTGATACTTTTCTCGGCCTCTTTGTCCATGGGATGACCACTAAAGACAAGTTTACCAGTGGCTCCGAAAACAAACAGGTGAGGGATTCCTCGAGCTTGGACGGGACCGCTGCCTGTCTTGGCAACGGGAAATTCCATCTTCAAATCTTTTGCTTTCTAAATGACTTTTTCGTCTGAGCCACCTTGACGATGAACACCGATCACTTGAAGACCCTTCTTGCCATACCGTTTGCTCATCTGAACCAGATGCGGCATGGAGGAGATGCAAGGTCCTCAGTTGATTCCCCAATTCTCGATTGCGACGACCTTCCCGTTAAGATCGGAGAGTTTGACGTCCTCACCCGAGATGATCTCGCCAATTTTCCATTCAGACAAGTTGTGATCTGGAAGCTCGTCATCATTGGCGAGGGCAACCGAGAGACACACTGCTGAAACGATTGATAACGCAGCTAGTGTTTTCATGATGGAGGAAGAATAGCCACGAATTGAGCCTAGACGCTACTGATTTAATCCATAGTAGCCTGCCAACGAATAGAGCCCGTTCCTACTTTTGAGCGGTTCTGGGCACTACGAAAGGTCACTCGGCTGAGGCCTTCTCCGGCGGTCTGGCTGCTTTCTAAGACAAGATGCCAGTAGCCGGAACCCAAATGTTCAGATCGGACGACCACTCAAGAGTATAACTAAGCCGTTGGGAGTCAGTGCGTTGCAGGGCGGAAACGGTGAGCGCCCCGTCTTCCTCATCCTCCTTCCAAGAAATCTCGACAGCGGATGACGAGTGCCGATCTTTGGGAAGAGTTCCGGAAGCAAACTCCATGAGATTGGTCTGAGAGTCGCCCATCTGGGTCACTGAACAGACCCGAGATTATTAATGCGGCCCTCAAATACAGGTAGATCTATGCCGCATATGCGATAGGTCGACCATTGAAATAGTTCATGATTCGCTCTGGTTGTTTCTGGATGCTGCGCATGAATGAGATCACGTTCGCTTTTAGCTCGGCTAAATTTCTCGGCATCCGCTTGTTACTTACGTTCTTCTTGAGATCGCGGTTGAGATATTCATCGGCATTGAGCTCTGGCGAGTAGCCGGGTATGAACTCAAGTCTGAGATTGGGCTGCTCCTCTACCCAAGACTTAACCCGCTTGCCATGGTGAACCGG
>JAURPJ010000010.1 GCA_030835305.1 Verrucomicrobiota bacterium | reverse complement strand
TGGCCCTGTTTGATGCCTTGGCTGTCATCGGTGAGGAAAGGAGGAAACTGGGCCTGACCAAGCCGCGCGAAGATGAAGAATCATCACTTGATTAGATTTGTGACTTGCGAGTTTGGCGGCCCCGCCTCATCCCTCTGACATGACTTCAGAGCTTGAGCGCCTTTTCGAACATCTGCGATTTCCCAGTATCTCCACGGATTCCCGCCACATTGCGGATGTCCGGGCAAACGCCGAATGGCTTATGGGCCAGTTCGAGCAGATGGGGTTGATCACCGAACTCCACGAAACCCCCGGAAATCCGGTGATCCTAGCCCGCAACGAAAGGATCGAAGGCCGTCCAACCGTCCTTATTTACGGTCACTATGATGTTCAGCCCGTTGACCCGCTCGAGCTCTGGGACTCCGCCCCATTTGAGCCTGAAATCCGCGACGGCAAAATATGGGGCCGGGGCGGCGCTGATAATAAGGGACAGCATTTTGTTCACATGCTCGGTGCCGAGAAAACGATTAAGGAAGAGGGCGAGCTCCCGCTGAATGTAATTTTTCTCATTGAAGGTGAGGAGGAGATCGGGTCACCGAACCTCGTTCCGTTCTTGAATGAGCACAAGAAGTCACTGGCTTGTGATATTATCGCGGTATCTGATACCGGCATGGTTGCCCCTGGTGTGCCCACCCTTGGCTATGGCCTGCGAGGCATCACTTGTCTAGAAGTGACAGTCAAAGGGCCGTCCGGCGACCTGCATTCGGGCGTCTACGGCGGGTGCGTTGCGAACCCTGCCAGTGCAGCATCGCGCATGGTTGCCAGCTTGCACCACAACGATGGCAAAATTGCAGTTGAAGGTTTTTACGATGACGTCATTCCGCTGGAAGACTGGGAACGCGAGATGTGGTCCAAAGTTCCCGGAGCCACAGACGAAGACTTTCTGAATACCACTGGTTCTCCGGAGCCGTTTGGTGAACCAGGTTATACCATGGCCGAACGTCTTTGGGCCCGTCCAACCATCGAAGTGAATGGATTCGGTAGCGGCTATCAAGGCGAGGGTTCGAAAACGGTTTTGCCTGCCAAGGCGGTTTTTAAACTCTCCTGCCGTCTGGCTCCCGGCCAGGATCCCGCGAAGGTCCAACAACAGGTTCAAGATCATCTCCGGGCACATTCACCTAAAGGAGTGACTGTCGAAATTTACAAGGGCCATTCTGGAAAGGCTTATCACAACGATCCCCACTCCAAGTTTGGCAAGGCCGCTCAGGCCGCGCTTACCACCGCTTTTGGGCGTGAGCCGGTCCTCATTCGTGAAGGTGGCAGTATCCCCATCATCCAAGATATGAAGGAGACCCTGGGCGCCGACAGTCTGATGCTTGGGCTAGCGCTGCCGGACTGCCAAATCCACGCTCCCAACGAGAATTACTCGGTCGAGAACTTTGAAAAGGGAATCGAGATGAGTCGGGAACTCTTAAAAGAACTTTCAACTCTGTAAAACGTCATGAGTGACGAGAAAAAAGACTTCATCCGCGAAATAATCGCGGCCGATCTTAAAAGCGGAAAGAATGCAGCTCCCATTACCAGATTCCCACCCGAACCGAATGGATACCTCCACATTGGACACGCCAAGGCAATCGGGGTGAATTTTGGAATCGCTGGCGAGTATGCGGGGCTCGGGGCAAGATGCCATTTGCGCTTCGACGACACTAATCCGGTCAAGGAGGACACCGAGTATGTCGAGTCGATCAAGCGCGACATCGAATGGCTTGGCTACGATTGGGGAGAGCATCTTTACTTCGCGAGCGACTACTTCGACTACTTCTACGATTGTGCCGTTGCTCTCATCGAGAAAGGGCTCGCTTATGTTGACACCCAGACACCGGACGAAATTCGTGCCCAAAGAGGAAACGTCAGTGTTGTCGGCACGCCCTCGCCTCACCGGGAGCGCTCGGCGGAAGATAACCTGGTTCTTTTTAAGAAGATGCGCGAGGGAGGATTCAAGGACGGCGGGGCGGTTCTGCGTGCCAATATCGACATGGAGTCTTTCAACATGAACATGCGGGACCCGGTGCTCTACCGGGTTGTTCATGCTCGTCATCATAACACGGGAGACAAATGGTGCATTTACCCCATGTATGACTTTGCCCATCCGCTGGAAGACGCCAAGGAGCACATCACGCACTCGCTTTGCTCCCTGGAGTTTGAAAACCACCGTCCACTTTACGAATGGGTCGTAGAGAATTGCCCGGTGCCGTCAAAGCCACGCCAAATTGAATTTGCTCGTCTCAACATCGGTTACACCGTGATGAGCAAACGGAAGTTTATTCAACTGGTCGATGAGAAGCATGTCGATGGTTGGGATGATCCGAGGATGTCGACCCTGAGCGGAATGCGTCGCCGTGGTTATCCTCCCGAGGCGATTCGAGCATTTGTTGAGAGAGTCGGATTGACCAAACAGAATTCACTCTCAGACTTTGCTCTCCTTGAGTTTGAAGTACGAAAACACCTTAATAAAGTTGCCCACCGAAAAATGGCGGTCCTCGACCCGATCAAAGTGGTCATCACCAACTACCCGGAAGGTGAAAGCGAAAGGGTGACCGTGCCAAATAATCCCGAAAACGACGATGACGGTTCGCGCGAGCTGACCTTCACTCGGGAGTTCTGGATCGAGCGCGACGACTTTATGATCGAAGCTCCAAAGAAGTACTTTCGTCTCAAACCGGGCGGGGCAGTTCGGCTTCGAGGTGCCTACATCATCCAGCACGCTAACCACGTTCTCGGTGAAAATGGTGAAGTCATGGAGCTCCATTGTGAATTCATCCCAGACACGATCGGGAAGTCGGCTCCGGAAGGTGTGCAGTGCCGCACAGCGATTCATTGGGTTTCCTGTGATGAAGCAGTCGATGCCGAAGTCCGGCTCTACGACCGCCTTTTCACCGAAGAAGTTCCCGATAACGCGGAGGGGGGGTATTTGGCCTGCTTAAATCCTGACAGTCTGTCCGTCGTCACCGGCGCCAAGCTGGAGCCAAGTCTGGCTGCGATGGCAGTGGGCGAGCGGTGCCAGTTCGAGCGAATCGGATACTTCTGTACGGATTCCGAGGATCACTCCCCAGACAAGCCGGTTTTCAACCGGATATCGACCCTGCGGGATTCGTGGGGTGCCAAGAAATAACTGCATGAAGGGCCACCGATACTGGTTGGCGGTGGTCTTTTTCCTCCTCGCCTCGGCACCGGGATTTTGGTTTCCAGCCCTCACCAATGTGCTGGAGAGCTACGGACTTGGTTCATGGCGATTGGCTGTTTTTTTGGTGCCGCCACTGACGGGGATGATTTCACCGTTGATTTTTGGTGCCCAGGTCGATCAGCGGCTTGAAGCCCAAAAGGTTCTGGGCTGGATCATGCTTCTGGGAGCGGGGTTTCTATTCATGGCCTTTCACGCTCTTGAACATCACTGGGGGGGTGGATGGTTTCTGTTTTTCTTTATCACAAATGCTTTCATTTCGGCTCCGGCGTGGTCCTTGCTTACGACGATTACGCTTTCGAATCTGGCCGACCCCGGGAGAAGTTTTGGTTACTTCCGGGTTTGGGGGACCATCGGATGGCTGGTCGCCGGGTGGGTTGTTAGTATGTCGGGATTGGATTTCTCAGCGCAGACCGGAAAGCTGGGGGCAGCGGTTCGGATTCTCGCTGGATTCGCATGCTTCGCACTTCCAGTCACCTTGCCAAAAGGAATTAAAGCAAAGAATTGGACCGAGTCTTTAGGCTTCGGAGCAATCAAGCTGCTTAAAGATCGTGATCTTTTATGCTACTTCATGACCGCGCTGCTCTTCAATATTCCCTTGGCTGCGTATTATTATCACACACCTCTGCACTTGGCTGAACTCGGAGCGGAAAATGTTTCCTTTTTAATGACGACAGCGCAGATCATGGAGACAATTGCTATGTTGATCATGGGTTTGGTGATTGCACGTTATCGAGTGAAGACCATTCTAATTGTCGCTATCGTAAGTGGAGTCCTCCGATACCTCTTCTACTCATTCGATGAGGTTTTCTGGCTCGTGCTGGGGATTACCTTGCACGGCATTTGTTGGACTTTCTTTTTTGAGGCGGGGCGGGTCTTTGTCCACCGTCGCGTCGATGAAGGAATGAGGACTCAGGCACAGGCTCTTCTCGGATTTTTCAGTGGCGGCTTGGGCGGGGTGCTTGGAATCTTTGTTGTGGATGTCATCTATCGCTCGGTCGTTCCCAATCACGGGTGGGCGCCATATTGGTTGATCCTGACGGGAATGAACTGCGTCGCCCTGACACTTTTTGTCATCGGCTACAAGGGCCTCCCAGTCGCTCCCGATCAGGGAGGAAGCTAGCTCAACTTTTCGAGAGCTTGAATTCTCACCAAAACCGGTGGATGCGAGTGATCAAGAAAGACTTCAAGCGGGTGTGGCGTGAGATTGGAAAGGTTATTGGCAGAGAGTTTCTTGAGGGCGGAGATCAGGTGGTCGGGAGTGCCTTGATTCACGGCAGCATAATCGTCGGCCTCAAACTCATGCTTTCGGGAGAGCATATTCATTACCACCGAAAGCAAGCGGGACAGGGGCTTGAAGACGATCATAAATAAGACAAGGCCAGCTGCAGTCGCGGCGGCGGAACCGATCGGGATTCCGAATGCGGCATACAGTTGGCTTCCGAATGCCGTGTCCGGATTCGTAGCCATTCCAAGAAGGAAAAAGATGACCGCAGTTTGAATCGTCGAAATCACAAGGCGCTGGACGATGTGCTTTCGCTTGAAATGGCCTATCTCATGAGCGAGAATCCCAACCAATTCGTCAGTCGTCTGGCTCTCAATCAGAGTGTCAAATAAGGCGATTTTTTTGCGCTTACCGAACCCCGTGAAAAAGGCGTTTGATTTCGACGAGCGTCGTGACCCGTCCATGACCGAGATCTCGGTAAGGGGAAATTCGCACTTTTTGGCCATCGACTGGATCGCGGCGTTCAATTCTTCGTCTTCCAGTGGAGTGAATTTGTTGAACAGGGGTAGTAGGAAAGAGGGGGCCAGGTAGGTGAGCGCGAGTGAAATAAAGGTAAAACTCAACCAGGCCCAAATCCAGGCGTTGGGCACTGAATCAAAAATCCAAAGAATTAGGGCAACGATTCCGCCGCCGAGTATTGCGGTGATGAGATGGGATTTGATTTGATCGACGAGATACGTTCTTGCAGTGGTTTTATTGAAGCCGAATTTCTCTTCCAACACGAAGGTGTGATAAAGATCAAAGGGAAGGGAACTCACCCAGGAACCAAGATACAGAATACCGATAAAAGCCAACCCGATCCCGATTTTTCCTAATTCCCAGCCGCAGACGAGCCCATCCACCCAGCCAAATCCCCCAAAAAACCAAAAAGCAAGGAGGACGGTGAGCGAAAATATGGAGGAGATGACACCAAATTGTGCCTGAGCCTTTTCATAAGACTGAGCTTTTTGATATTTTTCGTCGTCCCAAACTCCCCTGAATTCCTCGGGTAGCTCGGGTTTGAGATTCTTCAAAGTGAGAAGCGTTGCGGCAAAATCGAGCTTCCAGAGAACGAGAAGCGCAACAATGAGAAGGATGGCGAGAATATTGAACTCGGGCATGCGGCGACGTTCGTGGCGCGATCGAGAAGGGACAAGATGATTTTCGTCCAAAGGAGAGGAATTATTCGATTATCCAAATAATTTGTTTAGGATCTTGAAATTGTTAAGAGAGCCGTAACAATCGTTTCATGTCCCGGCATGCAAGCCAGATGAAGTTCAGTTTTGTCGAGCCGCCTCACGAGGTTTCTCGCCTTGGCAATGGGAGGGGCGGGGCTCTACTTTCCAAAAAAGGTTTTGATGGATCTTTTACGGACTGGTGTTGTGAGTTGGTCCGGGGTCTCGGGCTGGCAGATTTGGAACAACGGATCGAAGTCGAGTGGAATCCGCGTATGCGTTCGTGTGCGGGACGGGCCTTTTGGCCCGTGGGCTTGATCCAACTCAATCCAAAGCTCACCGAAATTTCGGCCTCAGAAGTGAGGAGAACTGTTCTCCATGAGTTGGCTCATTTGGTGGCCTACGAGCGTAACCCTCATCGCTCCATCAAGAGTCATGGTCCCGAATGGCAACGTGCCTGTGCCGACCTCGGAATTCCCGATGAACAGGCAACTCACGAATTGGCCTTACCAACCCGCAGTTTAAGAAGGCGTTGGAAATACCAGTGTCCGCAATGTGATTATGCTTTTGAACGGGTTCGCAGATTCAAAGGCGCAGTTGCCTGTTACGATTGTTGCCTTAAGACCACAGGCGGGGTCTTCGACCCAACCTACCGGCTCGTCGAAGTGTCGCTATCGACCTAGTCCGGATTCGAAGAGAAAAGCCGCGCCAGTTTTCCGGCGAGACTTCTTTTGTTTTAGTGATTTTATCGTCCGGAGCGCGTTGTTGGGTTGGCGCGTTGGCGCCCTTCGCTCGTTTTCGGGAGTTGGGTTGATTGCCTCCGATATTTTGTCTGTCGGCGGAGCTCTGTCCCATTCACAAAGCCATCTTCAGGGAGCTCACTTCCAATGTCCGTGTTTCGCTTGATGATCCGGGTAAGTAGTTGATTGGGATTATCGTAAACAGACTTCACACTTTTGACATCGTCGGGGTTGTCGGTAATCTCTTTTTCGTTCCGGTCCAGTCTTCCGTGCGGGAGCGAGCATCATGGCAGCCGTCAGCAAAAGAGCGTCGCCGCAATTTTTCGGGGTGATTCAGGTATGTCTTTCTTGATTCTCTTCTTTATGGTTTTAGATCGCATTCATTTTCGATCTATCCGGAATCATGCCAGAAGTAATCTGAACGGGGGCTCATAAGCCTGAAACATTTTCACTTTTCTCAAAAGATTTTCTTCAAGGTTTCTCTTACTACCTGATAGCTGCCCTGTAAAAGTTACGGTAATCCTTTGGGCTCATATGCATGATGGATGAGAAAGCTCGAGTGAACGAAGCGTGCTCGTGATAGGATAGCGAGCTCGCGATCTGCCCTACTCTTAGTGTTGTGCTGAGGAGTTTGTCGCAGGCTGCCGCAATCCTTGCGCGAACGAGGTATTGCTTGGGGGTGGTACCCAGGTATTTCCGAAAGCTGCGTTCCAGGCTGCTGACTGACATTCCGGCCTGCCGCGCCAAATCCCGCACGGTGATGTCCTCGCCAAGGTTTTCGTGAACCCGATCGATAAGATTTGAAATGGCGCGTTGAGGAGTCGGGAGCGGGGGGCCTTCGCCGTGTTCAAGTCGACGTGAGACTCCGGCAGTCCCAAGCACTTTGTTATTTTCGTCGAAGAGAGGAATTTTAGAGGTCATTCGCCACTCGATGCCTCCACCAAGACGGGTGATGATTTCCAACTTGTTTTGGAGTGGTTTTGAAGTTTTCAAAACAGTCTCGTCATCACAGCGAAAGAAATTCGCCATTGTTGGCGGGAAGAGAGATTTGTCTGTCTCACCGACCAGATCTTCGGGATTTCGATTGAGGAGCTGGGCGTAGGCCCGGTTGGCAAAGATAATGGTTCCGGTGTCGTCTTTGACCCAAAACATGATGTCGGGAAGTGCTTCAAAGAGCCCCATGGCGATTTGTCCGGGTCGTAGTTGAGCGGAGAGCTCCTGGAAACGGGTGAAGGAAGACATTGATTTTGACGATTTAGGACAAAAAAACGATGACTTGAATCATGGACTCACGAAAGAAAAATTTGCTAGCCTCTTTCGTGCGCAGGAGTGATTCTGCTCCTAACTAACACAATTGACTCATGTCTGAATATTTTCCCAACATCCCCAAGATAAAGTATGAGGGGTCTCAATCCGATAATCCCTTCGCCTTCCATCATTACAATCCGGACGAGGTTGTGGCTGGAAAATCGATGAAAGATCACATGCGCTTTGGCGCCGCCTACTGGCATTGTATGCGAAATGGCCTCGGGGATCCCTTTGGTGATGGCACGGCGCTGATGCCTTGGGATAATGGCGAAGAAACTCTGGAAAATGCTCTGAACCGCGTTCCAGTTTTCTTTGAATTTCTCGATAAAATCGACATCGACTACTACTGCTTTCACGATCGTGACATTTCGCCCGAGGGAGAGACTTTGGCACAGACTCACGAGATGTTTCATCGGGTGGTGCAGGAGCTGGAAACTTTTCAAAACCAAACCGGTAAAAAACTCCTCTGGGGAACAGCCTGTTTGTTCGGACACCCAAGATATGCGCACGGTGCTTCAACGTCTCCGAACGCTGACGTTTTTGCCTTTGGTGCAAGCCAGGTCAAGAATGCCATCGATGCAACCCATCGTCTTGGCGGTCCTGGTTATACCTTTTGGGGTGGTCGTGAAGGCTATGGCTCACTGATCAACACCGACATGAAGAGAGAGGTGGATCACTTGGCCGCTTTTCTGCACATGGCAGTCGATTATGCGAAAAGCATTGGCTATACTGGGCAATTTTACATCGAACCCAAGCCGCGTGAGCCATCCACCCACCAGTATGACTCCGACTCGGCGGCGTGCTTAAACTTTCTTCGTGAGTATAATCTGCTTGAGCATTTCAAACTGAATATCGAAACAAACCATGCCACCTTGGCCGGTCACACCATGGAGCATGAGCTTGAGGTTGCCATAAATGCCAACGCTCTCGGGTCAATCGACGCAAATCGCGGTGACGAACTCATCGGCTGGGATACCGACCAGTTTCCAACCAACATTTACGGGACCACCAATGTTATGTTACGCCTCCTCAAGATGGGCGGATTTACGACAGGGGGACTTAACTTCGACGCCAAGCGACGTCGTGAGAGTCACGAACCGGAAGATCTTTTCCACGCACATATCGGCGGGATGGATGCCTTCGCACGCGGCCTTAAGATCGCCGCCAAGATCATTGAAGACGGACGCTTTGACGAGTTTGTGAAGGCGCGTTACTCCTCCTATGATCAGGGGATCGGCGCTGAAATTGAGTCCGGGACCGCGACTCTAGACTCTCTCGATCGATATGCTCAAGGTATCATACCTCCTCAGCTGGCAAGTGGACGTCAAGAGCGCCTCGAGAATCTTTTGAACGACTACCTCTAGAATTCGATGCCTCTTGTCCTAGGCCTAGACTCATCAACACAGAGTCTTTCAGCAGTAATCCTCGATACCGAAGCGGGGATCGTAATTGCTGATCATTCAGTGAATTTTGGTGATAATCTCCCGCACTACAACCAGCCCCATGGTTACCACGATTCGGGATCCCGCGGCGAGGTTTTTTCCAATCCACTCATGTGGCTTGAAGCGCTCGACCTCTTGCTCGTGCAAATGTCCGGCAAAGAGATCGATTTTTCCAAAATCGAAGCGGTATCAGGGTCCGGGCAGCAACACGGAAGTGTTTACCTTAAGAGTTGTTTTGGTGAGAAACTTGCGAAGCTTTCGGCAAAGAAAGACTTGAAAGACCAACTTGCGGGATGCCTTGCCAGAGATCGCTCGCCAATCTGGATGGACAGTTCGACAACTTCCGAGTGTGCTGAAATCGCGGAAGCAGTCGGGGGGAACGAAATTGTTTGCGCCAAATCGGGCTCATTCGCGACTGAGCGATTCACGGGCCCGCAGATCCGGAAATTTGCCAAGGAAAATTTGGCGGGGTATGCCGAAACAGGCGTAATCCATCTTGTGAGTTCTTTCTTCGCCAGCATTTTTGCAGGCCGGAATGTTCCTATCGATTATGGCGACGGGGCCGGGACGAATCTAATGAATCTGGCGGCCAAGGATTGGGATACCGATCTTGTAAATGCGACCGCTGATGGATTGGCGGAAAAGCTACCTCCATGCGCACCTTCGAATTCAAGTTCGGGTCGAATCTCCAACTACTTCGTAAGAAGATATGGCTTCTCTCCGACTTGTGAGACCATCATTTGGTCGGGAGACAATCCCTGCAGCCTCATCGGAATGGGAGCTTCCACGCCCGGCAAGGTTGTCATAAGTCTTGGAACCAGCGACACACTTTTTGCGGCGATGCCGGAGCCCAAGACCGACCCCAACGGTTTCGGTCATGTTTTTGGGAATCCGGCCGGCGGCTACATGAGCTTGATCTGCTTCAAAAACGGCTCTTTGGCACGGGAGGCAATCAAAGAGCAATACGGGCTCGGGTGGGAAGCATTTGAGACGAAGGCTCTGTCCGAAACCTCCGCCGGAAACCGCGGCTCGATGATGTTGCCGTTTTACGAACCCGAAATCACTCCGGCGATTGATACCGGAGGTCCTGTTTTTTCCGCAAACCATGAATACTCTTCTGGCGAGGCTGTCCGTGCCGTTCTTGAGAGCCAATTTCTCAACATGCGGGCGCACTCGGATTGGCTCGGAGTAAGTCCAAACAGGATCTATATCACAGGCGGGGCTTCCGAGAATGACGGGATCGCCCAGGTGATTGCCAATGTCTTTGGAGTGGCGGTTGACCGTCTCGATGTTCCGGGGTCTGCTACGATTGGCGCTGGCATGCGTGCCGCCCACGGAATCGGTGAGGATCTTGCCGATCTCGAATCCAAATTCAGCCAACCTCAAGAGGGGCGGAGGCTCGAACCGGAACCTGCCGCATGCGATGTTTACAATTTGGCCCTCGCGAAATTTAAGGCATTTCTCGCAGAACAAAGCGCTTCCTAAACAGAATCTTAAACAATCCTAATTCAAACCAAAATAAATCATGTCCAGACCAGTTACACTATTCACGGGCCAGTGGGCCGACCTTCCGCTTGCCGAGCTTCTTCCCAAAGTCAAAGAGATGGGTTACGACGGCGTCGAGCTTGCCTGTTGGGGTGATCACTTTGATGTTCAGGCCGCTCTTAATGAGGAAGGGTATGTCGAAGGTCGTTGGGAACTTTTGAAGCAGAATGATCTCTCGTGTTTTGCCGTCTCTAATCACCTTGTGGGGCAGGCAATTTGCGATCACATCGATGAACGTCACGCTGCGATTCTATCGCCAGCGGTTTATGGGGATGGTGATCCCGAAGGCGTCCGACAGCGCGCTGCCCGGGAGTTGATTGATACCGCCAAAGCCTGCCGCAAGTTTATCGATGTAGGAGAAGACTACATGGCCGGTCGTGAACAGGTGGGGATCGGTGCTGTTGTTAACGGCTTTACAGGCTCCAGCATCTGGCACGCTCTTTATGCGTTCCCACCGACCGATCAGGCTTATCTTCAGAAAGGATTCGATGATTTTGCGAATCGCTTCATCCCTATCCTTGATGCTTTCGAGGCGGTGGACGTGAACTTTGCCCTAGAGGTTCACCCGACCGAGATTGCTTTCGACATTGCGTCGGCAGCCCGTGCCATCGAAGCCGTAAAGGGCCATAAACGGTTTGGATTCAACTTCGATCCAAGTCATCTTGGTTACCAAGGGGTTGATTACGTTCGCTTTATCCGTGAGTTCTCTGATCGCATTTACCACGTCCACATGAAGGATGTCTGGTGGGGGCATGGTGATGGCACGGTGGGAGTCTTTGGCGGTCACACGGATTTTACGGATGCCCGACGCTACTGGGATTTCCGCTCTGTTGGCCGCGGTGATATTGACTTTGAGGAGATCATCGTTGCTTTGAATGATACAAGATACAGTGGGCCGCTCTCGGTTGAATGGGAGGACGGGCGCATGGAGCGTTTCCACGGAGCCGCCGAGAGTTGCGCCTTCACCAAGTCACTTGACTTCCCACGCAACGAGGGAGGGATGTTCGACTCAGCCTTTGACAGCGACAACCAGTAGAATTCAAATCATTATGTCACTTAAAATTGGAGTCATTGGAGCAGGTGGAATGCTTCAGTATCATTACGCCGGCTTTGTGAAAGCCGGGGCCGAAGTCGCAGCCGTTTGCGACATGAGCGAGGAAGCTGCCAAGGCTGCGGCCGGGAAATACGGCGTCCCTTCGACTTATACCGACGTCGCGGAAATGCTCAGCGACTCGTCACTTGATGCAGTCAGCATTATTGTTCCCAACAAGTTTCATGCTTCGCTCGCCATTCAATGCCTTAATGCGGGAAAACACGTGTTTTGTGAAAAACCTCCGGCACTGAATGCGGGTGAGGTAAAGGAGATGATCGCCGCTTCCGAAGCCGCTGGGAAAACCCTCATGTTCAATTTTAACAACCGGGCACGTCCCGAGTCTGTTGCCCTTAAGAAGCGCATCGAGGCAGGTGAGATTGGTGAAATTAATTCGGCGCAGTCCAAATGGATTCGCCGAACAGGTATCCCCGGTTTCGGTGGTTGGTTTACCACCAAGGCTCTTGCCGGTGGGGGTGCCACCATCGATTTGCTTCACATGATAGACTTGGCTCTTTACTTCATGGGCTATCCGAAACCAACCAACATTCTCGGCAAGACCTTTGACACCTTTATGGGAGATTCCCGCTTTAAGGGACCATGGGGGATTCCTGATCGCGCCGATGGGGTGACCGATGTCGAGGCTGCCGCCCACGGATTTGTGACCTTTGACACCGGACAGGTTCTGACTCTTCAGGTTTCTTGGGCGGAAATGATCAAACGGGAAGAAGTTTCGGTAGTCTTCCAAGGAACAAAGGCTGGCGGAAAAGTCGAGCGTCTCTTCAAGGAGGACGGGATCGACGAGACTGCGATCGACACCTTCGAGCTTTATACCCAGGACGGAGAAAAATCAGTTGACACTGTCCATGAACACCCATTTTGCGAAGACATGGGCCGGATCGACTCGGCCGCCAACTTCGTGGAAACGCTTGAAGGAAAGGCTCAGCCGCTCAACACGCCCGAGCAGGCTCTCCATCTGATGACCATCATCGATGCCATCTACGAATCCTCAAGTACAGGTAAGGCAATCTCACTTTAAGAAGTTATGAATCGTAAATTAAGGATGGGAATGGTCGGAGGAGGTCGTGGCGCCTTCATTGGACAGGTCCACCGCATGGCCGCCAATCTTGACGGTAAAATCGAATTGGTCGCAGGGGCCTTCTCGTCCAATCCCGAGAAGTCAAAGCTTTCGGGGCAGGACTTTTTTATCGGGCCTGACCGAGCCTACGCAAGCTACGAGGAAATGGCAAAGGCGGAAGCTGCCCGTGAGGATGGAATCGATTTCGTTTCCATTGTGGTGCAGAACCACCTCCACTTTTCCGTGGCGAAATGCTTTCTGGAAGCTGGGATCAACGTCATCTGCGACAAACCCCTGACCGTGGATCTCGAGCAGGCGAAGACGCTGAAGAAACTGGTCGAGGACTCGGGGCTCGTTTTTGCCCTTACCCACAATTACACCGGATACCCCATGGTCAAAGAAGCCCGGCGTATGGTCAAAGACGGTGAGCTGGGACGCTTGCTCAAAGTTGTCGCCGAGTATCCCCAGGGATATGCGGTGGGCGATGTCGAAGGGGAGGGTTCCGGAGCGATTGCCAACTGGCGCGCCGATCCCAAAATCGCAGGGAAGTCAAACTGCATGGGTGACATCGGGACCCATGCACACAATCTCACCAAATATATCACCGGCCTTGAAGTCGATGAGTTGGCCGCCGAATTGACGGCCTTCATTCCCGGTCGAGAGTTGGACGACGATGGCAATTGCCTTGTCCGCTTTACCGAAGGGGTAAAGGGGATTATTTATGCGTCCCAGATCTCCAATGGAGATGAGAACAACCTGAATATTCGTGTTTATGGGACCAAGGCTTCTCTGGAGTGGCATCAGGAAGATCCCAACGAGCTGATCGTGAAATATGCCAATGCGCCGAGAAAAACCTATCGCCGTGGCAACGACTATTTGGGGACAGCCGCCCAAGAGAACTCCAGAACTCCGTTTGCACATCCGGAAGGGTTCATCGAAGCCTTTGCCAATGTCTATTTGGCTGCGGCCAAGGCAATCAGTGACCAGATTGATGGGAATACTGCTCCAGAGGGGGGATACGATTTTCCAACCGTAGATGATGGAGTTGCCGGGGTTGCGTTTATCGGAGCTTGTGTGGAGTCCTCGCAAAACAACGCGGCCTGGACGAAGCTCGATCTCTAGTCTTGAACTATCCACGCTGCATCCCTATCAGTCGGAAGTGCAGCGTTTCTTTAATCTCCTAATCTTTTCTTTTGGGCTCGTTTCTTGTTCCAGTTCGGACAAGGACACGGGTCTCATCGCGCCCGAGCCCCAGGGAGCTCGGCAGGTAGAAATTGGCAAAGATGGTAGCAACAATCCTTTCGCTTTCAATAAAAGCGATGTCGAGCAGGGCGAAAATGGTCTGATCACAGGGGGAAAGCGAAGTCAGTTTGACCAAAAAACGAATTCGGCCTATATCAACGCCAAGGCACCGGCCTATCTTCAAAAGTCCTACAACAAGCAAACCTGGGCGGGAGCGAAGAACTACAGCACAGGATCATATCAGACCAGCGACTACCGTCCGTCTGGCCGGAAATCTTGGTTTGGCGGGCGCAAATCGAGCCAAGCCAACAAGATTGCAAATGCCTCAGGAAAGGGCTTCGGAACGAGTTCCTATCAGACCGGCAGTGCTACGGAGAGCGGGCGCAAAGTTTCCACTGGTTCAAGTGCCTATGTGGACCAGCAGGCAGGTGACGGCTGGCGCAGAGTGAGAATCATCGAGAGCGACGAGTATCGAAGCATCTCGATGGGACAGGCTAAAAGTCTCCTAGGTCGCTAGTTTCGGCCGATACGAGTGAGTCGCTCGGTCCAGATCGCGGCCTCTTCCCGGTCAGCTGAAATACTTTTTCTCGCTTGGAAGTAGTTCGCAAGGGTGTCCAATGACGATTGGAGGGGTGTCGCCGGTTGGGGGGCGGTTGCAATTTCGCCACAAATGGCGGCCTGTAAGAGCCGCCTGGCTTTCGCCGGTTGGTTGTTTTTTAGATAGGATTGTCCCAGAGTTGCCAGACAACGGACTGCCTGTTGATTCGAGAGATCAGCCAGCTCAGAGGTCAGGTCAATTGTTTCGCGTTTTCCTGTAAGCGCGGCAAGCTGGAGAGCCAGTCCGGGATTTGCGAGAGTGGGGAGGTGAAGTTCGACGGGAATCTCAACTTGATTTAACTCCCGATTGAACCAGTGAAGCAGCACGTTTGCCGGATCAATCGAAAGGGCCGTTGATAGCGCTCTTTTGCGGATTGCGAGATCCCATGTGTCATCGCGTATTATCGAGAGCAAATCATCGATTGAAAGCTGAAACCAAGCTGCGGTTTCGACAATTTCCAAAGCCCCGGGCACTTTGAGGAATAAGGCCAACTGATAGAGGTCATCGGTTGGCAAAAGCCTCGCCTTGGTCGCTCCGGCGATCTTGTTTTCGATCATTAGCCTGGCTTCTTCAGTCTGATTCGAAAGAAAGTCCTTAACCTTTTTGAGAATAACCAAGGGTGACTGGGCCGGATCTGGCTCGCGGAAATATTCATACCAAAAAGTAGAGACCTTGGGGTGATACGGAAGCATTCCGGCGATTGATGCGGCTCTTTGGTAGGCTTGATCAGCCATCAAGCTTGAAGCCAGCGGAAGAAGTTCTTCCCGGGAGAAGAAGTTCAAGCCTAATTTTAGAGCCCCTTGAAGCCTTGTGTCTTGCTGAATTCCCGTCGTGATCAATCGCTCAAAAACCATGCGGGCTTGTTCACGATCGCCTGCTTCAAAGTGGAGGGAGGCTAAAGTAAGTCTCATCCGCGTTTCAAGGGTTTCATCAGGCCCTCCGAGAACGTCCTCCGCAAGGCTGAGAGCCTTGTCGCGCTGGTTGCTCCGCCACAGCAGCCCCGTGGCTGTGATCACCTGGCCTTCCGACGATAATTTCTCGGCAGCCTCTGTAGGACACGCGAGGCTCATGAGCGTGCGGGCGAGTTCCGACCAATCGATCAACACCGAAGAGGTGAGGGCTTCAATATCCGGTTCACCGGGGAGGATGCCAAAAAACCGGTGGATTGCCGCCAGAGAAGTGCTGGCCGGGAAATCAATTCCGTCGTCGTTCGAAGGTAGGGTCAGCGAACCGGCAATCAGGTTGCTCTCATAAGCCAGGACAGGACTTACCTTCGGGCCGGATGAAATTTGCAAAATCTTCTCCGGGTTCTGGTGGGCCCGGGCCCGGAAAAGATCGAGTTCATTGATCCAATTTCCTTCATACTGAATCGGCGGGATTTCTTCGGCAACTTCGAGAAAAGCGATTGCCCGCGCCAAGTCGTAAGTTGTGTCTTGATGGAGTCCGGATGCAAGGATTCGAACAGCCAGCGAGATATCTCCATTCACGGTCGCAATCCGGGCCATCTCGATATAGGCCTCGGTGGCTATTTGATTGGGACAAGTGACCGCCATCTCAAAAACGTCCTTCGTTTCCCTCCTCGCTAAATTTGCGATCATTCGGGACTTCATCGGAAGGTCCTCCCATGAGAGCGCGGCAATAATAGTTCCCCGACAACGAGGGCTCAGGTCAGCCGATAAAAAATCCTTCCAGGAGCTTCGGCGTTCGAGGATTGCCTGGGTCACAATTTCGGCGAGATTGAAAATATGCCCGGCTGGCATCCGGCGATCGGCCGCCCAGCTATCGAGAAAAACAAGAGCAGGCCTTACACCCTCGGGATGGTCGAGAAGCTCTCCAAGTTCGGTGGCCCGGAATTCCGGTTTTGCCAGATTCACGGTCTCCGCGAGCTTAAGCAATTCGGGCGGAGAGTCTGGCTCCAGTCCCATCCGGAGACGTTGGAGAACAAAGAGAGCCCGTCTGAAAACCTCGGGATTCTCTTCACGGGAGAGCTTTGTCAAAAGCGGAATCGCTTCCCGGCCGGCCTTCCAGATCTCCTGAGTCAGCGCTTCCCTTCGTTTTGTTTCCTGCGACCCCAAAACCTCTCGAGCCTCTTCAAGAGGCGGAAGAGCCAGCGCGCTTGTGATTGTCAGGAGGTGGAGAAAGTATTTCACGAGTCAAAAACGTATCCAGAAGATCAATTCTTAGCGATAAGACTCTTCTGGCACTGGCGGGAGGAAACATTTAGACTCGGCGGCGTGGAAGAGAAAAAGCCCGAAAGTCTCAAGGAACGCTTATGGCGAATTGTTTTTGAGGCTGAGACTCCGCTCGGGAAATCCTTTGATGTCATTTTGCTCTGGGCCATCGTCCTGAGTGTTCTTGCGGTCTCGCTCGAAAGTGTTGACAGCATCCGGGAGGAATATGGCCAAATTCTCAAACTTGCCGAATGGGGATTTACCATTCTTTTCACGGCAGAATATATTTTACGAATCGCTCTCGTTAGAAGGCCTTTTCGCTATGTCACGAGTTTTTACGGAATCGTCGATCTGCTCTCATGTTTACCTACCTATCTTGCAATCTTGCTGCCAGGAGCGCACTCACTGATGGTGATTCGAATCCTCAGGCTCCTGCGGATGTTTCGTGTTTTGAAGATGGTGAGCCATGTTAGGGGTGGGGAAACCATTATGCGCGGGTTGATACACAGCCGGGCTAAGATTTTTGTATTCTTCTTCACCGTCTTCCTCTTTTCCGTGCTCGCCGGCACTCTGATGTATCTGGTGGAGTCGGGAGAGGAAGGGACCCACTTCACCAATATTCCAATTAGCATCTACTACGCCATCGTTTCGATCACGACTGTGGGCTATGGGGATATGGTCGCGATTACCACGATAGGGAAAATGCTGACCGCCGTCTATGTGCTGACCGGTTACGCCATCATTGCGGTCCCGACAGGAATCGTGACCTCGGAGCTCTTGAAGAGCCATTTTGGGGATCCAACGAGCGGTGCCTGCCCGGGGTGTGGAGCCCATGGCCATCTGCCCGACGCGAAATTTTGCCGCAAGTGTGGCGATAAGTTAAATTAGAGCATTGCGTCGAGCACATCCCGGCACGATGATCAGACATGTGGAAATCAGCCGCTGACTACGAGGATATTCGCTATGAAAAGAGTGAAGATGGAGCGATCTCCAAAATCACCATTAATCGTCCCGAGGTTCGCAATGCCTTCCGCCCTCTGACAGTCAAGGAATTGCTTTCGGCCTTTGAACTCGCCCACCAGGATGATGGGGTGGGAGTGATTATTCTCACCGGTGAGGGAGGGAAGGCCTTTTGTTCCGGCGGCGACCAAAAGGTGAGAGGTCACGCTGGCTATGTGGGGGACGACGGAGTCCCTCGCCTCAACGTGCTCGATTTGCAGAAGAAAATTCGTGGGCTGCCCAAACCGGTTGTCGCCATGGTGGCCGGATATGCTATCGGAGGTGGGCACGTTTTGCACATCGTGTGCGATTTGACGATTGCGGCTGACAATGCCAGATTTGGGCAAACTGGGCCCAAAGTTGGATCTTTTGACGGTGGCTTGGGGTCAAGTTATCTGGCGCGTATTGTAGGGCAAAAGAAGGCCAGGGAGATTTGGTATCTCTGTCGCCAATACGACGCCACCCAAGCCCTCGAAATGGGCCTGGTCAATACTGTTGTCCCTCTCGCTGATCTTGAAAACGAAACCGTCAAATGGTGCCGTGAGATGCTCGATCACTCTCCCTTGGCTCTCCGTTGCCTGAAATCAGCTCTCAACGCAGATTGCGATGGCCAGATGGGTTTGTTGGACCTCGCGGGCAATGCAACCTTGCTTTATTACATGAGTGAAGAGGCCAAGGAAGGAAAACAGGCTTTTGTCGAAAAGCGGAAACCTGACTTTTCAAAGTTTCCTCGGGTGCCTTAGGATCATCGTAATGATTTCGGCGTGGAAAGCCTGGCTGTTGGCGGCAAGACCCAAAACCCTTCCAGCTGCGATCGTGCCGGTGTGGTCAGGGTGCCTTATGACGGCTGCGCTCGGGTTTGATATTTCCTATCGCCTTGCTGTGGTGACAATCATGGGGGCCATCTTCATTCAGATCGCAACAAATTTCTTCAATGACGTCATTGATGCGCTGAAGGGGGCCGACACCATCGAAAGAGCAGGACCGACTCGCGCAACTGCCAGCGGACTTCTTAGTCCAAAGGCAATGTATGCGGGTGCGTCATTCATGCTATTGCAAGCTTTGGTATGTGGGTCCCTTCTCGCGGACGCACGTGGCTGGCCGATTGTCGCAATAGGGATCCCATCTCTCTATTTGAGCTATGGTTACACCGGAGGACCGGTTCCTTTGGCTTACTGCGGGCTGGGAGAGATCTTTGTCATCCTGTTTTTTGGTTTCATCGCGGTGATGGGAACCATCTTTATACAAACCGGCCTCTGGCCCTGGCAAGGCTGGGTCCTCGGCCTGCAAATCGGATGTCTTTCGGCTGTTCTCATTGCGGTAAACAATTATCGGGATTTGGAGGAAGATAAGGTCGCCAATAAACGAACCCTAGTTGTCAGGTTGGGGCGAAAACCGGTGGCTTTTTTGATCTACCTTTTGACCATCCTGCCTTCGTTCCTTGTCCTCGTTTTCCCAGATTCGTGGAGCTGGTTTGCCCTTTCCTTTACCCTTGGGGCTACGTTTCTTTTTCTGGAATGGCTTCTTCTGAAACCAGACGGAGTGCGTTCCAGTCTACTTGGGCTTTCGGCACTTCACCTGATTTTGTTTGTAAGTGCACAACACTTCTGCCTGGTATTGACGTAGGCTGGTCGAGGGGTATCTTCCATTAGTCCCAATGAAAGAACCTTCTCCAATTTTCACAAAGCTCTTCGAGTCCCACGTTTGGATCAGACCTCAGGGGCGGGGGACTTTTCTTGAAAGTCCGGTAATCAAGGCCTTTGTTGAAGCCTCGATGGAAGAGGGGGTAAGCGATTTTGTCATCGACCTCGAGGCTTGCCCCGGAATGGATTCTACCTTTATGGGAATGCTGGCTGGGCTGGGAATCGGATTTCGTAAAAACAAAAAGGGCCAAATTTCAATTATCGGCACCACCGGAAAGACGCGTGCGTCACTTAAGGAACTTGGACTCCATCATCTTATGAGTATCGAGCCTTCGGAAGGCCCGTGGATCGGGAGGATGGAGGAGGCCCGCGCGGATCTTGTCCGTTTGGATAAAAAAACCGGAGGAGACAAGGAGGCTCACGTTTTGAAGAGCCATGAAGACCTTTGTCTTGCAGACGATGCAAATCTGGATCGCTTCAAGACCGTTCTCGAGATGCTTGGATCCGATATGACATCCGAGGCTGCCATCCGCCCGGGAAACTAAGACTGAGAAGAAATCACATTTCAGTATTGCCACTCTCGTATCAACGGGGTAGCTTCCGCCCGCCCCGACCAAAAGGGGTGAATTTTTAATCGGACAGATGGCAGAGTGGTCGAATGCGCACGCTTGGAAAGCGTGTGAGGCAGCAATGTCTCCGAGGGTTCGAATCCCTCTCTGTCCGCCATCTAGTAGGAGCACCTACCAAAGTGATTCCTTATCAAGGGCCAGTAGCCACGTAAAGACAACGCGGCAGGGACGAAGTGACCGAGCGGATTCGTCAGTTGCAAAACGCCGCAATCAATAAGATGCGAAAAGCACTCCGCGAGAAGGAGAAGACCCCAAAGTCCCTTGTCCAGCCAGCTTTCTAATCGAACATCACAGCGCCCACGAAAAAACCGAACGGTGACCCCTCCGATTTTTTTTCTTCGAAAGGATTGGAAAGAAATCCTACTCGTGATCCTCCGCGTAATGCTCCTTCAGAGAGTTGCGGGCAAAGTCATTCAAAAGATCACGCCAGACAAGGTGTGCGTGATTTGCGTCATTCTGGGTATTGGCGTATTCGATGATAAAATCGGCGCCTTGGATCCGGAAGTAATGAGGTCCGTTTCTTTCCAGGGAACCAGCCCAGGCAAAGTGCAGCTTCTTCCGTTGAGTAGTGTTGATTTTTCGCAAAGCGTCATTGGTTACCTCGCTTCGTTGCATGGAGGCGACTTGCGCAACAATCGCCAATAGCTGCTTTATGTGTACGCCTTTCATCTTGTCTGAAGTCGCCCCTTGGACTTTCTGTGCCTTGGCATTGCTATCCTGTGCAGTTAGGATTTCCTTGGGTGCTTTCTCGGAGAAGACCGGAGACATTCCGGCTTTGATCAAATCAAGGGTCAGCTGACGACCGGCATCCTCGATTGCTCCAAGTGGGCGCATTCCCTTCAAGGGACCCTTTTTTAATTCAGCCGGGTTGGTGCCATAAAAGGCCGGTAAACCGATGACCTTGTCGCCTAGAAGAGAAAAGTTGAGTGAGAGATGGTGTCCCTCGAAACGCCAGCCCCATGGTTTGGTCGAGGAGGGAGTTCCAAAAATTGCGATGTTATATTTCTCGGTATTGCGAACCTTGGGATCCCCGCCACGACTGCGTAGAATTTCCTCGAGGGTCATAATTTGCGTAGCGGTCAAAAGACCTTTTTGCGTCAGGCCTGTTCCCAGCAGACCAAAAGCAAGGTGTTGCTGGTGTGGCTTGAGCGCATCAAACCGAACTCCTTCGCGGTCCATGGGAACGAAGTGCCAGTTTTCGCGTTCTTTGTTTTTAAAGTCGAAGGAAGCGGCTTTGCGCTGAGTCTCGTCCAGACTGGCGAGAAAGACCTTAGCCGCCTTGTTCATTTCGACCGCAGCCGGGTTGTGATTATGGCCCTCGTGAGCGAAGACCACCGATGTCAGTGTTGCGAGGATGATTGGAAATCTCATACTCCTAGAATACTGCGCGCGACGGTGAAATAAATCACCATTCCTGAAACATCGACAATTGTTGTGATGGCAGGGGCTGCAATCACCGCGGGATCCATCTTTATGGCACGAGCGCCGATGGGCAATAGAGCACCAATGAGAGTTGAGGTCGCGACTTGTGCACCAAGTGCAATCGCCACCGTGAAACCGAATTGTGCGAAGTTAATCCCGTTCGGAAGAGTGAATTGCAGGGCGGGCGAGGCGAAAACAGCAAAAAAACCAATGAGGATAGCCAAAAGACTACCCAGTAACAGACCCAGGCGAAATTCTTTCCAAGCGACCTTCGTGGTGTCCTTGGGATCCAATTCCCCAAGAGCCATCGCCCGGATCACCATCGTGGAAGCTTGTCCTCCGGTATTTCCACCAGCTGCAACAACCATGGGAAGGAAAAGCGATAAAAGATAAACCTCAGTCAGAGTGTGCTCGAAACGCATCATGACGAAACCCGATAAAATCGCGAGAAAAGCGAGGATGACAAGCCAGCCGCACCGCCTCCTAAAGTGAGACCCGACCGATGTATTGAGATACGTTTGTTCAGATTGATCACCAGCGATGCCGGCACCTTTTTCAATATCCTCGGTGGATTCCTCCTCAAGAATCTCGAAAGCATCGTCAGCGGTAATTACACCTAGTAAGCGGTTCGATTCATCGACCACCGGAAGGATCAGCATATCGTATCGAGAGATCATTTGAGCAGCCTCCTCCTGATCAGCAGTGGCTAAAATCGAATGGTCGATATCCTGCACAAGTGACTGAACAGAAACGCCCCATGCATTGAACGCGAGATCCCGAAGGCGAATTTTTCCCACCAACTTATCCTCGTCATCAACCACTAAAATCCGAGCCAGAGTCACCGTTGATTCAAGGTCTTTACGAAGATGCTCAATGGCATCCTTGACAGTCATGTGCTCACGAATTTTACCGATATGAGTGGTCATGCGGCCGCCAGCCGTTTCCTCGTTGTAGCGAAGAAGGGTGCGGGTATCTTGCTGCTTCTCTTCATCAAGAAGCTCCAGGAAATCACGACGTTTTGAATCGCTGACATCTTGAAGAATGTCGACGCGGTCATCATCCGGCAAAGAATCCAGAATCTCGCGCTGCTCATCGGGGGCGAAGGAGTTGAGGGTTTCCTCGACAAGTGTGTCAGGAAGCTCCGCAAGAACTTCCGAAAAATTTTTCGCACCGAGAGCTTCCGTCAAAAACGTTCGACCGTCTTGATCCACATCTTCGAAAATCTCGGCAAGGTCGGCATGGTGTAAATCACAGCAAAGGTCACGAACACGGGAATGATCTCGCTTGGCGATCGCCTCCTCCGCCTTTTCGAGAATTTTTGACAGTTCCTTGGCCACGGCGACAGTCTGACGTAAGTCTTCTTATCGTAAAAGGTTGATCTGCTTCAATCGGCCCGCGGTTACCTCAAAAAAGCTCGCTATGAGAGAAACTCGGATGAGTCGCACCATTTCTTGAAAAAGCTAAACTGTGATAACTTCTCACAATATATGTAATGCGTAGTTTTATGGAGCGCTGATATCCGGCAGCGCTTCATCCAGCTTCCGGCCCATCCTAAATAAGGACCGCATTCGCTGCCGCATAATCTCTTGCATGCGTGAGGCTCACCATGACCTGTGTTACACCTCGTTCATCAGCGCAGACCGCAGCCGCTCCGCTTAGTCTCACTTCTGGCTCGCCACTCGGACGACGGAAAATCTCCATGTCAAGCCAGCCAACATCTTTCCCAATTCCAGTTCCAAAAGCTTTCGAAATTGCTTCCTTTGCTGCAAACCTCGCTGCGTAGTGCAATTCCGGCCGTTTTTGCCGCTGACAATAGCTACGTTCCTGCTCGGTGAAGATCCGGTCGAGGAACTTTTGTCCAAACTCGTCCATCGAAGACCGGATTCGGGACACCTCAACAACATCGATCCCGATCCCAAGCAAGTTCATTTCACGAATTGATTGGATACTGTGCCATAGCGTCTTTCATCTCGGCAACGGCAGCCCTCAGGCCGATAAAAATACTGCGCGAAATCAGAGCGTGCCCAATATTCAACTCTTTTAAGTTTTTTACAGAAAAAAGACCCTTAATGTTCTCTAAGTGAATACCATGTCCTGCATTTATTTGCAATCCCAAGGATGTTCCAAATTCGGCTCCTGATTGCAGCCGTGTGATTTCTGATTCGTGCTCTTCCCCAATCGTTAGGGCGAAGGTCCCAGTGTGAAGTTCGATCATTTCCGCTCCCAGATTTGCAGCAGCTTTGATTTGAGACTCATCCGGATCGATGAACAAACTGACTTGAATCCCCGCACTCTGAAGTTCTGAGATTGTTTTACGCAAAGCATCCAGGTTGCCGACGACATCTAGGCCCCCTTCGGTCGTAATTTCCTCCCGTTTTTCTGGAACTAGACAGGCAAAATCGGGTTTTAAATCACAGGCGAAAGCCACCATTTCAGGAGTATTTGCCAATTCGAGATTCAGAGGCAGGTCAACCTCCCGCCGGACCAATCGGCCGTCGTCATCCTGCATGTGCCGGCGATCCTCGCGCACATGGATGGTAATTGAATCAGCTCCGCCCTCTTTCGCTTCAAACGCGGCTTCCAAAATTGAGGGCTCGAGAATAGGAGCATCCGGATTCATGGCATATCGCGCCTGCCGAAGAGTGGCGACATGATCGATATTGACTCCAAGAAGCAGCGACATGATTTTGCAAGCTAGTGTTTAAAGTGGCGGTGTCCGGTGAAGATCATTGCCATGCCGGCGGCATCTGCAGCAGCGATCACCTCTTCATCCCGAATAGAGCCTCCGGGCTGGATACACGCAGTAGCGCCGGCCTTGACGGCTGCATCCAATCCATCTGCAAATGGGAAAAGAGCATCAGAGGCAATAATACTACCCTCAAGAGGGAGCCCGGCCTCCTCAGATTTCCAGACAGCAATCCGCGAGGAATCTACCCTGCTCATCTGCCCTGCCCCAATCCCAAGAGTGCGATCTGCCGAGCTAAAGACGATGGCGTTTGATTTAACGTGCTTCACCACGCGCCAGCCAAATCTCATCGCCGTCATTTCAGCTTCGGTCGGCGGACGTTTGGTGACAACCTTACCCTCTAGATTCTCGAGCCCCATCACGGTGTGATCCTTATCCATTACCATCAGACCACCGGGGGCTGGACGAACAACAGGATCCTTCCGGTATTTTTCATACCCAGGTTCCATTTTCATCAGGCGAAGATTTTTCTTCTTTTGGAGAATCGCGCGAGCCTCGGGCTCGTAATCAGGCGCAATGATGACATCGGTAAAAATCCCCGAAATCACTCTTGCGAGCTCATCGTTGATCGGCCGATTGCAAACAATCACTCCTCCAAACGGAGCTGCTCTATCGGTCTCGAATGCCTTTTGCCAGGCAATCCGTAGGTCCTCATCCTGACCAACCCCACAGGGATTGGTGTGCTTGAGAATCCCGACCGTTGAGCGTTTGAAGTCGAGAATGAGATCTGCGGCCGCCTCGATATCGAGAATGTTTGTGTAGCTTAGTTCTTTCCCTTGGAGTTGTGAGAAACACTCCGCAAAATTACCGTAGAGTCGGGATTTTTGGTGAGGATTGTCGCCATATCTAAGATCACTCGCGAGCGGAAGATTGACCGAAAAACTACAAGCCGTGCCCTGATCGCACTGACCCAGATAGTTGGAAATGGCACCGTCATAAGCCGAAGTGCGCCGGAAGACCTTTATCGCCAGTTCTTCACGAAGTCGAAGCGTGGTCTCCCCATCGTGCTCTTCCATTTCTTCCAAAACCCTCTCGTAATCGGCTGGATCTGTCAGCACGGTCACTGACGAGTAATTCTTGGAAGCACTGCGCAACATGGAAGGCCCGCCGATATCGATGTTTTCAATCGCTTCAGCCAGGGTGACATCCTCCTTCGAAACAGTTTGTTCAAAGGGGTATAGATTCACCACAACTAGATCAATCGTCGGGATATCGTGTTTCTTGCCTTGAGCGACGTGGTCGTTAGAGTCGCGTCGTTGAAGTAAGCCTCCGTGGATTTTAGGATGGAGGGTTTTCACCCGCCCTTCGAAGAGTTCGGGAGCACCGGTGTATTCAGCAACATCAATAACAGGAAGGCCGGAATCGCGGAGGGCTTTGGCCGTTCCTCCTGTTGAGAGAAGTTCAATGCCATAGCCCTCATGAAGGGACCTTGCAAAATCAACTAATCCGGACTTGTCGGAAACCGAGAGGAGCGCGCGTGCAATCGCCATAAATTTGAATGTGTTTGCGGACCATTAGGTCCAGACGATGGCTAGGCTACCTCGCCCCTCCGGGCAAGGGTAATGTGGGATCTTGAATGTGAATAACAATGTCCGACTCCCCTGCTTTTCTGACTAAAATTCCGTTCCCCTTTTCGATTCAAACCACTAAAAGCAATCCAGCGAATGGAGGAGGAAGAAAGTATCGAAGAAATCATGCGTCGGGTCAGGCGGCTGGAGATCCGTGCCCGCCGACTCGCCCAGGAGGTTTTTTCGGGTGATTACCAATCATCGTTCCGTGGGCAGGGACTCGATTTCGATGAATTTCGCGAATACCAGCCAGGCGACGAAATTCGCTTTATCGATTGGAATGTCACCGCCCGAATGGAGACTCCCTTCATTCGAAAATTTAGGGAGGAACGGGAGCTCTCGGTGATTTTGGCCGTCGATATCTCCGGATCGACCGACTACGGAAGTGCTTACCTGAGCAAACGTGAACGTGCAGCGGAAGTCGCAGCACTGCTGGGCTTCAGCGCCCGTTACAACGGAGATAAGGTAGGTTTGCTCCTTTTTGCCAAGGAGCCTGTTCTTTACCTGCCACCGGGGAAAGGTGGCCGATCCGTCCTCAGGGCGGTTCGTGAAATTTTGACTGCAAAACCGCCCGATCCGGGAACTTCGATTGCCGGGGCCTCAAAGTTTCTTCTCCAAACGCTCAAGCGCAAAGGACTGATCTTTTTCATTTCGGATTTCGTGGATTGGGGCTTTGAGCGCCCCCTGGGAACTTTGGCGAGGCAGCATGATGTCATTGCTCTTCCCGTTCTCGACCCACTCGAGAAGGGAATCCCTGATGTGGGGAAAGTTTGCCTGCGCGATCCAGAGAGTGGTCAGGAAATTGTCGTAAACACTTCAAACAACAATACCCGTATGGGACTATCCAGACTCTCAAAAAGATATCGCGAAGGGCTAGCATCGTTCTTTAAGAAGCATGGCATTGATAGCGCTCCCATATCGACAAAGGATGACTACCTTGCCGATCTTCATCGACTTTTTCAACGCCGAGCTCTTCGTCGCCGCTGATTATGGATCCCAATAGTCCGCCAACACTCGAGCACGGCATTCCTGATCCGGAGACCTATCTGCCGGCGACTCCGGATTGGTTTTGGTGGTTTTTAATCGCGGGTGTTGTTCTAACTGTTTTTGCGATTTGGTGGTTAATGCACCTTCTCTTCGAAAAACCCAAAAAAGCAAAATCGATCCCTGAGCGAGATCTGTTCACTCCGGCAATGAAAGTTCTTGATTCGCTCGAAGCACAAGCTGACAAAAGATTAATTTCGGAGATCGCAGCGGAAGCCTCGTTGGCGGTCCGGACCTATCTGGCCGGCGCTCGATCGGAGCCCGCACTCTATGAAACTGCGGAAGAATTTCAAGCGCGTCAGGCCGTCCTGCCCGCTGACACCAACCAAACTCTCAATCGTTTGAACGATGCCAAATACGATAGATCAGAAATTGATCAATCCCGCTCGATCAGACTAATCGAGGAGTCGCGGGTGTGCCTTACAAAGCTTCGTCGATTTTCTCCGGCCGAAGATCAAAAGGACGGCCAAATGCCAACCTTGCCTGAAGCCAAAACAGCCGGATGGATTCAGCGGACCTTTGCGAGACGGACTCTCGCCGCCTTTCCCTTTGGTCTCATTCTGGCGCTCGGAGGCTTACTGGGAAGCATTTACCAAAGACGCGGCGTGGGTGCTGAAATTCAAGGGAATGCTTTGGTCTGGGTTGGACTCACTATCAGCGTAGTTGCTCTTGTTACCTTTCTTCTCATTCGCCCTTCCAAGAAATCATCATGAGCTTTTTCGATAACTACGATCTCGCGGAACCATGGTGGCTCTTGTTGCTTCTTTGTGTCCCGCTTCTCATGCTTTTGGGTTATCGCCAGGGAACCCGCAGTTGGCTCATCTATCCGACCTTGCGGGTGCTGGGAACACTCGGACTCAAACCCAAAGATCGTCCCTTTCACTTTGCGCCCTTGATTCTCCCGCTGATGTTGATCCCGGCTATCTTTGGGCTCGCCCGCCCTCAGGAGACGAGGAGTCGCACCTCAAGCACGGCGAGCGGGATTGATATCATCATCGCTCTTGACGTTTCCTACTCGATGTCCACGACAGACTTTTATGAATCGGACAATGGCATGCGGCGACCACAACGCAGGATCAATGCGGCAAAGAAAATTATTACCGAATTTATCGAACGTCGACCGGATGACAGGATTGGAATTGTCAGTTTCGCGGCACGACCGTATACCGTCGCACCCATCACACTCGACCATCAGATACTCGAGTATACTTTACGTGACGTCGCTTTGGTTTCGGACCGGACCGAGGGTGGCACCGCGATTGGAAGCGCAATTGTAGCGGCGGGTGATCGCCTGGAAACATTGACGCGGAACTCAGGAAAAAAGGATCCCAAGAGCAAAAGCAAAGTGATCGTTCTGGTGACCGACGGCGCCAGCAACTCCGGGCAACTTTCACCGATCGAGGCAGCAGGTCTGGTAGCGGATCTTGACATTAAGGTCTATCCGGTCGCAATAGGAACTCCCCAGGGTCGGATTCGCGGCATGAATACCGGCCAGGAATTTGAAACAGAAACCCTCAAGGAAATCGCCAAGATCACAAAGGGAGATTTCTATCGAGCGCGTGACTATGTCGGACTTCGGGAAGCCTTCAAAAGCATCGATGATCTTGAGAAAATCGAGGTTGAGAGAAAGAGCTGGGTAATAAGAAAAGAGCTTTATCCATGGTTCGTCGGAACATCGGCCCTCCTTGTTTTGGGCTTTCTTTCCGTCACCGCATTTAACCCACTCCCAATGCCATGAGTTTTGCAAAACCTGAATGGCTTTTGTGCCTACTTGCTCTTCCATTGCTTGGGCTGATGGCCTGGCTTTCGTGGAAGAATCGGGGCGACCGATGGAAAAAAATGGTGGCTCCTCGCTTGCAAGGACGCTTGAGCAAAACGCGTCCGTCATGGGTCCATTTCACCTCGCTGGGCCTCGCGTTGGCAGGTTTGGGTGGCTTGATCGTTGCAGTTGCCCAACCGGAGTCCGGCGAGGAGTGGGTTGAGGTGGAGAACGAAGGTCGCAATATTCTCTTTTGCGTGGACATCTCTCGCAGCATGCTAGCCCGCGATGTTGAGCCAAATCGACTTATGGCTTCGCGTGCTGCTGCGCTTGAGATTCTGGAACGTTTTCCTAACGATCGTGTTGGGGTTCTTCTTTTTTCCGGGGAGACGCTCATTCAGTCCCCGCTGACCATCGATCACAGCTTTGTAGAGCAAACTTTGGCCCAACTCGACCCCAACGATATTCCTGTGGGAGGTTCCAATCTCACCAAGGCGATCGATTCAGGAACACAGCTCCTTGTGGAGACCGGCCAGCAGAGCAATATCATGGTGGTCTTCAGCGATGGCGAGAAATCCACGGAAGGGTTGGAAGGCGCCGCAGCATCAGCAGCCAGAGAAGGTGTTTTCATCTATGCGATCGGCATAGGCACGACCGAAGGCTCATTTATTCCCGATCCGCGTGAGCGAGATGGGAAGTTCCAGGACCGCTCCGGCAATGTCGTTTTTACAAAGCTCGATGAGGAAGCTTTGAAGGTGCTTGCTGAGGAGACTAATGGATATTATTCCCAAGGCATGGGCGCCGGCTTCATTGGCAAGCTGGATTCAGCGCTTGCAGAAATGGATCGCTTCCGCGAAGAAGGAAAGCACCAACGGGTTGCTAAACCTGCTCATAGATGGTTTGTTTTCGGAGGAATACTTCTCATAATGACTTCGATTTACATTCGCTGCCTGCCTCTACGGCCGGTCCTTGCCGTGCTGGCCTTCATTTTTGTCATGCCACGTGCCGAGGCCGGCTTGGTGGAAGATGGCGTTGCCGCTCTTAAAGCGGGCGAGACAACTGCGGCCCGGCAATTTTTTAGTGAAGCCGCCGGGGAGGCCTCGGGCGACCGTGCTGCAAGTCTGCATCTCGCAGCCGGATCAGCGGCCTCAAAAGCACAGGATTGGTCCGCAGCGATCGATTCATTCAGCTCGGCGCTCTCCGCTGAAGATCCTGAAATCCAGCAGCAAGCCCACTACGCTCTTGCAACTTCCCTCTTCTATTTCGGGGCGCCCAAAGCAAAAGCTAAAAAAGTGAAGGCCTGGAAGGGAGCGATTGAGCACTTTGAAGCCTCTTTGGAACTGCAGCCGGAACATCAGGCCTCGTCTGATAATTTACAGTCGATCCGGAAGCAATTGTCCGAGCTTCAAAAAGAGGAGAAACAGGACGAACCGAATGGGCAAGATCAGGAAGAAAAGGAAAATCAAGAGGAGGATAACAAAGAGAAGGAAGGAGGACAAGAGCCCAAAGGGCCGGATCAATACGACGATGATGGTAAGAATAACGAGACGAAAAAAAAGGATCCCGAAGAGGAAGAAAAAAATCCTGATCAAAATTCTGAAGAGAACTCGGACGATCAAGCAGAGGGAAAAAAGGGCGAAGAGAACAAGGGTGATCCATCCAACGAAGACAAAGATGACAAACAAGGCGGCGACTCAAACGTGGATGAGAGTAAACGAGATCCGAAGTCCGGGGATGATCAACCAGATCCCAAGAATAATCAGAATAATCAACAGGAGGGAAAGCGAGGTGGTGAGAACAAGTCAGAGCCTGAGAGTGCCAATCTAAAAGATGACCCCAATGCTCCAAAAAATGAGACACCCCGCGAGAGAGCCCGGCGGCTCTTAAAGCAGTATTCCGATTTTGGAGGCAAGGCTCCGCGGAGAATTCAGAGATCCTATAATCGAAGCCAGCACGATTGGTAATTTGCAGAAAATAATCGTGAGATTTTTCTCAATCATTCTGTTTTTTGTGATCACCGCAGAAAGTCCCCTCTTCGGCCAGAGCGGCCCGGCGATCCGAACCAACCTCGACAGCTCAATGATTGTCGTGGGGGAAAAAACCTATCTGACGGTCTGGGTTGAAGATCTTACGCTGATTGATTGGCCCACAACGCCAAAAGCAGCACCTCTCGTCGTCAGACAGGAATCGCAGCGTCGTTATGAAATCAACGGGCGCATTCGCGAGGGTTTCCGGTATGTGATCTCGGCCTTCGAGCCTGGAGTTTACACGGTCCCCCCATTTGAACTTCAAACCCGTTCCGGGGTCATTCGGTCACGTGGCCATACTCTTCGAGTTGCGCCAATCGATAGCCTTGAAACACACGGGATTAAGATCAGAGGAGATGTTACACCCTATTTGACCGGTGTTTTTCTCGAGAAAATGAATCCCTATTTGGGCGAAACGCAGGACATCGAGGCCAAACTGTATCTCTCGCGGGCTGCGCCCCACTTACTCCGATTGTCGGATGGGAACGTCATCAACATGAAGAAGGACGGGCTCGCTGCCTGGCGATTTACCACGACTGCAGAACCGACGGGATTTCTCGATTATGAAGACCATCAATTTGCCGTCTACACCTACACGAGTTCCATCAACGCCCTGAGGGATGGTGCCCTTGCCGTTGGGCCGGGCTCAACCAACGCAACATTGCTCCGGCGGCAAGCAGTTCGTGGTGGTTTTGCCACCGCCTCTTTTGTCACCAAGATCGATTTTCCGGCAGTTGAGCTGAACGTTCGCCCCCTTCCCGACGATGCACCGGCCGGTTTTGGCGGTGCAGTGGGATCCTTCTCCATGGAAGTTCGTCCACTGAGTTTCGAACTACAACTAGGTGACTCCCTTACGGTTGAAACGCGAATCACAGGTTCCGGGAACATCGATCAATTCCCCGGGCCGCAGTTGGTTGACCCCGAGAGAAATTGGAAACAGTTTGAAACAGTGGTTAGACCCAGTGGAGGTGAACGCCGATCGAGTTCAGGGACCGCTGAGTTTTCGCATGTGCTGCGTCCTCTCAAACAAGTGCCAACCCTTCCCCCCTATCGCTTCGCCTACTTTGACCCATTGCTCGAGAGTTACGAAACTAAAAAATCTCCTCCTTTTCCAATCCTAATCACGGGTGATATCCCTTCGTCTGCAACAGGAAAGGTGGACCCGGAGTTTCTTGTGACCGGCAATCTCCCTTTGAAATCGTTTGGAAAATCTTCGCCTCTCGCCAAGTGGTCCTGGCAGATTATTCCGGCGTTGATTGTCTGCTGGATTCTAGGAACTGGATTCCGGAACAAGGTTAAAGCTCGTCAGACTGCGTTATTACCGCGGAGGGAGTTTGAGCAGGATCTCGAGAAAGTAATTTCGGCAGGAGGTGACCGGGTGGGATTTTTCCGGGAAGCAGCCCGCTTCGCGACCGACCACAATGCGACTGATGAATTTGAAGAGATTTTTGAGACGCGGGATGAAATTTGTTTTCGGAAGGATTCGAAATCGGAGCCAACTGAACCCGGCGAAAAGAAGCGCATCTTGAGGCTGCTGAAAACCTTGTCCCCTCTTCTACTGGTTTTCCTCTTTGCGGGTTCTGTGATTCTACCGGCAAACGGAAACGACTTTGCTCCCGAAGATGCAAAAGCCCGAATTCTTGAAGACATGAAAAGGGGGGCAGTGAGGGAACATTTTCACAACCTCTCCATCTGTGAAAATGAATTAGGGAATCCAGGCAAAGCCGCACTCTGGGCCTATCGTTATCAGCTTCAAGGCGGTGACAGCTCCAAATTAATGATCGATCTACCCGGGATTCGCGCGCGGGAACCGGAGGGAACGGAATGGGTGTCGATTTTACCAAAGTGGCTTTATCTTCAAATTTGCCTCCTTGGATTGTGGTCGCTTGTCATCGTCATGCTGACCGTCCGCTATATCTTGGGTGGGGCGCGGCGAACCCTCATCATAACCTTTGCTACCCTCACCGGAGTGGGCATCTTGATTGGGGGCATCGGGCTGTGGCTCTATCCAAAAGGAGTGAGCTTTGAGCCGCTATGTGAACTCTCGGTGATAACCGAAAAAACGCCATTGAGGAGTCAACCCTTTGAGGGCGGTGATGCCGCCCGCGAAAATGTCGTTGGCAGTCTTTGTCTGGTTGAAATGAGCCGGGCGGGATGGGCCAAAATTAAACTCCCTGGAGGTTATTCCGGATGGGTCAGACAAGATGATTTTTCGCCGATCGCGGAATAAGACGAACGACGAAAACATCCAGGATTCCTTCCACTCGCTAGGAAGCCGATGCGCTGGTTTCCTTTGTCTTCTTTCCAGCTTTGGTCTTAAACGAAACCTTTTTCTCGTCCTTTCGCACCTTTGCCGTGACGTGCTGTCCTCCCTTGACCTCGCCTGAGAGAATTGCTTCTGCAAGCGGATCCTCAAGAAGTTGCTCAACAGCGCGGCGCATGGGGCGCGCGCCATAGTCAGGATCGTAGCCCTCGGTGACGATAAGATCGCGAGCAGACTCCTCGAGAACCAGTTCGATATCTTTTTCAGCAAGACGCTTCACCAACTTGGCAACCTCCAGATCAACAATTTGGTTGAGGCTCTCCTTCTCGAGCATGCGGAAGACCACGAGTTCATCTAGTCTGTTGAGGAATTCCGGGCGAAAGTGCTTCTTGGCGACTGCGTCAATCTTGGCCTTCATTCCCTCGAAGTCAGCTTCATCTTCGACCATCGCATTGAATCCCAAAGTAGTTTGGCGCTTGATGCTCTCGGCCCCGACATTGGAGGTTAGAATGATGATGGTATTTCGGAAATCGATCTTGCGACCAAAGCTATCCGTGATCATGCCCTCTTCCAAAATCTGGAGCAGGAGATTCATCACGTCCGGGTGGGCCTTCTCGACTTCATCAAAAAGAATCACCGAGTAGGGGCGGCGTCTGACAGCTTCGGAAAGCTGACCTCCTTCTTCATAGCCGACATATCCCGGAGGCGAGCCGATGAGACGGCTTGCGCTGAACTTCTCCATGTATTCCGACATGTCGATCTGAATGAGTGACTCAGGATCGCCAAACATAAAGTTCGCCAGATTTCGGGCAAGATAGGTTTTACCCACACCGGTCGGCCCAAGGAAAAGGAATGATCCGATGGGGCGACGTGGATCCTTGAGGTCCGCACGGGAACGACGAAGGGCCTTCGAAATTGCCACAACTGCTTCGTTTTGTCCGATGACGGTTCCCTTGAGGTTCTCCTCCATTTTAAGGAGCTTAGCAGCCTCTTTCTGTTCCATACGTTGGAGCGGAACTCCGGTCCACTTGGAAACGACGGACATGATGTCGTCCTCTTCGATATCGACGATCTTCTCTTCGCTTTCGCCGCGCCATCCTTCGATCTTGTCATTGAGTTCCTTTTGGGTGCTCTTTTCTTCGTCACGAAGAGCAGCGGCTTTTTCAAAATCCTGATCGTTGATGGCGGCGACCTTTTCGTCATTGATCTCCGCTATGCGCGCCTCGAGATCCTTCAACCCGATCGGCCGAGTCATTGTTTTAATCCGGGCGCGGGCGCCAGCTTCGTCAACCACGTCGATGGCTTTGTCCGGAAGAAAGCGACTGGTGAGATAACGTGAAGTCAACTTCACGGAGGCCTCCAGGGCATCTTCGGTGTAGCGAACCTTGTGGTGGCTCTCATACTTTTCGCGGAGCCCCTTCATAATTTCAATCGCATCCCCGATCGAAGGCTCGTTGACTTTCACCTGCTGGAATCGGCGCTCCAAAGCGGAATCCTTTTCAATATGCTTTCTAAACTCATTGAGAGTGGTCGCACCGATACATTGAAGTTCGGCCCGACTCAAGGCTGGCTTGATGATGTTCGAAGCATCCATAGCCCCCTCGGCCGATCCCGCACCAACAATAGTGTGGAGTTCGTCAATGAAAAGAATAACGTTCTTCACCTTGCGGATCTCATCCATAACAGCCTTAATCCGTTCTTCAAATTGACCACGATATTTAGTACCGGCAACCATTAGGGCTAGGTCAAGAGTGACCACTTTCTTGTCGCGAAGAATTTCGGGAACATCGCCTGCCGCGATCTCTTGGGCCAACCCCTCCACGATCGCAGTCTTCCCAACGCCGGCCTCCCCAACCAGAACAGGATTATTTTTGGTTCGTCGACAGAGAATTTGAATGACGCGCTCAATTTCGGAAGAACGACCAATCACCGGGTCAAGCCCCCCTGCTTGCGCAAGCTTGGTGAGATCGCGACCGAAAGCCTTCAGTGCCGGAGTCTTGGTTTTGCCTTCGGCATCCTCCTCACTCTCCATCTCCATCTCGTCATTATCTTCGAACTCGAAATCATCATCGGAATCTTCAGCAGCAAAATTCGGATCAATCTCGGCGAGCACCTCATTGCGGGTCGTTTGGAGATCCACGCTCAGGCTGGCAAGAACGCGGGCTGCCATTCCTTCGCCTTCGCGGAGCAAACCCAGGAGGATGTGTTCGGTTCCAACGTATGAATGGTTGAGCTGCTTGGCCTCCTTGTTTGCCAGGGCGAGAACCTTTTTCACACGAGGTGTGTAGGGAATGTTGGTTGAATTTTTTCCATCAGGACCAGTTCCAACCTCCTTTTCTACTTCCATGCGTACGGATTCAAGTTCGAGCCCCATTCGTTGGAGAACGCTCACTGCAACTCCCTGCCCAAGCTTGATGAGCCCCAATAGGACGTGTTCCGTCCCGATGTAGCTGTGGTTGAATCGGTCTGCCTCTTTTCGAGCCAAAGCCAGCACCTGCTGTGCGCGTGGTGTGAAATTATTCATGGAATCTTTAAAGTGAAGTGGGGAGTTTCGGCTAACTTTCTTTTCCTGTAATATCGATAGCAGGTGGAAGTGATGATTGCAACTGCTCGCGAATCATTTGGGCCCTGAGGATGTCGCGGGCTTCCGGCTCAAGCTTGCGCCCAGCCATCCATTGTAGGTGGGCTGGCTGGGTCTCCATAAAGAGCCGATCACAAGTTTCGACGAGATCTGCGGGCAATAGCTGCAGATCCGCTCCCAGGCGAAGCATGGATAGATGATTGAGAGCCTCTTTCGAAGTGATTATGTGGGAATAGGAAAGATTGCCTGCGGCACGTCCAATACGATCCCGAATCATCACCGGATCTTCGGTCATGAGCTTCTTGCGCGCTTGCAGTTCGTATAGAGCTACGTCACCAATCACCTTGGTCAACCGATCTAGAATTTCTTCCTCACTCTCGCCGAGCGTAGATTGATTCGAGATTTGGTAAAGGTTCCCCAAGGATTCAGTGCCTTCTCCATATAACCCGCGAACCGCAAGTCCCAGCTTGTTAATCCCTTTCAAAACCTGACCAATTTGGTCGCTTAAAACCAAGCCCGGCAAATGGAGCATCGACGAGGCACGCATGCCCGTACCAAGATTGGTTGGACAAGCTGTGAGGTATCCCAAGGTCGGATCAATCGCAAAATCGACCACCTTTTCGAGGCTCTGGTCGATGGTGTGGGCCAGTCTGAAAGCCTCCTTCAATTGGAGACTGGGAAGGATGGCCTGAATCCTAAGATGATCCTCCTCGTTAATCATCAAACTCAAGGTTTGCTTGCGATTCACGACAGAACCACTTCCCTCACTCCGAGCCGCCTGTTCCCGGCTGATCAGGTGGCGCTCGACAAGTACCTGCTTTTGGAGCGGCTCGAGGTCGCACAGCTCGTGAGAAAAACCGTCCTTCATACCCGGGATGGCTTCCAATTTACCCTGAAGAGAACAACGAACCGCCTGACGCTCCTTTTTTCGAGCCCAACCTGGGAAGGGAGCTTTGGCAAGATTTCGGGCCAGGCGAACCCGGCTCGTCAAAACGACCGAAGTCTTAGCTCGGTGCCCTGTCATCCAGTCAGCAGGATGCCTCAAAAGTGTTGTAAATCGCATCATGTTCCAACCACTCCCTTCCCGCTCTTTTCGACTTCGCTGATCTCATCCCGAATGATGGCCGCGTCCTCGAAACGCTCTTCCTCAATCGCACTTGCCAGTTTGGCTGCCAAGCCCGCGAGTTCTGACTCCAGAGCCTGTTTCTTCGCCAAGCCCTCTGGCAAATACCCCTTGTGGACGCCCCCCTTGTGCATCGAGGAAAGCCGCCCGGTTATCTCACGGGAAAAGACCTGATAGCACTCAGGACAACCCAAACGCCCTACCTTGCGAAAGTCTTCCAGGGTGAAGCCACAGGCACTGCAATCCTCATGATTCAGATCCACGATAAGATCGGGGATTTGGGTCTGGGGTGGCGAACCTCCGAACAAATCACCCCCCATTAAAAGGCCGTCCACGGTGGTGATCCCTTTCTTTTTGGCGCACGATTCGCAGAGGACAAACTTCTTGAGCTTGCCGTCCGTCACCTGGGTGTAAAACACCGTGGCTTTTTCCTGGCATGAGTCGCACTTCATCAACACTGCAAAGGTAGCCATTCGTGTGTCAATGGCTATCGAAAATTCAGTGATTTCGTTCTAACTTTTTTATCAAGAGAAAATGAAGCGGAAAATTTCCGGGGAGATTGCATTTTACACGAACTTCCTTGATATCATTTCTTGCCGCGCGCCAACCACCCACTACGTTTGTTCTAAGATGAAAACAGCACAGTTTTTGAAAGAAATGTTCGGCCTGGAGGGCAAGACGGCCGTGGTGATCGGAGGCACGGGAGAGCTTTGTTCCTACATGGCGCTCGGACTTGCCCAGGCTGGAGCCGAAGTCGTTTTGGTGGGGCGCAACGAGGAAAAAGCCAATAAGCGTCTCAAGGTGATTGAGGAAGCTGGAGGTAAGGGGTATTTCGCCTTGGCAGACGCAGGTGACCGTCAGTCGCTCAACGAGCTTCTGAACTCGGTGGTGGAGCAATCCGGAAAGATCGACATCCTCGTGAATGGTGCAGGGATCAATTCTCCCAGTCCATTTGTGGAAATAACGGATGAAGAAGCTCTGAAGATTCTCGATGTCAATCTGGTGGGGGTCATGCGCGCCTGCCAAATTTTCGGAAATTATTTCCTGAGCCGGGATGTCCAGGCATCGATTATTAACCTGGGGTCGATCTCTGGGCTGAACCCTCTTTCACGAGTCTTCACCTACTCGGCTTCCAAGGCAGCAGTGCACAACCTGACACGCAACATCGCGCGCGAATGGGCTGATCGCGATATTCGCGTCAACACATTAGTCCCAGGTTTCTTTCCGGCCGAGCAGAACCGTAAAGTGCTCGATGAATCACGAGTAGCCGAAATCCTCCGTCATACTCCCGCTTCAAGGTTCGGAAATCCACAGGAACTGATTGGAGCAACGCTCCTCCTAGCCTCGAATCGGGCCGGCGGTTTCATCACAGGCACAGAAATCGTGGTCGATGGCGGCTTCAATTCGATGACGATTTAGTCTTCGATTTGAATAATCGTCTCCCCTTTCAGCATGTAGCGGAGAGGGTCCCGGGCACGCTCTTGCAAATAACTCGTGTTCTTTTTCAGAGCACGTGCTTCGGCTTCCAGTTGCTGGCTGCGCTTTTCAAGCTGTCTCTCTTCCTCCTTCGCATCGGCCAGCTCTCCTTCGATTTCCTTGAGGAGATGATATTGAGGAAGGGCCGGAATTGCGACTGCGAAGCAGGCCGCCACTACAAAAAGCCAGAATACCACCAAGGTTGGTTTTCCAAAGAAACCACGAGCACCATGGGAATCTAAAAACTCCGGTGACCGGCTTTTTGAAGCTCGATAATGACGACTCATCCGAGTTATGGATACCCAAGAATCGATATTTAGGAAGTCCAAACTAAAAAAAGCCTCAGAAAAACCTGCGGCCTTTAAAGAAATCGAATGAGCGAGTCCCTCTAGCGCCCGCCATAAATGGCATTTCCGCCGAGTGCCTCTTCAATACGAAGTAGCTGGTTGTATTTGGCAATCCGGTCGGAACGGCTCATTGATCCGGTCTTGATCTGACCAGCATTGGTTGCCACAGCGAGGTGGGCAATCGTGCTGTCCTCGGTCTCACCGGAACGATGTGAAATCACAGAGTTGTAGCCGTTAATCTTACCGAGTTCGATGGCATCAAAGGTTTCGGTAAGTGTTCCAATTTGGTTAACTTTGATCAGAATGGAGTTGGCCACCCCAAGATCGATTCCCTTCTGAAGGAAGTCGACGTTGGTCACGAAAAGATCGTCTCCAACGAGCTGAACCTTGTCGCCGATCTTGTCGGTGAGAACCTTCCAACCATCCCAGTCATTCTCATCGCAACCGTCTTCGATTGAATCGATGGGATACTTGGCGCAGAGCTCGGCTAGGTAGGCGGCTTGTTCGTCTGATCCCCTCTTTGCTCCGCTGTCTCCCTCAAATTTAGCGTAATCGTAAACACCATTCTCGAAGAATTCAGACGCCGCGCAATCAAGCGCGTAAGTGATGTCTTCCCCAACTTTATAGCCAGCCTTCTCGGTCGCAATGCTAATGGTGTCAAGGGCGTCTTCCGTGCCATCAAAGGTAGGAGCGAATCCGCCCTCGTCGCCAACTGCAGTGGAAAGCCCACGGTCGTGAAGGACCTTCTTGAGATTATGGAAAATCTCAGCTCCCATCTGCACGGCCTTACTGAAAGTTTCGGCACCTACCGGGCGAATCATAAATTCCTGGAAGGCAATCGGTGCATCCGAGTGTGACCCACCATTAATGATATTCATCATCGGAACCGGAAGAACCTTCGCGTTTGGTCCGCCAAGATACTTGTAAAGAGGAAGTCCGGAGGCAGCTGCTGCGGCACGAGCCACAGCGAGTGAAGTGCCCAAAAGAGCGTTTGCTCCGAGGTTCTTCTTGTTGGGAGTGCCATCAAGGGCCAGCATCGCCTGATCGACACTATTCTGATCGCAGGCGCAATTTCCGAGAAGAGCAGGGGCGATCTTGTCGTTAATATTTGCTACAGCGCCCAAGACGCCCTTTCCAATATAGCGATTCTTGTCACCGTCACGAAGCTCCCAGGCTTCGTGCTCGCCGGTGCTGGCCCCCGAAGGGACTGCAGCACGTCCGAAGGCGCCGCCTTCCAGGGTGACGTCAACTTCAACGGTGGGATTACCCCGCGAATCAATAATTTCGCGGCCTTTAATTGACTGAATGATGGTGTTCGACATGAGTATGTTTTGAGAGTTGGTTTTTAAAATTGAGTTTAGATGGGCTCGATAGACTTGATCGTGACGGTGATGAGTTCCTCGGATTCCGTATCACGGATCTCAGCCGTATCTCCTACTGCTTTTCCAAGAAGCACTTGGCCTATCTCGGACAGATAAGACACTATGTTTTTCTCTGGATCACCGTCCCAAGCGCCCAGCATGGTCATGGAGCGCTCGCCCCCACCTTCAATGTAAACCTCAATTTTTGTCCCAATATTAACTGCCGAGGTGTCAGCGCCCTTAAAGTCGGTCGGACGGGCCCGCTCGAGATCCTTCTCGAATTCGTTTTTACGCGAATTCAAAACAACCTGCATTTGTTTTGCTGCATGGTATTCGAAGTTCTCACGCAAATCACCATGCGCCCGGGCAGTGGAAATCTCCTTCACGTTCGCAGGGATTTTTTTGTTCACTAATTCTTCATACTCGGCTTTGCGACGGTCGAGGCTTTCGAAGGAAACAAGGAGAATATCTTCGCCTTTCGACTGGTTCTCACCAGAAACCATTTCCTGAGTTTCGGGCACCTTCTTGATGATGCGAGCCATCAGAGATTTACGATCAAGATCGGGAAAGGCGGGGCTTGCGAGGAGTTTGCGGGCAAAGTTGCGAACGTCGTTCAACTCCATGCCGTCGAGAATATCTGCAATCAACTTTTTGTCGTCGAGAAGGAGGTTGCCAAGGCGGCCGCTTCGGCGAGGGCCGTCATCCAGAGAATCTTGTTCAAGAACGGTGAGAATCACTGAGCCGACCGAACCATCGAAGACTTCTTCAGCTGCCTTCTTACGCTCGCGACAAATCCACGCCAGTGAATCCGGCCCTAGAGCGTGACGTGAAAGCGCAACCTTGATATGCTCGTTGAGCGCGTTGGTTTCATCTTTCTCAGCCAGAAGTTTTGCGATTTCAGAAACTCCCCGCGAGCTGATTTTGCCAAAAACAGAAAGCACCTTGGCGACCCAATCATCACCAAAAGCTGGAGGGAATGCTTCCAGAATACGTTTCAGGCGGGCCGCTGCGACCTGACTTAGATCTTCGGAAAGGTTGCTGTCGGCCACCTGCAGGACCTCAGCGAGTTTTGGGGCGTCGGGTGAAATCGCGTCTTCCTGCTTTGTTTCCTGAGCAATTTCATTGCGAAGGGCAATTAATTCCAAAGATTGTGCAGGGGCAAGCTTCATCAACTTTAGAGCAGCATCGTTAACAATGTCAAAAGCACGTGCCAGCAACCCCTCGGTCGCAGCAACGAGTGGTGCCTCGCGTTGAATTGCTTCGAGAGCTTTCACCCGGGCCTTCGGTGAGCGGGCCTGATCCAAATCATCAACGAGTGCCTCACCAGGTCCTGTCGATTCATCGCGGAGGACGAGCGGGTCGGTGCGCTTGGTTGGAACAGAGACACGCTTGCTTTCACGGAGAGCCTTTTTGGTCTTCTCCCACCACTTTTTGTAATCCGCCTCGGCGACAACACTTCCACAAAGCTCGGCATCAAGTTGATCCATGGTCATATTGCCTCCGCGGGTTTCGATCGTGCGGACCACCAATTCGACGGGGTCTTTTTCGGCAAGTTCCTTGAGCTCACCGAGCTGGCTTACCTTTTGAGCGCGCACGTCGTTGGCTGCGACCGCATCGGTCTTCTCTAGGGCCAGCTTCAGGCCCATGACCTTTCCCTTCGCCTTTTCGAAATCAATAGTGACCTTGCCGTTGAAGAGATCCCAATCCGTGACAAGACCTCCGCCAAAGCCTTTGTGAATCCGGTATGACCCGGGAGCAATTTTCGAGAGTCTCTCACCAACGGCCTCAGTAATTCGGCCCGCTTCCACTAACTTCGCGACATCAGGATGCATGTCTCGACACTGGTTGGGACATGCGGTAATAGCAAGAACGGATCCAAAAAAGTGGTTAGACTACTCCCTAAACGGGTCGAGTCAATGTCATTCGATAGAACTTTTTTATGAATCCTTCGGGACGAATCTCACCCTCTCTCCGGGAGTCGGATTTCCCGGCTCCCGGCTCCGCTGAAGAGTCTGTTTAAGGATCATGAAGGCGCCCATCCATTTCCTGGGAAGTTCCCCCCCCAAATTATCATTCGAAACGAGTGCCGAAAGAACGACAACGTCGCCCTCGGTCACTTTAAAGCGCCATTGTTCACCTTCTGCCTCCAAACTTAAAGATTTCCCATCCATTATAAGTCGGGCGATCTGCTCCCTCTTCGCAAGCCTTCTGGATCTGGCTGAATTCTCATCCCTTGCTAACAAGCTGACGGGCATGACCTGCGGACGATGGCGGGCCCCCAAGACCAAATCGAGTGCCTTGAGTTGCCCTGCACGGAAAAACTGCACTTTCACGGTATCGCCGGCCTTCTTTTCGCGAAGTAGCACCACCATTTGTTCCATATTCACCAGAATTTGGCCTTCAAACTTCCACCAGAGATCTCCGTTTTTTCCTCCGGCATTCGCAAGTGGTCCATTTGCCACGATCTGAGAAGCCCTAAAACCGACGCCGGACTTGAGAGAGGTTGACTCGCGATCCTTTGCTGATAGTGATTTAAACGAAACACCGATCCATGGTAGCTCACCCGCCTGAGCGAAACTTGCCAAAAGAGCCGATACGAAAATCAGAAGGGTTTTCACGGACGATAGAAATTAAAAATCACTCTTGGGACCATCGACAACATGATGATCGGTTGTCTCGACCGTAACCACTACCCCACTTTCCCGGTGCTCAACCACATCCTTGGTCACTTCGACCTCTCTTGAAATTTCTCTAATTTCCCCAGACTTAGTGACATAAACATTTGGAGATTCCTTAGTCAAAACCCAGGCCTCGTGATCCAGATATTCGAATGCCGCAACATCGCCAGTCTGATCGCCCACCAAATCCGGGGAAGACGCCTTGTTCTTGCCTAAATACCATCCACCACTAATTCCGATACTGAGGGCGATGGCTGCAGCAGCTGCCGTTTCAATCCACCTTACGTCCCCGCTGCTCGAATCCTTCGCAGAAAGCCCGGATTCTCTCACCAACTGGTCGATCAGTTGGTGGGAGCTCTCCCTCCCTTCGTTGCTGAGCCCCCTCGGGGTCATTACTTCGAGTTTCGATTCCAGATTTTTCAATGCATTATCCATTTCCTATATTTTGAAGGTGTTTCAGCTTCTTTTGCAGTTGCTCGAGCGCGTAGCGGTAACGGGAAGCTGCGGTATTGTGTGAAATTTTGAGAATTTTTCCAATCTCAGCAAAGGTCAAGCCACCCCATATTTTGAGAGTAAGAACCTCGCGAAGCTTTTCCGGCAAGTTATCAACTTCCTTCCTGAGAAGCTCGGCCTCTTCAGTTTCCTCAAGAGTCAGGTCGAGCCAGTGATCATCACCCCTTTGAAATTGAATGATTTTTTGGTCCCGTTTCTCCCGGCGGCCCTTTCGACGTCCGTAATCAAGACCGAGATAACGCATGACCGAGAATGCGAGAGGCAGATCCGGCGGGCGAAATTCCCTCTCCTCCTGATAGCCCCACAGCTTTATAAGAGCATCCTGCAGCAAATCCTCAGCCTCCTGGGCATTGTTGCAACGAGCCCTCGCATAGGCCAGCAAACGAGGAGCGCTCACATCGAGCCATTCCCGCCACGTTTTTCCCACATTTCTGCTCCCAACTGCCATTGTTACAGTGGGAATAATGCCCTAATTGGGATGATTTGTCTCAGAAAAAACAATCTTTTGGAACAGATGGTGCGCGAGGGGGGAGTCGAACCCCCACGTCCGCAATGGACACCAGATCCTTAGTCTGGCGCGTCTACCAATTCCGCCACCCGCGCTAAGCACTGCATCTGTCTTAGTCCCGTCAAAATGGTGGTCGATACTGGATTTGAACCAGTGACATCTTGCGTGTGAAGCAAGCGCTCTACCACTGAGCTAATCGACCCCAATTTTCAGAGACTTAAAAAAGGCCCCTTTTTGACGGGGGCCTTCCTCGGTCGTTTCATCAAAGAGATGGTGCGCGAGGGGGGAGTCGAACCCCCACGTCCGCAATGGACACCAGATCCTTAGTCTGGCGCGTCTACCAATTCCGCCACCCGCGCTAAGCACTATCTCTTTGTTGGCGGAGGAAGTAGTCGTCCCCCTCCTCCTGTTCAAGAATTACTTTGAAAAAAAAATCATCCCTGTGGGATGGTGACAGACCGGGTGTAACGAAAACTATTTTGCTCAATAAACTGTGTTGCGGCAAGTGGGCTCTGAAACGGATTCCTTTTGAGGATGGAAACCCCTTCGTCGGAAAGAACCGTAATTGCAAGTTCCACGGAAGTGATCCTCCCGCCGACAAATTCAGAACGGGTATTCAAATTAGGAGCTAATCCGGTTCCATTGATCGCAAAATTTCGGACTGTTTGCAGTCCTTGATCTGAACTCATCACCGTAATCTTGGTTGTGCGGGAAAGCCCCGTCGCGTCCCGATAGGCAACCACAAAGGTCACAGTGAATTCGTAAACATTTTCGCACATTAAGTCGGCAAGCTCGTTCCTCCCTGCCGCAGCGTCGAAATCAGTCTCAAGATTCTGACTTCCCACGAGTGAGCCATTGTAGGTTTCGTTGGGATCGAGAAGATTACGATACAGGACAAACGTCGCAAACCTTTGGTTGGGATTCCCGAAAACGGGGTCGACAAAATCAAGTTGGTAGGAAACAGCGGAGACGTCCCCGCCTTGATCGGCATTACGATTCCCGCCATCGGCACTCAGTCGCTCACGGCTTCCGGCATTCCCGTTATAGCGGTCTGACGCAGAGGTAAAGAAAGTCAAACGAGCGGCGTTCGGGCTCTCCTGCCCTTGAGGTCCGACCGCTTGAGCGGTGGTCGTTGCGATGAGCCACTGGCTTTGATTATTTCCCATGCGACTGACCATCGACTCAAGGTCGCGCCCGAGAGCATTGAGCATGATCTTGGCTTGTCCGGCAGCGCGGATCTCGGTCCGGGCGGCTTTCCAGGTATCAATCGCCGACCCTGTAATAAGCAGGGTGAGCAAAACGAGAACAAGAGTGATTGACATTGCCACCATCAACTCTGCCAGAGTGAATCCCTTGGCGAAATTTTTGCGGGTGCGGGAATATTTCATAGGTTTTGAGAGACTCAATTAGCGGCGGACGACGAGATTCCGGGAAAAGATAGGCCGCGTAAAGTTGGCAGGGTCAAACGCGTTGGAAAGATAAGCAAATGTCTTCGTTGGCAGGCTATAGTATTCAGCTTCGAAGGCTATCACAGCCTCCGGATAAGACTGGGGGGTTTGCGCAAAATCCTGTCCCGGAACATTGGGGTCAACAATTGTCCCAGGCTCTTCGGTGACGCGCAATCCCTGCCCTTCGTAGACGAGTTGGCGCAACTTTACAAAAAATATCCGACCTTCGACAGCCTGAAGATCCTCCTCGAAAAGAGGATCGCTCAGCCGGCGGACCATTGGTTGCACCAAAAAGTCACGACCTGAGATGGCAAGGGTGCGGTCGGCCGGTGCAAGCGTGCCATCGTTTCGAAATTGGCCGGGAATCGCGCGGTATTTATAGATGATAATGGTTTCACCTTGTTGCTCAGACTGCGCGACCCAATCAATCGCCTTCTGGAAAGGGTCTCCCTGGTAGCGCCGGCGCTCCCGGCCTTCGCGAACTGTTCGGAGTTCAAGCTCCAAGGTGGCCTGTAGTCGGCTTGCCTCGTCAGTCGAGAGCGTCTTCTTGATCGTTCGGGCGGCAGGTCCAAAAACAGCCATAAACCCCGTGATCATCACGACCAGAATCCCCAGAGCGATGACAACCTCCACAAGAGTGAAGCCGGCCGTGGTTCTCCTTAGTCTGATTGGTCCCTGTGTTATCATATTGAGTCTGTGAGTTTTGTTAGTTGGTTCCAACTGCGCCCAGTTGCTCGATATCCCTAATCAAGGTAGTTCCGCCATTTTTGAGAACGACAAAGCCGCCGAGATCCCTTCTTCCACCGAGGAGAGGTTGCTGGGCGCCGTTCGGGCGCGCTCCACTCACCACAACGAAGCCAGCACCTGGTGTTGTGCATACTCCCTGTCCGTTAAATTCGTAATAATGGCATTGCCATGTATCGGCAGGCTGGTTGGTCAGCTGATGTCTATCCTGCGGGAGGACACCTCCCGTCCTCATGTCGGCCCGGCTTAATTCCGGACTGTAGTAGACGCCCTGAGGTAGGAAGGTTGGTGAACCTGCCCTTTGCCATTCCGGAATGATTCGGCCCTCCTCATCGGTTGTCTGATAGAGAACCATCATCATGCGACGGTAACGCTCGCGCTGAATTGGATCAGCATCATTAAGCTGTCCATGAATGATAAGGCGTGCCGGAGCATTTTGGTTCATTGCCAAAGTTCGGGCCTGGGCAAGCAAACCCTCCCCTATGGCCAGTCCGGCGGTGACTCCTTGACCTTTGCCGATTCGACTGATCCCCACGGATGCAAGCGAGAGGAGGATGGCGATGATCGCCATGACAGCCAAGAGTTCAACCAAGCTAAAGCCCTTTCGAAAGTCGCGGAGTAGCCGGCTTGAATCCTTTTTAGATTTTGGTGTGGTTAACATTGCCTGTGTGGGTGAGTGATCGTTCGGTTTCGGGTGAAGATCAAGAAAAATTTTGTAGTTACACTGTATATCTCAATGATTTAGCCGAGAAAGTGTCCACCGTGCGGTTGGGACATCCAATTCCATGCTGTTTCAATCATTGATCGAGGATCTTTGCGGGAGGCTTCCCAATCTAGCAACTTTTTTGCATTGCAAGGGTCAGCGACGAGATGTGCGGGGTCCCCGGGCCGTCTTTCGCCATACTTGACCGGAACTTTCTGCCCAGTGACTTCTTCAGCGATATCAATAATCTGCTTTACAGAGATTCCGACTCCGGTTCCGAGATTGCAGCGGAGCGAGTCGCCTCCTCCGGCCAGGTGCCTGAGGGCTGCTAGATGCGCAGTAGCTAGATCTTCCACATGAATATAATCGCGGATGCAGGTCCCGTCGCCGGTAGGATAGTCAGTGCCGAAGACAGTAATCTCGGGGATCTCACCTTTTACCGCTTGGAGAACCAGTGGAATGAGGTGAGTTTCAGGGCAGTGATCTTCTCCGATTAAACCATCGGTAGAGCAACCGCTGGCATTAAAGTAGCGGAGAGCAACACTTTTAAGATCCCATGCAATATCGCAGTCATCAAGGATCCATTCGACCATGAGCTTACTTTTCCCGTATGGACTCACGGGTTTCTGAGAATGATCCTCGGTAAGAGGAAGTTTTTCCGGTTCTCCGTAAGTGGCGCAAGTTGATGAGAAAACGAAGGACTTACAGCCGAAATCGGACATTACCTCAAGCAGAGTCAAGGGCTCTGCGGTATTATTCCGGTAATATTTCAAGGGATTGGTCACAGATTCTCCAACGTAGGCGTAGGCAGCAAAGTGAATGACGCCTGTAAAGTTGTGATCGGTAAACAAGCGGGTCAAAAGCTCCCGATCTCCAACATCCCCCACGACCAATTCCGCCGAATCATCAACAATTGCGCCAACATGCCCGTAGACAAGATTGTCGAGAACTATGACACGATAGCCCTCTTCGCAGAGCAACCTGACGGTATGCGACCCAATATATCCTGCTCCCCCGGTCACTAAAACAGTTCCTTTATTCATGCTTGCGTAGGAGTCAAGCAGCCCCCCATGTGACCGTCAAACAAATGACTCGCGATCAACGGGATGTTGCCTCTGTCTCACTCGCCATCCGCATTCGAGCCAAATCATTTGCGTTCAGGAGCTTCGGGAAAAATCGCCCGATGAGGAGCCAGCCCAACAGACCACCGACAAAGTGCACAAGGTGGGCTGTCCGAAAGATCATTTCGCCCACGGCTGATTCGAGCCAGTATCCAAGGTCGGAAAGCAGCGGAATTCCCAGCCACGGAGTCATCACAAAGAGAAGCGCGCTTGATACCAGAACCCCTTTTGTGAGATTTCGGGCCGAGATATTTAAAAGGATCATTTTCGACTCCGGAGAAATGGAGAAAAAGCCCAGCAATAAGCCTGTACCCGCTCCCGAAGCTCCCACCAACAGAGGGGTTTCGGGAGCGAAAAACTGAAGCAGAATATGGGCAATTCCTGCTCCCACTCCGCAGACAGTGAACAAAGTGAAGATCCGCCAACTACTTAAAACATGGCTCAGGCGGGCAGCTGCATAGTAGAACAGGAGAGCGTTGATAGCGAGGTGGGACCAATTGCCATGTAGCCAAATATGGGTGAACAATTGCCATGCTTTGCCACTTGTAACTCCCTGCCAGGAAACACCTCCTTCCAGATAGATCATCTGGAGAGCAAGGGATCCCTGTAATTTCAAAACCAAAGCCAGCACAAGATGGACGGCGACCATGAAAAAGACCCCAATGGTCGACGTATTGACGCCAGGCGCCTGTAACATAACCCAGCCACGCCGGTCGTATTTAGGTCTAACTACTGACATGATCCATAATAAAGACCACTAGAATTTCAAAACGCTCACCTTTTTCTCGAAAAAACAATTTTCCGCTCTTTTGGTGCAGCCTTGACAGCGCGGACTTCCGACCGAGGATACGCCCCTTTCCCGATGCACTCGTTTCACTATTCCAACGGTAGTCTTCATTGCGAAGGCGTTTCTATCGCAGATGTTGCAGAAAAACACGGCACTCCACTCTACGTTTACTCGTCCGAAACGTTCCGCGACCGCTATATGCGGCTCGACGATGCCTTTTCGGCAATCGACCACGAGGTCGCCTACGCTGTTAAAGCGAATTCCAACCTGTCCGTGCTTCGCCTTTTGGCAGGACTTGGCAGCGGGTTTGACATCGTATCGGGAGGCGAGCTTTTCCGCGTCTTAAAAGCCGGCGGTGACCCCGGAAAATGCACCTTTGCCGGAGTTGGTAAAACCCGTGAGGAGATCGAATATGCTCTTAGAGAAGGTATTTACTCAATCAATGTGGAATCAGAGGAAGAGTCAGCCTTCATTAGTCAGGTCGCCGGAGAACTGAATTTGGTCGCTCCCATCGCCTTTCGGGTAAATCCCAACGTAGACGCCAAGACCCATAAGTATATTTCGACCGGAAAGTCTGAGAATAAATTTGGGATCGACTTTGAATTTATCGCAGACGCCTACGAGCGCGCATCGAAGCTCCCAAATCTCAATCTCAAAGGACTTCAAATGCACATCGGGTCCCAACTCACCTCGATTTCCCCTTTTGTAGAAGCTGTTGAAAAAGTCGCTCCACTTGCTGCTGATCTCAAGGCCAAGTATGGGATCGAATTCTTCTCAATCGGTGGGGGCATTGGAATCGTCTATGAAAAAGCCCTGGCCTCCGGAAGCGAATCATGGTGGAACGACCAGCCCGAGGAAATACGTCCGCTTACTCCGGAGCAATACGCAACCGCAATCATTCCGACACTCGAGCCACTGGGTCTTAAGATCCTCCTTGAACCAGGCCGCTTCATCGCCGGTAACGCCGGGATTCTTGTGTCCAAGTGTCTTTACGAAAAGAAAGGCACCACCAAGACCTTTAAAATAGTCGATTCAGGGATGCACCAATTGATTCGCCCTGCACTCTATGAAGGATTCCACGAAATCGTTCCCGTCACTGAATCTGCCGGGGCGGTCGAGTCCGTGGATGTGGTCGGTCCGATTTGCGAAAGCGGTGACTTTTTCTGCCAAAATCGGCAAGTCAACAGCTTCATGCCCGGTGAACTAATCGCCCTTATGAGCGCCGGTGCTTATGGAATGGTGATGGCCAGCACGTACAACTCGCATCCCCTTCCCGCTGAAATTCTTGTTGATGGAGAGCAAGCCAAGGTCGTCAGAAAGCGCCAAACTCTCCAAGACCTCGTCGAGGCGGAAGAAGTGTAAAATTTTCGCGCGACTGACAGCGTCTCACCGGGTTAAATTATCCAATCAATGGGAGGCGATGCGAACGAGGAAGATTTGGCGCTGATGGCGGCCGTTGCGAGGGGTGACGAAAGCGCCTTCGCCAAGCTCGTCGAAAAGCACCAGCGTTCCGTCCTAGGAACGGTGGCAAAGATGACGAATCAATCTCCCGATACCGAGGATATTGCCCAGCAGGTCTTCATTAGGCTATGGAAATCTTCCAAGCGTTACCAGCCCACTGCCAAATTTACGACTTTCCTCTTCACCATCACTCGAAATCTTGTCTTCAACGCGACTCGAAAAAAAACACGGCGGAAGGAACACTCTTTTGACGAGCAGGAAGACGAATGGCACCAAACCATCGAAGATCAGAATACGCGGTCGCGACCTGACAGGTCGATCGAGCAGAACGAATTGCGGGAAGTTATTGAACGCGCGATTGCTTCTCTTCCTGAGAAACAGCGCTTCGCGATTGTTCTCCGACGCTACGAGAAAATGCCTTACGAGGAAATCGCCGAGGTCCTCGAACTCTCTGTGTCTGCTGTAAAGAGCCAGTTGTTCCGGGCTCGGGCTGCTCTCCGCGAATCGCTTGAGCCCTATCTTAAGGATTAATTCTCTTTCGGGCGGGGCGCGTCGGTTAACTGACTCCACTTGATTTCACCGAAGTCGATTTTGAAGTTCAAACGCGTAGATGGCGTCCTCGTTATGGGGGGCAATCGTTACCGCGAGATCAATGAGCGCGCGGGCCAGCAGTAGATTTCCGTCTCCCTTCTGCTGAAAAAGCGTTTCTGCCCGTGTCACCAAAAGAGCGGCCAGGGTCGCCGGGCTGTATTTGGCTTTTATCGGCAGTGAAATCGTTCCCTTGCTAAGTTGAAATTTTGTTACCATGGCTCGCTTGTTTCTTGTGGAAAGATGGAGAGCCAGGCCTTAGCTCTTTCTGGAACATACCAGCGAATCACGATCGGCATTTTTGCTTGCGACAAAATTTGTAACGAAATTAGCAATCGCCTCGGCATGTTCATCGCGCTCCCGCTCGAGAAGTCCGAGGTTATCGTCGAAAATACTGCCACGAACCACCGGAGCCTTGAATTCAAATGTGAGAGCAGCAACGTCCCAGGGCATTCCCGCTGTCAGGAGAATAGTGAAGAAGCCAAGCTGTCCAACTGTCTGGACTACCTCTATAGTTTTATGGACATGTCGACGAACACAAGTTCCAAAGCCGGGGTCCGGAAACAAATTCGGCAACTGATAGCCCAACTGGGTGAATCCGAAATCGCCGAGGGGTCGCGGGATATTTGTGACCAACTTGAATTTTCTTCAGGGACAGCCGTTGCCATTTTTGCGGGCCTCACGAACGAACCGCAGCTTCTAGAATTGATCGAGTGCCACCCAGAGGTAAAGTGGCACCTTCCAAAGGTTATCGGCCCCGGTCAAATGGACTTTATCCGAATCAGGAGAGTTGAAGAACTGAGTCGAGGGGCCTTTGGAGTCCTAGAGCCTCTCTCAGGCGCCAAGGCAAGTCACCTCGATGTCATCGTGTGCCCGGGCGTGGCTTTTACGAGCGAAGGGCTTCGCCTCGGCCAAGGTGGTGGTTTTTATGACCGGGTAATCCCAAGGTTTCCCAAAGCGCGAATCCTGGGAGTGGGATTTCAGTGCCAGATTGTATCACGCCTTCCCGTGGAAAAACACGATTGCCGGATGGATCAAATTATTTCCCCACGGACGGACACCTGAGAGTAAACGCCGGGATTTTCACTCGAATGCCAAGGCCCGCCGAATCCACCCCGAAAAAAGCTCCCGAAACCTCTGAATTGGATGCCACAACATGGTATGAATTGTAGGAGAATTTCTCTCCAGACAGAAGTTTGGGCGTTTCTCCAACGACTCCGGCCCCCTCCACGACTACTACCTCCCCCGTCCCATCTTTTAGGATCCATTTGCGAGCCAGAATTGTCACCGGCTTCGTCGACCCGTTGATAATGTGTATGAAATAAGCAAAGGGAAACGGCTTTTCGGGAGGGGCATTAAGCTGTGGCACAAAGATGACTTTCTCTACCTCAACCCTTAAGCCAGGAAGTTCCCGAAACGACGTGTCCACCTGCGAAGTCTATGAAACTCCAATTTTCTAGCAAGCGCTTCCGCCTAAACTTGCGCCCTAAGCCAGCTGGCTTAGAGTTACAATGTGCAAAGTCCTATCGCTCTCACAATAGCCGGCTCGGATAGTTCGGGCGGGGCTGGCCTGCAGGCTGACTTAAAGACCTTCTCGAGCTTCGGAGTGCATGGACTGACCGCGGTGACCTGCGTTGTTTCCGAAACACCCCTCGTTGTAAGCCAGGTTCACCCCGTTCCTCCTGTGATTCTTCAGGACCAAATCCGGCTGCTTCTGGGAAGCTACCCCATTGGCGCAATTAAAACTGGGATGCTCTACTCCAAGCCTCACATCGTGGCGGTCTGCGAGCTACTGGCGCACACCGGTATCCCTCTCATTGTGGACCCCGTCATGGTCGCCTCAACCGGTGATCCGCTCATGAAGGATGATGCACTCGATGCCATCCGCGAGAGACTTCTTCCTCTGGCTACGGTGATCACCCCCAACCTTCCAGAAGCCGGAATCCTTCTTGGGAAATCAGTCATCACGATGGAGGATCAGGAAAATGCGGTGGCGGAGCTATCGTCCACCTTCGGAGTGTCGACGTACTTGAAGGGAGGCCATTTGGAAAATACCCACACCCACCGGGATTTACTCCAAACAAATGGAAAAATGTCCTCCTTCGAGCATGAACACTTGGATTTGCCCCAAACCCACGGAACCGGCTGTACTCTGTCCTCCGCCCTAGCTGCTGCGATCGCGTCCGGTTCAACCTTGGAAGAAGCTGCTCAAAAAGCCCATAACTTTACGCAGCAAGCTCTCGAGACGTCGGAATCGTGGAGTTGCCCGGGTTCCCAAAACAGGGTTTACCATTTGAATCAATCGTCTAACATTGACGTAATTAACGAAATTTAACGATTTTCCGGATAAAACACTGTAGCTTTTATTGCCCTTAACTTTGGTGTTCCTTGATTTGCAGCGTCTCGTCAATCGTTAAGATGATGTTAACGAAACTGCCTCTGTCGGAGAAGCTGCGTCTAATGTTGGACGCTCGATTCTTGCCGTTCCCGGCATTGTTGGACGAGGGACTTCCAGTCTCAACGATCAACTTTCTCCAATGCTTGTACAGGGAACCCGCGAGTTCGGTGTCGGCGGAAACGTAAACTTTGCCGATGACGTCGCTTGCAACTTGAGGCTCACCTACGGCTACTTCGTTCGCGACCGCTGGAAAATCGGTTTCGGTCTTGGAGTCCAGGCTGTCGAAAGTGATGCGACCTTCAATCTTACTCTCGTCACCGATTACAACTTCTGTCTCTGCAAGGAAGACATCCAGCAGCAAATCAAAATCGGAACTCGCCTTCTCTAGGATCCTGATCCTTCACTAGGACACCTTATGCCCCACTGGAAATGGTCGGGGCTTTTTTATATTCCCAGCACAACCGCCAGGGCAATCACCATCAGGACCGCTCCAAGACTCTGTTTTCTGACAAAGCGCGGATCGCTTTTTCGCCCGATCAGGTAGAGGAAAAGAACGGCCATGAGCCCTCGCGAGCTATAAACCACATTGCTCAAAGTGGGCTGACCATAAAGGCTGAATGCCAAGTTTACTGAAAGTGCTTGTAGCCCCAGTAAGAACCCCGCTCCAACCACGACGAAGGTGATGCGCGGATTCCCTACCAGCATTAACATCTGCTCGCGACGGCGACAGAGTAGACCGATCGAAATGACACCACTGGTGCCCATCATCAATATCAGCCAGCGGTCAGGGCCGATTACTCGGCTTTGCCACCCAGTAAGAAAATCGTTGATGCCAAAAAACAAACAGGCGGCCAAGGTAAGACCCACGGTTGCACGATGAGTCCGCCAACCCTCGGCACTTCCTCCCGAAACCAAAAAGACTGCCAGTGTTGCTAAAACAACCCCGCAAACCAAATTCCAGGAACTCGGTTCAAGTCCGACTAGTATCGAGAAGAATCCCACAATCACCACCTTCATTCCCAATGCCGACGAATGAACCGCAAGATCACCCGTCTTCACCGATTGAGTAGAAAACCATTGTCCCAGAAAGAAGAGAACTCCATTTCCCACCGCCCACCAATCTCTTCCAGAAATCTCCAAACCTCCGTTTGGGCTGAGATAGCAAAGGAAAATGGAGCCAGTCACGAGATTCGCAACCGCAACGAGGACAGACAAACGGACGCCGTGGGAAGTCCCTTTCTGGATGCACCAACCGAGTAGCGGATGCAATGCCGCACCAATCAGAGGGAGCCACACGGCCCCGCCGGGAAACGTCATTGGACACAGAATGGAGAATTCATGCCCGAATTGATGTGACGAGTGAGGGCATGGCTGACGGGGTCGTCAGCCTACTTGACTGGAGTGACTTTCTCTTTTGTCGGGAAGTCCTTGGACCAGTTGACTGTCACCTCTTTGGTGGCGGCCCACTCCGCTCCTCTCAAAAGGGTGTCGTAGAATCCACGGCACTGCATTGAGTAATCGGCATGACCAAGGGTGGTGTGGAAAACGCGGCCTTCACCATAATCAAGAGCCAAGAGCATAGGTTCGTCTCGTTTGGTTTTTTCACTCGGGGCAGTGGCAAGAACCGTCATGTTTTTTGCAGGTCCCCGAAGCATGTCATAGAGCTCGTCCTTGGTATGCAACCACTCTTTGGGCATATTTTTGGTGATCGGATGATCATCAGCACGGTTTGTAATTACAAACTCGTGCTGGGGACCGTGGTTTCCGCCTCTTCCTTTCGACTCATCGACGACTTCCTTGCCGTCTTTGAAATAAACATAAGGGCCGCTCTTTTCATTCCTTCCTCCCCAGCCGCCGAGACCAATCATCTCATTATACTCGGGCCACATTGAAAATGCGTTGTCGGCAGCGTGGACCACAACAAATCCGCCCCCATTTTTCACAAAATCTAAGAAAGAGGCGCGAACTTCACCCGGCCACATCTGACCGTTGTAATTGCTGACCACGACATCGTATTTGTCGAATTCCGGACGCCATTTGTCCCACTCTTCTTTGGCGGCCTTGTTTCCGGGGCTCGTGCTAACATCGACAGAGAAGCGATCATTACTCCCAAAAATTTTCTTCAAAACCGGAGTGGTCTCTTGCCACTTGTGATTGTTTTGGCCATCGAGAATCAGGACCCTTACAACCTTTGATCCCTTTTCGTCATCCTTCTTTGCAGCAAAACCGACGAAGGCAAAACTGGCGAGAAGCATCAAGGCGATTCCGAGTGTGAAACGTTTCTTCATTCCCTAGTATCACCAAGGCCTGCCCTGATTGCCAAGACGAAAAACTTCCCCATTGGTATTCGTCTACTTAAGGTCCTCTTCGTGCACTCTGTCGTCGAACTCTTGCAGGCTCTCGTCCAAACCCCTTCTGTAAATCCCGAGGGAGACCCTGGCGTATCTCCCAGAGGAGAAGAAGAGGTCGCCATGCTTGTTTCCGGCTTCCTCCAACAATACGGTTTCAATCCCATCTTCGAGGAGGTGGAGCCACGACGCCCCAACTTAATCGCGCGGGCTCCAGGCTCCGAAAACCGCCCTCGAATTCTTCTTGGGCCTCATTTGGACACGGTTGGGGTCACCGGAATGACGATTGACCCGTTTTCCGGATCCATCAGTGATGGCAAGGTCCACGGCAGGGGCACCTCGGACACCAAAGGGCCCATGGCGGCCATGCTCTGGGGGCTTCGCGAGAATGCTCACCTTTTGGCAAAGCTCCCGGTGGCAGTCGATTTCGTGGGGTTTATGGGAGAGGAATCAAGCCAACCGGGTTCCCGGCATTTTGCAAAAAATCACGCAAAGGAGTATGAGTTTGCCATTGCCGGCGAACCTACTTCCCTCGAAGCCGTTTACTGCACCAAAGGCTGTCTTTGGGCCAAGGTGAAAGCGACCGGCAAGGCCACACACGCCTCCCAACCCCACCTGGGTGAGAACGCGATTCTGAAGTTGCTTAACGAACTGCAAGATCTTCAGGATACCTTTGTCGGGTGTCTCGCAAATTATCACCACTCTGTGTTGGGGCAATCGACTATGAATATCGGTATGATCTCCGGAGGCACGCGTGCGAACATCGTACCCGCTCAAGCGGTGGCTAATATTGATATCAGAACGGTTCCCTCGTTGGTGGAAGACGAACCGGCGAGCGAAATTCTGAAACGCTATTTAAAAAATGTTGAACTTGTCCACAGCTCGGAATCCCCACCGATGTCCATGTCCGACAGTCATCCCTGGCTTTTGAAACTCCGGCAAATCCATTCAAATCTCAAACTGACCGGTGCCCCCTGGTTCTCGGATGCCGCTCATTTATCGGCTGCCGGACTTCCGTCAATATGCCTTGGGCCCGGATCGATCGACCAAGCGCACACCGCTGATGAGTTTATTGGGATCTCGGATCTTGAAGATGGGGCGGCTTGGTTTTCCGCGCTGATTGCAGGTCTGGGCTCCTGATTTTGGAATCCCAAGAGTGCCCCCTTCTAGCGGCAGTAGCGCCCGCCACGATGAACATTCTGCCCCCAGCCATTGTTGTAATAACGACGTCCAGCCGCATGACAGCGATGCTCGCGGCGCTCGCCCTTATTTTTTCCATTTGAATAAGCCAAGGCCCCAATGGCAGCCCCGGCTGGATCGATTGCTTGGCGACGATTTCCATAAGAATGGAAACTTATAATGCAACCTGCCCCAAACACTCCGACTAAGATCCCCACAGCCAACCTTAGCAACCTCTTGAGGGTGCTTGAAGGGCTGAGATAGAAGGTCATTTATTCAATTCAAACCCGCAAATCAAATTGCAAAAACTGGCACCTCATCACGGTTCCCTTGTTTGAGGGATGGAAAAACGCTGCTCCTAATCGCCATCAGCCAAATACCGCTCCGCTTCAATCGCGGCGGCACAGCCTTGTCCGGCTGCAGTGATCGCCTGACGGTATACATGATCAGCAACATCACCCGCAGCGTAAAGTCCTGGAGTTTTCGTGCCAGTGCTGTGTGCGTTTTGAAGAACGTATCCGTTCTCATCGAGGTCAACGAGGTCGCCAACAAACTGGGAATTTGGAACGTGGCCTATCGCCACGAAGACACACTTAACCTCGAGCTCCGAACTCTCACCGGTCTTTAAATTCTCAAGGTTGACTGCGCGAACCTCACCTTTTTCATCTGTCAAATATTCGGTGATCCCCGAATCCCAAACCGGCTCGACCTTGTCATTCGCCAGCACCCGGTCTGCCATGATCTTTGACGCTCTGAGCTCATCACGGCGGTGAACGAGGTAAACCTTCGACGCGAAGCGAGTTAGGAAATTTGCCTCTTCACAAGCAGAATCCCCCCCGCCAACCACGGCGACCGGAACGTCACGATAGAATGCACCATCGCAAGTTGCACAGGATGTCACGCCATGGCCCACCAAACTCATTTCATTCTCAAGTCCGAGATAGCGCGGAGCTGCTCCGGTGGCGATGATAACGGTCTTGGACTGGATCGTTCCAGAGTCAGTCTCGAGATCGAACGTGCCGTCATCATTTCTGGTGATTTCATTAACCTTCTTGTATTCGACCTTAGCTCCGAATTTTTCAGCCTGCTGCTGCATCCGCCCCATCAATTCGGGCCCCATTACCCCCTCGGGAAAACCAGGGAAGTTCTCCACCTCTGTTGTGGTCGTCAATTGCCCGCCAAGCTGGGTGCCCGAGAGGACAAGTGGTTCCAGATTCGCACGACCTGTGTAGATTGCAGCGGTCCAACCGGCACAACCAGTTCCAATAATAACAACGTTTTGCATGATTAATTTTAAAAAAGGTGGTCCGGAAAGTTCCTTCCGGGAAAAGTTCAACTGAGTGTGAGTAAAGGCTATGCAGGCGCCCCAACGACCTCCGGTGGCAGGGTCCCATCGTCGTCCCGCTTCTCTTCGCTGGACGACTCGGGGGCCTTTTCCGTCTTCATATCATCAGGAATCTCAGGGGGCTCGGGTGGTTTGGGTGGGTCTTTCATCTCTCCATGTTCCATGAGATCCTTGATATGCTTGGCATCAAGCGTCTCAAACTCCAAAAGCGCCTCCGAAATTTTATCAAGCAAGGTTCGGTTCTCTTTAAGAAGTCTCTCTGCCGCCTTATATGCATGATCAATCAAATCCTTGATTTCGTTATCAATTTTTTGAGCAGTGTCTTCGGAGTAGTTCTTTGACTGCCCCATCATGTCGCGGGAAAGAAAGCCTCCCCCGCCCCCGCCGTCGCCATACTCGACCATTCCTAGATCGGTGCTCATCCCCCATTCGCAAACCATCTTGCGGGCAAGGTTCGTGGCCATGCGAATGTCACCCATAGCTCCGTTCGTGACGTCTCCGAAAATGATTTCCTCGGCCACTCGTCCGCCCATAAGCACGATGAGTTGGGATAGAAGCTCATTCTTGCGATAGTTAAATCGATCTTCATCCGGAAGGAACATGGTCGATCCAAGAGAAGGTCCGCGGGGAATGATGGTTACCTTATGCAGCGGATCAGTATGATCCAAAATTTCGTTCAAAATCGCATGACCAGCCTCGTGGTAGGCGGTGTTCTTCTTCTCCTTGTCAGATAGAGCAAGACTTCGTCGTTCACGGCCCCAGCGGACCTTGTCGCGCGCTTCCTCCATCTCGGCAAGAGTAACCGCCTTGATCCCGTTACGAGCAGCAAGCAAAGCGGCCTCGTTGATAAGATTCGCCAATTCTGCACCCGAGAAGCCCGGGGTTCCGCGGGCAATCACGGCCAGATCAGTCCCAGCAGCCAGTTTGATCTTCTTGGCGTGTACATCGAGAATCTGCTCACGTCCATTCACGTCAGGAAGAGACACCGTGACCTGTCGATCAAAACGACCAGGGCGAAGAAGCGCAGGATCGAGAACGTCGGGGCGGTTGGTGGCCGCGATAATAATGACCCCTTCCTGGGTGTCGAAACCATCCATCTCAACAAGAAGTGCATTCAAGGTCTGTTCGCGCTCATCGTGACCACCGCCCATACCCTGGCCCCGATGGCGTCCGACCGCGTCAATTTCATCGATGAAAACAAGGCAGGGAGCATGCTTTTTGCCTTGCTCGAACATATCGCGAACTCGGCTTGCACCGACCCCAACGAACATCTCGACGAAATCCGAACCACTGATCGAAAAGAATGGCACATCGGCCTCGCCGGAAATTGCGCGGGCCAAGAGGGTCTTGCCGGTTCCCGGAGGACCCACCATCAATACCCCTTTGGGAATCGTTCCCCCTAGAGCCTGAAACTTGCGAGGGTCGCGAAGGAAGTCAACAATCTCATAAAGCTCTTCTTTTGCCTCCTGGATGCCGGCAACATCCTTAAAGGTTACCTTGTGTTGGTCCATTGTCAGAAGCTTGGCCTTGGACTTGCCGAAGCTCATTGCGCCCCTCCCTGCTGACTTCATCTGGTGACGAAAAAGGAAGAAGATCAGCACGATCAAAAGGAGCACAGGCAGAAGGCTCATCATAATCTTGCCGAAAGTGTTGTCCTGGTTGCGAGTTGAGATTCCGGAGTCAATGAGCGCTTCCAGCTTCCCGCGCGAGCTTGCGCTTAGTTTGACCTGAAAGCCTTTGAGTCTGGCAGCATCATTCTCATCCTTGACCAACTTTTCGAGCTCCTCCGGGGTTAAGGCAACAGGCTTCCCTTTGGTCGCATAAAGAGTTGCAACGTTTGAATTCAGCTCGCGAAAAATCTGAAACTGCACATCCTTGCCCAGAACCAGCTTGTTTTCCGACAGGAGTGTTTTGATCCGGGAGAATGGAACTTCCTGCGCCGAAGCGTCCTGCTCAGGAGCTTCAACAACCCAGTTCAGTTTCTCCCCGAAAGTCTCGTCAAGATCGTTGCTGATGCTGTCGATATCAACCTGGACGATGGCTTTGATCGGAGTCTGATCGTCCCACTGTTTCACTAAAACAGTTTCCTCAGAATAACGTCCGGTGATTTCAGCCCGGGCTTCACCCGTGAAAGTAACCAGTTCAAGTTTTCCGTTTTTATATTCCTTCGAAACGGTTTGAAGGACACGTCCCTCAAGCAAAGCCTCACGAAACTCCGTGAATTTTAGGTTCTCACGATCGCTATCGCTTGCACCGTCGATCGCCACGAAGATAATCGCCAGAGCGATTGTGAATAGAATGATCACTTTCCAGTTCACTCCCCTGTCAGGAGTAGTCTGGGCTGGCTTTTTTGATCCCGGGGATGCTGATGGCTGTTGCTCGGACATAATAAACTACCGGCGGCCTGAGGGCCCTCTCTGCCGGCACCGGACGCTAGCGCAAGAAAATGGAATGAAAATGCCTTTTTTTTGCGGATTTACGCGGCCTGCACCGAGCGACCCACCGCCCGATCATGAACAATATAGCTCTGGTCCCATATTACTCAACCTGCTCCTGTGGAATCCTGATTGTCGAAGGGCCTTTCGAGGCGGTTTCTTCATTAGCCAGAGCATCTTCGATTACCCGCATGGATTTTTCGGAAATTAGGGCCGGGCTATGGAATCCGTTCCCGTCAATACTCACGGCCAAACCATTTTCCACAATTACCGTGACCTTCCCAAGATAGGCCTCCCCGACTTGGCTTGAAATCGATAGACTGCGTTTCAGCAGCTCATGACGCTTTTTGCCAAGAACGGTGACGAAAAGTTCCTGTTCTTCATTTGCTGGTTCGACGAAAATTTGTAAGTTCTCCGGAACCTTCCTGAGAGCGAGATAATGAATGAGATCACCATTTTTTTTATGATGGATTACCAGAAGAGGGATTTGTTCGATTTTGGGAAAAGAAAGGTTTTCCGTAATTGTTTCCTCACTGTTTTCGCAACTCGACGAAATGAAGGCCAGTCCAAGAACTGCAATCAAAGATCTCAACACCCCGGCAGATTCTCTGAATTTTCTCGATAGACAAAGGAAAACCTGCCGGGCCGAAGCCGAGCAGGTTTTTGAAAAAGAGTTCCACTAGGTTCTTATTCCTTCTCGCCCGCAGAATCTTTGGACTCATCGGAAGGAGTTTCCTCAACTTTGGGCTCTTTAGCCTTCACCTCCTCAGGCTTTGGCTCTGCGGCTTTTGGCTTGGCGGCTTTCTTAGCCACTTTTTTAGCGGCCTTCTTGGCTACCTTTTTAACAGTCTTTTTAGCAGCCTTTTTAGCAGCTTTTTTGGCTGGCTTATCTGCCTTAGCTGGCTTTGAAGAGCCTCCAAGTTTGTTGCGTTCGTGCTTCCGCTTCAAGTAAAGTTTTCTGCGGCGGCGTTTCTGACGAGTTTTGAGATTCTGACCCATAGGATTAAGTTCAGGACGGAGTTAGGGCCCATCGACCGGATGATCAAGCGAAAAGGCACGCCATGTCTTGATCTCATCCCTTCCCTGCCCTTTTCTTCCCGCATGGCAGGCCTCATCATTAAACCCCGTTCTCGTATTTTTCACGGCCATGAGTGGGTTTATTCTTCCGAAATTCAGAAAACTTTCGGAAATCCCGAGCCCGGAGACCTTGTAACGCTCAAGGATTTCAAGGATCGCCCGCTGGGAGTCGCTATCTACAATCCTGGTTCGCAGATTGTGGCGCGCAGAATTTCCCGAAGGAAACAGAAGCTGGATAAGGAGTTCTTCATGCGCCGTCTGGGTCAGGCCATCGATTACCGGGAGTCCCTTGGCATCGATAGCGACCTTCGAAGGCTCGTCTGGAGTGAATCAGACGGCCTTCCCGGGATCATTGTCGATCAATATTGTCACCATCTTGTCTTGCAGACCACAACTCTTGCCATGGACCAGCGTAAGGAACTGATTGCCAGTTGTCTTGTGCAAATTCTTGCGCCAAAGTCGATCACCCTGCGGAATGATTCCTCAATGAGGCGCCCTGAGGGCCTCGAGGATGAAATCAGGATGATTTATGGGGCACAACCAGACCCTTTCACTGTTAAACATCACGATTCGGTCTTTGAAATCGATCCGGCAAATGGTCAAAAAACCGGACTCTATCTCGACATTATGGACAGCTACCAGAGGGTGGCCCATCTAGCACCGGGCAAAAAGGTCCTCGATGTTTTTTGCAATCAAGGAGGATTTAGCCTTGCCTGTGCCTTGGCTGGAGCGGATTCGGTGCGCGCTGTCGATATTTCCGCGGACGCGACCGCCGCGACAGCTAGAAATGCTGAATTAACCGGCGTGCAAGTGGAGACGGTGGCTGCCAATGCCTTCGATTTTCTCAGAAAAGACGAGGAGACCTACGACCTCATCATTCTCGATCCCCCTTCCTTTACCAGAAACAAAAAAACACTCAAAGACGCTATGCGGGGATACAAAGAGATCCATCTTCGAGCTCTTGGCATGTTAAATCAGAGTGGCATCCTGGCTACCTTCTGCTGTTCCCATCACGCAACTCGCGAGCTTTTTCTCGATAGCGTGAAGAGTGCCGCCGTCGACGGGAAGCGAACCCTTAGGATGATCGACAATCACTCCCAACGACTTGACCACCCCATCATTGCAACCTTGCCGGAAACGGAGTATCTGAAAGGGTTCACGTTCCAGCTTGCTCCAAATCGATAGTTTCGCATGAAGCCCCGCATCGCTCTTATTGTTTTCATTTTGATCGTAGTTTTTGGAGGGTGTTTTTGGCACTACCACCAACCCGAACAAAAGATCAAACGGGCCGTCGATCAATTTATCGGAGCCGTTGAATATGACAGCACCAAACTTCGCAGCCGCGAGGATGTTCACGAGGCAGTTCGAAATTCCACGAGCGAGACCATCACGCTGAAAATCTCGGACTTATCGAACCTTCCATTCAACGTCGAGCTGCCTCGCGAGATGTCGTTCGAGCGCCTTTGCAGTCGACTTGATCTGCTGCACGCCGCGACATCCGAGCGTGATTTTACGACTCTCGAGGAGGAGCTTCAGCTAATTGGAAATAAAGCCCAATTGACTAGAATTGCACAAATCGCCATGGCCTCGCCCTTTAGCGGTAAAGAAACCCAGTCGTGGGAATTGGTCTTTGATCTCGAACTTGAAGACCAATGGAAAATCACCGCGCTCCGGGCGAGCAAACATCATTGAACCATTCTTTAGACCTATTGATTTCCGACCTCGGCCTGCTCCAGAAGCCTCGCCTTGAGGCGAGCGTTTTGCGTAAGGCCCGGGTCCTCGCGCAGCAACTTCTCTGCCACTTCGCGCGCTTCCCGGATCAAAGAAGTATCCGCTAAAAAGTCGGCAAAACGCAAACCACCCAGCCCGCTCTGCCGGGTCCCCAAAACCTCCCCGGGGCCGCGTAACCGCAGATCCTCTTCTGCGATTTTGAAACCATCAATGGTCCCCGCGAGAATGTTCAACTTCGCCAGACCTTCGGGGTTTTTACCATCGGTCACAAGGATACAGTAGCTTTTGTGTTCACCCCGCCCTATGCGGCCCCGCAGCTGGTGGAGTTGGGCCAAGCCAAAGCGTTCGGCGTTAAAAATCACCATGACGTTGGCATTGGGAACATCGACCCCGACCTCGATCACGGTTGTCGAAACAAGCACTTCTGATTTGTGGTCCCGAAAGCGTTTCATGACCGCTTCTTTCTCCTCGGACGCCATTTTCCCATGCAGCAATTCTACTTCGAAGTGTTTGAATCTCTTCTTCCACTTTGGGTGTTCTTCCACAACCGAGGCCGCCTTCACCGAATCGCTATCCTCCACAAGCGGATAAACCAAATAGGCCTGTCGCCCTTCCTCGAGTTGCTCGATGAGAAACTTGGTCATCTCGGAGATCTTCGGTTTCACCCGCACCCCGGTAATAATTTTGCCACGTCCCGTCGGCAATTCGTCAAGAATCGAGACATCCAGGTCACCGTAAATTGTTAAGGTCAGGGTTCTCGGAATCGGCGTCGCTGTCATGACCAAAACATCGGGCATCACGCCCCGCTGAATGAGCTTGCCGCGCTGGGCCACCCCAAATTTGTGCTGTTCATCGATTACAATTAGACCCAGGTCATCAAAGTCCACGTTATCGTAAAGCAGGGCATGTGTTCCGATAATAATCTGTGCGTCGGCGACCTCCTCCCGCCGGTCCGCTGTTGCCAAACCAACCTTGACCCCAAGAGGTGAGAGCCATTTTGCAAAGGTGAAGTGATGCTGCTCGGCCAGAATTTGGGTCGGAGCCATTAGGGCTGCCTGACACCCCGAATCAACAGCCAGAAGCATCGCACACATTGCGACAAATGTTTTACCACTTCCAACATCTCCTTGTAGCAAGCGGTTCATTGGCCGCTGCACGCGCATGTCTGCAATAATTTCCTTCACACTGCGCTTCTGGGCTGCGGTCAAATCGAAAGGTAATGAATTATAAAATTCGGTCAACAGCTTCGTCCGTTTCCCAAGAACTCGACCAGTCAGATCGGCATGGCGCGCCCTACGCCAAACGACCCGTAGCTGTTGAAAAAAGAACTCCTCCTTCGCGAAATACCGCCTCGCGGCATCAGCCTGGGCCAACTCTCCGGGGAAATGAAGCTCCCGGAAAGCCTCAATTCTCGGGTAGGTCGGATCGACGTCGTGAACCGGCACCAGCGAGTCCCCTTCAACAATCTCAAGAGCGCAGAAGATTGCCTCCCGCAATTTCCGCTGGGGAATACCGCTAACGTTCTTGTAGATTGGCACAATCTGCTCGAGATGAACCCTCCGGCCTTCATCCGATACCACCTCAAATTCGGGGTGATCCATGACCACCTTACCTCTACTCTCTTTGGGCTTCCCGTAGAGCACTACCTCATGTCCCGTTGCGATGACCTTCTGAAGAAATGGCATATTAAACCAACGACAAGTCATTCGCGACAAACCACCGCCCGCATGATCCTCAACAACAGCCTCGTAAAAGCCCTTCCCACCAAAACCTTTCCGTTGTGTATCGATCACCAATCCCCGCAGACAAACCGCACCACTGCCCGCCTGAGCCGGAAATGCGTCGAAACGGCGCCGGTCCTCGTATCGCTTTGGCAACCAATTTAAAAGATCGGCCACCCGCTCAATTCCCGAGACCCTTAGAGCTTCGAGATCGCGCCCCCGGACACCCGGCAACTCAAGAAGCGAGTCAGTCGCTTTCATTTCAGTTTCCGGCCGCTGGCCTCACATTTTGAATGCTAATTTGCACGCTGACCCGTCCGCGGAAGACGTTACGATCAACGGTGAATGCAATATCCCAAGGCGGATCAGGCAATTCGTTGGCTCCCCCTCCAAAGAAAATCGCATCTCGCTCGTCATACCCCTGGCGCAAAAACAAGCGAAGGTGGTTGTTCTTCAAGCGTCTCGGTGGTTCGGTCAGCCAAACGTTGCGAGTCAAAAATATTGGCTGTGGATTGGAACTCCCGAACGGTTGCAACAGCTCGTAGCTGGCGAGAAAATCGAGAGAAAGTTCACCGAGCTCAACTTCGGCATCAACTTGAACCTTGGCGGCGAGATCCTTCTCCCCGCAGGTCTCATTGACAAACTTCACAAAACTTTCCCGGAAAGCGTCGATTAAATCCTCATGAATACTCAATCCGGCAGCCATGTGGTGTCCCCCACCCGCGATCAGGTGCTCCCGACATGAGCCAATCGCCTCAACCAATGAGATACCGGGAATACTCCGACCACTACCTTTTCCGATCCCATTTTCATCAATGGAAATCACGAAAACAGGCTTATGATACATCCGCATCAAGCGTGATGCGACGATTCCGACCACGCCAGCATGCCAGGCTCTTGAGCCGACCACGATAACCGGATCATTGGTGCTCTCCTGCAACAAGGCCATCGCTTCCGCGAAAATCGCCTGCTCCAGCTTCTGGCGTTTTCTATTGAAATTCTCAAGTTCGTCAGCCAAATCGAGAGCCTCGTTTGAACATCCCGTCATCAGAGTGGCCAAGGCCTGCTCTGGTTGATCCATGCGGCCCGCTGCATTCAATCTGGGCCCTATCCGGAAGCCGATATCGGCACTACTCAGCCTTCCCTCGGTCCCAGTGAGTTTTAAAAGAGCCCTGAGTCCCGGTCTGACCGAATTCTCCAGCTTTCGCAAACCATGTCGCACCAAAAGGCGATTTTCATCCACCAAAGGAACAATATCCGAAATTGTGGCCACCGCCACCAGATCGAGCACCGACTTAAGATCAAATCCTTCAAGCGGTCGTTGCTTCAGGAGAGCATGCGCCAGCTTGAAAACGACGCCTGCCGCACAAAGGTATTCGCGTGGATCGCGCGAAGCCTTTGGATTCACCAAAGCGACGCAATCAGGTCGACCGTCAGGACCCATTTCGTGGTGATCCACGACGACAGTCTCGACTCCTTTGCTCTGTAGCATCGCGATGGCATCGTTCGAGACCGTGCCGCAATCAACCGAAATCATGAGGTCGGGCTTACCGAACTCAGTCAGGCAGCGACCCAGACCGCCTGCACTTAAACCGTAACCTTCACTACTTCGGCGTGGAATAAATGAGTATGGCTTGAGTCCATAGGCCTCAAGAGTCGTGCGGAGCACTGCAATTGAGCTCACACCATCAACATCGTAATCGCCATAAATACAAACACGTTCTTTTTGATCCACCGCATGCAGGATGCGGTCGACCGCCAGGTCAACCTCCGGAATATCGAAAGGATCAGTCAACTCGGCGAGACGAGGACGCAAAAAGCGCTCGACCTCTTCGTGTTGTATCCCCCTTTGTGAAAGCAATCGCCCGAGGATCCGTGGCATTCCTTCCGGAACCAGATTCTCCCAACCTTTTGGTGCCTCGCGAATGACCCACTGCACCTGTTTTTCCTCCTGACTCAAGGCTTGCTAGGAGTTACCTTTCAAGAGCTTGATAATGTCACTGATCTGTTTAAGTCCCCCCTGGGGATTCGCTATCAGAAACTCAGCCTCCTTGTCGATCTTGAGGAAATCCGCGGGCTTTGACGGCCTCTCAATGACGGCAAACAAATCACCGGGGTATTTCATTTTAGCCTCCTGCTCCCCGATCGTTACTTTGAACGGAAAAAACATTGGGGGGTCGTCAGCACAGGACGCCGACGCCCCGAGAACGGACGTCAGGATCCAGAGCCGGATCAGGTTAATACTCGAATTCATAACGTCACATTGACAGCGGATCCACACCCCCGCAAGCGAAACACTTCGCACGCTTAAATTGGGCACGGCGAAATGCCCATTACTCACTATCTTGCACCCATGAAAGCACCACATCGTGTCGCCATTGTTGGGGGGAGGATTCGCAGGGCTCAACTGCGCCAAATCCCCAGCCAACGATGACAACTTTGAAGTCACCCTGATTGACCGGAAAACCACCACCTTTCCAGCCTCTCCAATGTCAAGTGGCAACCGCTTCACTCTCGGCGGTTGAAATTGCCCGCTCGCTCCGGGCTATCATTGACGATTCCCCGGATGTCTCTGTTCTTCTCAACAAGGTGACTCAAATTGATAACGGCCGGAAAGCTGTGATCACTGAAAATGGTCACTATTCATACGACAGTCTTGTTCTAGCCACCGGCGCGGGGACTTCCTATTTTGTTTAGGGCGGGTGGGTCTAACACACCTTCGGGCTCAAAACGCTCCAAGATTCCCATAATATCCGGTAAAAGGTTCTCCATGCTATGGGAAGGGCCTAGCGGACTTCCAACCCCGCGCAAAAGAAGATCCCCATGACCGTTACAATCTTGTGCGGTGGTCCGATCGGGGTGGAATTCGCCGGGGCTTTTGCCGACCTCGTACGACGTGCCCTCAAGTTAGACTACCAAATCGAGGTGAATGATTTCCTGATCACTTTAATCAATCCGGTGATCGCCTGCTAAAGCCTGTTACCGAAGATCACTCCGAATACACAAGAAAACGTCTGAAAACTCGTGGTACTGAAATTATTCTGGAGGCAAGAGTCGACAACGTCAAAGAGCACTATTTACACCTCGATGATGGCCGCGAGAAAGAGACCGAAACCTTGATGTGAGCCGCGGGGGTGGCCGCCTCACCGCTCACCGGGTGTATTGACCACCCTCGCGACCGAGGCGGTCGTTTCGAGGTGGAGCCTCCCCTCACAGTCCCCAATCACCCCCGCGTCTTTTGCGCCGGCGATCTAGTGAGTCTTGTTGACCGCGACGGCAAGAGTGTCCCGGGTCTCGCGCTGGCGGTGATGCAAATGGGAAAACATGTCGCCAAAATTCTCAACGAAGATTTGAGCCTCCTAAAGACGGTCTACAAGGACCGCTATCTGGAACTTCGTCCAGCCTTCAGTTATCAGGTAAAAGGAAAATGGCAATCATCGGCAAAAACGCTGCCGTAGCCCAAGCCAACAAGCTCAAGTTAAAGGTTTTCTAGCCTAGCTTGCTTGGCTTTGCATTCACTTTGCCTTCCTGGTGGTCTTTCGCAAAAAACTAGCTGTGCTACGATCGCGTGTTTTTTCCTTCATCTCCGATAAACCCGCTGCGCGGGTCTTTTCGATTCCAGAATCGGCGGAGCCTCCGAAAGGTGACCAAGCCTCGCTAACCGATGAAAATAGGTGACAGTATAGAGTTCCAAGCGCTGCTGATCACCCAAAGATCCCAAGAGCGACGAGCATCGAAATTAAGGAGGCCAATCCGGTAAGAAAACCGGCAATAATCAAAATGACTCCAATCAGCAAGAGGACCGCTGGGAAAAATGCGATTCACAAGGTTTCCATCGACCCAAATGGTAAAAACCACCACGAAAAGCAAAAGCAGGGACACCCAAGGGATTGCTCCTCTCAGCAAAGCGCGACTTGAACTGTCCGCCCACTTTCGCCAAATCGGAGGTGAGAGCCGCGGAAAGCCCCGAACCAATCGCAAGTGCCCATACAATCAGGATATCTCGAAGATCTGAATCCGTCTTGAGGAATTTAAACTGCTTGAGCAAGCCGACACTGAGCCTTTTTTTTAACCTTGCCCTCAGTTTCCGAAATCCCAAAGTGAAAGAGGGCCGCGCGCCACGATATTGCAGCCGCAATTCCGAGATAGATCGTATAGCTGGTCGTCGATCTCTCTCCGTTCACAAAGATCAGAAAAGCGGCAGCTACTACCGCAATGTTGCCACTGGCCGAAGCAGCCCAGCCGATAAGTTACGCTCTCGTGCTCTTGGGAGTTGTCTTCCCCAGGACATCCTTCGCCGTGACCGAGCGAATGCCTCGGGCCAAGCTGAAACAGACCAGCAGGCCGACGATTAGCAGTCCCGCCAAAGTCGTCTTGGGGCCCGCCAATCGATCGGCAATCTTGCTGCCGGCGCGGGAAAGCAGCAGTCGGAAGACATTGGACGAAACATCAACGTCAACATCGCCCAGACTGGAATCAGTGGGGGGGTGGAAGAGTTACTCGCGACAAGATCTTCCCGACATTCTCGGAAACTCGTAAAAACGACAAGCTCAAGCCGCATTTGGCAAACTCACAAAAGTGACCTGATGGATCGACGAATCGTCCAACGTAGATTATCCATCCAAACACGTTATGGTTTTGCAACGCACACTTAAGGCTGCTCTCGCCGGCATGTTTTTCATCACTTTTCTCCACGGTGAGGAAAAGGTTGATTTCGCCCGCGAAGTCCTCCCCATTCTCTCCGACAAATGCTTTGCCTGCCATGGCCCTGACACCAGGAAAGCTAAGGATCTGCGGCTCGATAGCTACGAGGCTGCCACCCGGAATCGCAAAGGAATCCGCTCGATCGATCCCGACAATCTAGAGGACAGTGAACTCATTTTTCGGATTCACGATGAAGACGATCCGATGCCCCCGGAGGACCATGGCAAGCCATTGACGGAAGCGGAAAAAGACATTCTAACCCGATGGGTGAAACAAGGCGGCGAGTATGCTTCCCATTGGGCCTTTGTCCCTCCAATCAAGGGGTTGAAGGCTCCCAAAAATGAAGTGATCGATTTCTATATTGAGAAAGGACTGAAAGCCCAAAACCCGCCCGTTTCCTTTGCTGAGGAGGCCTCGCGGGATGTCCTTGCCCGTCGCGCGGCCCTAGTCTTAACTGGACTCCCTCCGGAGCCAGTCCTTCTCGAGCAGTTCCTCGCAGACAAGTCGCAGAAGGCCTACGAGCAATTCGTCGACAGGCTCCTCGCATCGCCACAATACGGAGAACATCAGGCTCGTTACTGGCTCGACGCCATCCGTTACGGTGACACCCACGGTCTTCACCTTGATAATAAACGGGGCATCTATCCCTACCGGGATTGGGTGGTTCGAGCCTTCAATGAAAATCTCCCCATCGATGATTTCGTCACCTGGCAGCTTGCCGGTGATCTTCTGCCCAATTCTACGATCACCCAAAAGATCGCCACCGGCTACGTGCGAATGAATCCCACCACCTCCGAAGGCGGCGCGATCCCGGCAGAATTTCAGGCCAAAAATAATTTCGATCGCACCGAGACTCTCGGCACCGTGATGCTCGGCATGACGATGTCGTGCGCACGATGTCACACCCATAAATACGACCCGATCACTCATCAGGAGTATTTCAGCCTCCTCGCCTTCTTCAACAGCACGGCAGAAAGTCCCCTCGATGGCAATAAATACGATCATGGCCCGGCCATGAAGGCTCCCGCGAACCCAAAAGAATGGGAATCCCTGGCGTCTCTTGATGGCAACGAAGAGGAGGTGATGGAGTCATTTACGACCACAACGCTGATCGCCCGGGAACTCCCTAAATCGAGAGTCACCAGAGTCCTGCAACGAGGCGAGTATCACAGCCCGATTGGCGAAGCGCTTAAGCCAGACGTTCCCATCGTTATGGGGAGCTTCCCTGAAAACGCCCCGCGCAATCGCCTGGGTCTTGCTCAGTGGCTTACGGCAGACAAGCATCCTCTTGTCACCAGGGTATTGGTAAACCGCATGTGGCAAAGGATTTTCGGGCACGGTTTGGTTCGCACCCCTGAAGATTTCGGTCTCCAGGGGGAACAGGCAACTCACCCGGAGCTTCTCGACTGGTTGGCCGTCGAGTTCCGGGAAAAAGGCTGGGATTTGAAACACATTCTCCGTCTTATGGTGACAAGTCAGACCTTCAAACAGAGTTCACGATTCCTCACGGATTTGGAGGACCCCGACAACCGGCTCTACGCGCGCGGTCCAAGCTTCAGGCTCGACGCCGAAGTCATCCGCGACATCGGCCTGTGGTCGAGTGGACTCCTTGACCCGACCATGGGCGGCGAAGGCGTTAAACCCTACCAACCGGCAGGGCTCTGGAAAGCCCTCATGCACCCTGCCAGCAACACAAAAGACTATGTGCGGGATAAAGGAGAACGGCTCTATCGTCGCAGCCTCTACGTCTATTGGAAGCGGACGAGCCCTCACCCCATGATGACTCTATTCGATGCTCCAAACCGGGAATCCAGCTGCGTAAAAAGATCACGAACGAGCACCGCATTGCAGTCGCTCGCTCTCCTCAACGAAACCCAACGAATCGAAATGGCCCGTAAACTTGCCGAGCGACTTGTGAAGTCCTCTCCGGATAACAAGGCCCGGTTGGACCTTCTCTACAAATTGCTTGCCTGTCGTCAGGCGCTTCCACGAGAAGGCAAGGCATGCCTCGCTCTTCTCGACACGATGAACAGTCGCTACGCCGCAGCTCCCGAGAAAGCGAAAGCGCTTCTCACCATCGGAGATTCGCCTGCAAATCCGGACCTCAATCCCAACGAGCTTGCGGCCTGGACCCAGGTCATTACCACCGTCCTCGCCAGCGATATTGCCCTCGCCCTCTTCTAATTTCCCAACCCATTGTTTCTATGAACTCAGCACGCGAATTTGATCTAAACATGTCCCGCCGCCAACTCTTCGGGCGAAGTGCTCTCGGGCTGGGAACTGCCACAATGGCACAATTGCTGGGCGCGGATCTTTTGGCTCAAACACCCGACAACCCCCAGGGGTTGCACCATCCCGCCAAGGCGAAACGCGTCATCTATCTCTTCATGAGCGGTGGCCCCAGTCAACATGACATGTGGGACTACAAGCCGAAGATGAAAGAAATGTTCGGCAAGGATCTCCCCGAACACATCCGCGACGGCCAACGCATCACTGGAATGACTGCCGGACAAAAAAATCTCCCGGTTTGCCCGTCGAAATATGAGTTTAAAAAATACGACAACAACGATCAGGGGGTCTGGGTCAGTGAACTCCTCCCACACACCGCCAAGGTGGCCAAGGAGCTATGCGTCATCAAGAGCACTTTTACAGAAGCGATTAACCATGATCCGGCTGTCACCTACATTCAAACCGGGAGCCAAATCCCCGGACGCCCCAGTTTTGGGTCATGGCTTAGCTATGGCTTAGGACGTATGAATGATGACCTGCCCGGTTACGTCGTTATGCACGCCAAGACCAATTTCGGAGAGCAAAGCCTCTTTAGCCGTCTTTGGGGGCCGGGCTTTCTCCCGTCGGAACATCAAGGTGTTCTCCTTCGAAGTCAGGGAGATCCCGTGCTTTACCTGCACAACCCAAAGGGTGTTTCCCGAAGCGATCGCCGGGTCCAGCTCGACACCCTCGCTGCTCTCAACGAGAGTCAGCACGATCGATTTGGGGATCCCGAGATTCTCGCCCGTATCAAACAACATGAGATGGCCTACCGCATGCAGAGCTCGGTCCCCGAGTTGATGGATCTCTCCAACGAAAAGGAATCGACTTTTAAACTCTACGGCGAAGAAGCTCGGCAGGCAGGGACCTTTGCCGCTTGTTGCCTCAACGCCCGCCGCCTCGCCGAGCGCGGCGTTCGTAATATTCAAATCTTCCATCGTGGCTGGGACGCCCATAACAATCTCCCTAAAGAACACGAGTCACAGTGCAAGGATATTGATCAGGCTTGCGCCGCGCTCATCACCGACCTGAAGGAACGAGGCATGCTCGAGGACACCCTCGTCGTCTGGGGCGGAGAATTTGGCCGGACCGCTTACTGTCAGGGCAAACTCACGGAAAAGAATTATGGGCGGGACCACCACCCCCGCTGTTTCACGACCTGGATGGCAGGAGGCGGCGTAAAGCCAGGGATTACCTATGGCCGCAGTGACGACTTCGGCTACAACATCGCCGACGCCGACGGCGACCCGATCTTCCCCCAGCCCACCAAAGATCACTGGACCCCGGGCAGCGTGCACATTCACGACCTCAATGCCACGATTCTGCATCTACTGGGGATCGACCACCGAAAACTCACCTATCGATACCAAGGTCGAGATTTCCGCCTCACCGACATCCACGGGCACGTTATCAAGGATCTCCTTGCCTAGCAAACTGGACTGAGGAGAGTCCCTCTCGTCTCTCCTGAAGAGGTGGTTTTACCGTGTTCGTGTAGCATTGGATAGGAAGCAACTCCGGAGAGGATCTATTTGGCGGACACCTCCACGCTCGCTCTGCGCGCAGCGAATTGCGGCGATATATACACCGGACCTCCGCGATCCCCGTTTTATACTTGCCTGCATGTTGCACCCGAAGACTTGTTTCGAAAACTTGAACTCCCGGAGGCAGGTGGCCTATGAAGAAGTGACTTGCGGCATTCAGGTTCACCTCGTAACCACTAAATCCATCCGACTCAAGGTATCCACTCAGAACGTTTTTCTGCTCGATTCCACTTTCCCTATGATCTTTGAGATGAACAAATTCCGTTGCGCGATCATTCCTTAGGATTACCAGCGTCACCACTTCCTCAACAACCTGAACCATTGATTGGTATCAAGACCAGTCCCCCATCTGTATTTTGACTCGGAAAGAGGGTCTTCTCCAGCTTCAGTCGGTTCCCTTCCCCATTCGAATCCACAGCCAAATCTTCGAGATGCTGCCATTCAAGTCCTGCTTAACTGACAACCTCATCAATCTCTGTCAACATAATCCCCTCAAGCTCAGAATTCACCGTTTCTCCCGCAATCCGACTCTCATAGAATCCTGTTCCGGTCGCGACTCACTTCTTTTCCACGCTGCTTTTTCGATTCCTGCCAAGAACTCAACCTGCGTCTTGCGCTAGTTTTTTCTGCGAGCTTCTTCGACTTTTTCCACCTGGCGCCTCAAGATCCGGCAACGAAAACAGTTGTGATTAAAATCACTCAGATTGGCAGGAGTCGGATTTTCATAGGATTAGGAAGAGAGTGGGTCGATGGGCCGATCGGCCACGCAATTCGAAAAGGAGACACCCACGATCGTACAGAATTGGAAAGTTTACTCAAAAAGTCGAAAGGACAAATCAGTAGAAGAATGGTTGATAACATCATGGAAAATGTTTAAATTCAACTACAGTAAAATGAAATTTTTGCTTAGCTCCAGATGTAACTGTTGAATACGGTTAATCCCAATCCGTATACCCTCTCTCCAGCTTGAAGAAATCCCAATATATCACCCTTTCATTGGTCGCTATCGCAGGTACTTTAGCTTTACCAACTTTTGCAGCTACTCCCAATTTCAAGACGGAAGTTCAGCCTATTCTCGAGGCCAATTGCGTCCGCTGTCACACCGAATCGAAAGTCAAGGGAGGACTTAGAATCGACACTTATGAGGGACTTATGGAAGGCGGAGATACCGCTGATGCCGTTGTTCCCGGCAAACCTGACGAAAGTGAGCTCCTTGTTCGAATCCACCTCCGCCCCATCGACGAAGGAGTGATGCCCGACGAAGGGCAGGCTCTCTCAGGGGAAGAGGTCGCGATCCTCGATGCCTGGGTCGAAGCCGGTGCCAAGTGGCCCAAAGGAGTCACTTTAACCGAGCGTAAACCAGAAAAACCCAGGCGGGTCACCGTTCCAACGAAGACTCCCGCCAACAATGCCGAGGCAGCAGTCATGCTCGACGACCTCTTACGTCGTGAAAATGCCGAAACAGGAGTGATCACCACCAAAACCATTGGCGACGATGCATTCCTCAGGCGAGCCACTATCGACTTGATTGGACGTATCCCTACAATGAAGGAGATTCGGGAATACCAAAATTGGGGCGAAGATCGCCGAGCGAGACTCATCGAGAAGCTCTCCTCCAACCATCGCTTCGCCGATCGCTGGACCATTTTCATGGCCGACATGTTACGCATCCGCTCCAACGTAACCGGCGGCAACCAGCTCTTAGCCTACATCCACGGATCCCTTGATCAAGGCAAACCCTACGACGACCTCGTTCGTGAACTCATCAGCGCCTCCGGTCGTGTCAATTCGAACCCAGCCGTCGGCTACATCCTCGGCGACGATGCCGCTCCTATGGAACTGGCAGCTGCCACCTCCCAAATCTTCCTGGGTGTCAGGATTGGCTGTGCCATGTGCCACGACCACCCCTTTGACGACTGGGAACAAAAGCATTTCTACGACCTTGCCGCATTCTTCGGCAAAACCAAAAAGATGCAGAGCCGACGCCAAGGAGGGGCAGTTTACACCACCGAGGGGGATGAAATGATGGTTCTTTGGCCGCCCGAGGACAAAGCCGCGCCTGACAAACGCAGGCCAGTCAAGCCAAAGTTCCCCTTCCAAATGTCCGACCCTGGGACCACACCCCCGCATATCAAGCGATTTGAAGCCGTCCGACTCGCCCGAGCCGAAAGGAATTCCGGAGAAGACGAAGCAGCATCCCTAGACGCCCTCCTTGACTCAGTTGAGCCAGACCTTGGTAAGCCTGGCGACCCGGTTCTGGAGGAAGCCAAGGAGGAAAGCCGTAAGCTCAACGTTCATGGCGACATCTATCGCTCCAGCGAGCTCCGGACCCAACTGGCCGATCTCATCACCGACCCGCGAAATGACTACTTTGCCCGCGCGTTTGTCAATCGGGTCTGGGCTGAATTGGTTGGCCACGGATTCGTCGAACCGCTTGATAACTTCTCCGACTACAGCGGTCTCCATCACCCCTCCACCCTGGATTTTCTCGCTCAGGAATTTATCGCTAGTGGTTACAACTTCCGAACCCTCGTGCGTATCATCACCCTCTCTGATGTTTATCGGCGCTCAGCTCTCCCGGCAGAGACCGACATCGAAATCCGGGAGAAAAGCGAATTGAACTTCGCCGCCGCGCCCACCCGTAGAATGATCAGCGAGGTTCTCTACGACAGCATCGTCATTGCCGGTCATCTCGAAGATTTCAAGTGGCCCAAGGGAGCCAACAGCAAGGAAGTCACTCGCGAGATCCGCGTCCCGACGGGTGAATACACCATTATTGAAACCGATGAGCCCCAGCCCGTCATGATGGCCGAAAAGAAGCCGATGCGAGACGATGGCTACGATCTTGAGTCTTCCCTGAAGATCGATTTCAACTCCGTTCTTAACTCTAGGGAACAAGCCGAACTCGCCACCATGCGTATGGAATCTGATGAGGCCATCAAAGCCCGGGAAATGGCGGCAATGCGCGAAGAACAAGAGCGCCGAGTCATGAATTTCAAAACCGAAACCGTCACCGAAACGGTCGATGACAACCCTCGTTTCGATAGCGCCATGCGCATGGCGACTCCAGCTCCACCCGCTCACTTTTTGCGAGTCTTTGGCCAACCTGCTCGCACCGGCCTCGGTGAGTTCCGCGACGACGCCTCTTCGCTTCGCCAGCAGCTTCTGATGCTCAATGGTCGCATGACCCACGAAGCCTCCCGCGTTGGAACCCTCGAGCCAATCCACCGTCTCCTCAAAAAAGATCAAAACCTCGCCATCGATTGGGCCTACCAGGAAATTCTAACCCGCCTTCCCACCGCCGAAGAAAAGGCCGACGCCCGCACCATCGTCAATAACTCCGCCGAAGGCATGGCCGACCTCCGGTGGGCGCTCCTCAACTCCAACGAATTCCGATTTCTCCCCTAAATCACGTTTAGTAAGCTCACCGTTCATCCTTCAAAGTTAAACTCTAATGTCCTGCTCCGATTACCAATTTACCCGCCGACGTATGCTGAAGACCTTCAGCGCGAGCCTCCTTGGCATGCCTGTGAGCCAACTTTTGGCCCAAGGCACTTCATTAGAGGCAAAAGCCGAACATGTCATTCTCTTCTGGAATAGCGGAGGAATGAGTCATCTGGACACCTGGGATCCCAAACCAGGTCGTAAGGTTCAGGGCGAGTTTAATCCCATCAAAACTTCGGTCGAAGGCATGGAGATTTCGGAAATCTTCCCGCAGCTAGCCAAGCAAATGCACCATGGAACCCTCATCCGCTCTATCGCCGGGACCAACGGTGACCATGGTCGTGCCCAGTATGAACTCCAAACCGGCTTCAACCAATCCCCCAATATCATGCATCCGGGACTTGGTTCTCTTGTCGTTCACGAACGCGAGCCACTCGGAGACCTTCCCGCTCTCGTCAGTATTAGCGGTCAGGCCGCCCGTTCGGGATATCTTGGGCAGCAATGTGAAGCCTACTTCGTCGGCCGCCCCGGACAAAAGGACCCATACCTAACCTTCCCGGAAGGCATCAGCCACGCGCGGGGAATGCAACGACTTCAGATCCTTGAAAAAATGAATCGCCGCACCTCGGATCAGAAAGGCGCGAAAGAGTTAAAAGCCTCCCAAACCGCGTTGAAAGACGCGGTCGCACTCATGGAGAGCCCCGCACTCAAGGCTTTTGACCTCAAAGAAGAAATTCCCGCAACGGTCGAAAAATATGGCGACACCGAGTTTGGTCGCGGAGCCCTTCTTGCCCGGCGTCTCGTCGAAAAAGGAGTCCGATTCGTGCAGGTTAACCGTGGTGGGTTTGACAATCACGGAAACATCTTCGAGGCCATGCGTAATCACGGAGCAGCCATGGACCCCGCCATCGCTTCCCTCATCTCGGACCTCAAAGCGAATGGTAAACTCGACAAGACGCTGGTTGTGGTTCTCAGTGAATTCGGACGAACTCCCCGCATCAACGATGGTGGCGGCCGCGACCACTGGGCCCGTGTCTTTAGCTGCATGATGGCTGGCGGAGGACTCAAGGGGGGAAGCATTGTCGGAGCCTCGGACCCGGACGGCATGGAAGTTGCCGAACGTCCAGTGAAGGTGGCCGACCTGCACGCCACCCTTTGCCATGCCCTCGGCATTGACCTCAACAAGGAACTTACCACTCCCCAGGGACGGCCAATGCGACTCGTCCGCAAGGAAGCGGCCCCCATCAACGAACTATTTACTTAAGTCACGTGAGCAACTTCATCAATCGGCTCCTCTCTTTCCTCCTCGCCCTCCCTCTCTTTGCTCAAACGCCCAAGGCCGTCGAGCGCGGTTCGATCATTGAAGATCGCGCGGCGCGAAAGCTTCTTCAAGCGGGCGATGCTCGTCTTGAGGTCGGGGAAAACGAAAAGGCCCTTGAGATATGGGAGTCGGTCGTTGAGCGCTATCCTCGCAGCCAGATCCGATTTGACGCCCACCTCCGTCTTGCCGATCACCTGCTCAAGGAGATCAAAGACTTCGACAAGGCGCGCGTTCACTACGAAGCAGCGGCGGTTGAAGCCAACGGAGATGACGCCAAGCGCGCCTATGCTTTCCTGAATACTGGGACCTGCTTTTACGAAGCGGGCAACTACGGGAAATGCTTTGGCATCATGCGTGATGTCATCGAACAATTTCCCGCCTCTTCCGAGGTTAATGAAGCTTACTACTATATCGGCCTCGGCCACTTCAAACTAGGCCACTACAGCCGGGCTATTGAAGCACTCGAAAAAGTTGGCACCGCGCTCTCGAATAAAGATTCACTGGTCGAAAAAGTCGAAGCTGGGAAACGATTCTATGTAAAAATCGATGATCAGGATTTCGCTATTCTAGAACCTGGTTCTCAAATCAAAGTTCGCTGCCTTACCACAGGTGGCGATGAAGAAACAGTCGTGTGCGATCCTGTTGGTCGAAATGCTCGGATCGTGATGGGTCGGATCCCAACCCAGCTCAATCAAGCTTCTCCTAATAATGGCACCCTCGAACTGCGCGGCGGAGATCGGATCACAGTCACTTATATCGATGCCCAAACCGCTCAAAAAGACACCAACGCAAAGCGCCTAAAGGATGTCATGGTTGTGGGCAATGGAGTAGCGCGTATCACGGACGGGTCTTACCTCCATAATCTACCGGCAGCAGTTCTTGGAAAGCAACTTCACCTCCAGGTCACCGACGCCGATCACGACACCACTAACGGAGCCGACCAGATCCAAGCCACCGTTCAAGTTTTTCGGCGTAAAACGCCCGATGAAATTGACGCGGAACTCGCGAAAGGAGTCGCAAGTGGAGAACTTGAAGAGGGCCCTGACGGGGAAGATTTGAAATCTCAGATTGACCCCCTCTTCATGGTCCGAGCGGTTCCTGTAACTTTACGTGAACAAGAGCAACGAGGAACTTTCCGTCTCGCAATCCCTCTCCGGCTTTCGACCGCCGCCAACACTCTCACCGGCGAACCCGGCCAAATCGTCCGACTCGTTTACCGAGACGATCAGAACCTCGGCGAAGGCACCATGATTCGCACCTCTGAAACCAAAATCATTGAGGGAAACCTCGGCGAAGTGCGTGTCACTCGGACCGAAATTTCCGACGAAGAACTTCGACTTAAAACGAAACTTCAAACCGCCTCGGCACTTACCGAAGTGGGCAATCACTACAAGGAATTTGGTCTCAACGAAAAGGCCAATTATAAATATGCTGAAGCTCTTGATGTCTGTGAGGAAATCCTCGTTCAAGCCAAGAAGGTTGGAGGAAAACTCCTCGAGCAAACGTATGTGCAACTTTGGCGGATCTACTTCGCTATGGATAAGCTAGACCTAGCGCTTGGTATGAGTCGACGTCTCCTGAATGAATTTCCATCCAGCTCATTCGTGGACGAAGCGATGCTGCAACAAGCCCATGTTGAGCGAAAACGCGAGAATTTCCCACGCGCTATCAACCTCTATACAAGTATCGCCAAAATCCCAGAAAGCCCTTTAAAAGGAGAAGGTCAATTCTTCACCGGCGAGTGCTATGAAGCCATGGCCTTGAAAGCCACCACGGGACAATCCGCCAGTCTCTATGAGAAAGCATTTCTAGCCTACCAAAAAGTCTACGAGCAGTTTCCTGATTCGGGCCGGGTTGGGGATTCTGTCGCAAAAATGGCTGCCTTCTACTATAAGAAAGAAGATTACGCGCGCGCCGTTGACGTTTTTGAAAATGTTCTCTCTGACTATCCCGACGCCAATTTTTTAGATGTCATACTCTTCAATTATGGCCGCTGTCTCTACAAGCTTAATAAAAAGCCCGAAGCCCGCCAAAAATTCGAACATCTCATCCGCGACTATCCCGAAAGTGACATTGCCACAGAAGCTAATAAAATCGTGGAAGCCCTCAAAAAAGCAGGATTTTGAAAACACTTATCCCTCAACTCGCTCTACTTCTTTTCTTAAGCATGCCGGCGCATGCCGACAAAGCTATCGACCTTGAGGCGAAGCTCAAGGAAACAACAGAATCATCTTCCTCAGGGGGGAAACTTATGGAGGAATTAGTGGACCTTTACTGGAAGGACGAAAAGGTCTTCGGGATCATTCGCACCACTTCGAAGTTTTCACGCGCCCAGACTGAGAACCCCAAACGCGCCGCGATGACCCTTAAGCTCATTGAAGGTTATACCGTAACGGCTCGCCATGACGACGTGATAATGACCGGGCGCCAATTCTTGGAAATCTTCCCAGGGCACACTCTTACTAACAAAGTAAGAGAATACCTTGCGACTGCATATGAGAACACCAGCCGCAGTAATCTTGCCGCAATTGAGTATCAAACTATTTGGGAAAATAACGGCCCTACTAGCCAGGGCATCAAAGCGCTCGGTCTCTTCAATCAGGTCAATAATGGCGCCTCATTCAACCGGGCCTCCAGCCTAGCAGCTGCGATGGTTGTGAAGATCCCCGCCACTTCGCTACTCACTGGAGTTGGCTTTCAGGGGATGCACGCCGCCGAGCGAGCAGAGCAATGGGCCGAAGGGCTTCAAATCGCAAAAACTCTCATTCGCCGAAATGCCCCCATGAATGAACTCGATAAACAAGATTTATGGTTTCGCACCGGTCGATTTGAATCAAAATTAGGACAATTTGAAAATGCAATTCAATCATATCGCCAAGCTCTTAAATCAAAGCGAGCTGATGTTCATAGCAATCTGATCGACGCCATGATCAGCGCAAAGACCCCCCCTTCCGCAATTGAAGCGGAAGCGAAAAAGTATCTTGCGGCCTTTCCTAAGCGCGATGATCGATTTACCCCGCTTATCAAGGCAGCGAATGCGGCCGCCGAAGCCAAGGACTTAACTCGAGCCTTAACCATTGCTGAGAGCGTCATGCTGCACGACGTTACCAATCAAAACCTTCTCCAGTCTTATGTAAAATGGCACGGGGACAATCATTCTCTTGCCGCCCGGGGCCTCCTTAAACTTATTGCAAAAAATCCTAACGGAGTAGGAACCCTCCGCGCTGTCCTTGCACTCAGTGTTTATCGAGATGGCCTAAAAGATATCGCGAAGGCACGGAGCGTTGCCTACGACTTTCTCGCAAAATCTCCAACCGAAGATAAATGGACGGAGGAAATTATTGCTTTCCTTTATTCGTCAGCCACCGGACCAGAGACCTTCCGTAAAGATCTCTCAGCCATCAGTAGCAGCGCAAAATCATTTCCACATCTTGCTGGGTTCCAAGATCGAATCTGGAAAAATGCCCCAAAGGATAAAGAACAAAATCGTAGCTGGCAAATAGCTAAAAAGTCTCATCAAAACGATCCGGTGGCCAATCTTTGGAAAGGCATTCAAGAAAAAGGAGGAAAATCAGGTAAATCTTGTCAGCAGCTTCTCGAGCAAAAACTCACAAAAACACAACGTCGCCTTGTTCTTTCACGACTCGCGTATGTGTATCGCCACCACCTTGGAGGGAAATCAAAAGAAAGTGCTGCAAAGTATTACGAAAAGCTCTGTCAAGAATTCCCAAAAGACCTCGCGGCTTCGGAACAATGGCTCGAAGCTGCAGCCTACGCTCCAGAAAAAGATCGAGTGGCCATGAAACTTGCAGCAGCCAACCACCTCCTCTTAATCCCTCCCGGCCCCGCCCACTACGACACCTGGTATCGCCTCGTCGAATTCAAAAATGAGCCCCTGATCCGAAAGGCCATCCCATGGATCAAAAAATCAAAGGAACAGAGTGACAATAGATCCGCCCACAGCACCCGAATCGGCGATATCATGAATGAGCTTGGGATGGAAACCGAAGCCATCCAATGGTGGAAATCCTTCATGGGTCTTGACCCGAGTAACCGCGAGTATGTTGATTGCACCCTTCGTGTCGCGTCGACTATGAAACCCGACCTCGCGCAGGGCTTTCTTAAAAATCGAGCAGCAGCAGACACTGCTTACCACGGAGCCTACGCTGCTGAACTCGCGAACCTTCTCTTTCAGGCTGACGATCTCGAAGGAATGCAGTCGCTTCTCAAAAAAGCCCGTGATCGCGCAGATCAAACGCCTTTCCGATCCTGGGGTATGGGTGAGTGGCCCGCTCGCTCCTGGCTCGAAACTGCCAAGAGCTCTAAAGATTGGCCTGAAGACAAAAAAAAGCGTGTTTACAAAATAATTAGAGATCTCCGCATTGGACGGGTGAGCAGTGAAGCCGGACTCGATCTCCTCAGCACCTCAGCTAGATCGGTCGATCGACTTCTAAGCGCACAAGCTCTCATCAAGACGGCCGACCAACATTATGAATCATGGAGGCGAATCTACCCCTACGCCCAGGCTGCTCTCGCTCGCAAAGATTTCCCACTTGGAACCACAATTCTAAATGGACTCCTAAACACCATCCGTTCAGTAGGTGATTCCGAAATAACGGAGGCTCGAAAACTTCTCGGTAATACTTATCGAGAAATGGGAACTCTGAGTGCCGATATTCCATCAGATAGCCCGATCGCTCCGCTTCTACAAACGATCCTCCACCTTCGTCTTGGTGATAACGAGCGAGCCGAGGCGAGCTATTACGAAAATCAGGAGCTTTTCAACAAGCACCGCCATGACCTTCCGATAGAACTTCTTCTATTTGGTGCAGAAATTCACATCGCGCAAGGAACTCCAGAAGATCATGATCGAGCGGAGGATATACTTCGTGGATGGATGCTTAAGTTTAGCGAGTCTGAAAAAGTCGATGTTCGCGACAAGTCACAAATTCAACTTCTTCTAGCGCGTAACTATCAGCGAGGCAGACAATACGACATTGCTCGTGCTGAATTCACCACAGTTCTGAATCTCTATAAGGATCAGCCAGAGGCGATTGAAGCACAATTTGGAATTGGAGAGACTTACATGGCTCAGCGCGTCTACGATCAGGCTGAAGAAATTTTCACAACACTTTCAGAAAACCCCAACCCCTCCATATCGATACGAGCGAATTTCCTTCGAGGAGTCCTCGCTATCAGACAGGAGGACAACGAACGAGCGCGCCGGATTTTTCTCTCAGTCCTAGAGCAAGCTCCGGATACCGCACTCGCCAACAAAACACTCTATAACCTTGCCGAAGTTTATGGAATCGAACAACGATTCCTTACTCAACTAGAGACACTACGTACTGTGGGACGCCTCGGACAGGAATCAAAACTCTGGCATGCCCCAGGCAAGGCTCTCTCAGTCGTCGTGCAAGACCCAGATTTGGGGATTAGCCGCGGAGACACACGCATCCCCGTCATTGTCCGCACTGAGCCCGGGAATGATCGTGAGGAATCTTTCCTAAGCAGTGGAGGGGCAGGCAAAGGAATCTTTCTCACTGAATTCCCAACGACCCTTGGCGAGGCAAATATTGGAGACGGGGTCTTACAGGTCACCGGAGGCGACATTATCTCTGTCGATTACCCCGAGGATTTTAAAAAGCAATTCCAGTTTGAATTTCTAAGCAACACGCGCCTTCGAATCGCTTCCGATGGATCACTCGAAGTGGCCAGCAGCGAAATCATTAATGAAAAAGACGCTAGTTTTACTGACGTCCTCAAAAAGGAAATCGTAGAAGAGAAAGAGGAGCAATCACGCTCTGCTTCTCGCCCGAGAAATCAGGTGAAACCCGGTAATCTAATCTATCTTCAGGTTAAGGATGGGGACCGCGATCTTACGGACACCCCAGATAAGGTCAGCGTGAAACTCTCCACTTCAAGTGGCGATGAAGTTCAACTCAAAATCGATGAAGAGAGCCGACACGGCGGCATCTTTCTTGGGATGTCCCGCACCGGAGAACTTCCCGCAGGAGCAAAAGCCTCGGATTCCGCCCTTGATCATAGCCCACTCAAAGCAATTGATCATTCGCTCGAAACCACCTGGCGTAGCGAGCCCGATGGTGCCGCGCCTAAGTCTCTTTCAATCGACATGAAAGAGCTCCGTAAGACTGACTCGATCACTCTCACTTCTCCCCAAACAGACGAAGAAGCCCCAGTCCGGATGACAATTCGAGGGAGCCACGACGGACGCTTTTGGTTTAACCTAGCTTCATTCCCGCCACCAAAGCCCGCTCTACCACTCAATTTCCCAGAAGCTGACATGCTCCTTCGAGTCTTCAAGACTTCAGCCGAAAGCCTGAAAGAAAATTACTCATGGGAAGAGATCTCCAACCTCGTCCAAAAAGTTAAACCAACCGAGGTTAATCAAGTGGAAGCTCTCTCGTGGCAATCCCCGAAGGAAAGCACGGACGCCTACTTCCTCCTTTGGTCTGGCCCACTTGTCCAGGAGCGCCAAGGAGCGATACGAATCGAGGTGTCCGGGCGAAACACCGCGCTCATGCTTAACGGAAAGCTGGAGATGCCGATTCGCGAAGGAACCCAAAGTGTAGATCTCTTTGTTCCTCGAGGGGTCCATAAACTCAATATACTCTCCATCGCCACTCCTGAAGCAAAGTCAGTCGAAGTAAAACTGGCTCGTGAAAATCGCCAATCATCAATCGTCAAAATGCGACCTTTCACCGCTATTGATTTTGACAAGGATTCCGCTGCTGACATTCCATATTTCGAACCAGTTCCTGCTCCTGAAATCACTCAAGAAGAAAACCGCTGGAACCTTTCAATGCCCTCTCGTGAGCTAAGGTTCATTGATTTTGAGTTCCTTGAGTATCGCGGCGAGGCAATCGCTATCAACAACGTAGAAATTTCAGGTGGTGAACTCAAACACATCCCACCCACAGCTGACGTCCTTGAACTCGCAAGTAATGATGTCCTCGAGCTCGCACCTGGAGACACAGTTACGGTTTCCTATCTTGATGAACTCACTGCTGGAGCTGAGCAACGAAATCGACTTCTCACAAAGTCTCTCACTGCGACCTACTACAACGGCCAAATCACACCTATCAGTTACGACTTTATTCGTAGCGGAAATGGCTCGGTCAAAGGAACTCGCAAAGAACTTCTTCGTATTGAACCCGGCGAACGAATCGTTGCTGAGATTGTCGACTTTGATCTAGACATCGGTCTTGATCGCGATGAAGTCGAGGTAGAGATTCAAGTTAATTCAGCCCCCCCTTTCAAATACACTGCAACCGAGACCGGTGCCTCGACTGGGGTTTTCCTCGCTGAGATCGACACGGCCGCCGAAGCGTCCGAAGGTAAGATCACAGTCAAACAAGGAGACAAAGTTTACCTTCGCTATAAAGATGCGCAGAACATTTTCCCTGGGCATGCTTTTTTTCGTGAGACAGTCGTTCTTTTAAATGAGCCTTCGGAGGCTCAAATCCAGATTGTCGATAGCGAAACCTCAGTTGAAGGTGGCTTGCAATTTCTCCCCGTTGAAGAGCCTCGCCCGCAAGACTACATCAGCAAAGTCGAGTATCGCCTCCCTCTTACTATTGAAGTTATTGATCCCGACCGCGCCAAGGATTCCCGCAGCACGGTGCTCGTCGAAGTCATGACCACCCAAGGGGTGAAGACCCAGGTCGAGTGTGTCCTATCGCGAGCCTTCGCTACTCCGAACGAAGCCCTTTCAGAATCTCGGAACCCAGCTCTTTTAGAAGGCCGTTTCGTTGGCCAAATTCCACTCCTCTTAGGCTCGCCACAAAATATCACGATGGTTCCCGAAGACGGCACCTTGCCAAAAAGCGGACTCGGGAAAATCATTATTCCAACCGAGCCCGACCCTGAAACCGAACTCGATGATGGAGAAAATAAATCTAAAGCCGCACTGGCGGTTCTAAGCGTTGTTGGCACGGACCAATTTACAGCCATCTACGAGGACACCTCACGGCCCGATGACTCCAAAATTACTTTGAATGCTGCCGCAAAGCTCTTCTCTGCTGCTAGCCTCGAAATCACCAATGAAGAATATTTAGAACCCGCCGAAATCGCATACGTTGGCAAGAAACTCTTCCTTCGGCTTTCCGATCCAGATCTCGATATTTCGAAAAAGCGAGATTTGGCCATCGTGCGAATCATAACCGAAAGCGGTGAGGACGAAACGGTCGAACTAGAGGAAACTCTGACACACAGCGGAGTATTCAGCGGTTCATTCCCCCTCCAGGCAAATCCCAAACCGGTGCCCGGAAATTTTGAAGGGGAAATCGAATGCTTCTTCGGCGATCAAATCACCGCGGGATATCTTGATAACGTCATTCAAACTACCGACGGACAACCCATCATTAAATGTATATTGCCGGTTGCCGTTGGCACTGATGGCATAATGGCTGCCTTTAGTAAGATTTACAAAGATGAAGACTTAGCGATCCAAACTCAATTCCATATCGCGGAGAGCTACTTCGAACTCTTCAAGAGCCAACGCAAGCTCAAACAAGACGCCAAGGCTGAAGCGGCACTGACCTCGGGGCAACGCGTTCTTCGTGATCTTCAAGACGACTACCCTAACCCCAAATACGCTCCACGTGTTTCCTACCTCCTCGGTCAATTCGCTCAAGAAATGGAGGCCTGGAACGAAGCTATCGCCGCATATGGATCCATCGTCAGAAATCACCCCGAGCACAATCTCGCCCCGGATTCACAGTATAAACTTGGTCAATGTCACGAAGAAGCCGGCGAACTCGATGAAGCGCTTGAAGCATATGTGACCTTAGCTGGAACCTATCCAAAGAGCCCTCTCATCGCAAATGTGATGCTTCGTATTAACGAACACTTTTATACTAAGGAGGACTACTCGGTTGCAGCCTCGGTCGGCGAAAAATTTCTGGAGAAATTCCCTAACCATGAGTGGACTCCAAAGATGGCGTTCCGCATTGGCCAATGCCATTACAAGCAAGAAGAATTTCTAAAAGGGGGCAAATCATTCGACGCCTTTACTAAACGGTTTCCTGACCAAGAACTTACTGCTCAAGCACTTTTTTGGGCCGGTGAAAGTTATCGTATGGGTCGAGATATTCCTAACGCCTTTCGACGCTACAACCGCTGCCGTTGGGACTTCCCAGAAAGTGATGCCGCTAAGTATTCACGTGGAAGACTCGCACTTCCTGAACTCCTCTCCCAATTTGAAAAAGAAGCCAATCTAAACGAATAAACATGATCCCAGTCCACCTCGCTGATGCCGGTTTTTTTGAATCCGGTGCTCTAAAATTCTTACTTGAAGGCGGCCCCTTCATGTGGCCGTTACTTGCTCTTCTGATCATGGCTATTGCAGTCATCATTGAGCGCTATCGTAGCCTCAAGCTCCTTGAAACCGATGCAGGAACTCTCCGTGAAGAAGTCATCGAACTCTTATCCGAAGACAAAGTTGAAGAATCCTTAAAACTCTGTGACTCCGCACGCGGCCCCGTTCCCGCAATTCTTTCAAATGGTCTTCGTAAATACCTCGTCCTTCGCCGTCTAAACTACGATCAGGCTCAAATGGAACAACAGGTCGTAAAAAGCATGGAAAACTACGGGGTTAATATTGTTGCAGTCCTCGAGCGCCATCTTCCGATTCTCGCCACTATCGCTTCCGTTGCACCCATGCTGGGTTTTCTCGGGACAGTACAAGGGATGATCGTAGCATTCGGCGATATTGAAGCGAACATCGGTCAACAGAACATCGTGCAAGCTGCGGCATCGGGAATCCGAGTTGCCCTTCTCACCACTGCCTTCGGATTAATCGTAGGTATTCCAGCTTACATGGCTTTCAACTACTTCACCGGACTCATCAATGACTTTGTTCTTCAGGTTGAATCATCTGCCGCTGAGCTTATTGAAGTTGTTTCTCTCCGACTGACTCTGAACAAGGAAAACTCATGAAACTAAAACGCGGCAAATTGTTGGTCGATCCACCTGCCAGTGCCAGTTCGGATATAGCCTTCATCCTTATTATCTTCTTTCTCGTCTGCGCCGCAGTGCAGCCAGAGACCGGAATTGCACAGATTCTTCCAAAGACGGAGGAGAAAACTGAGAAGCAGGAACAAAGCAAAAATATCGAGGTGTCAATCACACCAAATAGCATCATCCTGGACGGAAGCCCTCTAAAACTTAAAGAGTTTCCCTTAAAGCTCAACGCAGCATTGTCTAAAAAGACGAGAGATGAAGACCGCGTCGTCACCGTTAAAAGCGAACCCAATACGCCTTACCCGCTCTGGATTAAAATTTCACAAGTCATCGAACAAGAAGGCGGCATCCTCACTCTAGAACTCGAATCAGATCGGATCATTAACGTCGAATGAAACTCCCCCGAAAAAAACTTACGGCATCTGTTCCCTCCTTCGCGATGGGAGACATCGGCTTCTTATTGCTTATTTTCTTCGTCATACTCGCTCGAGCGCAGGACGACAGTCACGTTCGCTGGCAACCGGCCAAGCTCAAGGAAGTTGAAATGGTCGCCTCTCCGCTAGCGAGCGTCACCATCGATACTGGGTTCAAAAACTACCTAGATGGCAAAGAGATTTCTACGGATGCACTTCCTGCAGCCCTTTCGCAAATTCTCGGTGATACCCCATCGGGAAAACGCTATGTCTTTCTCAAAGTTCACAAGGAAGCCAAAGCAATACACTTTGAACCCATTATCGCTGCGATCAGTGAAGCCGGTGGCGATCTCGTTCATATCCTTGAACCCGAACAACCTCTGTCTTCCCAATGAAAGGAAAATCAAGGAACTCTGGTGCATCTCGCACTTCTATGGCTAGCGCCAAGGCCGACCTCCGTGAACTTAAGGCTAACTCAAGAGCCACCGTTCAGGAGCTCCAGCTATTTCTTCGTGAACTAAAGGGAAAGAGCCCGCCAGAGATGCTAGGAATCGTCGCGTCGAGCCAACTTATCCGAGCTATCGTTCTTTCAGTTATTTTGGTAATCGGTGCCATATTTGCCCTAACCGCCATTCCTTATTTTTTTGGAAATAAAGAGAGTCCTGACCCTGAGCAGCCTATCGTTACAAATCCAGCAACTCCCGCTGCCGAGCCCAAACAAGCCGACCCTAACCCTAAACAAATAAAGCCCGCCGAACCTCTCGCTCCACTTGGGCTAAATGAAAAGAAAAACGCCCCAGCAAATGTCAATCCACTCGAAGACGATGGAGGAAGTTTTCTCAAAGAGCTAGAGTAGAATAACTCTATTTTTCTATTCCCATTGTGACGCAAACGCAATGCTCCTTCGACAAAAGATTAAAGATCTCTGCAGCCGGCTCCCCCGCCGCCTTCGCAGCCCAATCTCGTTAACAGGGATTTACGCAGCATTCTGGTGCCTCCTCTGGATCGACGCGCATGTTTGGTTTTGGCTGAATCGTTGGCTCTCAGCGATCGGCTTCATCTCAGTGCTTCCAGTCTTCTTTTTTTGGGTTCGCCGACACCGCAAGTCTTCCCTCCTCATTCGCCGCGGGGTTCTAAGTGCTTTCTACCTTCCAGTTTGGCAACTCGCTGTTCAACTCCCCCTTCTTAACTTTTCCTACGCGCTCTCGATTAGCATTTCGCAAATTGGAACAATCGGGGCCTTCTTTCTTGGACTTGGATGGACTGCGTGGGGAATCGATCACGAAACAAAACGCGTCTCCACTAATTCCAACTACAGCCATCCCTGGGATCCTCGCAGACTTTCGGCCTGGTACTTCGGGAAGAAGAACCACAAACTCCGCCAATCTCTCCTTACCCTCGTGAGCTACACCATACTCTTCAGTATCGCAGCCTTCATTTTAACCAGGCTATCAGGCTGTAGTATTTACGAATCCCCCCTCGGAGGTGGGGATACTATTCAACTTAAGCAAGTCGTAAAAATCCAGAAGGTGATCAACAAGAAGTTTGTCATCAACCCCTACAGCAGCGTCCTTTTCAATCCTCCTCCGATTGATGACGTCAAACTTGAAGTCCTCGAAGTCACGGAACACCTTTATCAAATCGGACAGGGAAAAGGAGATAGCACCGGATTTTCATCAGGCACAGCTCGAGGGAAAGTCCGCTTCATTCGCCTCAAATATAATGGTGGCGACTGGGAACAAGATATGAATCGCGGTTCCGATCTTAATTTGCTGACCGAATACGGAGTCCGCACCGGCCACCCAGTTAGCGACCGCCCCGAACCAATGGAAATCGGTCGACTCAAGAGTTTTCCCAAACGAAAAAGTCCACCTATTGTTTACATGACCGGACAAGAAGGAATTAGCCTCAGCGACATGGAGATTCAGACCATGCGCCGCTATCTTCTTGAACATCACGGCATGCTCTTTGGTGACAACGGAGGAAGTTCTGGGTGGGAAGGTCAATTTGTTTCAATGATGAAAAAAGTTCTTCCCCGTGTCGAATTTATCGATGTCTATCTCGACCATCAGATCCATCAAGTTCCTTATCAACTTCCGCGTCTCCCTATCGTCGCTCCACATGGACGATCCAATGCTCTCGGATGGGTTGTCGACGGTCGACTTGTCGCTTATTACCACCCCGGAGATATTGGTGATGCTTGGGCCGATGGTCATTCTGGAGTCAAACGTGAAGTCTGGGAGTCCTCCTATCAACTTGGCGTCAATATTATCTATTACGCACACTCCGAATACAACAAGTGGCTTGAACGGACCAAAAAATAATTATGCCTACCTTTATCCTTAGCCTTGTCCTTGCCTTCGGCTCATTCGCGACGGCAGCTCTTTCAACACTCCAACAAATTGACGTCAAAACCTTCGAAAAAATGCGGGAGGTCGAACGTTATCAGATCAAAATTGCCGAGAAGCATTTTCTTAAAGGGAGTTTCAAGATCGCCCTCGCCGAATATGAAAAATTTCTGACCCTCTATGAAAAAAGCGCTGGGGCTCCCTACGCACAGCTCATGTGGAGTCATACTATGATGAAACTAAAAAAGCCCAAAACCGCTTTACGCGAGGGCTTTCAATCTGTCATAGACTACTGGCCTGAATCTCTTGAAGCCACGATCGCATCCTATTGCATGGGTGATGCGTATCGTACAATGGGCGAAATCAAGGACGCTCAAAAATGCTTCCGCTTTCTCATTAAGGAATATCCTGGGCATGAACTTGCAATGCGAGCACGGCAGGACCTCCTCTATTATGCGCGCCTTCATGAGGATATGGAGGAGCGCCTTACCCTTCTAAATGAACTAACTTTCATTGTAGAACGGAACGAAAACTCGAGAGACGATTGCGTAAAGGCATGCCACGAACTCGCCGAATTACACTGTTTTGCGCAAAAGCTCGAGCAAGGTAAAAAAGCTCTCTCCACCACGTATTCCGGGACCAAACTTTTTGAACAAGTTTACAACCTTTCCGTCAAAACGATGAAACATCTCCTAGGAGATCAAAAAACAAGAATTGCAGCATTAAAGCTGGGAGATCAATTAATTATGACACTCAGAAACGAGGCATCTGTCCGCACTGAATTGGCATCACAATTTCTCTACCAAGCAGCAGACTTGAACACTACTCTTGGCCGCCATAGTGACACTATGAAAATCTATCGTGAGATTGGAGATCGCTTCGGGATGAATGACAGTCTCCGTGAAAGGATGGCGCAATGGTATAAGTCACGAGGCCGAAGGAACGAAGCTCGAAAAATCTATAGCGAATTTGAAGACCAACTAACAGGCCTAAAGAATCTTGCGGCCATGTCACTTGAGGAGAAAAAAGTCGCAGCAGCTATCTCCATTTATCGCGAAATGATAAAAATCGACGAAAATAACTCTGTCGAATATCTTTTAAATATTGCTAGTTGTTATGAGAGCCAACCTGACTGGGAAAAGGCGATCGCTTGCTACCGTCAAATGATCAAAATCGATAAAGATAATTCTGTTAAATATCTTTTGAGGATAGCCGGTTGTTATAAAACCCAGTCCAATTGGGATAAAGCAATCGCCTGTTACCGTGAAATCATCGAAATCGACGGAGAAAATTCAGGCGAATACCTCTGGTCTATTGCCGGATGTCACGAGACACAGTTGGACTGGAAGAATGCAATCGCTTGCTATCGTCAAATCGACCGATTTCCCGCGAACTACTTTGCTATGGCTAATTGCCATCGGAAACTCAAAGAGCAACAAGAGGCCATTACCCTATACAATCAGATTAAAATTCTGGAGAAATCAGCACCTGAAGCAAGTTTACAGATTGGATACACCTACGAAGAGGCCAAGGACAAGGAGAAGGCTATCCGCACGTTTCAACTGACTTGCAAACGCTACCCGAAATCAGGGCAAGCCAGCAAGGCCCACGCCCACCTCCAAAACAAATACAATATCAATGTGACCCTAGGTGGGACCGAGGAGGAATAGCCTCCTGATACATCCATGCATGAAAGTAACGCCAATCGAGCTACCCTCTCTATTGGGAATTGGTTGGCACCGCGTGATACTCCAATGCCCATTCTCGCATGAACCGAACTTCAATAGGAACAATACGATAGAGAATAAATTCGGGATTGTCAGGTGACCCAAGATAATGTTCCAGCAAGGGATTGGCTGCCCAGATATCCGACAGCGTTGCTTCATCATCTACTACCTCCGCGTTACCGGTAATACGGAGTTGGTCGTGATCGGGAGCCAGATAGGCGAGTTCCACCCTGGGATTGGCCGAGATCTCCGCGGTTTTGTGATACGAGGCGAGATTCGCGACATAGACGGTGAAATCCGGATCGACCCGGACCGGTGACACCGGACGAAGTCGGGGTTGATGCTTGGAATCCACAGTCGCCAGCATCGGAAACTTTGCATCCTTGATCACGGTATGGGCTAGGTCGTAGAGTTTGACAGGATCAACAGGTTCTGGTCGGGGTTTCATGAAAAATTTAGCTCTGGTTCGGCCGACTGATGATTATCACGATTCAAGAAATAATGAAACGCCTCTCGCTCATCTTTCTTGCCTTGGCCCTACTGGTCATTATCCCTTTTCTGATCTGGAGGGATTATTTCGAAGAGACCATGTCTCTTAAAAATACGGTTGACTGGTTGCAATCGAGCGGAGGTTGGGCGTGGGCGGTTGGTATTGGATTACTCGTCATTGATCTTTTCCTCCCAATTCTTGGAACGGTGGTCATGTCGGCACTTGGGTTGGTATACGGCTGGTTTTGGGGCGGTCTCATTTCAGCGACAGGCTCGATTGGTGCCGGTTTACTCGCTTATGGACTTGCAAGGAGACTGGGAAGACGGGCGGTTGTGTTTCTAGGCGGTGAAAAAGGAATCGCCGAAGGTGAGCACCTTTTTGGAGGGGAGACCGGAGGGTGGTTGGTCGCATTCTCACGCTGGATGCCTGTCATGCCGGAAGTAGTCGCCTGTCTCGCCGGAATTTCAAAGATGCCCTTCAGACGTTTCTTTGTCGCGCTCTGTGCCGGTTGCTTTCCGATGGGATTCGTTTTCGCCCGAATCGGACAAACCAGTAACGAACATCCGATGATAGCCGTTAGTCTAAGTGCAGGATTGCCACCATTGATTTGGGGAGCGTTCCGCCTGGTCTATTACAATCATAAATAAATCTCTCTCGTATTCCGTGGAGCATAGAAGCCCTTTTCCTTGGGCTTGCGATTACTAGAAGTCATCTCATAAATGTTGGAGCAGGATTTTTACGCAGGCAAGGTGGATGAAACCCGCGTAGTTGAGGTGGTGGTATTCGTAACGCACAAC
>JAURPJ010000009.1 GCA_030835305.1 Verrucomicrobiota bacterium | reverse complement strand
TTGGGATAGGGCTGATCTTGGTTGGATTACTGCTTTTCTGTTCTCTAATTCGGTTCACCACCGTTGATTTTGCTGACTGGAAGTTCCTCGGTAGCTTTGCTCCGGAAGGGGTGGAGTCGAGTGATACCCAGAATTTAATCGGGCCGGTGGGAGCTTTGATTGGCTTCGTGTTTATTGCCCTTTTTGGTGCTGCGGCCTACCTGTTGGCAGTCGGGACGATCTGGCTGGGCGTGGTGGTGGCGTGGTTTAAGAGTCGTCTTGGCCTGCACACCCTGATTGGCTTCGGCTCGCTGATGTTTGCCAGTGCCGCGCTGTTTAGCGTTCTTGGGATATTTGGAAGTGTTCACTTTGGCAACTGGCCCGGTGGCGCGATCGGTGAGGGACTTGGAAATTTTGTCTTTAAAAACCTGCTTGGCCCGTGGGGATCAGCGATCGTTTTGTTGGGGGTGTATCTTGCCAGCGTGATTCTTTTGACCGGATGGCATCCCGTTGCTTTTGTCCGCACCTCGGCTACCTCGGCTCGTGAATTTATCAGTGAGTGGCGTGAAAAGCGGGCGGATCGATCCGCTCAAGAAATGGTGCCGTCTCCTCCAAAAAAACGTGCCAAGCGAAAGAAGGTCAATCCTGCTGCCGAGCCAACTCCCGAGCTTGCGGGTGGTGTCGAGGAAGATGGTCAGGCCGTCCTTCCGCTGCGTCAAGTTCCTACTCCGCAGATCATCGATTCTTCACAGAAGAAGGTCGCTCCTCTCGCCGGAGCCCGTCCATTTGAGCGTAAAAAACACACTCATACCGGCCTGAGCACAGAAGGATTCGAGGACTACGAACTACCTGGTTTTGATCTTCTCGAGTTTGAGGAGGCCGACGAAGAGCCCGAAGATTTCAGTGAGGAGCTTCTCGCGACCCAGACGATGATTATCGAGACCTGCCGCGCCTTCGGTGTCGAGGTCACGGCAGGCGACATCACCCGTGGTCCGACTATCACGCGTTACGAAATTTATCCCGCGATTGGCCTCCGCGTCAGCCGGATCACCCAGCTGGAGGCCGATCTGGCTCGCGCCACCAAGGCCGAGCGAATCAACATCTTGGCCCCGATTCCCGGAAAGGACACGGTGGGCATTGAGATCGCCAATGACAGCCGGGTTGCGGTTGCGCTTCGGGAACTTCTTCAGGACGAATCATTCCGCAGCTCCAAGCGCAAGATCCCGCTTGCTCTCGGAAAGGATGTCTATGGCAATACCGTGGTGGGGGACCTCGCCGCCATGCCACACTGTCTCGTGGCCGGTGCCACCGGTGCGGGTAAGTCGGTTTGTATCAACTCCATCATCACCAGTATTCTCTACAAGTTTGGGCCTGATGAACTGCGCTTCATCATGATCGATCCCAAGGTCGTGGAGATGCAGGTATACGCCAAGCTGCCCCATCTTGTGGTGCCAGTTGTGACCGACCCCAAGCGCGTGGTCGGGGCCTTGAACTGGTGCGTCAACGAAATGGAGCGCCGGTATAAGGTGTTCGCGAAACTGGGAGTGCGTAACTTCGACAGCTTTAACAACCGCATCCGTCCCGAGGAGGAAGTCCTCACGCCGGAAGAGCAGGAGGACATCGAATCGATCGTCGATGAAGAGGCCATCGAGTCCATGGCCAAGGCCTTCGAAGATGGTGACATTGGTCCCATGGCTTCGGAAGATGACGAGGTTCATGAAGACGATCTCGAAGTTCCCGATCGCTTCCCGTATATTGTCGTTATTATTGATGAGCTGGCCGATCTCATGCAGACCGCTCCGGCGGATGTCGAGGGGGCGATTGCCCGCATTGCCCAGAAGGCTCGTGCCGCCGGGATCCACCTGATCGTGGCGACCCAGACTCCGCGAGCTGATGTTGTTACCGGTATCATCAAGGCAAATATTCCAAGTCGCATCGCTTTCCAGGTTTCGTCCTCACTCGATAGCCGCGTGATCCTCGACAACAAAGGCGCTGAGAAATTGGTGGGTAAGGGAGACATGCTCTTCCTCCCTCCGGGGTCGGCCAAGTTGGAACGTGCCCAGGGTGCTTTTGTTTCGGATGAAGAAGTCGAGCAAATCGTCGACTTCTGCGCCAATCAATCCGAGCAGCGGTTTGAAGAGAGTATCCAGAAGGTGATCGAGAGCGGAGCCTCCGGCGGAGACGGCGGGGAGGATGATGTTTCGGACGCCGACGAGGAGACTCTCGAGCGCTGCATGGAAGTGTTGCAGGCCGAAGGCAAGGCCAGCACCTCCTTGCTTCAGCGTCGTCTTCGACTTGGCTACACCCGTGCCGCCCGCATGATCGATATCCTGGAAGCCCGGGGTATCGTGGGGCCGGGTGATGGCGCCAAGCCCCGGGAGGTTCTCATTCCCGGCGTGGGCGTTCCTGAATAAGGATCGCTGGAGCGATGCCCCTGGTTGTCTTCCTTCCCGCTTCCAAAGCCAATGTCTTCGCTTAAAGAATATCTCTACAATCACATTCCGCTCACGCGTGCAATGGAGGTCAAAGTCGATTCCATTTCCGACACCGCCCTCACTCTGAGTGCGCCCATTGCGCCCAACATCAATCATCGTGAGACCGTCTTTGGCGGGAGTGCCTCGGCTCTCTGTATTCTCTCGGCGTGGTCCTTGATTCATTGCCGCCTTCGCAACCATCCCGAAATCAAACCGCGCATTGTGATTCAAAAGAACTCCATGGAATACCTGAAACCGGTTCAGGGGGAATTCATGGCCACCTGTAATCTCGGATCCGAAAGAGACTGGGACTTTCTCTTGAAGTCTCTTTCTCGCAAAAAGATCGGCCGCCTTCGACTTGCCAGCCAACTCACGTGTGCCGGGGAAGCGGTCGGCTCTTTCGAGGGGACCTTTGTCGTTTCGGATTTAGACGAGAGATCCTAGTTTCTCACTTTCCGATGCAGAAGAGGTGCTCTTCGCCCCGGAGAAACCACTGCCCATCGGTAATGACGGGCGAGGCCCAGAGAGGTTCGCCCAGTTCCATTTTTGCGACTTCCTCAAATTCCTCCCCCGGTTTCACCACCGTGATTAACCCTTTCTCGGATCCGAAAACAACATGGTCCCGCAAGACTACAAGTGAAGCCGAATGCTCACGTCCCAGCTTCTGCTTCCACAGCAGCTCGCCATCGCGCGCCTTCCAGCAGGTGGCAGTTCCCGAGTCGGAGACCGCAAGGTAGTAGCCGTTTACCACCACCGGGCTGGGAACATACGAAGGGTTTTTCCGGGTGTGCCAAACGACATGGGTGTCGGTGACGTTTCCACTGCCGGTGGGATCGATCGCCATCATGTGTTTGGTGGGAAAACCGCAGGTCATGTAGAGATACTTTCCATCGTAGACCATCGAGGCGACAAATTGATCCGTGGGTCCGTCGATGATCCAGTGCTGCTTGCCGGTGTCGGGATCGTAGGAAGCCACACTTTTACTTCCCGAGAGAATCAATTGATTGCGTCCGCCAATTCTCCGGAGCAGGGGAGTGCAGTAACTCCGCGTCTTGTTGGGCCGGGGTGTTTTCCAAACTTCTTTGCCGGTTTCTTTGTCCAACGCGACGATGTAGGCATTCCCGTCGTGGTCACCGTTAATAATCACTTTGTCGTTCCAAAGGACGGGGCTGGAGCAATATCCATGGACACTCGAAAAAATGCCCGGTCGTTTTTCCCAGAGTTTTTTTCCGTTGAAGTCGTAGGAGGCAATGAACATCTGCTCCTTGTCGAGGAAGCTCACCATGATTGACTTGCCATCCGTAACCGGAGTGCTGGAAGCCCGGCTGTTCTTGCGGTGCACTTTTTCGATGGGTGATGCGAGAACCGTCTTTGTCCAAATGGTTTTGCCGGTCTTCAGATCGAGGCACATGAGGATTCGTTCTCCTGATTCTTCATCAGCCGAGACCAGGAAAAGAGCGTCTCCCCAAATAACCGGCGAGGCGTGTCCCTTGCCGGGAACCTTGACCTTCCATTTCAAGTCCTTCCCGATCGACCACTCAAGCGGTGCCCTGGTGTCCGGAACGATCCCGTCTCCGGTCGGTCCCCGCCATCCCGGCCACTCTCCGGCCAGGCTGGTTGCAAGGAGGCCCAGGTAAAAAAATCCGCTCTTCATTGTCATGGTTCTCTCTCCTACGCGTGGAACGAGGGCGGAGTTTCAATCCCGGGGCCAGACTAGAGCGGACGTTTGAAGTAATAGACAGTCTTGGTCGTCGTTCCTTCCTCCTGGAAGTTGAGAACACTCACCATTTCCCTGCCTTCTTCACCAAGGCTATTGATTTTGCGGGCAAGTTCTGTCCCTCCGAATCTCTTGCGGGCATTGTCGTTGAGCGCAAGATGTTGCCATTTCACGACGGTTTTAGTTTCTGCAGCAGGGGGAGTGTCGGCGACATCGTCCTGGGCTTGGGCGGGTGGGAAGATAAATCCGAGAGAGAGGATGGCAATGATGGCAGAGGCGATGGTGAGTTTTGATTTCATTAATTGATGCAGATTAGGGAATTCCGGGGTCTGGATCGAGGAGAAACGTTTTCTGATCCGAAATGAACGGGCAAGATTAGAGGCTAGCTGACCGTATTTCTGACCGCTAGCTTTCCAAAACTTCTTCTGATGTTCTTCCGCACCCTTCTTGCTCTCATTCTCTGCCTTCCCGCCGTCCGCGCAAAGGTTAGCTGTAATGATCAAATCCGCCCCTTGCTCTCCAACCGCTGCTACCGTTGTCACGGGCCGGACGAAGAGGATCGCAAGGCCAAGCTCCGACTCGATACGCGCGAGGGCGCAATAAAGGAGAAAGGGGGTTTTTCGGCCATTGTTCCGGGCAATATTGAGGACAGCGAGCTCATCTTCCGCATTGTCACCGACGACGAAGATGAAATGATGCCGCCTCCGGGGAAGGGCGAACGCTTTTCCAGGGAGGAAATCGATCTCTTTAAGCAATGGATCAAAGAAGGCGCCGAATACGAGATCCACTGGTCATACACCAAACCCGTCCGCCCAGAGGTCCCTGTGATTGGAGAGACTGTCATGAAGGTTCGCAGCCCCATTGATGCCTTCATTTTGGACCGCCTGAAAAAGGAAGGCCTTTCTTCCAGCAAGGAAGCTGATCGTTACACTCTCATTCGTCGTATCTCCCTCGATCTCACCGGGCTCCCGCCCACCGCGGAGGAGGTCGAGACCTTCCTTGCCGACCAAAGTCCGGACGCCTACGAAAAACTCGTCGATGGCCTTCTCGCCAAGCCCGCCTTCGGAGAACACTGGGCACGCATGTGGCTCGACCTCGCCCGTTATGCTGACTCCGCCGGTTACGCCGACGACCCCGGCCGCACCATCTGGGCTTATCGCGATTGGGTCATTCGAGCCTTCAACGAAAACATGCCCTTCGATCAATTCACGATCGAACAAATCGCCGGTGACCTTCTTCCCAATCCCACCGAGCAACAGCTCGTTGCGACCGCCTTCCATCGCAACACCAAGACCAACAACGAAGGCGGGACTAGCGACGAGGAATTCCGCAATGCCGCTGTCGTCGACCGCGTCAACACCACCATGGCGACTTGGATGGG
>JAURPJ010000008.1 GCA_030835305.1 Verrucomicrobiota bacterium | reverse complement strand
TCCCGCTGCACGAAACGGCTCCAGACCGGTTGAAGTAGAATCCACAACAGCAAGCCAAGCTCAGACAAACGAAGGCCCAGCAAAATCCAACCACGTTGCGGGCTGATCGCGGTACGCTCATATCGGTAACACCAGAAAACCAATTCAGCTCCAAAGGATCCAATTAAAGGAATCACCCAGGCCGGCCAAAATGGGTTCACTTCAAGCCAGCGGGCCAAAAGCAAAACTACTCCCCAGAGAGAAAAGAAAATCGCTACTCCTCTTAATAAAATCCTCATGCCACGCCTCCTTTCACCCCCTTGGTTTTCGCTGCCGATCTCAGGAACGAATCCGGAATCTCATCGCGCTTCTCAAAATCCACTTTCACTTCCTCTCCTGCCTTCCGCGACTTCGAGACCCAGCGGGCCAGAAAGCCCTCAAGAAAGAACAAAACAAGCGCCGCAATCGCCAATACCTTCCAGATCTCCTGCCCAAATCCTTCACCTCGCAAGACAGCCAAAACATCCTTGATCGATTTCAATTCAATCAGATCAACCTCCCGGCGAATTAAGTTGCGATCATCATCATTCCAAAGTTCGAGACGACTTTCTTCGCCCTCTCGCTCCACCACCACAGGAACTTCTTTTTCCCCGGACAGCAGGTCCTGAACCACTTCAGGAATACTCACCAAATACTCACCGGGAATGGCCGACCCATCAACTTCCAGCAGCTTCCCTCTTCGACCAAGATATGCCGAAACATCACGATCCTGTCCCAGCGGATCCTTTGCTGATGATTCCCCCAAAACAACACTCGACTCCTCACGACTGACTGGAATGAACACCGAGGCCGGGATCACTTCCTTCACGCCATCCGGCCTCTGCCACGACAAAGTCACAAAAGCATCACCCCATTCCTCTTCATAGCTCGCCGAAAAGCTCACCGGCTTTCCGGCCAGAAGCTCTATCTTCTCGCTTCGTCCTTCCAGCTCCTTCCCCTCGTAAACAATCTCACCGTCCAGTTTCAGCTCAAACCTGTCATCAGCGGTGACTTCAAAAACATACTCACCGGAAGCGGGCGGAATTAGCGCACCGGTCCAGGTCACTCCGAATTGATCGGCACGCATTCCCTTCTCAGGTGCTCCGGCCTCCCAATTAAAATCAATCGCCGGATCAATCCGGCTCAGGCTTTTGCCGCGATTCGCCAGCGAACGATACACCGCATTCAAGCCACCACCGCCCGGCAGGGACAGGGTCGGACTCCAACTGGCCCTCACATTTAAATCCACAGTCTGACCTCCGGCCAACCAATTGGTCATCTCATGAACGAAAGGAACAAAGCTCGGGCGGGCGGGCAGGCTGCCCATTCGGGCATCAAGAGCAGTTGTCGTCACAATGACACGGCCATTTCCATAATTTCGGGTCGCCAGGAAAATTTCGCCATCACTGTAACGGGCCGCGGCCATGGCACCCTCCACCAATCCGGAGGAGGTCCGGTATCCTTCAATGACCGCTTCCCCAAGATCCTGACCCGCTTCATTTTTGAAGAGTCGCAAAACCGGATGATCAAAACTTCCGGGGGCAGCCTGCACTCCTTTTTCGGGTAGCGCCATTTTACCGAGTCTCAGTGGCATTACCTTGCCGTCACCCCCGCTCCACGAGTCATAGTAAACCGGGTCGACCTTGGGACCGGCGATCACCCAAAGACCACCACCATTGATGACAAAGTCGGCAATACTCGTCGCAGCTGACGTGGGAAGACGGGTCACATCCGCCAAAACAATTACGGCATCGTCTTCAAGTTCCTCGCGGGTTAAAGCAGCTGCATCGATGACCCGAGGATCGATGAACGTCTCTTCCTTCCCGGTCACGGGCGCTAGTGCAAGAGCGAGATAACCACCGGCACGCTGGAAGAAGGAAGCTCCGGCATTCCCCTCCACGATAAGAACCGGCAGAGTCTTCTTAACCCAGACCGCCTTCTCAGCAAGATCGTCTCCGGAAAGATCATCGTTGCCGTCCAGATCGACTTTGACCACCTGCGGGCCGACTTCGGCAAACTGGTAGCGATATTCCAAAATGGAACTTTCCCCCGGTGCCATCTGACCCAGTCCCTTAGGTTCCAATTCCTCGTCGCCCACCGTGACTCTCATCAAACCAGGAGTCACCACCTCGGTTCCGGTATTCTCAATTGAAACCCGAATCGCCACCTCGCGATCAGTTCCAACAACTTCGCGGGAAAGCTCTACCCCCGTGACCGATACATTGCGCAACTTCTCAGGTGGAGCAAATGAGCGGAGCAAAAGCCGCGGTTTGGCGCCATCGGGCAAACCTTCCCACGCATCCCCGAGATTCCCCCACGAGGTGCTACTATCAAACTGCCAACCAATCCTCTGTAGGTCGGAAAACACCACAAGGTCTTTGCTGCTGCCGCGGCCCTCGGCTAGCGATAAAGTGGCCATACCGAGGGCGTCATGCGCGCGGAAGGGGCCGCCCACTGGTTCCAGTTGATCGAGCACTTCTAAAACATCCGCCCGGTGAGTGAGCGGCGTTCCCGTCTTAAGCTCCGGAGCAGGTCCCCCGAGAACAATCGAAAATGCCGTGCCTTTTGGCGCTTCCTTGACAAAGTTCCGGGCCTCCTCAACGGCACGCTCAAAGACCGTTCGACCATTCTCACGTAGAAGCATCGACGTCGATCCATCGATCACAATCGCAACATCACGTCGCGCACTGGTCTGGAATCGTTTTAGGTTTAGGTTCTTTTCCTGCCAGACCAGCAAACCCGCACCGGCAATCATCAGGATCGCCAGCACCCGGATCACCCATTTCCATTTCCGCGAAGAAAGAACGAACGATCCGCCAAACGCTGCAATCCCCAGCAAACCAAGGGGCAGCACGAAGAGCCAGGGAATCTCCGAATCAGGCGGCACAAAAGGCCGGGCCACCGCCAATGCGATCAAGGCAATCAAAAGACACCGCGTGATCATAAGCAAAAAGTCCTCCCACTCCATACGTCGCCGGCGCGCCGCGACCGTGTCGGACAGAAAGCGCATTGCCCCCCAGTCGAAGGGTTTCGCAGCCTGCCGCCGGATGAGGTGCAGAATCACCGGGATGAGAACACCCGCCAGTCCTGCCAATAAGAGAGGATTCCTAAAAAGCATCTTACCCTTTCCTCCTTCCCAAGTAACGCACCAGAGCATCCGAGACCGGAGTCTTTGTGGATACCGGCACATAGTCGGCTTTAAGATTTCCGCACACCGATTCAATCGAAGCGATGAAATCCTTCAGCTTTTGCAGGTAAGCAGCGCGCACCGCTTGCGGATCGATCCGCAACATTTCTTCCACACCTTCCAGATCGCGGAAGCGCTGGAAGTTCCGGAAAGGAAAACTCAATTCTTCCTCAGCCAGCACATGAAACACCACCAATTCGTGCTGCCGGTAATCAAAATGATGAAGCGCTTCAACAATTTGCCCGGGCTCGTCAAAAAGGTCGCTGATTAAAACTACCAGTCCCCTTTTTGGGATTCTCTCCGCGACTTCGTGAAGAACCTTTCCAACGCCCGTTTCCTCGCCGGGCTCGGTTCCATGAAGCTCTTCACAAATCCTCCGCACCTGGCTCGGCTTGTTCTCGGCCCGCATCGAAGTGCGCAGCGTATCGTCAAAGGTCACCAATCCCGAAGCATCACCTTGCTTGATAAAAAGATACGAGAGTGCGGCCGCCAGATACTGGCCATATTCAAACTTCGAGAGATCTGACTCATCTCCCTTGAAAGTCATCGAGCCGGAAACGTCCAGCACCATCGTCGCCCGCAGGTTAGTTTCCTCAATATATTGCTTGATGACGTTGCGATCACTCTTGGCCATCACACGCCAATCAAGATTTCGCAAATCATCGCCCAGAGTGTATTCCCGGTGTTCGGCAAATTCGACCGAGACTCCTTTGTCGGGACTGGTGTGACGCCCGGTCAGAGTTCCTTGCTTTCGCAGCCTTGAAAGCCACTCGAGACGACGAAGCGAGCCAACCACTTCGGGTGCAAGCAAACGCATGCACTCCGGCATCTTTAAATGATCAGTGGCTTCGGCCATTCCGTTTTGTTACGTGCGGTCTAGCAAGCGAAGCCTAGATCTTAATATCGGCATCCTTCCCGCCGAGTTCCTCGACGAGGCGCTTGATGATGTCGTCGCTCTTCACCCCGGCTGCTTCCGCATTGAAGGTAGTCAAAACCCGGTGACGAAGAACCGGTAAAGCCACTGAAGCCACATCGCCCGTGGTAGCGTGCACCCGACCGCGAAGAACGGCGTGGGCCTTGGCTCCTGAAATCAACGAGATTCCGGCGCGAGGACCAGCTCCCCAGCCGACCATTTCTTTCACGAACTCAGGGGCTTCATCGGAAGCGGGGCGAGTCGCCCGGGCCAGCTTGGCCGCAAAATCAATGACATGATCACCAACCGGAACCCGTTTTACGATATTCTGAAGGTGGATAATTTCCGACCCCGTCATCAGAGGTGAAATCGTCGCTGAATTCGGGCTCGTCACTCGACGGATAATCTCACGCTCCTCCTCGGCATCGGGGTAATCAACGACAATATTAAAAAGAAATCGGTCGAGCTGGGCTTCCGGCAGCGGATAGGTACCTTCCTGCTCAATCGGGTTTTGGGTTGCCAGCACGAAAAATGGATCCGGTAAATTCAGGGTCCGCTCACCCACCGTGACATGTCCCTCCTGCATTGCTTCCAGCAAGGCCGCCTGCGTCTTCGGTGGAGTACGGTTGATCTCATCCGCCAAAACCATGCTGGCAAAAAGCGGCCCATTGACGAATCGGAAGCCCCGGTGCCCCGTCTCCGGATCTACTTCAAGCACATCAGTGCCGGTAATATCCGCCGGCATCAGATCGGGAGTGAACTGGATCCGCTTATACTGTAGGTCCAGAGCCTGGGAAACGGTCGAGACCAAAAGCGTCTTCGCCAGACCAGGCACACCCACCAAAAGGGCGTGCCCACGACAAAACATCGCCATCAAAACCTGCTCGACCACCTCATTTTGACCCACAATTACCTGGGCCAGCTCTTCCTTCATTCTCCCATAGCTCGCGTGGAGCTTTTCGACGGCAGCTTTGTCCTCACTCATGTTAGGAGTCACCTACGAGGGGGGCGTGCGCTCTCTTGCTCATTTTTGAAAAGAATGTCCTGAAAGTCTCATTTCTTCAAATCCATCGAAATTACAAGCCGGTTCAGGCTCGCAAAAGGCTGGCCGCAGTCTTCGCAAAATACGTTAAAATGATGTCGGCACCCGCCCGCTTAATCGC
>JAURPJ010000007.1 GCA_030835305.1 Verrucomicrobiota bacterium | reverse complement strand
GAGTGGATGAAGCGAGGCGACATCGATACCATGAGCGATCAGGCTAGAGATAAAGAAAAGAGCCAGTTTTTTCATACTTGAAAGTAAATTGCATACGTGGGGGAAGAGTCAAGCCCCTTAATGCAAATTTTATGCATTTGGCAAGAGGTCCGAAAAAAAGCGCTTCCTGTGCAACACTGGAAGCACTTGGGGTAATTTGACTCAAAAGTTACTTTTTCTCCTGGCTCTCTCCTACCTTTGGCTTCTCGACCGGGTCGGGCATGTCACCAGCCCCAAGCCCGTCTTCGACTTCCGGCTTCTTTGGAATAGGGGGGACCTGGATGGGAGGAGTGACGGCTTCAATTTTCGGTTTCTCTTTGTCGCCGTCCTTCGGGCGGGTGATCAATGGCGGAGGCGAGTTGGGCTTGTTCGTCCCCGGTGTAGGGACGGCAATAGGCGGAGTTGCGACAGTCACGGGCTCCTTCTTTTCCTTTTTGGCTTGGATGAACTCGCCTCGGTTTTTGGTCAGGGAACCAATCGAAGCATTGCTGACTAGTAAGTAGCGCGATTCGTAAGCGCGGCGCATCCTGTTTACGCTTGCCGAGACGTCAGCGAGATTGTTAACGCGCTCGGCGTAGACTGCCTTCTCCTGCACTGAAGGGTTTTCGCCCAGAGGTTCGGGCTTCGTGGGGCCATTGAGGATTTGGATCGAAACGAAGTAATTGACCGACGGAGCCGCTGCTGGTTTTGCCGGATCATCATTGTCCTTATCCTCTTTCTCTTCTTCCTTTTCCTTTTCAGGGGTGACGGTAATAAGGAAGGTGGAGCCAGCCGAGTCTGTGGCCTTGAGTTGACGTGTTGCCTTTTCGTTCGCCCGCTCCTTATAATCTTCTTCAGATACAAGTTCCATAAAGGTCCCCCCGGCGAAGAGGTTTTTTAAGGTCGCGGTTTCATTTGTTTTGGTTTCCTCCTTCTCCTCTAATCCTTCGATGATGAGATCGTCTTGAACCGTTGCACGTGAGACCACCCAAGGCTTGAATGTGTCATCGTTTGGAGCGCTTACTTCCATCTTGACAACACCTTCTTCAAGGGGGGTGAGAGCTTTGTTGATCCAGTTTTCGGGATTTGTATTCAGGAAGGCAAATCCCTCTTGAACCACGTAAACCCCGCTGTCGTCATTGGACAAGCGGACAAAGCGTCCCGCGGACTGACTCGTGCCACCTGTCGACTCACGGGTCTTGCCTAGGTAGACACTTGAGGTTTCCTTGCCATCTTTTCGCAAAGTGATGACGATGGGCCTTTTACTATCCGCGGTTTCGGGATCTAATTCAAAGCGGTTGTAGTATTCGCCCGAAGCAATGACGCTCTGGGCGACTTTGGCCTTACGCAAGGCATCGAAGACGCGGGAGACTGAATCATTGCTGGCAGGGAAATCGGCTTTCTCGGCGACGACCCACTCCTTCTCGAGCTTCTTTAAGGTTACCTCACCCTCATCGGATTGGACCGTGAAGCTGTCAACGGTTTCGACAAGATCGCCGGGAACAAGATTGGAGCCGACGTCGAGGTCGGTCTCGGTGTTGTTGGAGTCGGGGACGTCCTTGCTGTTGAAGTAATAGATGCCTGCCCCGAGGGCGAGGACCCAGAGAATCATTAGATGAAGTCGTGACATGGTTTATTTGTCTGGTTCGTGGTTATTCTAGGAATTCAGAAGACTATCGGGCTTTCGTTTGTTGTTTACGCCAAATGAAGACACTAAGACCGATAATGATGACGCCGAGAGGGACATAGAGAACATTGCGCCAGAAAATGGTAGCTTTCAGGGAATCAACTTCAGCCTGATAGGACTTCTGTTTCTCCCGAATCTCTTTGTTGGCATCGACGATCTCCTTGTTGTATTTGGCGATCTCAGAGCGGACTTGTTCGTTGCGCTGGGAATTATTGTTCTTTGCTAGTTCGCTCGTGATACGCTGGATTTCGGATTGAGCATTATCGCGCTTTTGCCGGAGTTTTTCCATTTCCTCGCCGCGCGCCTTTTCGAATTCAGCTTGCTTTTCATTGAGCACGGTGAAGGGGCGGTAGACTTCAGCCCGGGCCCGTGCTCCGATGAGATACTTGGAGCCGGTTGCCTGATCGAGGATGTTAAACATGAAGGCGCCGTTGCCGGTGATGGGTTCAACAACCTCGGTATTAAACATCCGCCGGGAATTGTAAGCCATTCCATCATAGAGGAAGTCGGAGTCGCTAATGAGATAGAGGTTACCCCGGCCGGTGCCTGTGGCTAGAGCTTTACTTTTCTTCTCCTCATCCACCTCTTCTTTATCGTCATCTTCATCTCCGGAGTCATCCGATTCTATGGCTGGATCCCCATCGGGGAATGATGTTTCAAAGGTTCCGCTGAGAAGCGCTACGTAGGTTTGCTTTTCATCGCCTTCGCGGCGACTTCCTAAGGCGAAGCGCAATTGGTTAGCCGCGTCGGGACTGTTGAGGGTTTGATCGCTTACGAAGGTGTATTCGTAAGATGATTCAACAAGCTTGCTCACTTCGAGACCTGGGCCCATTGGCTTACCATTGGCGCCAGTGAAGCCGCCGGACATTAGGAAGGCGAGGTTTTGGATCTTGGAGAGAGAAATGTCATCCTTCACCGTCATGGCCTCATCGTTAAGAAGAATGATGCGGGGATTGTTAGATGGCGCATAGACGCGATCAATTATGACCTGCGATTCACGGAAGTTGATATTGTGTTTCGCGAAAAGCTTAGGGAGAGTGGACGATGGCAGGGTGCCGCCTTGAGGGGGCATTCCTGGAAACTGCGGCCGCCCCGATTGCTGGGCGACCAACGAGAGAGGGTCAACACAGGCGATGACGGTACCGCCCCGAAGGAGATACTGGTCTAGCGCGAACTCAGCTTCCGGGGTGATGCCGGCGGGGTGAACACAAAGAATTACGGGAATCTTTTCAGGATCGAGATAGTCGGGTGCATCGCCCCATTTTCGCTTCTCGTATTCCACCTCCAAGGCATCGGTCGGCATCATGCCGAGGTTTGCGACATCGTAGGAACGTTGCAGCAGTTGATAGAAGAGCCACCCGCGATTGGTCTGGCCTCCCATGGCAAGATTATGGGCGGAAACCAAACCCACCACCGGAGTTTCTCGACGACTGACTTCAGCAATTGCACTTACCACTTGAAACTCGAGTTGGGTTTCCTGACTTGGACTAAAGAGAGGTATTACAGTCTTTTTGTCCAGCGAGCTAATGGATGCGCCAAATATGAGGTTGTCATCCTGGGTCACCGGAACCTGCTGAACCTGATCAAGAAGTGCTGCGTCTTCTTGGTCGGTGTTCGGCTTCGGATCGATGAAATTCAGGGTGACGAGATCATCGGCGGCGAGCCCTTCGATTTGGCGAAGGAAACTGTCCACCCGCGGAATGTGGCGCTTGTAGGACGACGGGGTGCCGTCGACATCGCGAGTAACGTAATAATTGATGGTCACTGGTTCCGTCAGTTCCGAGAGGATTGACCGGGTTCCATCAGTAAGGGTGTAGCGGTCATCTTCGGTCAGGTCGACCGAGCGGTTTCCAACCCCGGTTCGCGAGATGAACTCGGTGAAGAAGAAAACCATGGCAGCCATGGCAACAGTAGCAAATCCCACCCTAATGAGCCGGCTGCTGGGCACAAAAGAGAGTGCAACAAAGGCGCCGATTGCAAAATACCAGGAATAGGAGGCCAGAGATTCGAATGCCCAGGAGAGGACGAGAAGGAGGATGCCAAGAGCGGCAAGTCCGGAAGCAAAAGCTTTTGAAGTATTCATAATCTTTGTTCAGGAAAAGTTGAAAGGTTTTTTGGAGGGTTCAAGCACGTTGGGATTTGAGGGCCAAGTTGGTGCCGAACAGGCAGACTGAAATCAGACCGAAGACATAGAGGAGGCTGGTGTAGGAAATACGACCTTGGGTTGCATCAAAGAAGTGGCTGAAAATACCCACCTTGGTCATCAGTTCGACCGCGCTTTTTGCCTCGGGCCCGGTCCTACGCACTTCGTTGATCACCTGCTCGAGACCAAGGATTGTGAAAAGGCAGCAAACTGCAACAGACGAGATGAGCGCCACAACTTGGTCCCGAGTAAATGCCGAAATCAAAGTCGTGATCGCAAGGAAAGTGAGGCAGACCATAAAGCTGCCGAGGTAGCCGCTAAAGATAGTGGAGAGGTCGGGATCTCCGAGGTAATTCACAGTTAGAACCATCGGGAAAGTAAGCGCAAGAGCGAGAGCCCAGACAACCGCCGCAGCAAGATACTTACCGATGATGGCGCTTCCCATTTTCACAGGGAAAGTCCCGAGGAGTTCAATGGTGCCGGTGTAGTGTTCGTCAGACCATTGGCGCATGCTGACAGCAGGAACAAGGATCATTAAAATCAGCGGGTGGAATACGAAAAAGGTGCTGTGGAGCGACGCGTCCCCGTAGTCCCAAAATCTCCCCTGGGTAAAGGCGAAGAGGGTTGAAAGCAGGCCAAAGACAATGACGATGGCGTAAGCCGTCGGCTGGGTGAAGTAGCTGGTTAACTCGCGTTTAAAAATAGTGAGCATATTCATTTCTTCAAGAGCGGTTGGAATTAAGCGGCCGGAGTTTCAAAGCTGGTAACCTTGTGGAAGAGGTCGTAAAGCGATCCGTCTCCTTGGGCTTCGAGTTCTTTCGGGGTTCCGTCGGCCACGATGGCACCCTGGTCGACAATTACCGCGCGGGTGCAGGCTGCGGTGACTTCCTCAAGAATGTGGGTCGAGAATAGAATGGCCTTCTCCTTTCCGAGGTTCTTGATGAGTTTACGAACTTCCAGTTTTTGATTGGGGTCGAGACCGTCAGTCGGTTCATCAAGAACGAGGACTTCCGGGTCGTGCAAAAGGGACTGCGCGAGGCAGGTGCGGTGGCGGTATCCCTTGGAAAGGGTGCCGATGGATTGGCGGGCCACGTTTTCGAGGAAACATGTTTCGATTGACTTTACGACCGCTGCCCGTCGGGTGGCTCCGCCAAGCCCTCGCATGGAAGCGCAGAACTTCAGAAACCCTTGCACTGTCATATCGTTATAGAGCGGAGCCGACTCGGGAAGGTAGCCGATTTTTCGCTTTGCCTCCTGCGGATTGGCGATCATCGAGATGTCGCAAATCGCCACTTCGCCGGCGGTGACGGGTAGAAATCCTGTCACCATTCGCATGGTGGTGGACTTTCCGGCACCATTGGGCCCGAGAAAGCCAAGGACTTCGCCCTTTTTGACTGAGAACGAGAGATCGTCGACGGCCACCTTTGGGCCGAAACGCTTTGTGAGACCGGTAACTTCAATCATGGGTTGATAGGATTCATTGTATGCACGTTTTAAGCGTCGAGCTGCTCAAACTTGTTTAGGAATTTTATTGTTAGATGAATTTTTTCAAGAGGAAAGTTCGCTGGTAATTTTCGGCCGATCTGCGAACCCTTTTATCATGAATTTACGAGCCGGGGTGGCCGGTGCAGGATCAATGGGGCGAAATCATGCCAGATGTTACTCTCTTATCGAAGAAACCAAGCTAACGGCTGTGTATGATGCTGATTTGGAGCGAGCGCAAGTCGTTGCCGACGAATTCGGTGCCGAAGCGGTCGATTCACTCGAAGCACTCGCCAAAGCCTGCGACTTGGCCAGCGTTGCGGTTCCCACGGTTGCGCACCTTGAAGTGGGTGGTGAATTAATCAAGAGCGGGGTTCACGTGTTGATGGAGAAGCCGATTGCTCCGAGTGTTGAGGAAGCCCGGCAACTCGTCCAGCTTGCCGAGGATAACGATCGAATCCTGCAAATTGGCCATATCGAGCGCTTCAACCCGGTGATGCGCGAGCTTGAGGCCAAGTTAAACCACCCGAAGTTCATTGAATCCCATCGGCTTTCGCCTTTTCCCAACCGGAGTATTGATATTGGAGTGGTCCTGGATCTCATGATTCACGATCTCGAGATTATTCTTCACCTCGTCAAATCGCCTGTTGCCAGCATCGATGCGGTCGGAGTGCCAGTATTGATGAAGAGCGAGGACATTGCGAATGCGCGGCTTCGGTTCGAAAACGGCTGTGTTGCCAATGTGACCGCGAGCCGAATCAGCCCCGAAAGACTCCGAAAAATCCGGGTTTTTCAAGATGATGGCTATCTTTCGCTCGACTATCAGGAGCAGTCTGGGGAAGTGTTTTGGAAGGAAGGCGGTGCGATTCAGAAAGCGAAAGTTGAGGTGGAGAAGGATGAACCCTTAAAGCTGGAACTGGCTGCTTTCGTGGAAAGTGTCCGCGATGGCAAGACTCCAGCGGTCACCGGAGAGCAGGGCGCCGATGCACTGGCGATCGCTCTGGAGATCACGCGGCAAATCGTGGAGTCATAATGGGGGGAACGTTCATGCGGGCGCCAAACGCTGGCAATTGCTAGTTTGGAGACCGCCTCTCCAAAAAAAAATTATCTTTTTTTCCAAGGATTCATTTCATGAGGTGTCGCAGCCATTGAAAAGAATGCCTATCCGTGTCCCAAGGAAGTTCACAGCAGGTCTCAAGACCGTCGATTATGCGCCTACCCGGTAAAATGACCTCTCCGGTGACCCGGCGGTCTCTTGAAGAGGTCTTTTCCGAAGAGGAAAGCCCGCTGCTCCGCTATGCCTTCGGTTTGCTTGGGCGACGCGAACTCGCCGAGGAAGTCGTGCAAGACGCTTTTCTGAAGCTCCACCAACACTGGGACGAGGTTGAAATTCCCCGTGCATGGCTCTTTCGCTGTGTGCGGAATTTTTCGTTCAACATTCTTCGGAAGAATAACCGTGAGACGCTCGATGAATCGCCGGGCGAACGTGAATCAGCTCTCGAGCGGCCTGATGATGAACTCGGTCGGCTCGAAGCAGTCGGAATGATCCAGATGCTTGTCTCCGAAATGGAAGAACGCGACCAGTCGATGGTCCGGATGAAGTATTTTCAGGGCCTCAAATATCAGGAAATAGCCGACAAGCTCGAGATGAGCGTCGGCAACGTCGGATACCGGCTCCACCACTTACTCAAAGATCTCGGCGAGCGACTGCGCAAGTCCGGGATCAGCCACCTTTAATTGCACACGGATATGAACGATGATCTTCAAACCTATATCGAGCCCGAGCTGGAAGCTCGCATCGTAGCTCTGGTTCTTGGCGAAGCTTCTGCCTTTGAAGCTGAAGAGCTTGAGCGATTGATCTCGGAGAGGCCGGAGCTCAAGGCTTATCGGAGAGGCCTGGAGAAAATTGACGGCATCGTGTCGGAAGCTCACCGGGAGCAGGATGAGTCGGAGTGGAAACTATCGGATGTCAGGCGGGGAAGGATTCTGGCCAAAATCGATGAGAGGAAGCGCCGTGAGACGGTGGAGGCGAGGCGGAAGCGGATTTCGAGAATCGCCCAACGACGATTGATTTACACCTGTGCGGCCTGCCTCGTGCTCACGCTTGTGATTTTGGTGCTAAGCCAACCACTGGGATCGGAGAAAGAGTTAGCCCGGATGACGGCACTCGCGGAAACTGAACAGGACGAGAAATCGAAAGGAGAGATCGACCTTTCTGCGGGGTCTGCCAATTTCGAAAGCGCCTTCAAATCAGTTGAGGAAAGTGCTCAGAGAGGGAACGATAAGAAAGAGCTCGTTACCCCGGAGGCAAATACCCCGTGGAAAAAGCAAGATGCCATTTCCCAAAAACAAGAGGCGGCTCATGCGAACGCAGGGTTGAATAGCGCTCTTTCGTCTGGGAACGATGCAGTGGTAATTCCCAACGGGGGCTCGGTTTCTGTCCCTACGGTTATGAAAGAACTTCCTGCGATGGTTGAGAGTAGTGAAGCTTCATCGGGTGGGTTCGCGGGGAAACCCCCAGCTCCAAAAGCTGTCATGAGTAAGGCGATCGCGTCGAATACAAGTTCTCCTGCCGCGGTCCCGGCACCTCCGGTTGCTATTCCGGATCCGGTTTCTGATTTTGGCGATGGTTTCGCATCTGGCGGAGGTGTTGGTGGCGGCGTTATTGCTGGTGGAGGCGGAGAAAATCTTCCGCTCGCACGTCCCAACGCCGCGGCTCTTGGTGACGCTGTCGTGGAGGGACGCGAGTTGAATGATGATGAGGCTACTTGGGACTTCGAATTGACGGATGCCAACAAGTCGGAGTCTTTCCGATTTGATGAGGAAGAAAGAAGTGTGGCGTCCCGAGAAAAAAATAAGAGTTTGATCTCTGATCTCGGAGAAAAAGATCACAGAATCACCACGAGAGAGAGCGGACGGAAGGCCGGGAAGGATTTCGCAGAAGGTAAGGCAAAGGATAATAATGGACGTGACGAAGATGCCGGTGGCAGACCAGCTGATGCAAGCGCCAAGAAATTGGGTTTCCGTTTCCCCTTGTCCGCAGCGACTCCTGTCGCGGAGTCCGTAAACCGGGATTCCGGCCAAGATTCAGAGGGATTTTCCACAACGAGGACTCGCTTTACTGCTAAAGCTGGTGTGGTGGACGGAGGAGTCGCGGCTGATGGATTGGCGATTCCAAACGATGGGCAAAATCCCGGTGGTGTTTCTATGCCAGCACGTAGAGCCCAGGTAGCTGTTGATGAAATCGAGAGCGATGAGTCGCACCCCGGAATTGCTCAGCGCAAGGCAGTTGAATCAATTTCCCGGGGAAGGGAGGTCGAAGAGGAGCCCGCCGAGGAAGCGTCAACAGGCGGGCTGGAGCTTCTCGCGCAGGAAATCATGCGGCGCGAGGATGGCGTAGAGATTGCAGGTAAACGCTTGATTGGAGGCAGGCAAGCCTACTCCTATAGCGACTATGAGTCAGCAGTCGCCAAGTATCGCGCCGCCTATGATCAGACTCGGGCCGAAATGTTGATGAAGGTGGATAAGGCTTGGAAGCTTCCCGCCACTCAGGACGAAGATGCTGATGGTCTCGTCGCAAACGATCCATTCTCTGGGGTGAAGGGGGGGCAGTCTAATTTTTTCGAGACGAATGACGATGATTCGGATCCATTCTCAGCAAAGGAGGATCAAAAAATAGTCGATCCAGATCCCTTTGCCGGAGAGGTTGAAGATCAAGATAAACAGGCGCAATTGAGTCTGGTGGAAGCGGAAGCAATTCCGCTTTACGGAGAGTTTTCTGACAATCAAGTGAAAGCAAATGAAAACCTCGACCGGCTCAACCAAGTCATTATCCCAGAGGTTAAACTAGACAATGTGACCGTAAAAGAAGCTATCGAGTTCATCGAATCACGGACCCGTGAACTGGACTCCACACCCCGGAACGGAGCCCGGAAAGGGATTGATATTCGGGTGGTTTCACCGGGAACTTTGACGACGAACGGGGAAGAGGGTTTTGGTGCTTCTCTGGATCTCTCCAGGAATAAGATCAAGAATCTCGAGCTCAAGAATGTGCCGGCCCGAATCGCGCTCCAGCATATCGCTGATGAGGCGAAGCTTCGTTACAAGGTTGATGAGAATGGGGTGATCCTTCTTCCGATCACCGATGGTGCTGATGCGGATGTGAAGCAACGTCGATGGGATATCTCTCCCGAGGTTGCGCACGAGATCCGCGAAGCGACGGCGAATGGGAAATCGTTTAAAACTGTTCTTAAAGAGCAGGGTATTTCTTTTCCTCAAAACGCCTCGGCAAGCTTTCTTGGCGATGACAATATTTTGATCGCCCGTAACACTTCCACTAATCTGGAATTGTTGAATGGCATCGTAGAGGCTGCCGAAAAATTTGCTGAGAAAAAGATGAAAACGCGCCAAGCAGAGTGGTTGTTGGGAGAAGACATGGGCTCGGCGAAAGAAGTTGCAAAGCTCAAGAAAATTTCTCCGAAAAGCAAGCCGATTACCCCCAAGCAAGCGCCTGTTGTCGCATCCTTTGAAACCTCAACAAAAGAGAAAACGGATTCCACATTTTCCCTCAATGTCAGTGATGTTTCCTTCAAATTGGCGAAGGCCGCCTTGAGCAAGGGGACCTGGCCTGACGCCTCGAAGGTTCGCCCGGAAGAGTTTGTCAATGCGCTCAGCTACGACGACGCCAAGCCGACGCAGAACGAGAAGATTTCCTGTGAGATCGAGCAGGGTTCCCATCCTTTCATGCAGCAGCGAAATCTGATGAGGGTTTCCATGAGCACCGCTTCGCTTGGGCGGAATGCGGCGACGCCACTGCGGCTCACCATACTCCTTGATCAAAGCGGATCGATGGAGCGGGCCGACCGGGCCGAGAGTGTGCAAAAGGCTTTTGCCCTGCTCGCCGCGCAATTGAATCCCAATGACGAAGTCACGCTCGTGGGCTTTGCCAGAACAACGCGGCTCTTGGCGGAGCGGGTGAAGGGGAATGAAGTCGCGAAGCTTGCAGGCTTTGTCGCGAATCCGCTCACCGAAGGTGGAACGAATCTTGAGGGAGCTCTTTCGACCGGTTTGCAGTTGGCCAAACAGCAGTTCGTGAAGGGTGCGCAGAATCGCATCATTTTGCTCACCGATGGCGCCGCCAATTTGGGTGACGCCAAGCCCGTGAATCTTGCAAAACAAGTGGAGTCGATGCGACGCGCTGACATTGCCTTCGATGCCTGTGGTGTTGGGGCGGATGGACTCAATGATGACGTGTTGAGTTCTCTTACCAAACAAGGGGACGGCCGTTATTATTTTCTGGATCGCCCCGAAGATGCCGACGATGGCTTTGCCCGACAGATCGCGGGAGCTCTTCGTCCGGCTGCCAAGAACGTGAAGGTGCAGGTCCTCTTCAATCCGGACCGGGTCTCGACCTTCAAAATCTATGGGTTTGAGAAGCACAAGTTGAAGAAAGAGGATTTTCGAAACGATTCTGTCGACGCCGCTGAAATGGCAGCCGAGGAAAGCGGAGTTGCTCTTTATCACTTCGAACCAATGCCAGAAGGTCGTGGAGATATTGGAACGATTTCGGTTCGGTTTTTCGATATCTCCAGCAATCAAATGGTCGAGCGAACCTGGACGATTCCTTATCAGGCTGAAGTTGCGTTTTTCTCGAAGGCTGATCCAAGGTTACGCCTCGCCAGCGTCGCCGCGCTCTTTGCCGAGAAACTCAAGGGTAGCCCGGTCGGGGATCGGGTGGAACTCAAGCGACTACGTCAGGAGACGCAGGTCCTGAAACCAAGCTTCGCCCATCAAGCCCGTTTCAACGAATTTCAAACCATGCTTCAGCAAGCTGGTGACTAAATCACGGAAGGACGGATCCCCAAGCGTCCATGCTATCACTTTTATCGCTCTGGAGAGCGCCACTCCTTTTTAAAATCTCATGAAAATCCATTACGCCCTCACTCTAATTCTCAGTTCTTGGCTCACGGCGCAGGAGGTGGAAACATCTGCCCCCATTCCTGAAGAAACTCCGCCCAAGGTCGAAAAGGCGAAAGTGAAGTCAGAGAAAGTGGATCACCGCATCGTGATCGAAGCTCCGGCACCAGCACCCAAGCCCAAGTTGTTCTATGTGACCAAGGTGAATTCAGCGGCAACGTTTTCAAGCGAAGAATTGATTGAAACGGCAGATCTTAGATTTGAAGTAATGCAGGGTGGAGCGGATCGCTTGTCCGTTGAGGTTCTTGGAAATGCTCCCATCCTTTCGGTGAAGGGAGAGGACTTAAAGAGCTGGTCATTACGGCAGGAAGGGGAACTCCGCTTTCTCGACTTCATCCCAAAGGATCCCAAGACGAGACAGCTGGGTTTCGTGGTGCAGTTCAAACGAAGCCCGATCGAAATCCCCGGCTCGCATGCCATTTCGACTTTTGGGCCGGCTGCTGCGAGTGGATTCGCAGCCACCTATTCAGTGGCTTCGGCTGAAGGTCTGCGTCATCAACTGCTCACTGCAGAGGGTTTGGTGACGCTTAAAAGCGCTGCTGGCACCGATCAGCTTTCAGCAGCCGAGCGTGCTGTGATTTCTGCGGGTATTTCTCTTTCCGCGGCCCAACCTGCTCCGGTCGAGCTTCGTGACATCCAACTCGTCGGCGAGGTGATTTCAGAAGAGGGTTCGGCCTCGTTTCGATTGATTGGAGCCGCTTATGTCACGAGCAAGGAGCCCGTCTCCCTCACCGTTCTTCGAGGGCGTGCCGCGCCCGTTGAAGCGGTGGCGACGGCTGATTACCGCCTCAAGCTTTCCGACGAAGGATACCAGATTGAGTTTCAAAAAAACGGGGTTTACCCGATCGATTTGTCCTTTGTGACGCCTGTGCAGACAGCCGGAGATTGGAAGAAGATCGACTTCTTTGTGCCGAGTGGCGCGGTGGTTCCGATCACCCTCAAGGGGATCAATCCAACCGCTGTATTTGATGCAGCGCTTCCAGTGAGTCCGATGGCAAATGAGAGCGGGCATGCCGCTTTTCTCCCGGCAACCGGCAAGTGTTTGTTTGCGTGGCAGCCGGAACGAAAAACGAGCGACGGAAAATTGTTCTTCACCAGTGAAGCGATGGGTGAAATCTCGATTGGAGCAGGATTGCTTCGTCAGATGACCTCGCTGACGGTTAAGACTCTGCAGGGATCACTTCCGTCTCTCAATGTGCAGCTTGCCGGGGCCGGTGAGGTTCTCGCTGTGGAGGGCGAGAATGTTCTCAGCTGGCAGGTCACAGAGAAGCGGGTTCTGGAAATCGTTCTCAGTCGCCCGGTGTCCAAGGAGGCTTCTTTCATCGTTCGGTCACAGTCGGCAGTCGACGCCCTCCCCGTGAAGACCGAACCTCTTCGTCTCACTCCGGTCGGTGCGGTGCGTCACTCCGGATTTTTCCGGGTTTACAATCGCGGTGCGGTTCGGATTGAAGTGATGAATCCGACCGGCCTGACCCAACTCTCGCCGGATCAATACCCCGAGGCGACCCAGCTCCCTGAGACGATTCGGCAGGTTTTTCATTATCGTTATCCTTCGGCCAATCGTTCGTTTTCGGTTTCCGCCGAACGAGTAAAACCTGAGATCACTGTATCCCAGAATCTCGTATACGAGTTGACCGAGACTGATCGTGTTTTGCGCGCCGATCTTGAACTGGAAATTCGTGAAGCAGGCATTCGCGAGTGGGAATTCTATGGCCCCTCGGATTACTCGGTGGTCTCCCTGACCGGTGCTGATGTTTCCGACTATGTAGTGAGTGATCCGGAGAAGGGAATGCGCCGACTCAAGGTCATTTTTGGCAAAGAGGTTTCCGGTCGACGACTGGTGAAGGTTCACCTGGAAAAGAATGAGCCAGCCAAAGCCGGTGCATGGGACCTGCCTTCGTTCGAATACCCTGTCAGCACGGTGGTTGGCGGGGAGCTTGGAGTGAGTGCTGCACCCGGGTTCCGGGTGAATCCGGACAAGGTTGAAGGTCTTGCGGAAATGCCGCTGGCCCGACTGCTGACACGAGGACCCAATTTGCAGCAAGCATTTCGGATTCGTTCGGACAAATGGAGCGCTGGGATGAAAGTGGTGGCGCTCAGCCAGAACGTGCAGGTGGACTGCTACCATTTTTACTCACTTCAAGAAGGAACTGCTTATGTCTCGGTGCTGCTCAACTATTTCGTAACCGGAGCTCCGGTGAGCGAGTGGAAACTGACAGTGCCGGCGGAAGTCGAGAATCTCGGCGTCGATGGTCAGGATATCCGTGACTATCGGAACACGGAGGGGGTGTTGATTGTGCCTCTTCATCGTCCGGTCATGGGGGCCTACCAGTTGCTGGTGACCTATGAGCAGAATGCGGGGGAAGCGATCGCTCTCGGCGGGGTCACTGCGGAAGAGGTGCAAGCCGAACGGGGATTCATTCAGGTGGTGAGTCCCGGGCAAGTCGAGTTGACCGAAATAAATGGAGACAAAAAGCTGCAGCAACTCGATCCGCTGGAGTTGCCTGCGGAATACCAGCTCATGTCGAATGCTCCAACATTGAAGGCATGGCAATATCAACTTCGACCCTTTGAGCTGGTCGCCGGAGTATCATGGTTTGAGCGGGGTGAGACCGCCCGCCAGGTCGTGGAGTATGCCGAGATCGAAAGCCGTATTGCCCGGGATGGCGGCGTGGTCACTGTTTCCAACTTTGATGTGCGAACCCGCAATGGACAAGAGCTCAAATTATCGGCGCCCGAGGGGCTCAAGATTCGGGACGTCTCTGTGAACGGAAAACAGGTCACTTTGCGGGCAGCCGGAGATCTTTTCCTGATTCCGCTACCTGACTCGGTTTCGCCAAACCTTCCGGTGAAAGTCACCGTCCACTCAAGTAAGGAAGGGAAAGAGGGGAGCGCAGGGGTGCGTCTTTTGACGCCGATGCTTCATGATACGACCCAGTTGATGACACGTTGGGAGGTGACGCCGGATACCGGATACCAACTCAAACCCGAGATCGCCACGGGGTTGAATCTCTCAACCATCTTTACTCTCGAAGACGGATTCAGCTGGATCGAAAACAAGGCACTCTTGAGCTTTGGAATACTCGTGTTAGCCTGGATCCTTGGCAGTTTGATCATGCGAATCAGGGCCGGGGTGTCCATGATTGGGGCCGCCCTGGTATTGTTCGCGGCAGCAGGAGCATTTCATCTTGCGAGTCAGGGTTCCCAACAACATGTCGAATTGCCCGATGTTCTGGAATACAACGCTCCGGTAAAAGCTCCCGACACTCTTCTGGGAATCACCGTTTCTCATGTGGAAAAGGGACTACTGAATGCCTCTCATCCGGGGCTATTAGTGATCGTTGCTTCCTTCGTCTTGGTGGTTCTGGCCTTCAATTGGAGAGCGAAGCATGATCTTTTGCTGGTAGTCGCTGCTTTTGGATTTTCTTATGGATCTTTGTCGCAAGTTGGCGGGGCGGGATGGTTTTTCTCCGGCCTCGGAATTGTCATCCTGATGCTGTGGTGGTTTGCAGCACGACGTTGTCTTGATGTGTGGAAGGAAGTATTTACTCGTGAAGAGGACGACTTCGAAATAGACGATGGTTCGGATGAGGAAGCCGACGGGCCTGAACCCGGGCCGACACCTGGCCCCAAAGGTGCGGCAACCGCACTTCTTTTAATTGGGCTCTTTACAGCATTCGGATCGATTTCAGCTGAGGCCCAGGAACAAGGGACTGATGTGATCAAAGCTGGTGACTTGATCGAGGAAATGTGGGAAATTAAAGGTCGGCGCCTCTCATCTGAAGGCAATATTCAGGTCAGCGGAAAGGCGGGTGAACGGTTCCTTCTCGTTCAGGCTCCGGCAACCTTGACCCGCTTCGAGGGCGAGAACCTCCGCGTGGTGACCGAGGGTGGAAACTATCTGGTGATCCCAACCGCTGACGGCAAATTCAAGGCGACCTTCGCTTATCAGGCCCCGGCCGGCCTGGTGACCAAAGGCGTGCCGGTTCTGACCGGTCTTGCGGCCGTGCGAAAGCTCTCGATTTCCTACGAGGCCGCCGGGTGGTCCATCGACAGCAGTTCGGCTGTTCGAACGAAGACGCTCGGAGGGAAGGGCAGCTCAGCCCGCTTGTGGCTGGCTCCGGAGGAGAATGCCCGGGTGATCCTGAGCCCCAAGGCCCGGGATGTTGCGGCGGAGGCTTCCCGCTTCTTTACCGAGGTTGATGACTTGTTCGTGCCGGGTCCGGGCGTCGTGGATGGTCGCCACCGGATTAAAATTCGTCCGGCCCAAGGACAGGTGAAACAACTCGTTCTGACGGTTCCCGAAGGTTTTACCGTGAGTGATGTCAGCAGCAAGTTGGTCGGGCCCTGGCGCTTTGACCCCTCGAAACGGTTGCTCACCGTGGAGTTGGCTCCGTTCCAATCCCGTCCATTTTATATTGATGTTGAGACCCAGCGGGCCTTGGCAGAATTGCCGGTCGAGGTTTCGCTTTCACCGATGAAAGTGCAGGGTGCCGCGGGTGAAGTCGGCATGCTGGCATTGGCGTTCGGCAAAGAAGCGCAACTGGATCGTGATGAGTCCGAGGGTTTGTCACCGGTAAATCTGGCTGACTTTAGCAGTAGCCTCATTCCGCGGGACCGCGAAGGCAAACTTCTGGCTTCCCTTCAAAAAGTCTATCGCTACTCGGAGGCAGCCGCTTCGCTTAAAATCAAGGTGGCTCCGGTATCCCCCGAGGTAAGGGTCGACTCGAAACAGCGGCTCTCCTTTGGAGAAGAGCGGACGGTTTTAGCGGTGGAGCTCAGTGCGGCAATCACACGTGCGGGGGTCTTCCGTTTGAGTTTCCCCCTGCCGAAAGGCTTTGAAGTGGAATCACTCACGGGCGCAGCTCTGAATCACTGGGTGGAGCTTGAGGAGGAAGGAAACCGTTCCATCATGATGAACCTGAATGGTAAGACGATGGGAACGCAGCAATTCTCTCTCGTGCTAAGCGCATCGACTCCGGTGCTTCCGGTTAAGAAATGGTTCGTTCCAAAAGTGGCCTTGCACGAAGCCAGCCGCCAGTCAGGGCAACTGGTGGTTGTTCCCGGCCGGGGGATTCAGCTGAGCGTCGCCACCCGTAAGGACTTGTCCGCCCTTGATCCCCGCTCCGTGGGCGGCTCGCAACCAGGCTCATTGGCTTTCCGTCTTTTGCAGAAGTCCTGGGAACTCTCACTGTCCGTTGATCAACTTGAGCCCTCTTTGGCGGCACAGGTCCTCAATGATGTGGAGCTTCGCGAGAAACGTTCGAGGTCCCGGGTCGATCTCATTCTGCAGGTCGATCACGCCTCCATCAAGGAGCTTGAAGTGATGCTCCCAATTCTTTCGGAGATTGATGCACGCACGGTGCGGGTATCAGGGGGGGAAGTACGGGATATTGTGTATATTGAGGAAAATCGTTGGCAGATTCGCTTCAAGAGGCGGGTGATAGGAAGTGTTCCTTTGAGGGTCGAGTTTGAACAAACCATAACCACTTCAATGGTGAATCCCGTCCGTGTGGTTTTGGCCCGCCAGCAGGAAACCTACCTTGCGCTCCGTCCGGGGGCCCGCCTGCGACTTGAGCCCGTTGGTGTTTCTGATTGGGATCTGGTTGACTGGTCAGTTTTGCCCAAAGCTCTTTTCCAGTTGGACCGGAGTGGTGCTCCCGCACAATTCCTTCGCAGCACCCAGAAAAGCGGGGGAGTTCCGGTTTCGCTGAGTCGTCATTCGGTGGTTGCGGGGTCCAAGATGCGTGTGGTGAGCGGTTCGCTTCTTACGGTCCTGTCACCGGGAGGGGAGTTGATGAACCAGGCTGAACTTGGGATCGAGACCCTGCAGCGGGGGTCGCTGACACTGACTCTGCCTGAGAAGAGCCGACTTTTCGGAGTCCTCGTGAATGAGGAAAGTGTTCTTGTGGTGCAGGTTGGCGATTCCTATCGCTTTCAGGTCACCGGCGATACCGCTGGAGATAACAAGGACTTTGCCAAGGTGCGTTTCACCTACGCAACCTCACTTGACAGCTTAAACGTGAAAAACCTCAAGCTGCAGGCCTTCAAAATTGGCGAACCACTGGAGAATATCTCCTGGACGATTTCCTTGCCGGAAGGTTACGCCTTGTCCGACTCCACCGGAGATCTCGATCACAATAAAACCAACAGCCTTGGTGAGTTGTCGAGAAAGCAGTATCGCGATCTGGTGAGCATCCGTTACCGGGAGAAGGAGCAAATCTCGCTGGGCAGATTGAACAAAGCGACAGAGTTCTTTAAATCGGGCGATCAAATCAATGGGAATATCGCTCTTGGTCAGGTCTATGATCAGGGGAACCTCGATGCAGCGAGCAATGAAGACGTGCGTGTGAAGATGGAAAATGTGGCGAAGCAGAACGCCATTATCGGTTTGAACACCAGGCTCCAGCGACTCTATGTGGACAACGAGGGTGCTGAACTTGCGGTGCCCCAGAGCCAAAACGATCAAATTCAGGCTGCGATGCGTGCTAATCCGGTGTTTACCAACGGGTCGCTGAATGTGGGGCAGGATGATTTTCAGAACATCATTCAGGGCAATAACGCTGAGGTGAATCGGGTTCACAAGACTATTGCGAGCAAGTGGGTTCGTAACCAGCGGATTGCCGAGCCTGTCGGACAGATGATTGATCCCGTGATTCCGGCTCACGGCGAGTCTCTAGTCTTCACCCGCATGATCCAGGTTGATGGTGAAGAGGCTCTCGAACTCGATTTGGAATTGAAAACTCAAAAATCCGAGACCCGATGGGGGGGGCAGATCCTTATTTTTGTCCTGATCCTGATCTGCCTACTCTTCGGATGGCGCTTGGCCAAGCACGCTAGTTCGCCTTCCTGAAATAGGAGGCGAAATTCTCTTCCTAAAGTATTGACGCATCCTTTTTTCTTTCTAGAGTCCCGCGACGCGAATTAGCGCTCGTAGCTCAATTGGATAGAGCGCCTGACTACGGATCAGGAGGTTTGGGGTTCGACTCCCTACGAGCGTGCCATTCGCATTTTTTATTCACCCTTCACCCGGGGAGTAGAGAACGTGAGTGGTTTGTTCTTTTCGAAGAGCGGTCATTCGTCGGGAATGAACAAGTTGGCGCCTCGTAATGTTCATTTTCTCCAGTGGGGCACCTGTCGTCTGGACGATTAACCAAACTAACCCAAATTCTAACCTACAGTTATGAGTGAAACCGCAGTGGCGGAGCCCGAGAATGCAGAGCTTTTGGCTCTCATCGACGAGCATTTCCGCGAATTTAAAGAAGGATCGATTGTCAGTGGCACGATTCTTGACATCCGTCCCCAAGTAGTCGTTGTCGACATTGGATACAAATCAGAGGGGGCTATCCCGGTTTCCGAGTTCGAAGATGAAGATATCGAAGTCGGAGACGAAGTTGAAGTTCTCCTGGAGCGCCTCGAAGATGACGAAGGACTGATTGTCCTTTCCAAAGAAAAGGCCGCCCACAAGCAGAACTGGGAAAAAATCATGCAAGTTTACGAGGCCGGCGGTCTTGTAAAAGGAAAGGTCAAAGGCGCTGTCAAAGGCGGCCTAATGGTGAACGTCGGCGTTGAGGCTTTCCTTCCGGGGTCACAAGTCGATATTATTCCTCCACGCGACCTTCAGGAATACGTAGGCAACGTTTACGAATTCAAAATCGTGAAGGTGAACGACGATCGCAAGAACCTTGTTCTTAGCCGTCGTGAAGTCATCGAAGCAGAGCGCGCCGAGCTTCGCCAGAAGTTCCTCCAAACCGTCATCGTAGGTGACAAGGTCGTAGGACAAGTCAAGAACATCACCGATTTTGGTGCTTTCGTCGATCTTCAGGGTATGGACGGACTCCTTCACATCACCGATATGAGCTGGGGACGCATCGCTCACCCATCCGAGATGCTTCGCATCGGCCAGGAACTCGAGGTTCAGATCCTCGACGTCGACCGCGACAAGGAGCGCGTCTCACTTGGTCTCAAGCAGATGACCGACAACCCATGGGCCGACATTGAAGCTCGCTTCCCAATCGGAGCCGAGGTCTCTGGAAATGTCACCAAGCTTCTCCCATACGGGGCCTTCATCGAAATCGAAAAGGGGGTCGAAGGACTCGTTCACGTGTCCGAGCTTTCCTGGGTCAAACGCATCACGCGCCCCAGCGATGTGCTGGAACTTGATCAAGAGATCAAAGCGGTCGTTCTTGGTATTTCTACCGAGGAGCAGAAAATCTCCCTTGGTGTTCGTCAGCTTGAGGAGAATCCATGGTCCGAGATCGAAGCCCGTTACCCAATCGGCAAGGAGATCAAGGGTGAGGTACGCAACCTCACCGCTTATGGTGCCTTCGTCGGCCTCGAAGAGGGAATCGACGGGATGATCCACGTGTCCGACCTCAGCTGGACCCGCAAGATCAATCATCCTTCCGAGATGCTCAAGAAGAACGACGAAGTCGAAGCTGTTGTTCTTAGCATCGACAAGGAGAACCAGCGTGTTTCTCTCGGCATAAAGCAGCTCGACAATGACCCATGGTCCGATATCGACAGCAAATTTAAGGTGGGTGACAAGGTCACCGGAACGGTTGCCAAGATTGCTTCCTTCGGAGCATTCGTCAGCCTGGATGGTGACATCGATGGCCTCATCCACATCTCGCAGCTGAGCGAGGAGCACGTAGAACGGGTTAAGGATGTTCTCAAAGTTAGCGACGAAGTCGAGGCCCGGGTCATCAAGGTTGACAAAATCGAGCGCCGCATTGGTCTCTCCATCAAGGCCGTTGCATACTCTGACGATCAACTTGAGAAAGAGAGCGCGTCCTTCGAGACCCTCCGTCCTTCCAGCGACCTCGTTGGTCTGGAGCAAGCGTTCAACCTTGCCACCAGCAATAACGACTCCGAGGAGTGGAGCCCGTCCGAAGAGGATTAATCCTCACTGGAAAGAAAGCCTTCAAAGCCGCTTTGGGAAACCTAAGCGGCTTTTTTGGGTCATCTTCAAATAGATTTTTTCGAGTTGAATAATCTTAATGATTGAAAGACAACGCTTGGTCGATTGGCCGGGCTTTAGGCTGGGGTCCGATGTATTTTCGGCCAAACAGTAGACACGATTCGCCGCCGGGAAGAAGAACTCAGCCGGCGACTGCTTGGTGGTTTGCGGAGAATGGACGGAATAGATGTTTTTGAAGGTGGTGATGCCGGGAACCGAACACCAACGGTGTCATTGAATCTGCGAAACATGGAGCCTCCGGAAACGGACCTGCGACTCGATGAGGATTACGGCATTCTCAGTCGGGTCTACCTGCAATGTACTCCCTTGAACTACCGCAACCCTGGAATGTCCGGCTTTCGCTGGGTTCTTTCATTGAATTAAACAAAATTGATCGAGCTCTTGAAGCCCTCTCCAGCCTTCCTCGCATCAGCAGATAAGTAATTCCCGTCAGAGTGTGCTTCTGGTTTATTCGTCCGACAATGCAGTCTGGTTCGAAAGTCTTTTGAAGGCAGCCCGGGCGTCATATCGGTTAATTCCCGTGCCGTGCCACCTGAGTTTGGATTGCGGTGTTTCCATGCGCTTTGCCATGAAAATCGTGGTATGATCGACCAAGTTTTGACAAGTTCGGGGTTGGGAATTCACGGCGTCGTCTCTATCTCTGGCTGATCAATGCTCGCACGGCCGCGGTTTAATCACTTATCGAGTCCTGCTCCGCCGGTCCGAACATCCATTGGCCCTGAATCCTGTTATCGGCTCAGGGAAATGACGCACTCAAGATGGCGGGTCTGCGGGAAGAGGTCGAAGGGCTGAATGCTTTCGATTGTGTATCGTTTTTCCAGAAAACTCTTCAGGTCACGCATTTGAGTTGCAGGGTTGCAGGAAACGTAAACGACGCGGCTTGGCCCGAAGGCAAAGAGTTGGCTCAGGAAGTCGATGCTGCAACCTTTCCTCGGAGGATCAATGAGAACGGAAGTTTGTTCAGGAGAGAAGGTGATGTCGGCAAAAAGATTTTCAGCGGAGGCTGCGATGAAACTCGCGTTCTGAATTCCGTTTGTTTTAGCGTTTCGGCGCGCCCAATCAGCGGAAGTTTCCGAAAGTTCGATCCCGACAACTTGCTCAAAATGCTTGGCAAGAGAAAGTCCAAAAAGTCCGGAACCACAATAGGCGTCGAGGAGATACTTTTGGTTGGGCCCTTTCGCCTGCTCGGCAGCATGGCTGGTGAACGATTCCAGAATGAAGGGGTTATTTTGGAAAAAATCCCCGGCAAGGAAGTTGAACTTCAAGTCGCCAACCTTTTCAGAGACGGGGGCCCGATGGTCGGTCTCAACCCGATTCTCGGTTGCGCGAAGGAGTAGAGTTGCTCCTTTCTTATATTCAGCCGCCCTGCTCCTGACGTCATCCCGGATGGGCTGAAGAGCCTCGTTGATTTCGTCCATCGCTATCGGGCAGTGATAGACATCCACGAGACGGGTGCGTCGGTTAAACTCAAGAAAGCCGATCGGGAAGTCCTCTCCTGGTTTTGGGCGCTGGAAGTGAGGGGTAATCTTTGAACGATACCCCCATTGCCTGGGTGAGGGGATGGTTGGATGAACCTCGGCCTCAATTCCGACCATGTGGGAAAGAAGCTCATGGACCTGGCGAGTCTTCCACTCAAGTTGCTTGTCGTAGGGAAGATGTTGATATTGGCACCCGCCACAAGTCCCGAAGTGTGGACAGTGAGGGGCGATCCGATCGGGCGAGGGCTCAAGAACCTCGATCAGATCGGCGTGCGAACAATTGCCTTCGTTCCGCCAGACCTTGGCCCGGACCTTTTCACCGGGGAGAGCGAATGGGACAAAAACGACCCAGCCATCGGGCTTGGCGATGCCGGCCCCGAGATTTGAAAGAGCTTCGATGTCGAGTTCGACAACTTCGTGCCACTCGTAGGGTTCCGCCTTGAATTTGCGGGGACGCTGTTGAGCCATAACCAGGGACGCTCTGCGTTAGTCTTCCTCCGGCGGCGCGGGGATGGTAGGCTGAAGGTCAATCGCGCTATCGGACTCGGGAGCGGGAACATCGACTGGAGCGGGTCCGATAACGGTTTTTTTATTCTCGTCCTTCATGAGCTCGGAAGTCGTATTGGGATCCACTAACTTCAGCTCTTCATCAGGTTCCTCTGCGGGAAGCTCAGGAGCCTCGACAGGCTCCTGTGGTTGCTCGGGAGCGGGAGTGGAAACTTTCTCCTCCTCGTCCCATCTGTCCGCAGCGAGATTGGCACAAGAGATGAGGACGAAAGGGAGAGCGATGTTAGCTAAAGATTTCACGGTAGGCTTTGATTGTCTGGCAATTGTGACCGCCTGCCGCGACTGACGCAATGCTGAAAAGCTACTGGTCTTTCGCCTCAAACTCCTCTTTTGATTTCTTTCGAGCCTGCGCGACGAAGAAATTGCAGGCTTCCTGACAGACCATGGGGATTGCGGTGGACTCATCGACATCTCCGACGAGACCATTGAAGCGAGATGCCTCGGAGTCTTCGAGCGGGTTTTCGTCGTCAATTTTCCAGAGAATTTTCTTCACGCACTTGTTAGAAGGACCGCAGAGGCATCGCACAAGTTCTTGAGCTCCCTCGTCGGAGACATTACGGGCGTGCCGATACATCCCGGTCTGCCGGTTGAGCTTGTCTCTAAGGTTTTGAATCTGGATTTGATCGTTCTTCCAGGCGTTCCAAAGTCCAAGAGAAGCCGGATAAAACAAGTCAATGGTCCGACGCAGGTCTTCAACTGAACCTAGTTCGAAGATCCAGCCGGTTTTGAGAGAGAGCTCGCCCTTGGTGAATCGATATCCGCCATCGGGCGTGTAGAGCCCGATCTCCCGGGCGTCGTCCGGGTCGGTGTGCAACTCCAGGGAATCCAGATCACGGTCATCGATGTGATGCAGGCGGAGTGGATCCCGGAGAATGCGAAGTTGTCCGATTTGATTGATACCGGATTCGAGAGCGTCCGAGAGAACTTTAGTGAGCGACATGCTGGGCATCGAAGGTTGAGATTTGATCAAGGATAACATCGGCCATCATGGGTTCGGTGCCAATGGCCGCTGAGTAGTAGAGAGTTTTGCCCTGAAGATGGTAGGGATTGCGGCGGAACACCTCCTTCTGGCTGGCGGCGAGGCCTTCCTCCTTTTCGAAGCCCAGCATCACTGGAATGTCCTGATAACTGTGAAGGCCGTCGGCGATGAAGAAGGGGACAACAACGGCGTTTGGAGTTTTTGCCAACTTCCCCCAATCGGCGATAAATGGAGGCTCTTCCATGTAGGTGTCGATGACATCGGCAAAGCGGCAGTTCGGGAGCGTCTTGATGTGGTCGACCTGGTCCTTGATGGCCTTGGTCGAGTTCTTGTTGAGCCCGGTCCCGTGACCCACAATGAAAAGAGTGGATTCTTCCTGCGGGACTCCCGGCGCCACTTCATCGGTTCGCTGGAGAATGAGCGAAGTCATTGACGGGTGGATTCCGACCGGATCGCAGTAGTGAACGGTTTTACCGTGAACCTGGGTGGTGGGCCCGGTGAGGCCAAGTTCACGGGGAATGACGTCCTGTGTGAAGTATCCTTCACTAATAAAATCTGGCACGACATAAACCTCGTCGGCATCGATCATGTAGATTGCTTCCCGCATGGAAGGTTCTTCTTTCCAAAAGCAGCAGTGAACTTCGCCGAAAACATTTCGGCGGCGGATCTCGCGGGCATGATCGAAGTAGGGCGTGGACGAATCCGGGTTCTCGGTGGACCCGTGGCCGACAATGAGCAAAGCCGCGTTTGGCTTTGGAGTAAATTCCATGCCGGAGGTTAGTTTCACTTGGAGATCTCGCAAGTGAATGTCGTGCCGCTAGAGCGACTTAAAGCGGAGCCGGTATCCGGTAGCCAATCTGGTGATGGCGGCTGCCAGTTTTTCCTGAATCCCAGAGCTGCCGTAAAACGGGCCCGAACCGCCTCCTCCGGTGGTGTGGGTCTCGATGAGAACAAGTTCGCCACCGCTGATGAGAAAAGAAGGATTTCCACTGTCGCCCTTGATCAGATTTTTACCCCAACCGTGTTTGGCGGGCTTCGGATGGCGAAAGCCAACTGAAGTCGGACCCACTCGCGAAACCTCATGAAAAAAGATGCGCCGGTTCTGATCCGTAACCACGACGGTTTGCCCGACGATGTCGGTGAAATCTTCCTGCGGTGCCGGAAGGGGGTAGACTTTGAGGTCTTCGGGGACATCTGAGTCGAGAAGCCCAACAGCGACATCGCCAGCAACTCCAGCTACGCCAATCAAGGTTCGTTCAACCCGCTTTCCCATGCGGTTGTGGAACACGACTTTCGCCCCGGGACGCCGACGGTAATGGGACGCCATGACAACGTGGCGTGGTGTCACCAATGTCAAAGTCATGCGTTCATTGAAAGAGACTCCCGACATATCGAAATTTCGCGACCAACCGGGCATCATTTTTGCGTCCTTTTCAGCCGAATATCGTTTGAAGATATTCGGCTCCCCCCCTGGTGGAGGGAGGGTGGGAGTTCCAAGGGTAACAGGACTGTTAGAGGAACAGGAATTGATGACCAATGAGATGGAAAGGACGATCGAACGCAGCATGGGAAAACCTTAAGGCAGGCGCGGGACAAAATAAGCCCGGAGTGCCCAACTTGGTGAGGCAGCTCCAGTCTTGAAGAATTCGGGACTTTTTAGCGATCCACGCGGGCCGACCCTCCTCCGACAAGTTTGCCAACTTCGTCCTTGGTGACCATGGTGGTGTCGCCCGGTGTTGTCATGGCAAGGGCTCCGTGGGCAGCACCCCATTCGACGGCCTGGGCGGCGTCGTTAAATTCAAGAAATCCGTAAATGAGGCCTGAAGCGAAGGAGTCGCCTCCGCCGACGCGGTCAAAGATTTCGAGGTGCTCCCGATTGACCGAGTTGTGAAACTGACCATCGTGCCAGGCGAGCGCAGCCCAATCGTTGTCGGACGCGGTGTGAACTTCTCTAAGAGTTGTGGCGGTGGCCTTAAAATTAGGGAATTCAGCGACAGCTTTCTCGATCATTTTTTTAAAATTCGAGATGTCGATTCCTGTGATGTTTTCTTCGTCGACTCCTTCAACTTCAAAGCCGAGGCAGGCCGTGAAATCTTCCTCGTTGCCAATCATGACGTCGACATACCTGGCGATTTCTCGGTTCACTTCCTGGGCTTTGCTTTGTCCGCCAATGGACTTCCAGAGACTTGGCCGATAGTTGAGATCGTAGGAAACGATGGTGCCGTATTTCTTGGCAATTTTGCAGGCCTCGATGGTGAGCGCGGCATTGCCTTCAGAGAGAGCGGCAAAAATACCGCCGGTGTGGAACCATCGCACGCCGAGAGTTCCGAAGATGTGCTCGAAGTCGAAGTCGTCAACGGTGAGTTGAGAAGCCGCGGTGTGGCCCCGATCAGATGTGCCTTTGGCGGCGCGAACGCCAAAGCCGCGCTCGGTGAAGTTGAGTCCGTTCCGCGCAGCGACACCGAGGCCGTCGAAGTCAGCCCATTTGATGAACTGGGTATCCACTCCGCCTTGCAGCACGAGATCCTCGAGGAGACGTCCGACTTCGTTGTCTACGAACCCGGTAAGAACTGCGGCCCGCTTGCCGAAGCAGCGGCGGAGGCCACGGGCAACGTTGTATTCTCCGCCCCCTTCCCAGGCCTGGAATTGGCGGGTGGTGCGGACGCGCCCGTCACCTGGATCGAGACGGAGCATGATTTCGCCCATCGAGACAATGTCGTAGGCGCATTCTGAGGCTGGTTTGATGTCGAGGCTCATGAGTTGTTCGGTATTTGAATTTAGAGAACACCGTTGGCGCAGAGGATGTCGTCGGCTCCTGCGAAGAAATTGATGGCATTGTTGAGGCAGCGGTTGGCCTGGCGTTGGACCGACTCATGGGTACGCGATCCAATGTGGCTGGTGATGATACAGTTGGGAGCACCAATAAGCACGTGACCGGGGGCGGGCGGCTCTGCATCGAGGACGTCGGCCCCGTATCCACCAACCTTGCCGGACTTGAGTGCATCGGCCATATCGTTGGTGTTGACAAGCTCGCCACGAGCGCAGTTGAGAACGATGACCCCATCACGCATTTCAGCAATTTTGCTGGCATTGATCATGTCCTCGGTTTCCTCGTTGAGGAAGCAGTGTAGGGAAACGACATCTGAATTGTGAAGGACCTCGTCCATGTCAGCACAGCATTTTACTCCGTATTCGGAAGCGAAGGATTCGTCGAAGTAAGGATCGAAGGCAATGATGGCCATACCAAAGGCACGGGCACGCACGGCGACCTCTTTCCCGATGCGGCCGAGTCCAAGGATTCCAATGGTTTTGCCCATGATCTCGTTGCCAACAGGCTTTTTCCAACCGGCGACCCATTCGCCATTTTGGACGGCGGCGGCGTTGGATTGGATGTCCTTGGTGATTCCGAGGAGAAGTCCGAAGGTATGTTCGGCAACCGTGGTGTGGTTCACCCCAGGAGTGAAGAGAACAGGGAGTTTTTTCTCGGTCGCGTAGTCGACGTTAATCTTGTCGAGGCCGATTCCATATTTGGAAATGATCTTGAGGCGTGGGAGTGACTTGTCGATGACGGCGGCTGTGATCGCATCGTCCCCGCAAAGAAAGGCATCAAAATCACCGGCAAGTTCAAGCATTTCGATTTCGGACAGAGGGCCGCGAGCGCGAACGATCTCCCAGTCCTGGGAATTCAAAAGATCCTGGTGGGTCCCAGGGGTGTCCTGGAACGAGGTGGTGGTAAGGAGAACGCGCTTGCTCATAATGTTTAAGAGTGAAATCTGTGTGACAGCTTGCTAGTAAAGAATATTGATTTTTGCAATCAAAACGAAGTCAGCGAGTGAGAATTCCCTTGGAAGATGGAGACCGGACGGCTGCGACCAATTTGGTGGCCACCGGTCCAAAGTCCATTTTGGAAGCTTCCTCGAGAGCTTCTTCGCGGCTGAATTTGGAGTTTAGAACGAGGGAATAGGCAAGCTTGATCTCCTTTCTTTCTTCGCGAGTGAAACCGCCTCGCCGCAGTCCGACGACATTGAGTCCGGACAGTTGGTTGATTTTGTGGACGACACAGTAGGGAGGGACATCACGGGTCATACCGCTATTGCCTTGGGTCATCGCGAAGTCGCCGACGTGAACGTATTGATGGATGGCGCTCCCGCCGCCGAAGAAAATTTTGTCTCCGATGCGAACGTGCCCAGCGATCATGACGTTGTTGGCGAGGATGTTGTCATTTCCAACAACGACGTCATGGGCGAGATGGGAAACCGCCATGAGGAAATTACGATCGCCGACGATGGTCTTGCCGCCTGTTGCGGTGCTGCGGTTGATCGTGACGTATTCACGGAAGGTGTTGTCGTTGCCGATCGTGACTCCCGATCGGGTCTCTGAATCAAATGAAAGATCCTGGGGAGCTCCGCCGATGACCGCGCCATGATCAACGATGTTGTTCTTTCCCATGGCCACTCCTCGACAGATCCTGGCCTGGGAGCCAATGCGGCAACCGGCCCCTATTGTGACTCCATCTTCGATAAGAGCGAATGGCCCGACTTCAACGTCATCTGCCAAAATAGCCGAGTTGGAAACGAGAGATTGAGGATGAATCAAGGGCATCAGTCTTGGGTAAAATGGGGGACATCAATCTGTAAAGTTAGGCGGCTGATTGAAGCATTGGTCTTGGAAACAATAATCGTCCTCTCAAGGAAGTTGAATTTTAAATTTTCGTCGCGCAATAGGTCGCCTTCTACTCTTGGTGGTTTCTCTTTTATGTCGTATTCCAGCCATGTCTTGGAAGAGGCTGGATCGATCAGGAAAAGGATGATTAAGAAAACTTTCATGGTTCTAAAGATGCCCCTCTTCAGCGAAGGAATAGTATCCCTGACACCCATCGCTGGGCCGACCGATGATCACGTGGTCGAGAAAATAAAGGCCCATGGTTTGTGCGGCTTGGGCGAGGTTTTTAGTCAGGGATTTATCCGGAGCGCTGGGATAGGGATCGCCGGAGGGGTGATTGTGGGCGATGGCGAAGTTGGGGGCCTGGTCGATGAGGACGGGGCGAAGGATTTCCGGAATGGACGCGACAGTTTGATTCGTGGATCCGCTGGAAAGTTCCCGCATTCGGATCAGTCTGCCATTTCCATGAAGGGTTAGGACGCAAAGTTTCTCGGTGGAGAGGTGGGCGAGTTGTGGGGCGAGAAAGTGATAGATCGCCCCGCTATTTGAGAGGGTCACCACGGAAGAATCATCGCGGGCAGCACGGGATCCGAGCTCGAAGGCGGCCTGAAGTTGACAGACTTTAGCGAGCCCCAGCCCGTGTTCTTTGCAGAGTTCTTTGAGATCCAAGCGGGCGAGGGGAATAAGGCCGCCATGTTTGCGAAGCAATTGACGTCCAATCTCAATTGCGCTTGCTTCTTTGGTTCCGGTGCGAAGGAAGATTGCTAGGAGTTCCTCGTTGGAAAGTGCACCTGCTCCGAGTCTGGCCATTTTCTCCCGAGGTTTTTGGTCAGTAGGAAGGTCGTGGATTCGCTGATGTTCGGCCATCGACTTGGATCTTCAATTTTCCGAGAGTAAGTGGCAAGCTTCCGTCGTGGAAGAGGAACTGATTGTCTTTTTTGATGGAGACTGCCTTCTCTGTCAGCGCGCGGTGAAGTGGTTGAATCGCCTTGACGGAGAGGATCGCTTGAAATTCGCCCCGTTGCAGGGTGAGACCGCGAAAAACTACGAAATTGATCGGAGCGATGATTCGATGGCCTTTGCCGAGCAGGGTGTGATTTATCGGGCGAGTGAAGCGGCCCGACGCGCCTTCTGGCATGCCGGTGGCGTAGGTGCGTTCATTGCCGGCTTCCTCACATTCCTGCCCGTGACCTTGCGGAATTGGGGGTATCAGTGGGTTGCTCGAAACCGAAAACGCCTCATTAAAAGCGAGGCGTGTGGTTTTCCGGAAGAGGGAATGCGGGAAAAGATGCTGAAGTAACGGCGCCTATTTTTCCCTCGGAAGTGCTTTTTTTAAATTCTCAGGCTCCTCTTCCTGTTGGGCCTCGAATCCCTCGACCTCCATTAAGAGTTGCTGGACATCGACATCCTTCTCCATTTCAAAGGCTTTGGCCTGAACATTTACCGGGGTAAACCACATGAAAAGAGATCCTGCCAATAACGGGAACTGGCTTTTTAGAAACGAGAGTGCAAGTAAGCTCATACAAGAGATGCTGCCATCGAGTGGCGTATCGATTCAAGTCCTAAGCTGCGGAGAGGAAGATCTTACGTTTTTTCTCTTGCCAGCGAACAGGGGTGGGCCTATCCCTTCGCCCGTCCTGAAAAGGTTAGGGGGCGTTAGCTCAGTTGGTAGAGCATCTGCATGGCATGCAGAGGGTCAGCGGTTCGAATCCGCTACGCTCCACCATTTCACGGACGACGACCGGCCCAAGGCCGGTTTTTTTGTCAATTCCCCACTCAATACCATGTTAAAAGGACAAGACCTTGCCCTCGCCTGTGCGAAAGCTGCCGATGATTTGAAAGCGGAGGATGTCCGCATCTTCGATCTGCGTGGTATTTCAACACTCACCGATTTCATGATGGTGTGTTCGGGTAATTCACTGCCACATCTGAAGGCGATCGTGCGCGAAGTTGAGGGAAGCGTGCGGGAAAAGGGATCGGATCCCGCCCTGTATACCGAGGGGAAGGCTGCAAGCCGGTGGGTGGTTCTCGACTTTGTCGATGTCATGGTTCACGTCCTCGATGAAGAATTTCGCGAGCATTATGCTCTTGAATCTTTATGGGGCGATGCCAAGGAACTGGCCTGGAATGACCGTGATGAGGATTGAGATACTGAATACCGGAACCGAGTTATTACTCGGTTCAACCGTCAACACCCATGGAACATGGATGGGGCAGGAGTTAGTGAAGCTTGGACTCAGGGTTCAGCGTCAAATGACGGTGCCTGATGGTCAGGCCATTCTTGATTCCTTGCGGGAAACGACCAGCCGCTCCGATGTGGTTTTAGTAACTGGCGGTCTGGGGCCGACAAGCGACGATATTACCCGCGAAGCTTTGGCTGAAGTTCTGGGAGTAGAGATGATTGAGGATGAGGCGGCACTGCGGTCGCTACGTGAATTTTTCGAGAGGCGCAATAAGCCCATGGTGCGCGCCAACCTCAAGCAGGCGCAAAACCTGGTGGGCGCGGATATTCTGCCAAATAACAATGGAACCGCGCCGGGAATCTATGCACCTCCCAGGCTTGGAGGGGACCCCAAGTGCGCGGTCTTTCTCCTGCCGGGGCCTCCGAGGGAGCTTTACCCGATGTTTCATGACGAGGTGATTCCGAGACTCAAGGCGCTCGCCGGAGTTGATGAAATTGATAATGTTCGCGAGCTGAAATTTGTGGGGATCGGGGAGAGTGATTTTCACGATCAACTGGACGACGAGTTGGCGAAGATTGAAGGACTTGAAGTGGGCTACTGCGCACGGCTGGGGGAGGTTGACCTCCGACTCATCGGCTCGGATGCTGTTATCGAGCAAGGGCGCGAATTGACTTTGGCCAAGTTCGACGAGTTTCTCGTTTCAGAGGACGGGGCTAATCTTGAGACGGTGGTCGTGCGGGAATTGACCAGACTTGGAAAAACACTTTCGACTGCGGAAAGTTGCACCGGTGGCCTGGTGGCAAGTCGTATCACTGATGTCTCCGGTGCCAGTTCCGTGTTCACGCATGGCTTTGTGACCTACTCAAACGAAGCAAAGTCCCAATTGATTGGAGTCTCCGGCGACACACTCACGGTCCACGGGGCGGTGAGCCAGGAGGTGGCATGTGACATGGCAGAGGGGGCGCGCCGAACAAGCGGATCGGACTACGGGATCTCAATCACGGGAATCGCGGGGCCGTCCGGGGGGGCCGTGAACAAGCCTGTCGGCACTGTTTGTTTCGGAATTGCAGGACCGAATGGCGTGAAGACCTTTCGAGAAATGCATCCACGGAGTCGACGTGACTTCAAACAGCAAGTCAGCCAGCGCGCGCTCGACCTTGTGAGACGCGCTTTGAAAGCAGATCATTAGTCGGGATTAAATTCTCCGTGATACCTTGGATGACAAAAGAGCTCTTTTAGGATATCGGCCGTGATGGTGAAATTGATGTCGTGAACACAGACGCCAACTTCTTTTTCCTTCGTGATGTGGCGGTCATAAGGTCGTTCCACGATATAGGACGTCCCTCCGAGCTCAGCACGGCGTAGTTTTCAGAAACCATGCGGCAGAGCTTTTGGTCATTTGCGAGATACTGGATGTGGACGAACCATTTCTTGATTTGAGCAGCCTTTTTGGGGCTCGTGCCACTGGCGAATTCTATTTTCCACCAGCCCACGGAGGGCACTCACTCGAATGTATCGAGAAGGTCAATTCCATACTGACGTACTCCGCGGACGCCCCGGAAAAGGCAGTCCCCTTTCTTGGACTCGCCGGTCAACTTCATAACCTTCTTCAGGATTTCATCGTCCACCTCAATCGTGCTTCGTATGGGCCGCTAAGACCCAAAAGTATAAAGAGTAAAGGTGACAACATCATTCGTTATTCTTCCTTCGAATCAGGGATCAATTCGTAAAGAAGGGCATTGTCTTTGGTGAGAAACTCTTTCGCGAGCGCATTGAGTTCTTCAACTGTCACTTTGCCGTAATCCTCGTCACGGGTGCGTGCCCAATCTAGCTTGTATGGCTTTTCCTGGCTGCTGCCGAGAACCGTTCCCAGCCAGTATCCATTGTCGCGGAGGCTCTCTTTGAGTCCGGATTGGATGGGATTGAGCGAACGCTCGAGTTCGTCCTGAGTGACTCCATCGGTCGCCATTTTGTGAGCGAGTGAAATCATGAGGTCACCATACTTCTTGGTCTCTTCCGGTTTCACTTGAGCCATTGCTTGAAGCATCCCCATATCCAATTCCTCGCTGGGTGAAGCACCGGCACGGGGGCTGTAGGATCCACCAAGTTTTTCGCGGATCTCTTCGCGAAGCCGATCACTCAGAATCGAAGCGAGGATGTTAAAACGTCTTGTGCGTTTCACATCGGTTCCGGTGGCTGGGATTCTCCAAACGGCCATGGCAGCGGCATTGGGAATTTTGGAGTCGAAGGTGAACTTCTTGCTGTCCGGGCGCTCGGGAAAGTTGATTTTCCGGCGTTCGTCATAGTTCGGCTTCGCGGTTTTGCGCTCGGGCAATGCCCCAAACGTTTTTTGAATAAGGGGGAGCGCAACAGCCGGATCAAGGTCTCCAACCAAGGTGAGTTCAAGTGGAGCTTCTTTAAAGGCTGGCATGACCCAGTTCTTCACCATTTCACTATCGTAGGTCATGGCCTTTTCTTTGGCGGGAAATTCAAAGCGGAAATCACCACCATGCATATGGCTTGCGACCTTGATCATTGCGCCCTGCATCGAGTGCTCGAGCTGGTTGTAAAGCATTGGCAGAGCCATCTTGAACATGCGTTCACCCTCAGGACGAAAACCCGGATCGGTGAGATAAGCACACATGAGCTGCAGCTGGAGCTCCAAGTCATCGGGGGTGGTGCGCCCGGAGAGAGCGAAGCTGCCGTCGCCAACTCCAAAACCAATACTGACATTTTTGCCGGCAAGTATGCGCTGAAGGTCGTCGGCCGAATGTTTCCCGAGACCGCCGGCTTCGAAGATTGCACTAGCGAAGCGGTCGAGTCCGGGGGTTTCATCGGGCTGGGTGAGCTGACCTGAGCCAAAGCTGGCGTTGATACTGATCGAATTCTTTTGGAAATCAGTTTGCTTGTAGTTCACGCGGACATTGTTCGAAAGTATGAGCTGGGTGGCTCCAAGGTCTTCGATTTCCTTTTCCTGAACGATGGTTCCGGGTTTTCCGAAATCAGTGTAAACGAATGGAGCCAGAGTTTCTTCGGTGGGAGCGGCGACTTCGGTCTCGCGGCTCTTGAGGAAGATCTTCTTGAGTTCTTCGGCCGCCGAGTCCGGAGCTTCGGGCGTGGTGAGGACGAGAGATAAATCCTTGGTGTCCCAAAATTCGTTGAAGGTCTTTTGGCAGTCTTCGGCGGTGATTTTCCCAAGGGCCGACTTCACAAGCTCCAGATCGGTCTCCGGAGTGGTGAAGACATTCTTTTCGCCAATCGCTCCGATGAATTGCATGGCAATTCCATTTGAGCGGCGGGTGTCTTTGCGCTTGACCGCTTCTTCAGCACTGTTGATGAGGTTTGCTTTGACCTCTTTGAGTTCCTCTTCGGTAAATCCGAACTCAACGGCCTTACGGAGTTCTTGTTCGAGGACGGGCACGGCCTCTTTCCATTTTCCTTCGGCGGGAGTGACTTCGATTCCTCCTTGTTCAATCATGTTGAAGTAGGCGCTGCGACTAGCCGATCCTGAGAGAATTGGAGATCCTTCTTCCTTGGCAAGGATGCCAAACCGACGGCTTAGGATCCCGTTCGCGATGGCGAGCGGGTATTGGTTTGTTCTATTGGTGCTGGTGTCAGGCTTCGGAGTGTAAGGCCGAAGCGAGTATAGGGTGATATCGGTCGAGGGAAGTTCCTTGTCCGTAAAGACCTCGGAGCGGAGACCGAAACCCGAGGGGGGAATATCCTTGGGCGGATTTTGGCCAGGATTTTCCGGGTTTTGCATGGAGATGAAGGTTTCACGGATTCGTCTCTCCATTTCCTTGGCGTCGAAGTCACCGACAACAACGAAAGTCATGCGTTTTGGCGTATAATAACGGCTGTAAAAGTCAGTGAAGCGCTCGCGAGGGGCGGTTTTGATGACTTCTTCGGTCCCAATGGGCACGCGCTTCATGAGTCGTGACCCCGGGATGAGATACTCAAATTGCTTCAGCATCATACGGTATCCCACGGAATCACGGGAGGTCTTTTCTGAAATGATGACGCCGCGCTCGTTGTCAATTTCCTCCTTGGTCAAAAGGGCCCCGTCGGCGAAATCCCGCATGACGGTGAAGGTCAGGTCCACCGTTTTTTCGTCCATATTCGGGAGATCCAGCATATAGACTGTTTCATCGAAGGAAGTGTAGGCATTGGCGTGGGCTCCGAATTGGATACCGAGCCGTTGCATTTGCGGAATGAGCTCGGCTGGAGTGAAGTTCTTAGAGCCGTTGAAGACCATGTGCTCCAGAAAGTGCGCCAATCCTCGCTGGTCATCGGCTTCCATCAAGGAGCCAGCCGCGATGTGAAGGCGGACCGAGAACTTGCCCGGAGGCTCCGAATTGGGATAGATAATGTATTCGAAGCCATTATCCATCGAACCGAAGATGGTATTGGGATCGGGCTTGAGATCTGATCCCTCGCCAGCGACCGGATTAGCGGTGAGCGGCAGGATGAGCGCGGTTGCGAATAGAAACAATAATTTCATGAATGTGGAGACCATAGGTCAGTCGGTCTGGAAGGAAAGCGGGGAAAGTAATTCGATTTGTTTTTGTGATTTTAGATTGTCATCAGAGATTGTGGAAGGCTTGATGGGGAGAAGATGAGAAGACGCCATTTTATCACCCAAACCGGGCTGGCATCGGTTGTAGCAGGCGTGGCTGCAGGCCAAAGTCGAAATAAAAAATCGTGGCCCATCGTGATTTTCGAAAAGCCCATTCAGACCCTCGATTATGACCGCATGGGTGAGGAGTTGTCTAAAATGGGCGTTCAAGGTATTGAGGCGACCATCCGGCGTGGAGGTCACGTTGAACCCAAGGATGCTGAATCTGAAGTGCCCAGAATGGTAAAGTCGTTGGCAAAAAATGGCCAGAAGGCCCTCATTGCCACTTGCAACGTGAATTTAGCAAACGAGGAGAACGCTAATTTTCTGCGCCTACTCAAGGCAAATGGGATCACCCGCTACCGCATGGATTACTTTCGCTATGATCTAAAAAAGGCCCTCCTCCCACAAGTTGCGGAGAATACCGCCAAGCTCCGCGAGATCGAGGCAATGAATCGCGAAATCGGAATGCAGGCTTTGTATCAAATCCACGCCGGTGCTAAATATGCCGGTTCACTGGCCTGGGACGCAGCCATGATGTTCGAAAAGGTAAATCCGGATCATGCCGCGATCGCGTTTGATCTTCGACATGTGAAGGCAGGATCTGGTTTGTCATTTTCCACCGCTCTCGCCGCGATGGGGAGGCATGTGCGATCAATTTTTGTTAAGGATGCGAGATGGGGAGGTGAACGAACGACCAGCATCAAGAATGTCCCCCTCGATACCGGAATCGTTAACAAAAAGACCTTCGATGAGGTGAGGAAGGGGCATGGCGCTATGCCTTTGTCGCTGCACATGGAATGGGGAAAGGCTCCAATCTATCCAAAGGAGATTGTCATGGATGCTGTCGCTCATGTCGGGCGTGACGTAAAAGTTCTAAAGTCATGGCTCTGAGACTTATTTTTCCCATCTTGATGTTCTCGTTGGTTGCGGCTGATGAAGTGAAAGTCGTGGAATCTCAAAGGTCCATTATCATTTCGCGTGGAGAAACAGACATCCTGACCTACCACAAAGTAGAAGTGCCGCCTCCGGAGGGGGCAAGGAAGGTCTACCGCCGGAGTGGTTTTATTCATCCGCTCAAGAGTCCGAAAGGGGGAGTGGTCACCGGAATTCATCCTGATGACCACTTGCACCATCTGGGGCTTTGGCACGCATGGGTGAAAACGAAACACGGCAAGGACCAACCGGATTTCTGGAATTTGGGAGGACAGAGTGGGAGGGTCCGCTTTTCCAAATTACTTGAGAAAAACACGAGTGGATTTGCGGTTGAACAAGAGCAGCTTGCTTACAAAGGCGCGAACAAAAAGGAATCTGTGATTCTCAGGGAGATTTTATCAATAGCAGTAGATGCCACGGAGGAGGCCAACTTCATTGACTACCACCTTATCCAAAAGAACGTTTCCAGCGAGACTTTGGAATTGCCAGCCTACCGATATGGCGGGCCTCTGGCTTATCGCGGGCCCTATTCCTGGAATAAGGAAAACAGCGACTACCTGACCTCCACTGGAAAGAAGCGGGCTGACAGCCATGCTACCCGCGCGGACTGGTGTGCGATTTTTGGACCGACTGCCAAAGGGGATGCCACTATCACGATGATGGGGCATCCAGCTAATTTTGATGCTCCCCAACGCTTAAGAACCTGGCCGGATGGGAAGGTGTTTCTCTGTTGGACTCCAATTCAGGAAAAACCTTTGGTGATCCAATCTGACCAATCGGTTTCCTGGAAATATCGGATTGTCATTTCAGACGGACAGCCCGACCAGGCTGCGATTAATCGGTGGTGGGCCGAATATCGCGGGAAGTGAGCCTGGACCGAAGGAAGTGAAATTTTTCGGGCCTGAGAAATTGATTGAGAATTCGTTCAGGAGGAATCCACTCGATTTCACCAGGAGTCTGGAGGGAACAAACAACCCTGCTCAAGTTCCCGGAGTAACTTCCCAAGGTCCAGGGTGTGGTGTCTACGTTTTGAGGTTCTTGCCGAAGCGCGTTTTTGAGCCAGTCCGACAATTCGGGAAGGGATTCTTTTGCAATAACCCTGCGCTGATACTCTTCCGGAAGGTTCCCAAAGTCTACGGTCCCGCCAGCTGAGAATTCGGACCAAGCTTGATCCAGTTCTTCGGTCTCCAATTTTCGTCCATATGCGAGCATGGTGGCCGCAAGTTTCTCACGATACTCTGTCTCCAGCTCCGGCAGGAGTTCGAGAGACACTGGAATGGATTGATAAAGCGTGCCGTAGTTGACGAAGTCGCAAGTGATTTCCGGCAGGTCGCGCCCAATGAGAGGCTTATTAAGAAAAGCGGGGTCAAGGAACGTGAGGCCGAAGCCTTCGTTAATCGAAGTGGTCACCAAATGGGTTGATTTTTCAAGCCACGATACAAAGGAGTCCGGATGTTTGCCCACCACATCGAAAACAATCGGAAGATTTTCCTCCTCAGAGAACCGGACCCAGTCGTCGTGTAAAAACGCGGGCTCCTCCGCGCCGGAGCGCAACGCTACTGCAAAGCGGGTGTTGGGCGGTGCGTTTGCGGCCAAAAGGCAGAGTTCACCAAGGTTTTTTCGGCGAATTCCCCGGACCGGGTATAAAACCAGGGGTTCCTTCGGTGTCTTCTTCCGGATCGTGGGGGGATTGACGGCATTCGGAAGAAAGTGTGCGCGAGATTGGGGAATGCCGGCCTGCTTGAGGATCTCGAGATCGCGCCGATTGATGGTGGCGTAGTGAATGTGAGGTGCGTTTGGGTAGAGTCGGCGATTCCCCTGAACTAGTTGATAATTGGCCGGTCGGCCGTCCTCCACGAAATCGTGAATCTGCATCAAAATAGAGATTCCGGAAGTCGCGGCAGCTTCGATCATCCGCGGGTAGGAGACGTTCAGGCCGAGCGTCGGATTATGAATGATCCAGAGGTCAGCGTTTTGCTCGAGAAGTCGCTCGACCGGTATGGTGCCCTCGGTTTGGTAATCCAACTCAGGTAGGATGAGCCCTGGACCGGCCCAGTCTTTTTCGGGCCCGCTGGACGCAATCTTGACCTGGTGTCCTTGTTTTCGGAGAATTTTGGTCTGGGATTCGATCACCCGCGTCACGCCTCCCGCTCGCAGATGGTAGTGGATGATCAGGATGTGCATGTTCGCTGGGAGGAAGGAGTCTGCACGATTGCGTTGCGATGGCAAACGGGATTCGCTAGCGTTGCGCCATGAAGAGTTCTGGATGGTGGCAGATGTCGCTCGCAATTGCTACGGTCACGCTCGGAGATCGGGCCAAACGACGTCGTTTCATCACCGGTTTGCTCGTGGTTATCGTGGCCTATTTCACGCTGGGGAACTGGCCGCTGAATTCGTGGCTTTTGCAAGGACTCTGGCGAATGTTGATTTTCTGGGGATTTCTCGCCCTGATGTGTCTCTTTATGATCTTAATGGCGCTTTTTGACGCCTTGGCCGTCATTGGAGAGGAAAGACGAAAACTAG
>JAURPJ010000133.1 GCA_030835305.1 Verrucomicrobiota bacterium | reverse complement strand
TACGCCGACCGCTTCGAAACCTTGATGAATTCCACCCGTAAGGACCTCGACCTTCCACACCTCACCTGGATCCTCACCGAACAACCCATGCTCCCCGCCAGCATCACCGGCGACCAAAAACTCTACGACCTCAACGCCGACCTCGAAGCCCTTGACGCAAGCGACCCCAACCTCAAGTTCGTCAAAACCTCCGACCTTCCGCACGAACCGGTCTTCTTTGCAACGAAAGGCATCATCGCGCTTGGCGAACGCATGGCCGAAGCCTGGAAAGGTATGCGGGGAAAATAATTCTCAATCATTCTCACTTCATGCAAAAAGCTCTCGCACTCCTTGGCCTTCTCGCCGTTCCGGCAAGCTCCTCGAATTTCCCACCTAGGCGGACAAACGAATTCTTCAAAGGCCCCAACGAAGGAATCGCCGCCATCGCAAACGCAACCGAAGGACCAAAGGAACCAAAATCTTTCGAGGACATCATCTCCAAGGACGTCGACTAATCACCTCTCCCGAGCTCGGATCCGCTCCTGCTAAAACCGCTTCACAAAGGCATGAATCGCCCCCACCTCGAGAGCGCGGGCGTTTCCAGCTTTTGAGGTCAGGAAGATTCCCAACACCCGCCCGCGCTGATCAACCACCGGCCCGCCCCGGCACCCCTGACTTGCATCGAGCGCCAGTCTTGAAGTTGGTTGATTGTTCCAGACATCCATCGGTGCAAGTACCGTACAACGAACCGCCTCCGCGATATTCCTTTCCTTACCTGAAAACCCAAAAAGTTTGAGCGCGAGCCCCGGTTTAAGATCTTTGCGATCACCAAGCGGCAGCAACTCGTGCCCCTCATACCCAATCTTCAAAGCAGCGATGTCATGCTCCTTTGAAACACCGAGAACCTTCGCAACAAACTTCTGTCCATCTTCCAGAGCCACCGTCACCGGTAACACCTCCCCCTCCTTGTTTAAGAGGAGCCACTTGCAGGAGATCACGTAACCAGCCTCCTGGTAAAAGAAGCCGGTCTCGTGACCATTCACGGTCGAAATCCGGACACAAGCCGGTGCCACATTACGGCTCAAAGCCAGCTCCTCCAAGGGCTTGAAATCCTCGGCAGCAAGATCGGACTCTTCCTTTTGCAACTCCCCGGCACGACCAACCTCGCCCAGCCTTTTCCACAAATTAATCGAGGACCCGGGATACCCCTCCGCGGCCAATTGACCGGCCAACTTCGCCCCCACGCGCAACCTCCCCAGGTCACTTCCGGCACGACGGTAAAAATCGTAGGATAACTCAAGATCACCAGCATCGTCAGCATGTGTCGCCAGGGTTAACCACCTATCTTTATTCACGACCAGATTGCGAATGAATTGAATCCTAGATTCATCGTACTTCAGCGAAGGACGATCAACCCAATCCGTCTGCTTCACGATCGCTGCCAAGAGCCCCGCCAAGGTAAGAAAAGCCTCGTCTTCCTTGGAAAATTTTAAATTACCGAGCATCCTTTCAAAATCAGCAACTTCCTCCGCCCACTCCTTTGAATGCTCTTCCTGCGCCCATTGCGAATCGCGGCGCAATTCCCTTGCATCACGAAAAGCAGCGGATGCCGCCAGTTTGTTGACCCGACCGTGGATATTCGGCTTTAGCCACTCGCGGCCATTCTTATCATACTGCTTGGCCTTGGCCTCCCGCTCCGCTGCCGCCTTTTGGCCTTCATTCATCTTATGCTCCTTGGTGAAAATTCGCTTCACACTTCGATGCATCTTTTTCCCAAGAGTGACCACGCGGGGATCCCCCCCTGCAACCAGAGAGTCCAACTTCTCCAGCACAAGCCTGGCATTCTCAATCGTCGGTTCATGGAGAGGCTTCACAGCCTCACCCAGCTCCGCCCCCCCAAGGATTGGAACTATTAGAAGAGTGAAGATCATTGACGCGAAGCTCTTCATTATGACGGCCCCTCAGTTGTGCACGCAAACCCCAAACAATTCAAGGGTGGGAATTCCCACTTTTTCGCGCTTGCCCCACGGGAAGCTCCATCGCACAACCATTCCAGATGTCTGGAGTTACCAAAATCGCGATCGTCGGAGCCAGCGGCTACACGGGGCTTGAGCTCCTCCGGCTCATTTTTTGCCATCCGTATGCCGAGGTTGTCGCCATCACTTCCCGCGCCAATGCCGGGAAAAAAGTGACCGACGTATTCCCCCGTTTCGAAGGCCACCCCGGAACTGGCATCTGTTTTATGGAACCAAATATGGAAGCCGTTGCAGCCACAGGCGCGGAAGTCGCTTTTCTCGCCCTCCCTCACGGCGCCGCCGCTTCTTTTGCACGGGACCTTCTGGATCGCGGGCTCAAGGTCATCGATCTAAGCGCAGATTTTCGTCTCGACGATCCGACCGTCTATCAGGATTTTTACGATCACCCTCACCCTGCACCCGAGCTCCTCGACGTAGCAGTCTTCGGACTCCCGGAAATTTACGAAGCTGAAATCAGAGCCGCGCGACTCGTCGCCTCGCCCGGATGCTACCCAACCTCGATCATGCTTCCTCTCATTCCACTGTTAAAAGAGGGACTCATTGAGCACTCATCCATCGCCGTCTCCTCCATGAGCGGAGTGAGCGGCGCCGGTCGTAAAGCAGACCTCCCGCTTATCTTTGCCGAGGTCAACGAAAGCGTCCGATCTTATGGTCTTCCCCGCCACCGTCATCTCTCCGAAATCGAACAGGAACTCGGAAAGGCCGCTGGTGTAGAAGTAACGATCTCTTTTGTTCCCCACCTCATTCCGGTGACAGCCGGAATCTGCACCACAACTTTTGCCAAACTGAACGGCGATTTCGATCATGTCGGAGCTGCTCTTGAAAAGGCTTATCAAGACGCCCCCTTTATACGCCTTCGCGGACCCGGAGTCTCACCAGACACAAAACACGTGACCGGAACAAACTACGTCGATATTGGTTGGCACCACGATCCTCGCACCGGACGCGTAATCATTCAAAGCACCGAAGATAATCTTGGCAAAGGAGCTGCTGGGCAGGCCATCCAGAGCTTCAATCTCTTGGTCGGAAATAGTCCAACTGACGGATTGCAAAACCTCTAACCATCGCACAATCTCTTCCCCCCATGGATCTTCCCTACACACGAATCAAAGGTGGTGTATGCGCCGCCCGCGACTTCCACGGGAGCGCAGTCTCATGTGGCATCAAGGATCCGAAATCAGACCGTCTTGATCTCTCGCTCATTTTTTCCGAAAGAGATTGCTTAAGCGCCGGGATGTTTACCCAAAACCGTGTCAAAGCCGCTCCGGTGCGCGTGTCCCAAAGCCACCTCCGGGCCGAAAGCCTGCGGGCGATCATTACCAATAGCGGAAACGCGAACGCCTGCACCGGGCCCACCGGCATGCAGGACGCCAAAACTATGGCGAGGGAAACCGCCAAGCTTCTTGAACTCAGACAACGTGAAGTCGGCGTTTGCTCCACAGGAGTCATCGGACTTCCAATGCCCATGATGCGAATCGAGTCGAGATACGAGGATCTGGTGCGCGGCCTAGGACCAAAAAACGGAAACAACGTCGCCCGTGCCATCATCACCAGTGACACCCACGAGAAGGAATTTGCCATCTCATTCGAGCTCCACGGCAAGCGGGTTCGGATCGGAGGTTGTGCCAAAGGAGCTGGCATGATCAATCCCAACATGGCGACCATGCTTTGCTTCATCACTACCGACGCCAATATTGGAAAAGGTTGCCTGAAGGAAGCCATTGGAAATGGCGTCGAGAATACCTTTAACCGGATCACCATTGATGGAGACACGTCCACAAATGACTCGGTCATTGTCCTCGCCAACGGTGCCGCGGAAAATAAAACGATCCGGCGGGGAACAAAAGAGTGCCGGGACTTCAGCCATGCCCTCGAGTTTGTCATGAACAAGCTGGCCAAAGCCATTGTGCGGGATGGCGAGCGTGTCACCAAGTTTGTCACTCTTGAAGTCAAGGGGGCCCGAAATCCTTCCGACGCCAAAAAGGTGGCCCAAGCTGTCGCCAACTCTGCCTTGGTAAAATCATCGTGGAATGGCGAGGACCCAAACTGGGGTCGGCTCATCCATGCCGTCGGCTACTCCGGAGCGAGTATCCGCGAAGAGTTGGTCGATATTTATTATGACTCCAAGCCTGCATGCAAAGGTGGCTTACAGGCAAAAACAAACCCCGAAGTCCTCCGAAACATCGTGAGCAAACCGGAATTCAAAATCATTATTGATCTGGGGATCGGAGACGCTGACCACCGGATTTACGCCTCCGACCTTTCACCGGAATACGTCGATTTTAATCGCTCCGAATACGCTTACTGGAAGCAGGCGAAGCGCGATGGTCTGGTTTAAGCAAGATCAAGGGCACGGGCGAGGGCCCCGATGATGATCTCCCCATCCTCGTTGCCCACCGACAAACGCAGCAGGTTCGGCGAAACTCCGCAAGCCTCCGCCCAATCGAGTTCGAAGTAGTGCGCCAGCATCGTGTAAGGGCTGGCCAGGGTGAACTCCGTTCCGAGGCTCGGCCCTTTGCAAAGCTCCAGTGCATCGTAAACCTTTGGCATCTTGCGCGGCTGCTTTAGCGTAAACGAAACCAACCCGCCGTATCCCCCGTTCTCCCGACGAATCAGGCGGTATTCGTGAGGCGTGTTAAACTTGGGATACCAGACCCGTCCAATCGCCGGATGTTCATGGAGATAATCAGCGATCAACTCGCCATTCTCATTTGATTTTTCAACGCGCTTGCGAAAACCCTTGATATTCGAGCTGAGAACCCGGCAGTCCCCGCTGTAAAGTCGTGACACTCCCTCCGTATCTTCGCCCAGAAACGAGCGGAATTCGGTGATCCAGGGTGAGTCTTCATTGAGCGTGAGCATTCCGCCCATCACATCGCCTACTCCGGAAATCCACTTCGTCAGGCTCGTCGTCACAAGGTCGGCATACTTCAAAACCTCCAGATTGATCGAACTCGCCACGGTATCGTCCACGACCAGTGGCACCCCGCCCTGGCGACAAGCCTCCGAAATCCGGGGAAGGTTGATTGTTCGCAAAAGCGGATTGCTGGGAACTTCGCAAAAAACAGCCGCAAACTCCCCCTCCTGAATTCGTCGCACCGCTGCATCAAGATCTTCCCCATCCGCATCATAAAGAAACACCACACCGTTTCCAAATCGCTCCTGCACCTTCAGGGCATCAACATAGGGAAACTCTAGCTGCAGGGTTTTCTTGCTCGGGAAAAGATTCATAACCGCCCGATAAGCCGCGAAAATTCCAGACATCCCGCTTTCAAAAAAATAGTGATCATCCAGCGCTGCACCGGAAAATTCCGACAACTGTTGCTTCAACATCACCACTGACCCCCCCTCGGGCTCGCGCTCCTGAAGGAGATCTTCCGCCCGACGGCTGCTAATGATTTCACCTGAAAACCTCCAATACTCCATCGCCACTCCAATCGCCGTCTCCGGAACAATTAATGCCTGCATCCCCTCCTCATAGGATGCGATCCGCGTCGCCACCGCCAACTTTCGCTCAACGTATCGCTGGGCTCCCTGCGCTGCTCTTTTATGAGGGAAAACAATAGCCCGCTTTCCTGTTTCTGCGATTTCCTCGGTTGCCTTCGCAAAAACCCGCTTCACGAGTGGATGAAGAAAAAAGCGGGGATATCCGGCCTCCAGCTTCTTTATCACCCGGTCCCGGCCCTCCTCGTAACCGATCACAGAGTCCCAGGTTGGCAGGGAAACAGCACAGGCATGAGTCGTATCCGGCATCGGTCGACCGATTGACCGGGCATTCCAGAGTGGATTTTTGAGGAGGTCCCGCACGCGGCGATTTCTGAACGCTTTGGTCGGATTTCGCAAGCTCCGCTTTCCTGATAATTGCGTTGACACCTCACTCCGAGCCTCCTAGCTTTCGCGTCCCTTAAAGCGCGCCGGATTCCCTGGCGAGCCCAACGGAACCCAGTAAAACAATGAAAACGTTTTCAGCAAAACCAGCTGACGTCGAGCGTTCATGGCACGTCATTGATGCCAAGGACCAGATCGTCGGAAAAGTCGCCGTGGAGGCAGCCCGTCTCCTTCGCGGAAAGCACAAGGCGATTTTTACGCCTCACATCGATACCGGTGACTTCGTTGTCATCATCAACGCCGAGTATGCCAAGTTCAGCGGCAGCAAGGAGCAGCATAAGATCTACGCCCGCCACTCCGGTTATGTTGGCGGCCAGACCATCGAAACTCCCAACAAAGTCCGTAAGCGTCGTCCCGAGCTCATCCTTGAATGGGCCGTCAAAGGCATGGTCCCAAAAAATAAGCTTGGTGCCGCCCAGATGAAAAAGCTCAAGGTTTACGCCGGTGAAGAACACCCGCACGAAGCCCAGGAGCCACAGCCCGTCACTCTCTAAACATTTACTCATTACTAAAATACCATGAGCGAAACTTTTACCGCAACCGGACGTCGCAAGACCGCCGTTGCCCGCGTCTGGCTGACCGCTGGAACCGGAGAAATCACAATTAACGGCGAACCTTTCGAGGACGTCCTCACCACCCTCACCTTGCAGGGTCAACTCCTAGAACCTCTTCAGGTCACAAACCTGAGGAACAAGTTTGATGTCAAAGCTGTTTCACGCAGCGGAGGACTTCACGGACAAGCCGATGCCATCAAACTGGCCATCGCCCGTGCCCTGATCACCCACGATCCCGAGCTTCGTCCGGCCCTCAAAGCCGCAGGCCTCCTTCGCCGGGACCCACGGGCCAAGGAGCGCAAAAAGCCCGGACAGCCCGGCGCCCGCAAGCGCTTCCAATTCT
>JAURPJ010000132.1 GCA_030835305.1 Verrucomicrobiota bacterium | reverse complement strand
GCTAGCTCAGGCGTCAATACCCAGGCTCTTATCATCGGGGCTGTCTTTCTTCTCCTCGTCTTTGGAGGAGGCTATTGGTTTCTAAACAGGAAGCCATCCGGCTTCGATGCTCCGGAATTGGATATCGAACAAGCTCTCGGTAACAGCCGCAGCCTCTCAGGGAACCGCTATCAGGTTACGGGCAAGCTAATCGATCGGAAGATTGAATCAAACGGGCAAATCGTCACCATCCAACTCGGCGAGGAAACCAACCCGAAATTCCTACCCATCATAATCCCGCAAAACTTTCAGGGCAGAAACCTCAACCAACAAACCGAATACACCTTCCTCATTGAGTTCAACACCGTCGGTCTCGCGGTTGCGGAGGACGTAAAACAACTCTAAAATAGAACTAAGACTTACCTTGCAACGTTATGAAAAACACCCTACTCACCCTCTCAATCGTCCTCCCTGCACTCGGGCAGGTCTACACTCCCCCTGCTCCCACCAATAATTCAAACTCCACTCCCAACGACACAGTCGTTCGTTCAAATAACAACCAGTCATCCGGTGGCAGCAATAACGCCAATGGTGGGCTTCTCGGTAATGAAGTAGGCTTCTTTGACCCCACCAACGACACAATCTCCTGGAACGGTAAAACCTGGGCCGCCAGCAACAACCGCCTCGTCGCCGCTCGGTTTGAAAAATACCTCAACGAGCCCGAGGAAGCCACCTCCGCCGCGCAGGAATACCGCGATACCATTGATGAGATTCTCAATCTCCTATCGCCTCATCGCAAGGGTGGCCCGGTCTTCCTTGACGCTGTCGCCCTTCTCCCAAAAGCATCCACCTACCCCGGCGATGCCAAGCTTTGCGACTCCCTGAGTAACGCCATTTACACCGCCATCCTCTCCCGAAAGGCAGACAACCGTTCCAAGGAACTCCTCGCCCGCATGGAGCAGGAAAAAAAGAAAGCGATCCTTGATGCCGACTGGAAGGCCCGCACCGAACGAGACCCGAATGTCGGAAACTCCCGTCCCGCCAGCGGCGAAAATCAGGAACAAACCGAACAAGCCCAGCAAATCGGACGCGGAGCACAATCACTCGCATACGCCGAGCACGTCCGCCGGATCGCTGAGATTGAAGCTCAGAAAAAGACCCGCGAGCTGGAACAAAAAGTCAAAAATGAGCTCTCCAAGGTGCAATACCAGGCCTTGATGGTGCAGTTCTTCGCCCAGCGTCGCTTCAAGCACGTCATCATGGCTTCCCGTTTCTACAACCAGATCTGGACGGAAGGGGACGGCACCCTATATATCGACCAGGACTCGGACATTAACAAGGTCTTCAGCGAAAGCCTTGGTGTCAGCCCGACTGTTTCCACCCTCGACTCACTCGCCCACGAAGCCATCCGCGATGTCGACAAGGGAGTTGAAGTTTTCAAGTTCCTCGTCGAACGCGGCGAACTGGAGTCAGCCTCCAAGCGGCTCGCCGAAGCTTACCTCGTTGGAGAATTTATGCCCTCCATCAACACTCTTGAACGCGAAAAAAAACGCAAAGTCCTCGAGTTCGTCCGTGGTTCCAATGTTCTACTCAACGCCATCGACTCCAAAGACTACGCAAAGGCCACCGAGCAAATCAACGAGCTCAGAGGAAAGGCCGGAGACTTTGATGCCACCAAGGCTGAAGCCGCCGTTGCCACCTTCACGCGCGCCAGTGACATGCACATCATGATGGCCAAGAATCACCTCGCGGCCAAAGACATAGAAAAGGCCCAGGGGGAAATTCGCAAAGCGATGGAAATCTGGCCCCAAAACCCCAGGCTCGCGGAGTTCGATCGACTCGTCAATGCCGGCGGTTCCCTCATCCAGCTGCGCAATGACTTCGACCGCCTCTTCGCCGAGAAGAACTACCGCGAAGTCTTCCGACGCCGCTTTGAATTCGGCCCCAGCATCGATGGCGATGCCGATCGCACTGCCAAATTTCGTCAGGTCATGGACAATATCACCGCCATTGAAACCGCCGTCAAAGGTGCTGAAAAGATGTCCAACATCGGCCAAAACTACGCAGCCTGGGAGGAGCTCTCGGAAGTGCACGAACGCTTTCCGGACGATCCCGACTTGAACCAGTTCATGACCAAGCTGGCTCCGAAAGTGGCTGATTTCACCATCGCTCTGAACAATGCCAAGAAACACGAGAACAGCGGAAACCTCGGCTCAGCCCTCTCATGGTTTTACAAGGCCCGGCACCTTCACCCTCTGAGCGCGAAAGCCGAAAACGGCATCAAGCGCTTGGTGCAAGTCGCCCTTCAGTGAATTGAGCACCACGAATTATCACTCCGTGATCGACGCGAGCCACTGTGGTGGCTCGTTTTTTTTGGACCCGATCAACTATGGACTCTCACCAAGCCTCCTCAAAAAATCAAAGGAGTAAATCCCGGTGCCATGCCCATCCGCCCAGAAAAACTGGATCGCATAGCCACCGACAATCTGATGCCGCTTAAGCTCAAAACTCTTCGCCGTGTGAACGACCTTGGGAACCAAAACCTTACCCGTCACATCAGGTTCACCCTGGCAGGCAGCACACGGACAGGCCCGCCGCAGCCGCTCAAAGCCCAGATAAGTTTCGCCACCATCACTCCAGGCCAAGGCAAGCTCATTCCCGATCACGGCAATATTCTCCAGTTTGATCACACTCATGGTTGCTTGATCCTGGGGCCAAAGATCGCCGACCCTACACGGACAATTGTCGATCCTTCCTCGATCGCCGCCTCAAAATCACCGCTCATTCCCATACTCAGACCAGGAAGTTTGCGCCCCGATGTCAATTCAAGCTCGCTCTGCAGCTCCCGCACCTTCGCGAACCATACGCGGGCAGCCTCCGGAGTTTCAGAGCGTGGAGGAATGCACATCAACCCCTGCCAATCAAGATTTGTTAGCTCGAGGACCTCTTTCAAGCCCGCCCTCAATTCCTCGGGAGAGAATCCATGTTTGCTTTCTTCGGCCCCGATATTGACCTCCAGGTAAATCTTGGGAACCAAGGCCAACTCACCTGCAACCCGATTCGTAAAGCGGGCCAGTTTCATCGATGAAATGCTGTGAATGACCGGAAAAAGTGGCAGCACCCTGCGAATCTTGTTTCGTTGCAGTCCTCCAATGAAATGCCACTCGAGATCATCCGGAAGGTTCGGAATTTTTGCCTCACCCTCCTGCAAGCGGTTTTCGCCGAAAAGGACCTGACTAGCCTCGACGGCTTCCCTGACGATTTCGGACGACCAGGTTTTGGAAACCACCAACAAATCAACGTGGCGTCCGTGACGTTTGGCTGCCTCAGCCACCCGACCTCTAACAACCTCCAGGTTCTCGGCGATATGACACATATCCTTTAATCCCCGCGCTCCAGCACACCGGCCAGCTTGCTGGCTTTCACCGCGCCCACAAGATCCCGCAAAACGGCAAGTCCCTCGCGCTTCGTAGTATCGATACCACTGGGCCATTCCGGCGTGTCATCAAGATCAGCGACCGCGTCTTTCGCCTGCCTCATGTGCCGCTGGGCATCATCCTCCAAATTCACTTCGGGCAACTCATCCGAATTCACATCATCCAGAGTTAGGCGATACATTCTAAAAGTCGCTTCATCCTGTTTTTTGATCTCCGCAAAACGCTTGAGACGTTCGGCATTGCGCGACTTCCGACGGGCATCCGCTTCCGCAATCTCATTCTTGCGCTTTTCCATGTTCAAGGAGACCTTATTTTCCTCCATCCGCTTCTCAAGACGCTCGGTGTCTTCCAGAACATAGGCAAAGTCCTTACTCGCAGCAACCCGCTTGGCATTCTTATCGGCAAGCATGGATAGGAAGAGATTTTGGCGATTGTAGGGCTTCAAATCCTGCGCTCGGCGGATTTTATCGTAGTCGAGAGCGTGATCCGCATACTTCTCCCCGACCTCCAGGGCATCTCTTACAGAAGGAAGAATAATATCCGGAACAACGCCCAGTTTTTGGGTGGAACTCCCGGCAACCCGATAGAATTTCTGAATTGTAAGCTTCACCGCGCCAGCGCGGTCTCGATTCACCAGCGGAGGCATGAAACGCGAAATCTCCAGAGGTTGCTGTACGGTACCCTTCCCGTAAGTCGAAGACTCACCCACGATAACAGCGCGATTGTAGTCCTGTAAAGCACCCGCAAGGATCTCACTCGCTGAAGCACTCCCCTTATCAGTCAGAATCACGATGGGACCGTCGTAGAGCGGCTTGCGGAAGGGCGATTTAAGCGGCTCGATATGACCGCTAGTCATTTTAATCTGAACCACTGGTCCGGCACCAACGAAGAAACCGGTAATTCGGCGAACTTCTTCAAGAGAGCCACCACCATTGCCACGGAGATCGATTGCCAAACCGTCGATATTCTCTTTCTTCAAACGCTCCATCAAAATTTCCAAATCGCGGGACACACGAACATCGCGATCCTCCGGGTCAAAGTAAAAGGAAGGCATTTTGATCACACCAAGCTTCATTTTATCCTCACCCTTGTTGTAATCGATAATCTCGGCTGTCGTGAGCTCATCCTTCATGGTGACCTCTTCACGCTTGATCACGATGATCCGGGTCTCACCGGCAGGAGCTCCGGCGGGCTCAACCTTGAGGGCCACTTCCACACCATCTTCTCCGCGAATCATTTCAACCACCTTGTCCAGAGGCATAAACATGATATCGACCCAATTCCCGTCATTCTTGGAATCAACGCCCACAACCCGGTCCTTGAGCTGCAATTCGCCCTGACGATCGGCCGGTCCATTGTTTACGATTCCCTCGATTTTGGTCGCGCCATCGTCCTCGGCTCGAAGTAGCGCACCGATGCCAACCAAGCGATTCTGGATATTCACCCTGAACTGCTGGAGCTCGCGCGCACTGAAATACTCGGAGTGAGGGTCGTGGGCACGCGCCACGGCACTGAGGAAGTAGTTTGCAATATCCTCGTCATCCGCACCTTCAATTGTTTTGAAAAACCGCTCGTAACGCTGGGAAATCTTCTCCTTGGCCGAGGGCTGGTCCTTCAGCGGGTTTTCCTTTCCCTGTTCCTTGGCACGGCGGGCAATTTCCTGACGGCGCAAAGTCTCCGCAAGAAGAGCCTCTTTGAGCTGAAGTCTCCAAAGATTCTCGGCATCCAGGGCATTTTTAGGCCAGGTGGCGTCTTCACGGTCACGGGCGATGAACTCCTCGGTATTGAAAACAAACTCGTGTTCATCAAGCAACTTTTCCACCACAGCCGCACGCTCGACCACCCGTTTTTTGTAAACTTCATAGATCTCGGTAGCCGCAGCCATCGATTTCTTTTCGAGAAGCTTGTTGTCGAGTTCGGTTTCATACTTTTCCCCCAATTCATCGATATCTCCTTGCTCAAAATAGAGTCGCGAAGGGTCGAGATCTCCGATATAGTCGCTGAAGACCCTCTTGCTAAGGGAGTCATCAAAATCAAGACGGGCATAGTGGCCGTTTTGCAGGATCCGGGACATCTCCCGGGCCACCAAATCAAAGTCGGCAGCCTTGGTCGTGCAACTTGGAATGAGCCACAGTGCCAGAACCGGGGCCAGGAAACGCATCAGAGTTTTCTTCATAAAAATTGGAGGGGTTGTTTGAGGCCTCAAGACCTCTCTTTCAATGGGACTGTAATCTACAAGCGTCGATCAGCGATGAGATTTTTTCTTTCCTTGTCGATTTCTCCTTCGAGCCAGTTTCTGAATTTTCTCATCTGCTCGATGACTTCCACGGTCGAGGAACTTCGAATCCCCAGCGCGGTTCTCGGCAGATCGCGGAGACGCTCGCTGGGGGTCGGGAGAATGCCCAACTTCAGCTCAATGCTCATAATTTCCTTTCCGCGTCTGACCTGTAAATCGATCGGAGTCCGGGGTGGATTTTTTTGAATCTGCGCGGCCACCTTCGAGGTTAGGTCGAATCCACCGCGGACCTCCCAATCGTTAATTTTAAGAATCACATCATCATTTTTCAACCCACTCAAGTCAGCAGGAGTTTTTGGGAATACCTTGGTAATCATAACTCCCTCGTATTCCCTGGCTTGCGGAACCTGTGCTGGAGGGACCCGTCCCGGAGGTTGGACTTGCGGCTCCTTCAGCTCAGGCGACATGATGATTCCGACATACCCCTTGGGCTGAAAATAGGCACGCTCGAGCAGAGGCACGAGCCGGACCCGGATTTCCGGATCGTCCGTTTTGAGGTACTTTTTTAAGAGAACTGCCTTTGCAGCCTCATGATTTACCACCACCCAATCATACATCGCCTTTTGGGCAGCTTCCCGTTTTTCAAAACTTCCCGATGAAAGCGCCGAAAAGTCAGGGAGCTCTTCTGCGCCCAGAAAACCCGAGAACAGTGTAAGAAAGAGGGCCGCTACTGTTTTCATGTCTTGTGACACTACTCCTCCCAATGAACGAATCAATCTCACAGGAAAAAAAACGAGTCTCCCTTAAATAGGAGACCCGTTTGAAAGTTGTGATAGCAGAGTAGCTATCGACCAATCAAGTTTGACTCCGGCACCTCGATGACGTCGCGGGAGTAGATCTTCACGCCTTTGTGCTCCTGACGCTTCATATCATAGACGTAAGCTTGTCCGTTGCGGTAGAGCTTCACCCGGTTCATGGCCGCATAGGGAGTCTCACCACCGGCCCCTTGAATTGCAGAGTAAAGGGTCATTCCCTTCGTCCATTGTTTTTGCCCGGGAACGCGAACCTGACCACCAACCGTAAAGAATTGGTTGTCTTGTGCCTTTGCATCCTCCCCACTGAAGACCTGAAACACAGGGTTTGTGTAGATTTCGGCTGCCTTGTATTTTGCAGCGATACTCCGGGCGAGAGCATCTTTAGTCATACCCGAAGCCTTCACCGATCCAATCATCCACATGTTGATGTAACCGGAATCGGAAACGGAATACACGGCATCAAGTCGCCCTTTCTCGGCAACTGGTACGCCAGTAATCGAGATTTGAAGAGTTTGGCCGGTTCTAATGGTTTGAGCACTCACCGATACCAAGCCGAAGGCTACGATTAATAAACTTAAGATTATTTTCATTCTATTTTTTCTGGGGGTTATGGAACTCGCGCTCCAATAATAGGGTGACTTTTTCAGTAAAGGTCTTCGTTTGAAGGTTTCGAAGGACCAGAGCTCTCAGCTTCAGCCTCACCTGACTGGTGAACAGTCATAGCCTGAGGCGTCCGATTCTCCTTCATGTTGCTAGGGGCATAGTAAGTGTAGTAGCTGGTGTAGTACTGATACTGGCTATCACTACGGACATCCACATTGTTCAAGACAACTCCGATCACCTGGCCACCCACATTTTCAACAGCCTGCTTAACGCGCATCAGCATATTGCGTGGAAGCTTGCGGTGCTGGACCACCACCATGGTAAGATCAACTTCACTCGCAAGCACAGCGGCATCACTCACACCTAGAATTGGCGGCGAGTCGACGAGCACAAGGTCAAAGCGCTGCTTTACATCCTGGAGAAGCTCGGACATACGTCGGGAGTTCAATATACCAGCCGCGTCTGCTGGCAAAATTCCCGAAGGCATAAAGTAGAGATTATCAACAGGCGTCTGCAGAATCACATCCTCAAGCGCAATATCCGTTGTAAGATAGTTGGTAAGGCCTACAGAGTTGTTGATATCGAAGAAGGTATGGAGACGTGGACGACGAAGGTCGGCGTCAATCATCAGCGTGGTATATCCACCTTGAGCACACACGTAAGCAAGGTTGACCAGAGTCGTGGATTTACCCTCACCCGCTCCACCGGAGACAACGGTAATGGAATTGTCGTCAGGATTCTTTCGATTGAACTCGATATTGGTTCGCAGAATTCGATAAGCTTCGGCGTCCGGGCTCATTCCGCTTTGCTTGTGAAGCACCCCAACATCTTTTGGGATTACGGCGAGGACCGGAACCTGGAGATAACGCTCGACGTCCTCAAGGCTCTTCACGGAAGTGTCGAGATGCTCCAACATGAAGGCAATGCCGATACCAAAAATGAGCCCGACACCTGCGCCAAGGAGAAGGTTCATAGTGAAGTTCGGAAAAACTGGGGCGTTCGCTTTCTTGGGTCGCTCATGCAGCGTGATGGGATCACGAGGCATCTTGAGAAGAACTCGTGCCATTTGCTGCTTAATTTTCATTGAGCTAAGCATTGCTCGGGCTTGCTCATATTGCTCCTTGGCTTGGGTGTAAGTGCTTTGCTTGAGAGAAAGGGAAATGGCGTCCTCTTTGCGATTGTCAACCATTTCACGCATTTTGATAACCTGGCGCTCGACCAACTCGAGTTTCGTTTGCAGAACTGCACGCAACGAAACAACCTCTTCGTGAGCCTTCTTCATCGCCGATGCGGCACGCTGATCCATCGTCACCATATCAGGGTGTTTCGCTCCGAGTCCTTGAGCCGCAAGATCAAGCTTAGTATCCAACGCTGCTCGATTCTGGTTAGCATAAGCTGTCACCTGATTCAGAGGAAGATCCAGACCAGCAGCATAACTAATTAATTCCTCGTTCGAAAGATCAAAAAGCTTTTTAATCTGAATTTCGATTTGGTCAGCCTGCGTTTCGAAATTTGCAAGTTTTTGGCGGGCACTTTGAAACATTGATTGTTCACTCATTCCCATCAGATTTGAACGACCTCCTTCGACGTATGGGATCCCATATTGCTGAATCAAGACTGTGAGCTCCTTGCGATGATCCTGCACTAGATCGCTCTGAGCGATTAATTCGTTGTCCAGTGCATCCAAAGCTTTTAGGGCACGTTCTTCTTCTGTTGATTTACGACGCTCGATATAAGCCTCGGCAACGGCAACCGCGACTGCTTTAGCATCGCTTGCCTTTGAGTGCCTAACATTGATTTCGATGAAATCTGTACCTCGTCTTGGTACTGTTTCCACCATATTCTTAAGGTTGATAATGACCTCGTCCATACTCATCGTCCACAAGGTCTCAAGCTTCGCCTTCCGGGCTGCCAAAACTAGGGTCTCAGGCGCAATAATCGTCTCAAACTCGTTCTGCATATATTGTGCAGTCATCTGCGCACCTGGATTCACTCCGCCATCTGGTCCAAATGGTGCGATCGCAATGGTTGAAGGATGTACCTGTACCACAGAAGTACTCTCATATTTCTCCGGCATAATCGACGTGATCACAGCCGCAGTCATGAAAACAAGCAGGAACGTAAGTAATATCACCCCATATCGATTTTTCAGGACTTGCCAGTAATCCATGGAGGGAGTCGAGTCGATTGTTGTTTGGTTGCTACCTTGCATTCGAAATCAGATTTAGATGTTTCCTGCGGGGCTATTTAGGGACAAAAATCAGCCCTCGCAATGAAAAGACACCGCGAAGGCCGAAATGTTCAGAATTAGATTTAAGAAAAATCCTAGAAACGTGTCGAAGCACCTATGCTGAAGCGATTACGGTCGTAGCCACGAGCATCAACATCAGAGGTGAGATCTTCAAGGTTATATCGCGCGTTCACAGAAACATTGTCAGTCACACGGAGACTCAATCCAACGAAGACGTTAAGAAACTCGTCGTCAATTGAATTGGCTAGGTTACCCACTTGGAGATCGTTATAATTCAGCGCCGCATAGTTGATTCCACCGCTGAGAACAAGATCTTGAGAAACAGAATAGTCGGCAGTGAGACCAAGGCGCAAGGTATCCGTATTAGCGTAGACCGCACTGCGACTTTGGAGGAACACATTATTTCCAATAATCACAATTACCGGTGGCGCAGCAACGTTACGTTGGAAATCTTCAACACCATAGCGCACATAGCTTCGAAGGCTAAGCTGGGAGTTGATAGCGGTTCGGAATGATCCCTCAACGTAGGGGCTGTTTGATGATCGGCCATTTTCAACGTCACGGATCTGAGCACCAACACGAAGAACTCCGGTTGATCGCTGGTTGAAGCGATGCTCCAAGCCTCCAAGGATGAACTGATTAGTCGCATCAGATACATTCCCACTTGCGGACGTGTCGGCGTGACGATAACTCAAAGTAGCGACTGTTCTTTCGCTCAACTGATAGCGAAAGTCGCTGAACAGAGTGACTGTAGTCCGATCCCCATTCACAACATCATCGAAAGAAATACCATCGAGCTTAACGCCGCTGTATGTTCCTGTGCGTTCTGACCAACGATAACCAACGGCATTGTTGCTTGACCAGCGCAGGTAATTTCCAGTTTGTCGCTGCGCCTGGTAACCAGTCGAGTAATCAGGCTCGAGCTCATAGGCCGCAAAATTCTGACTAACGAAACGCAAGCGCTCACTAGTCCTGTGAGTCCAGTTCAGATACAGAGAGGCAGTACCCGTAGTATCGTCCACCTCCACACCAGGAGCATCAAGATTGTCGAAATAATGAATGACGCCGACTTGAGCACCAAAATTGGTAGTAGTCTGTGGCCCGTTAGCTAAGAAGGAGGCACCAATATAGGCCTGGGCGTAGAGAGCCTCGTCATCGCTGCTAAGGGCTGGCGTAGGATTGCCGTCGTAACCAAAAGTGACACCGGCTGTATATGACAAAGGCAGTGATTCGGTCTCCCCGTCATCCGGTGCGAGATCGAAGAGTGACTGAGCGCTGAGAGAGCTAGCCGCCGCCATTCCAATAACTGCAGCTGTTTGGGTAAATTTTTTCATTAGATTTGTTTGTTCTTGTGGGGTTACCGAAATATCAATTCGCGTCGAAAAGTTCTACGGCGCTACTGGTTTCCAACACGCGTTACGTTAAAATCAACCTCAAGATTTGATTCGCCGAAAAGTTGGAGATAAAATTCGTAGGCTTCTGTCTGACTCCCGCCTTCAACGACGTTATCAACCGGAGTGTCTTTCACATCCTGAGGGTCTACATTACCATCCTTAATGCCCTCGCGGATGGGATCAACCACTGCAGCGTCAGCTTCACCGATCTTCACGTTCAGAGTGAGGCTTGGGAACAAAAATTCAGGGAGCCAACGGCTATCACTTGCGATTGGTGCTTCAACACTATCAAACGGATAGTCGAGGGGATTAGGACCGTCAAAAGTTGGACCTTCGATCACACCCTTCTCGAGTCCACCCTTCTCGGATGAGCCTTCCCCGCCAGCAGAGTCATATTTCTCAACAACAGCCTGGATATCAGAGACGGCATCAGGAGCAGTTGCAATAGCGCAGCGGGCGATAATGCGAATCTGGGAAGGAACCTCAAGAATCGCCGTATTCACAATCTTGGCTACTAGCTCCTTGTCAGCGTCGGAAGCTAAGATGGCGGCTTTGACGATCTCACACGCGCAAGACTCGTTGGCAGCGACGTTAGCGGCGACGATTTCGAGGACCTTGCTCGAGTCAGCAGCGACTGCGACTTTGACAGCCTTACTCAACTTGACGGAGTCAGCCACGTCTGCCGAAGCAAGTGGTGCAGCGGCCAGAAGAGCTGCCATAGTTGCGAATTTCAGCGTATTTTTCATGGATTTGTAAATCTAAGTTCTGAGTGGACCCTATTGACTAGGGAGGATTTGGAGCGGGTAGAGGGAATCGAACCCTCATGATCAGCTTGGAAGGCTGGAGCTTTACCATTAAGCTATACCCGCATCACTGGATAAAGGTTTACCTTTCCGATCAAAGGACCGCAAGGTTTTTTTTCACTTCGCCGACAACCATTTTATCACCAGTGGCCTAATCCCGTTTAAATGGCATTGCGGAACGCACTTATAAAACAAATCCTAACTATCCTGTTTTGTTAAAAATTTTGCGGATTTATAAACCGGTCGGGTGATCCACAAAGCACCAATCGAGGTCAAAGCGATCTTTTAAGAGCTGGCCGAGCGCCTTTACTCCAAAGGTTTCGCTCGCGTAGTGCCCCGCGTAGAGTACGTTTATTCCCAGCTCTTCCGCCAATGGATGACTCCAGTGCGGCCCCTCCCCGGTGACAAACGTCTCAATTCCCTCCGCCGCCATCGCCTCAATCTCACTTCCCGCCCCTCCCGTAATGATTCCCACCAAGCCAGCTGAGGCACTTTCATCCCCGCGAAGAAGAACCGGCCCGCCAACGGCCGCTTCGAGAACCTGCCTGAGCTCCCCCAAACTGCCCTCATAAACTGACCGCCTCCCCAAAGAAATTCCCTTCCAGTCAAAAAATGGCTCCCCGTCGCCAAGTCCCAGAGCCCGCGACAATCTGACGTTGTTTCCATGCTCCGGATGAACATCGAGCGGGATATGACTGCTATAAATGGCCAAACCAGCGTCCATCGCAATTTTGAGCTTCAAATAGGCCGCTCCAGTCAACATCCGCACCCCTTGCCAAAAGAGCCCGTGGTGGACCACCAGAAGGTCAGCACCTTCCGCAACCGCGTTTTTAATGACAGGCAGGCTCGCATCCACCGCACAAGCCACCCGAAAAACCTCCCCGCCATTCTGAAGCTGCAAGCCGTTGTGCGCACCCGGATAATCAGGAATCCCCGACGTCCCGAGTTCATTTTCGAGAAATCCAACCACCTCAGATAATTTCACCATGTCGGAAATCAACCCGGGGCACTCCATTCAGGCAACACAAAAGGCCCTCAGCTCATCGGGGAGCCTGCTGTGAGCTACGATCACTTCGCCTTCCCACTCAAATTCCATCCGCGTGGCATGCAGCGCCTGCCGCTCCAACCGCAACCGCTCGTTTAAAGCCTTCGTCCACCCGTTTTCCAAAAACTCGAGGTAGGCCCTCCCCTCATCGCCATAGATCTTATCACCCACGATCGGAAAACCGAGGTATTCCAAATGAACCCTGATTTGATGGGTCCGACCCGTTCGAGCCTCGCAGCCTATCATCGAAAATCGATCGCCGTCTTTCTCAAACATCCCCTCAACCCGAAAATCCGTCTCGCTTTCCTTTCCTTCGGGATGCACCGCCTGCCTCACCCACACCTCACTCTCCTCAAACTCCCCTTTTCGTCGAATCGGCTGCGTCAAACAATTTTCCTGCCACTCCGGCCAACCCCATACAATCGCCTCATATCCCTTCTCAATCTCCTTTCGTCCCATCATCTTGCCCAACCTCCTCGCAGCCCCCGAATTCTTCGCCACCAAAACACATCCACTCGTCTCCCGATCCAGTCGATTCACAAAAAAGAAATCAAGCGCCGGCATCGCCTCCTTCAAAACTCCTAACAAGGTCACCTCGTCACTCTTCCCCGTCGGATGCATGATTAGCGGCGCCGGCTTTTCCACAATCAGCCAATCCTCGCACTCTTCGAGAATCTCAAAGTTCGTCCGCGCCGCGATTCTTAAAGTCACCTCCGCATAAAATCCCTTTTCAAAATCCCCCTCCAGTCTAAAACCCGCGCATGTCCCACATGGAGCACACGCTGGCTTCCGAAGCCACTCTCGAAGGAACCTCCCTCCACACCGGAGAAAAAGTCACTCTCACTCTGAAGCCCGCTCCCGAAGGCCATGGCTTCAAATTCCGCCGCGTCGACCTCCCCGACAAACCCTTCATCGACGCCTGCGTCTCCAAAGTCCAGACCGTCGAACGCGCCACCACCCTCGCCGAAGGCTCCGTCCGCGTTCACACCGTCGAGCACGTCCTCTCCGCCCTGGTCGGTATGGGAGTTGACAACGCCCTCGTCGAAATGGATTCAAACGAACCCCCTATCGGCGATGGCTCCTCGCGCCCCTACGTCGAACTCATCAAAAAAGCCGGCCTCGAAGAACAAACCACCCCGCGAAAAGTCTGGGAAATCCGCGAGCCCATTCATCTCGAAACCAGCGATGGCTCCCTCATCACCATCGTCCCTGACAAGCAATTCCGCGTCTCCGTCACCAACGTCGGCAAAGACGGCCGCTTCGTGCAATACTTCTCCACCGTCGTCACCCCCGAAATCTACGAAGCCGAAGTCGCCCCCGCCCGCACCTTCACCTTTTACGAAGACATCAAGCCCCTTCTGGATAAAGGCCTCATCAAAGGAGGCTCGCTTGAGAACGCCGTCGTCGTCCGAGGCGAGGAGATCATGTCCAAGGAGCCCATGCGCTTCGACAACGAATTCGCCCGCCACAAAGCCCTCGACCTGATCGGCGACCTCATGCTCTCCGGGCGAAAATTCACCGGCCACGTCATAGCCGTCAAACCCGGCCACGGCCCGAACACCGAAGCGGCCAAAGCACTTCGCAAAAACTACGCCGCCATGCGCGCCATGGTACCCCCCGTCAAACTTCCCGAAGCCGAAGCGGTTCTCGACATCACCGAGATCCTCAAAATCCTTCCCCACCGCTATCCCTTCCTTTTAATAGACCGCGTCATCGGCTTCTCTTCCGAAATGAAGTGCACCGCCATCAAGAACCTCACCATGAATGAGGAATTCTTCCAGGGCCACTTCCCCGGACACCCCGTCATGCCCGGCGTCCTCCAACTCGAGGCCATGGCCCAGACCGCCTCCATCCTCATCATGCGCCTTCCGGATAATCAGGGGAAAATCGGCTACTTCCTCAGCGCCGACAAAGTCAAATTCCGCAAGCCCGTCGTCCCCGGCGACACCCTCTTCATCGACGCCGAGATCCTCAGCTTCCGCCGCACCATCGGCACCGCCGTCGCCACCTGCTCCATCAACGGCCAGGTCGTCTCCAGCGCCGAACTCAAATTCGCCGTCGTCGACGCCTGATCTTCCATTGAGCTCTGACGTTGAACTTCCGGGACTCCGCCCTAGACTCAGAAATGTCCCGGCGACTCCTCTTGGTTCTAACTCTGCTGGCAACCGTCTGCTCTCTCGAAGCACAGCGGGTTGTCATCAGCGAGATCCACTTCGACCGCGCCGAATTTTTGGAATCCTACACCCCCGGTGAAACTGACGCCGACCCACTGACCATAACCCCCGTTTACTACCCGGTCAGCGACAACCCAAATAACTCGGGAAAATTTGCGTGGTATGAAGCCAGCTTCCACCGCCACCGCAACCCCGACAACGCGATCATCCACCTCGAAACCTCCGAGAACCTCATCAACTGGACTCCCCTCCCAACCCTTTTCAATCCCTCTAAAAAGTTCGAGCCCACCATCGAAGTGATCGACGGCCAACGTGAAAAATTTACCTGCCGCATCTATCGAAACCGTAAACCCAAATTCACGCGACTCCGCGCCTTAACCTCACCTTAAACGATGAAAACTCTTCTCCTCCTCGCTTCAACAACCCTCCTCCACGCCGGCGTCCCCAAAGGCCCGGTCAAAATCTTCATCCTTGCCGGGCAGTCCAACATGGTCGGCCACGGTAAGGTCGAAATGGGCCTCAACCCAAATTACGACAAATCTAGTAAAAAGTCACAACGCGAAATCAAGGGCGGGCTCGATTGCCTGCGATCTCTTGCCACCGCTCCGGACACCAAAAAACGAATCGGTCACCTTCTTGGAGACAACGGAAAGTGGAACGAGCGAGACGACGTTTTCGTTTATTCCACCGCTCCCGGAAAAACCACCGGCAAGCTCGCCCCCGGCTTCGGCAAGGGAAACTGGTTCGGCCCCGAGCTCCAATTCGGAAACCTCGTCGGCGACCTCATCGACGAACCCGTTCTCATCATCAAAACCGCATGGGGCGGTCACTCACTCGGCATCAACTTCCGCCCACCTGCGTCCGGCAAACCAGACTACAAAAAAGTCAAATACAAAGAGGAGAACCTCGGCGCCTCCTATCGGGAGATGGTCAAAATTGTCAAAGACGTCCAAGCCAATCTCGGCACTCACTTCCCCGAACTCAAAGGCCGAAAAACCGAGATCCTCGGCTTCGGCTGGCACCAGGGATGGAACGACGCCGGCTCCGCCGAAATGGTCGCCGAATATTCCGAAAACATGCAGAACCTCATTCGCGATCTCCGCAAAGACCTAGAGGTTCCAAAACTCCCCGTCGTCATCGCCAACACCGGCATGATTGGCACGGGCGGGAAAGGAATTCGTAACGAGCTCTGCGAAATCCAGCTCAAACTTGGAGATCCAAAAGCCTCTCCCGATTTCGCCGGCACCATCCGCTCGGTCGACACCCGATCCTTCAAACGTAGCACCGAGGAATCTCCAAGCGGCTTCGGCTATCACTGGAACCACTCCGGCACAAGCCACTTCAAGGTCGGTGAAGCCATGGGCCGCGCCATGGTCGAGTTTTTGAAGAAATAAACTATCTCCGAAATTTGACCTAAACTGAAATCTTTAGACGAATTCGATCCCCTCACCACATTTCTAGTACCCCTTTTCTTCGCAACGGCGCTCCCCCTGAGCACTTTTGACGTGCCTAAAAGCTTCTTTGCCATCGACGAACTTGGCGAAGCCGGGGCTGAGGCCGCCGAGAAACCAAAAATGGTCGGCTTCCTCATCACGGCCCCTTAATGGGCAGCCTTCGTGACCGACCTTCCTGGCAACCGTCAATGTGACGGTTGCAGAGGACACGAAGCGCATGGCCCCTCTTAAATCGAACACCCCTTGCTCCGAAAGGGACGCGCAAGTATCTCATCAAATGGAAGTGACCCGAAACCACAACCAAGATCGACTTCGTTACCCAGAAAAGTGGCTTATCGATCGACGGGAATGTCTCGTCCACGACAATGACTCTGAATACTATTAAAAGTGGCGCAGTAGCTCCGGAAAGATCGATCAAATCCAAATGACTCGTCCCCTTTTGCCTTTTCCCCGCACACGTTACGCAAGGTTTACTCTGGCACGGAAAGTGTTAGGTCTTTTTCGTGAAAACCATCGACCTTTCCCACCTTGGCCTCGAGAAACCGAACGTCGCCCGCAATCCGGCGGCCTCCCGCCTTTACATGGATGCCATCCGCTACGAGCCGTCCACTTCGCTCTCCGCCTTCGGCGCCCTCATTGCCTACTCCGGTGAAAAGACCGGGCGCTCGCCCGGCGACAAACGCATCACCGAAAATGCCGCCTCGAAAGACCACGTTTGGTGGGGCGATATCAACATCCCCATCGGTGAGCACACCTTCGAAATCAACCGCGAGCGCGCCAAAGACTACCTCAATACCCGCGAACAGCTTTACGTCATCGATGCCTTTGCTGGCTGGGACCCCGAAAACCGCATCAAGGTCCGCGTCATCTGCACCCGCCCTTACCACGCGCTTTTCATGCAGATCATGCTTATCAATCCCTCGAAAGAAGAATTGGCCGACTTCGGCGAGCCGGATTTCACAATCTACAACGCGGGCCAATTCCCCGCCAACCGCCTCACAGAAGGCATGACTTCCAAGACTTCCATCGACGTCTGCTTCGAGGAAAAGGAAATGGTTATCCTCGGCACCGAATACGCCGGCGAAATGAAGAAAGGGGTCTTCACCCTGATGCACTATCTCATGCCGATGAAGGGCCATCTCTCTATGCACTGCTCGGCCACGGCCTGCCCCAAGACCAATCGCTCGGCCATCCTCTTCGGTCTCTCCGGCACCGGCAAAACCACCCTCTCTGCCGACCCCACCCGCATGCTCATCGGTGATGACGAGCACGTCTGGACCGACACCGGGGTCTTCAACATCGAGGGCGGCTGCTACGCCAAAGCCATCGATCTTTCCAAGGAAACCGAGCCAGATATTTACAACGCCCTTCACTACGGAGCGGTCCTCGAAAACGTGGTTCACGACGAAGACTACAACGTCGATTTCCATGACACCTCGCTCACGCAAAACACCCGTGGAGCCTACCCCATCGAGTTCATCGACAACGCCCTCGTCCCCTGCATCGCCGGTCATCCGACCGATATCATCTTCCTCACCTGCGATGCCTTCGGCGTCCTCCCTCCCGTTGCCAAACTCAGCGAAGAGCAAGCGATGTATCACTTCATCTCCGGTTACACCGCCAAGGTGGCTGGCACTGAGATGGGCGTCACCGAACCCACCGCAACATTCTCGGCCTGCTTCGGAGCACCTTTCCTCGTCCTTCATCCCTCGCGCTACGCCAAACTCCTCGCCGAAAAAATGAAGAGCCACAAAGTCAACGTTTGGCTCGTCAATACCGGCTGGATCAACGGCGGCTACAATGCCGGTGAACGCATCAAGCTCAAGTATTCCCGCTCCATCGTCGAAGCAATTTACAATGGTAAGCTCGCATCGGCACCTACCGAGACCGATCCTGTGTTTGGCTTCGAAACGATCACCGAAGTCCCCGAGGTTCCTTCGGACATCCTCGTTCCCCGCAACAGCTGGGATGACAAAGCAGCCTTTGACACCAGCGCGCAGGGACTTGCCGACCTCTTTCTCGCCAATTTCAAGAACTACGAAGCAGGCACGAGCGCCGAGATTATCAGCGGCGGTCCAAAATACGCTTAATTCACCAGTTTACCGCCTCCGGCGCATCAGCGCCGGCAAGACCAGCCAGCAAAGGCAAAAGGGACGAAGGCTCCAAAATTGGCCCTCGGAGGAGGATCCTTCACCGCCCGGATTGGGGGGGACGGCTTCAACCACATGAACCCCACCGGAATGCAGATCGTTGAAAGTGACGAGGCCCGCCAACCGCTCGGAGTATTAGATGTTTTGTACTTTGATGAAACCGAGGAAATTATCCTGACCTGAAAATCAAATCCCGTCGAATTTTACGGGTTGTTTTGGTCCGATGATCTCATCAATTTCAAACCCGGGATTAATGCGGCGGCTCCCTGACCACCTTCGGCCCCTTTCCCAATCCCAGCTCGAATTCAGAGCGGCTGTCGGGCCCGCAGACCTCAGCGACCGCACGCGTTAACGGGTCTGGGGCAGTGGCACGACCGTGAACCTCGACTTCTCGGAAGCCATGCAAATGGCCGCAGTCACAGCTCCCAACAATTTCACGGTCACGCAATTCGGGAAAGCTACTACCTCATTGGCGAAGCAATGAGTAAAGGCATGAAAACGAAACGCTGATCGGCGAATAAGCACTTGCAGCCCGGGATATCAATCCCCCCGGACAGACTCCCATTTGGTTGGCTTCGCAGCTTGCTCCTCCCCTCGAACCTCGGTCTGCTCAAGGCCAAGACCGACCGCTCTCCCAACACCCTGCAAGGTTCGGATCGGAAGTCGCGTAGCTGAACCAATCAAGCTGCAAGAACTAAGGACCAACGAGCCAATCAAGAGGAGCGGGAGTGAAAACAGTTTCATAGGACCCTCAAAATACGCCCGTCCTTGGTCTTCCGTCAAACTTACAATCTGGGTTGCGAAATCCTGAAAATCTCTCAACCTCCAATCCTTCGCACATGAAAAGCCTCGTTTTCCTCTTTTTTAGCTCCCTCATCGCCACCTCCGCAATCGTCGAGGAGTTCTCCCGCCAGCCCTATGTTCAGCTGGCAACCGACAACTCCATTCGCGTCGTTTGGCGTTCTCGCAACGAGATGACACCAAAAGTCGTTTTTGGCACAACTGTGGATGACTTGTCATCGGAAGTTCCTGCCAAGCAAATCATCACCCGGAAACACCCGTCGCTCGGTGAGGAAAATCCTATTTTCAAGGACGCCCCGGTCGATACACGCCAATTCGAAGCCACCGTGACCGGCCTCAAGCCACTCACCAGCTACTACTACGCGATTTATGATGGGAACAAGCGCCTGACTCCTGCCGATTCATCCTATCGTTTCAAAACCAACCCTGTCCCGGGTTCCGATACCCCGGTTTATTTTTGGGTTGTGGGTGACTCCGGCACCGGCGGCAAGGCACAGGCGCAAGTCCATACCGCCATGGTCGAGCACACCGCCAAAAACGACCAACCCATCGATCTCTACCTTCACGTCGGCGACATGGCCTACGGCTCCGGAACCAACAAGGAATTCAGCGATCGCTTCTTCAAAATGTATGAGCCCACCCTCCGCAACACCGTTTGCTGGGGATCCATGGGCAACCACGAAGGACGCACTTCCAAGGGAGCAACCGGCATCGGCCCATTCTATGACGCCTTCATCAGCCCCACCAAAGCCGAGGCCGGCGGACTCCCGTCCGGCAAGGAGGCCTTCTACTCCTTCGACTGGGGAAAGGTCCACTTCATCTGCCTCGACTCCCATGACCTTGATCGTCGCCCAACCGGCGAAATGGCACAGTGGCTCAAGGCCGATCTCGAAAAGACCAAAGCGGAATTCCTCATCGCCTTCTTCCACCATCCTCCCTATACCAAAGGCTCTCACGATTCCGATCGCGAAGGCCAGCTCGTCGAGATGCGCGAACACATCATGCCCATCCTCGAAAGCGGTGGCGTTGACCTTGTCTTCACCGGCCACTCTCACATCTACGAGCGCTCCATGCTCATCGACGGAGCCTATCAAACACCCTCGGTCGCCAAGGGAGTGATCCTCGATGATAGCGACGGCGATCCCGCGGGCGACGGAGCCTACCGGAAAAGCGAAGGCTTGAAACCAAACAACGGCCACGTCTCCATCGTCACTGGCCACGGCGGCACCGCCAACCGACGGTCGGGCACCCACCCCGTGATGCGCAAAATCATTCTCGACCACGGCTCGTGCCTCATCACCATCGCCGACGACACCATCAAAGGAGAGATGCTCAATTCCAACGGCGTCATTCGCGACACCTTCGCCATCAAAAAGAGCGGCGATGTCACCCACACCGTCGTCGAAAACCCCTGGCAGCCGGAACCTCTGCGCCGTGCACAACCACAAGCCGGTCCAAAGCCTCCGCGAAACGCCACCGTCATCATCGACAAAAACGAAACCTGGTCCTACCTCGCCGGTTCGCATCCATCGGGTGATATCACCGACTGGGCCGCTCCGAACTATGACATCTCCTCTTGGAAAACCGGCAAAGCCGGTTTCGGTTACGGCGACAACGATGACACCACCGAGATCAACATGCGTGGTAAGTTCACCACCGTTTACATCCGCAAGGAATTCCAACTCCCCAAGAATGCCAAGCTGGACAAACTTGGTCTTCACGTCTCATACGACGACGCCTTCATCGCCTATCTTAACGGACACGAAGTCCACCGCCAGGGAGTTGACAAGAAACAGGGTAAAGATGCCGATGGCTTCACCAATCACGACGCCAAGGGCTTTGAATACTTCCCGCTCAAAGGAATATCGAATATCCTCAGGCCGGGGCAAAAGAACGTCCTCGCCATCGAAGGGCACAACGTGAACATCAAAAGTTCCGACTTCACCCTGCACCCCAGACTTCTCCTCGCGAAATAGTCATGCTCCGCCCGCGTCTTCTTTCGCTCATTCTCATCTTTGCACCCGCTCTGGCATGCGGGCACAATGACGTTTCCGAGACGATCAAGGCGCTGACCGCGAAGATCGAAGTCCATCCCACCGCCGATCTCTACTACCAGCGCGCGACCGAATTTCGCGCGCTCCAGGAGAAGGTCCACGCCATCGAGGACCTCGAATCCGCTCTAAAACTGGAGCCCGAAAACCGACGGGCTCTCGTCGCCCTGGTTCAGCTTTTCGGCACCAATAAGAAGGCACCTCCCCTCATTTCGCGATACCAGCAGTTCGCAAAAACCAAAGAAGAAAAATTTGAGGCACATTTCCTCCTCACCAACTACACCGCGCAGCGTGGGCAACTCGAAAAAGCCTGCTCACTCTGCGACGCCCTCCATCTCATGCGGCCCAACGATGATCCCGCGCTCGACCTCTTCCACGCCGGATTACTCCTTGACCTACAACGCCCCGGGGAGGCAAGCACCGTCCTGAAAAAATCCGCCAACCGCACGAAATCCATCGTCGTTCGTAATAATTGGATCGATGCCGCCCTCACCGCCGGACAAACCGAAACTGTCCTCCCCATTATCCAGAAAGAGCTCACCTCCTCCCGCTTCCGCTCATCCTGGCTCATCCGCCGGGCCCGCGCTTTCATGATTCTCAAGAACAAGAAATCCGCCCAAGCCGACCTGCGCGCCGCCCTCGTCGAAATCACTCCGCGTATCAATCCGGAGCGCCCCGACCTCACCCTCATCGCCGACCGTGGCCTCATCCACGCCCTTACGGGAAACAAGGCTCTAGCCAAACGCGACCTCGAAACTCTCATCAATTCAGGCTACTCCACCGACGCCTATCGCCTCCTCAGCGACAGCCTTGCTGACAATTGAAGCTCTTCCTCGCCACCGGGTGCCCCATCGCCCGCAGCGATCTTCCCGCTTTGAATCGAACTTCATCAAGAATTCCAGGCACGTGGAATCCGGCTCTTTGAGGTCTTGTCCGACGGCAACGGTAGCCTCGTCCCGATAAAACCACCCGCTAACAAGGTCACCAACTTTTCCGTTTGGCTTCACCCGCCGGGTCGGTCAGCCTCCGGAGACCTTTGATGCAGACCGACTATCACATCGAGGAACTCGTTCACCAGACCGGGAATCTCGTCGTTTACCGCGTAACAACACGCGATCAGGTGTCTCTTGCAATTGTCCGTCTCAAATACGGGGATGATATCCTCAAAAAACTCAAAGGTGGCACCTTTGAGCATGCGCTGGATCAGCTCATGCAGCTCGGCCACAACTGCCTCCGCCCGGTCGTTGATGGCGGTCTCGATCCTGTTGACGGCTTCCCCTGGATCGCAGCCCGATGGTGGGACGGCATTCTTCTCACGGACCGCGTTCGCGACTTCGATCTCACCGAAGAAGAGTGTTTGCGAATTCAGGGGCACGCCGGGTCGATCATCACTGCCCTTGGCCCGGTCGCCGGGACCGTCGCCTTCACGCCGGGATCCATCGTGATCTGCGGCGAGGGAGAGCAAGCCATCGATACCTTTTCCATCGACTACCATTCATGGTTTGCGGCCTTTGCCGAGGGGATTCATCCCGCCGAACTTGTCGACGTTCAGGCGAAGTATGACGCCCTCTCCACCTACCTCAGGCACCAAGCCGGACTCACTTCGACACCCATGGTCGCTGCGATCGAAGCACCGCCGGCCCCTTCCGTGCCGGTCACAGCCCTTCCTTCGGCTGCCAGCTCTTCCTCTCTCAGAGTCCTTCCCCTTCTCGTTCTTTTACTTGGTGCGATTGGCTACTTCGGGTGGAAGCTTGCCAATCGCGAAAACCCGGCCGAAGAAAAACCCATCGTTCTTGCAAGCACTCCGGAGCCCGTCACCCCTCCAACAACAGCGAAGGCAATCCCGCCCATTGCCGTCATCGAACCCATCGCTCAAGAAGTCCCCGAGCTAGAACCAACGGCCCGCCCCAAAAAAGCCGCAGGGTTCGCCACAGTCGACCCCACGAGTCCCTATTCACTTGATCACAAAATTGGCAGGTGGATCACCTTTGAGACGTCACTCGACGGAATCGATGAAAAAGGCCGCATGATCATTCCTGACTCCGCGCTTCGCGCCGTGCCCCCGGCGGGTTCCGAAAAACTAGTCAAGTCAGCCCTCCGGAACAAGGTCACTCTGCGCGGCTTTTTCGCCTCGCCGTCTGTCCTACGCATCGTTGATTCTGAGGACATCATCGTCAGCTATCTTCTTCAGGAATACTACACCCTCGATGACGAAACCCAGATTCGACAGCAATTTGCCGAAGCCGGTCAAATCATCCCGCTACGTGCCGTGGTGCAGACAGTCACCAAATCCAAATCAGGGACAGTCCTCTATCTTCAGTTCAAGCCCGAGCCGCCTGAATTTACCGGACGCCTCGAGAAAAGCAAAGCCGGGCCAGGTCTGAACGAAGCCTATCTTGAGTCCTTGATCGGCAAGACCATCGAAGTCAAAGGACGCGTGTGCAAGAGCACCGGCAGCAGCCGAATCTCAATCGTTTTGACGCGCAAATCGCAAATCAAGATCATCGAGTAAACCATCATGAGCGCCCCCAAAATCCTCGTTATTGGCACTGGAGAATACGTCACCGGCCTTGTGAACGGATCCGAGTCTACTTCCGACAAAGGGGCTGGAGTTGTGGCTCTCACTCTCTTCGACCTGCGGGAGCGGGGATTCATCTCCGAGATCATTCTGGCCGGATCCAGCGGCTCCAAATTTCCCCTCGTCCGCTCACATTTTGAACGCCTGATCGCGAAACAATACGGCCTCGACACCTCCTTCCGGAGTTTTCCGGACGACGACCAACAAGACCCCCGGGCATGGCAGGCGGCGCTGCAGGAACTCACACCGGGTGACGCCGTCCTTATCTTCACTCCCGACGACCTCCATCACGAGATGGCTCATGCGGCGGCCGACAAAGAACTGAACGTCCTCGTCGCCAAACCGATTGTCAAAACGGTCGGGGAACATGATTCGCTCATCGCGATTTCACGCGAGAAAGAAGTCACGATTGCCATGGAGGTTCACAAACGCTGGGATCCCATTTACTCGGACGCCAGAGAGAAGCTACGCCATCTCGGGGATTTTTCTTACTTCTCCAGCTACATGTCGCAACCCAAATCCCAGCTCGATTCTTTCCGCGCCTGGGCCGGAAAATCCTCCGACATTTCCTACTACCTCAACGCGCACCACATCGATTTTCATTGCTGGACTCTTGAAGGACTCGCTCACCCGGTCTCCGTCATGGCCTCAGCTTCCACCGGTGTTGCCACCGGGCGAGACCTCCCCACGGAAGACTCCATCACCCTGATGGTCGATTGGTTGAACAACTCCGGGACCAAAGGCACCGCCGTTTACACCTCCTCTTGGATCGCTGCGAAGGCCGAAGTCCACTCACAACAACGATTTTTCGCCCTCCATCACGAGGGCGAAGTGCGGGTCGACCAAGCCCGTCGCGGGTATGATTTTACCTCGGATGCCGGAGGGCACCAAACACCTAATCCACTCTTCTATCGTTATATTCCGGACGCAAACGGACGTTTTGCCGGGCAATCAAGTTACGGCTACCAAAGCATCGCCGACTTCATCCTCGGGAAGCGCGAAAATCTCGCCACCATTGAAACGACCCGAAACACCACCGCCATTCTCGAAGCCGGCCGCCGAAGCCTCGATACCGGCCTGAGAGCGGCACTTTGAGATTCAAGCTTCAGGAACTCTTTCAACCCCGTGCTTCATTGAAGACATCTTAATAGAAAACCCCCTTGCCTCCGGTTGCTGTCAAGGGAGCTGACCGATTTTAAGCAGCTTCTTTTTGTAATTTTTCGAGGGCTCGATTGTCGATTGGGTAGGGGTTAACTTTGGTGGTGGGCTTGCAGTTTCTGGTGCGGTTTGGATCCAGCGGTTGGGGTGATTCTGACGTTTGATTTGTAAAGAAACGCTGATTTAACCGGAAACCACCCTTTGGACCTGCTGTAATCCCAACTCCGTTCCCAAGCCGCTCTATTCTATAGTGGTAGAATTCATTCACGATTTGCCACCGCAGTCATAATTTGCGGACTGGCCACGAAACTTAAGGACGATCGCGAAGACGAAACCGGCAACGCGAACTGATTCCTTACGCGCTGGACGAGGCGGACTAAAGAAAAGCGCTCGAAGAAAAAAATTTAGCACGAGAAAGACAGCTGGTGTTCAAGCTATTGTCACAATTTTGATTGCTGTATCACTGTGTCGTACTGTGCCGGCATTGCATGCTGCGATTAACCCGTCAGCGATCAGGCTCAAGTAAAGTTTGGCAACGACCGCAGGATCAGCTCACAAAAAAACCCGGAACCTTTCGGCGCCGGGTATTTTATGATCTGGAATTAAATTTAAGTTTTTATCTTCCCCGATCGCCGCGACCAAAATCCCGGCGAGTGGTAATCGACTCCACCGCCTTCTCGGAAAGACCGCTGGAAGCAATCCACTCTTCAGCCGCAGCCTTGTCACTACGATACCAGTCGCGGGCCACATCGACCATAGTCTCCTCCCGGACCCCGGCGTCGTTGATCGTTTTGGCCCACTCCATGGCACTGCTTGGATCCTCGCGGGAAACACGAGTGGCATATCCTCCCACCGCAGCATCACGTTCGGGTGATTCCTGCAGACTCGATAAATACTCTCCCGCAGCAGCCGGATCCTGACCTGCCCAACTTTGCATCGCTTCCTCGTAGGCTTCCGCTTTCGATTTGCCAGAGAGATTCTCAGCCCAGTCCATCACTGCCTCGGGATCTTCTTCTGCCCAGGAATCGGCAAGGCGGCTTACCGCCGGAGCTGCGGCATCTTCATCACCAAATTGCGCAATCCACTCCGCCGCCTCCGCTCGGTCTTCATTCATGATCTCCATCGTCACCCGAGCAAGAGCACCGGTCCTGAGCTCGGGCTCCTTCACGGTATCCACCCAGCTCTTGGCCTGATCCAAACCTTGCTCGAGCATCTCGTCGGTCACCATTGCCATGTAAAAGCCCTTGGTCCGGTCGCCATCTTCACTGTCAGGAAGATTGCGAACAAATCCCATCGCTTCATTCACTCCGTTGACCAGCATTCCCTGAAGCACACCGAAAGCCGCTCCGCGCTGCTCGCGCTCATCCTCGATCCCGCTGACGTAAGCCGAAGCCGCCGCGCCATCCACAGTCGCCCAGCCGGCCAGCACTCCGGAAAGCGCTCCGGGACCACGATCTCTACCTCCCCAACGGCCACGATCCCTGCCTTCTTCCCCTTTCTCGGCCGCGATCTCCTTCAGCGCCGCAACCGCACCCGCACCGTCAATCCGACCCCAGGCGTTTGCCAAAAGTCTAACCTGATCGTCAACACCACGGCCAAAAGGCCCTCCACGACGGCCCTCTAGAAGTGCAAGATAAGCGCTCCGCGCATTGTCAGGCGACAGATTCTCCAGCAAGGCGGCAAACATCTTCTGGCGCAAAAGTGGGTCATTGGTATCCGAAATCTCTTTAATCACGCTCTTCATATCCTCGCCGGAGATGGAGCCGTTCACGAGATACCTCGCAATAAACTCGGACTCTGGACCGCTCGGACGAGATCCGCTGTCAGATGATCTCGATCCGCCGATCGAGCGACTTTTACGATCCGAGGAATCACTTTTGGAAACTTGATTTTGATCGCTTCCCGAATCGGGGCGGGCAACCCAACCAAGCCCAAAAGCTACTGCCGCGGTCAGGAAAAAAAGGGGGGCTAATGTCGAATTTTTCATAAATCTTCTGTGGCTTGCTACGGTTCTAACCGACTGCACGCAGAAAAGTTGCACAGAATCTTAGCTTTTTGAAATGGACTGACCATAATCCCGCCCGAAACCGCCCTTGGGGATAAACAATTCACCGACCAGCTCACCCGGTCCATTTCTACCAAGCTCGAAGAAGTCTCTCACATCCATAAACTTCACTTCTCATGACGAAAGACGAACTGCTCTCCGGACTTCCCACTAAATTCCCCGATGACCTCACTCCGGAAATCCACAACCTTCTCATTGCGTCAAAAAAAACCATGGTCGTTCTCGATGATGATCCAAGCGGAACAAATACCGTCTTCGATGTTCCCGTCCTCACTGATCTGAGCCCCAATACGATTAAAGACGCCATCGATGAAGCTCCTCCCGTTCTTTTTCTTCTCACCCATTCAAAATCGCTTGGCACAGAACAAACCACCGCGCTTAACATGACGCTTGGAAAAACGCTCAAAGAGTTTAAAGACGACATCATCGTCATCTCGCGTTCGGACTCCTCTCTGCCGGGCAAGTTCCCACTCGAAACCAACACCCTGCGCGAAGCTCTCGACATCCCAAAGGCTCCCACCCTTTTCATTCCCTGCCTCGAAGCCGGTGAGCCACTCACCAAAAGCGATTTCCAATCCCTCTCCCTCGTCGACATTCGCTCCGGAGACATCAACACCAAACTCGCCGACCTGCCGGATGGTTCGACCTGCTTCGTCGACGCAAGTTCGCTCAGCGACCTCAACGTCCTTTCACTTGCCCTTCTCAAAAGCGACCGTCGCTTCATCATTCGCTCGGCTGCTTCCTTCGTTCAATCGCTCGCCGGAATCCCCTCCCGCCCGCCTCTCGAGCCATGGCAACTTCAGGACCTCGACCCCAACCCAAACGGTGGGCTTATTATCGTTGGCTCCCACGTCCCCAAGACGACCGACCAACTAAACCATCTCCTCAAAAACTCACCCAATCTCACCGGGATCAAGCTCAGCGTCCCGGACATCATCAATTCCACCTTCAATCTCAAGATTACCATCTCCGACGTTCAAACCACCCTGACTTCCGGCCAAAATGTCGCCCTCTTCACCTCGCGCAAGCGGATCGATGGTGATGACGATCCCGCCACCTCCAAAGCGGTTTCCAAAACCCTGGTCGAAATTGTTCGCGGGATCAAAGACCGCCCCTCGTTCCTTGTTACCAAAGGCGGCAGCACCTCATCCGACATTGCAACCGAAGCCCTCGGGGTCAGGCAGGCCCAGGTCCTTGGCCAGATTCTCCCCGGAGTTCCCGTCTGGACCATCGGCAATGAAACCCTCCACCCCGGCCTCGTTTACGTCATCTTCCCCGGCAATGTTGGCGACGAAGACGCCCTCACCCTCGCAGTAGAAAAACTCACGCCGTGACGACAATCACCTCCTGGTTGCAATCGAAATTCTCAAACGTGTCGTCATTCCGTAACACTTCAAAGGGCCCTCCAAACCACGAAACACGTTGAAGCCCCATGCCAGTCTGCTAAGAAGCCAGGATGAATCATCACCTACGATTCTTTAGACAGTCCGCGCGCCTTAGTGCCACCGGAATCCCCCTTCTGCTTTCATCCTGCAGCACTCCCAAACCCGAGCCCCCTCTTGCCGCCGTGCAAAAGGGATTAACCTACGAGATTCGCATCTTCGATGTTCCTGCCAAACATCCATTTGGATCGCAAGGAATCGAATCGATGTCGCCACAACATGCCTCCGACCTGCTCAGAAAACTGGATCGCCAGCCCAGCTTCTCCGGCGTCATCAGCGCCGCACCGGGTCAGACCAAAACACTCGGCAACAAAAAGAAATTTGTCTACCCAACAGAGTGGACCCCTCCCCAACTCCCGCGCGCCGACCGGAAAATTGTTGGTAGCGGATTTCCAGTCACGCCCGCCACACCCAAGTCATTTCAGACCACACAGATCGGGACAACCGTGTCTTTCACCGGCCAAAAATCAGCTGATGGCTTCGTCGACCTGAACTTAACCCTTGATCGCAAAACCCTCCTCGGCTTCGTCAATTACGGTAAGCCAATCACCACCGATGCCACTGATTGGCTTGGCCGCAAGGTCCCCGTCGTGATTACCGAAAACAGAATTGAAAAACCTATATTCCGGAGTGACCGGATCAAATCATCAATTCTTTTGACTGAAGGGGACTACCTCGTTCTTCGCAATCCTGACGCCAGACCCGCTTACACCGGTAATTGGCCGTTTCAGGAGAAACGTAAACCCGGATTCATTGCCCTGATTCGCGTCGCTTCGCACTAACGGTCGGCAATCGATCCTTTTTTAGTCGAAGCAAAGAGCATTTCAAACAAGCCCTGAACCACCTTCCAGATTCCAAAACCGAATAAGATGGCCGCGAAAAATCCGAGAAACCATGGAAGGAATGGAAGGGCAATGAAGCCCTCGCCAAAACGGCTGACCTCAAGTTCATCCAGTCTAAATCCAAAGTAACAGGCCACGGCTGCGGTGAAACAAGCCAAGCCCGCTCCGAGGGCTTTGAACCCATCACCGCGGAGAATCTTGACCCTCTCGGCACGGGCCGCACGATAAATGGCCTCGGCCCTCTCTCCCGTGACTTTGTTAACCTGAAGACGATGAAAAATCGCCTCCCGATCTTCGTCCCAGAGAACCATCTTGAGGACAACTTCAAATTGAGGTTCTTCTTCAACCATGGCCAAAAGTTAGAGCAAAAATCCATGCCCGTCACTTTAAGGCTTCCAATATTAACCTTTCACCAATTTGTGATGCTTCATTTCTGTGGAAGTTCGATCATCCCTTTTTCCTGGCGCAATTTTTCTTTTAGCTCCTCATCTGTCCACGGCGTGGTGCGTTCCTTGAGCTTCCGCCTCCATTCTTTGACCTCATCCGGCTTGATCAAGGTGGGATTCCCGCCCCAGGCATAGCGCAAGTAGGACAGCAATTCGGCGAGGCGGTCATCTCGGGTGATCCCCAGGGCGTGAGCGGGGGCCATATAGTTGGCCTGGTAAGTCACGCCGTCGATAGGGCCAATGAGGCCGTTTGCCATCACCGGCATGAGACCTGCAAGGGGTCCGTGAACCCGCTTCGAATCCGCCAGCGAAGGGGCCAGGGCAGTCTTCATTCCCGGGATTTTTGTTCCCTTCCCGTCCGGCCCGTGGCAGCTGACGCAGTTCTGAAAGTAAAGAACCTCCCCACCTTGAATCTTGCGGGTGTCATCCTTCGGCATCTCCTCCGGAAGGGTCAGCCCCCGGTTCCACTGCGCCAAGGCCTGTTTCCAACGGGTGGCGGTGGTGGCGGAATCTTTGAGCGTCTTGAACGCTTCGCCAGACCGGAGTCTCTTCACGGAGGCCGTTTCTTGTTTCCAAAGAGCGACCGTTCCCGCCAGGGTCACGCCGAGGTGGGCGGGATGGTTTTCAATCGCACGACCGATCAGGTAAAAAACAGCAGGATCCTTCGACCAACCCAGTGAGAGAATGAGCTGCTTGGCGACCTCGGGATGCTTGTCATCGACCAAGGGAAGGAGAGCGGAGTGATTCCCTTCCTTGATCATAGGCTCATGCATGCGAACTGCAGCGGCGCGAACCCGCCAATCACGATCCTTAAGAGCCACGGGGAGGATTTCCTTCTCTGCGCCCATTCCATGCAAAGTCCAAAGAGCATGCAGACGACCGAGAGCGTTCTGGGTGTATTGGATTTGATCCTTCAAGAGAGGAATCACCAAATCCCGGTCTTCCCGCAAAATGATCAGCTTCTGGGCGGTCATTCGCCACCACGAATTAGGGTGGTCCAGATGTCGTACCAGCGAAGCCGTCCTTTCTTCAAGCATGCGGGGCTTCTCGAAAGCGAGAGGATGGTCCTGATGGCTGACGCGCCAGATGCGGCCCCGTCGAATCACTTTGTCCAATCCCGCTCCCCGGATAAATTCACGCGGTCCCGGACTGAGCCAGGGTGCATCTTGAATAATCCCCCGCGCCATATCAACCACGTAGATTGCTCCGTCGGGGCCGATGTGGGTATTGACGGGACGAAAGTAGATATCAGGTGAGATCAAAAATTCCTCCTGCCCATGAGGATGGATCAGGAAGCGTTGGCCATCGCGATCAGTCACCAATCCCTGCCTCACCACGTGGGCAGTGGGATCGGTGATGAAGAAGCTCTTAAGGTAACCGACCGGAAGCTTGTTTGCCTTGTAAACGCTTTGTCCGCCAGCCGAGGTCATTCCACGGCGAGCGGTATTCGCCCCCCCCCGGTCCTTCGTCGGACAGAGGTTTTTCATTTCCAAAAAGGACAGATCGTAAGCAGCCCCAAAGGCCACCGGTTCGGAGTCCCGGGGACGTGGGCCACCACGATGATCAATCAGGCCCCAGTACTCACGGGGCATCTGGCTCGAGAAAAAGGGATCGGAATTGGAGGAGTAAAAAATTTGCCCGGTCTCGTCATGATCCAGTCCCCACTGGGCCCAGATGTTTTGCGCATTGAGACCGCGCCACGTGCCATCGGTGAAACGATACTTGGTGTGATTATAAGAAACGTAAATGGTATTATCGAGGTTCCAGATCAAGCCCGAGTCCTGATGTTCAACCGACTTGGTCGGTGGGATTTCCTTTCCCTTCCAAAGCAATTCCTTCTCGTCTGAAACACCATCGCCGTCGGTGTCCCGAAACGAATAGACCGAAGTCGTATCCGTTTCCACAATGGCAATGCGGTCATCGAGCGGGAGAATCATGCGGGGAAGATTCAATCCATCGGCAAACACCGTCACCCGGTCGTAGCGACCGTCGCCATTGGTGTCTTCAAGACGTTTGACCCGGCCGTTCTTCAACGTCTTGGTTCCATTTCCTTCAACATCCTGCATGTAACTCCGCATCTCCGCGACATACATCGCCCCGTTGCCATCCCAAACTGCGAGAACCGGCTCTTCGACATCGGGCTCAGCCGCGACATTTTCAATTTGGAAACCCGGCGCAAGTTCGAAGGCATCGAGCGCCTGCAACACCGTCAGCGGATGAAATTCATTCTCCTCCTTCACCTTTTTCCAATCGGTCGCCGGGATGGCCTGCGAAGATCCCAATTGATGAGGTGGGACAATTTTCTCCTCGTCCTCCGCCGGGAAACCTTCAGGCACTGGCAAAGTGACTTTTCCAGTCGCCAGATACTCCGCAGCCCTCGCCACGATCGTTTGGAATCCGAGACAATGGAGGGACTTCCGATCCACATCTCCAGGCCAGAAATGCCCCATCGTGGTCACGATAACCCGGCCCTTCCCAAAGGTCTGCTCGTGGGTGATCGGTTCATGATTTCCCGACCCCCCGGTCTTGGGATCCGAATAGGCCGACGAAAGCACGGTGAGATTTTGAGCTGATCCCCGCAGTCGATGGTAAAGTTCATCCTTCGCATGCAGCCAGACCTTGGGCAGCCCTTTCATGACGGGATGCTCGGGCGCCCTGACGGTTACTTTGAACGGATGCTTCGCCCCATGACCGGTTCCCTGATCCGACCCACTCTCCACCGCTTTTCCGGTTTCAGGGTCAACGGTCACCATTTTTCCAAAGCCCGGCTTTCTCCAGCCGAGTCCGATCATCTCGTTATACTCCGGCCAATCGGTGAAGCAATTGTTCGCGGCATGAATGACCAGAACTCCCCCGCCCTCCCGCACGAATTTGGTAAATCCTTCTTCAATCGCCTTGGGCCAGCGCGGCCCATTGTAGTTGAGAATGACGGTGTCGTATTGGGAGAAATCAATCTGCCACTGACTCCAGGCGCTTTCATTTTTGGGAAGAGCCTTGTATCGCTTTTGCGCTTCCTCAAAAGCTGCGAGCACCTTTGGATCATCACCCCGTGGCCGGCGGGGCGCTTCGGGTAGTCCCGAATCCGGCGCAGTAGACACGCTCACCTCGAATCGCCCGGTGGCATGCAAGGTCGCCCGCAATGACTCGGTCGTGGAAATCCAATCATGATTATTCCGGCCATCGATGATGAGAACACGAACCGGATCGGGAGCCTCGGCGCCACCCTCACTTGACCACAAAAGTGCCATCAAGACAGAAGTCGCTGCGAGCAGGAGGGATTTCATGAAGCTATCATACAGGTTTATCCCGCCCCATTCTTTCGAAAGAACCTTCACGCGAAAAATTCAAAGCGACTTGGCGTTTTGCGGTTGCCATGTGAATCTCCCAAAAGAAACCAATATCACACTATGAAACTGCTCCCCTTCCTGGCTCTTGCCTGTGTCTCTCTGGCCACAGCCAAACAACCCAACATCCTCTTCCTCTTCTCGGACGATCACGCCCTTCGCTCCATTTCGGCGTATGGTGGAGATCTCGCCAAGGTCGCTCCCACGCCCAACATTGATCGCCTCGCGGCGAGCGGAGCCATCTTCGAAAACTCCTTTTGCGGCAATTCCATCTGCGGCCCTTCCCGGGCCACCATCATGACCGGAAAACACAGCCACAAAAACGGCTTCCTTCGCAACTCCGGAAAGGGCCTCGATCAATCGCAGTGGACTCTCTCGAAAGCTCTTCACGGAGCCGGCTACAACACCGCCGTCATCGGTAAGTGGCACCTTGTTTCAGATCCCGTCGGGTTCGACTACTGGGAAATCCTTCCCGGCCAGGGCAACTACTACAATCCCGTCTTCAAGCAGATGGACGGCACCACCAAGAAGTTCAACGGATACTGCACCGACATCACTACGGAAAAAGCAATCAAGTGGCTCGACAAACGGGACAAGCAAAAGCCCTTCTTCCTGATGTGCCAACACAAGGCGCCGCACCGCACTTTTGCGCCAGCCCTGCGTCACCTCAAAGCCTTCGAGGGCGTCACCATTCCGGAGCCCCCCACCCTCTTCGACAACTACAAAAACCGTAGCGGAACACTCGCGAAGAACGAGATGGAAATCGACCGCCACTTTGACTGGGCTTACGATGCCAAGGTTCGCAAAGACGAGCGCAACGGAGTCGAACTCCCGGGCTTGGATCGCTACCCAACCGTGGAATACCGCCGCATGACCGGGCCCCAGAAAGAAAGATGGGACGCCCACTTCGGTCCGGAGAACAGGGCCTTCATCGAAAAAGTTCCGACGATGAGCCACAGGGACATCGTGCGTTGGAAATACCAGCGCTACATGAAAAACTACCTCGCCACCGTTAAAGCGGTCGATGAAAGCGTGGGCCGCATGCTCGACTACCTCGACAAAAACGGCCTCGCTGAAAACACCATCGTTGTTTACGCCTCCGACCAGGGATTCTACCTCGGCGAACATGGTTGGTACGATAAACGCTGGATGTTCGAGGAATCCTTCAAGATGCCATTTGCGATCCGCTGGCCCGGTGTCACCAAGCCCGGCTCACGACCCAAGGAGATGATCCAAAATATCGACTACGCCCCCACCTTCCTGGAAGCAGCCGGAGTCGAAATTCCCACCGAGATCCAGGGAAAATCCATCACCCCTGTTCTCAAAGACGATTCAAAGGAATGGCGTAAATCCCTCTACTATTCCTACTACGAAAAAGGTGAGCACAACGTCCCGCAGCACTTCGGCGTCCGTACTGAGACGCATAAATTGTTCTACCTCCCCGAGACCGACGAATGGCAACTCTTCGACCTCGTCAAAGACCCGCAGGAATTAAAAAGCGTCCATAACAGCCCTGCCTACGCCAAGGTGAAGGAAGAACTCACCCAGGAGTTCAATCGTCTCCGTGAACGCTACGAAGCTCCCCCGATGAAATAAGCCTCCTCCTCCATGTTAAAGCAATGAAATACAGATCCGTCTTCGTTCATGCTCCATCCGGGCCTATGAAAAAGAGGGGCCTTCTAAGTGGCAGCGAGCTCAAAACCTCGCCGCACTGGACCGACGCCACAAGTCTCGCCGAGCAGACCACCATCGCTTGTAACCAGCTCGCCGATGAGGGTTACGAGGTGGTCACCATCACTGAGATCACTGGATGAAGTAGTAGTATCCACGCATCCGGCGGTGCGGGCTAGTCTTTCAGCCACGGCGTTCTGTTGACAGCGAAGTAAAATTAACCACTCCTTCCGAAAAGCGATAACAAGATCCCAAGCCCGTCATTTGGGGTTTCTCCTTCATCGGTGATGGCACTCATCGGAATCAAATTAATCACTGCGCTTGTCAACGCACTGAGAGCAATTCCTTGCATCAATATCTCAACGAGATCCTCGCTCGCATTGAGGAAAGTATCGAATCCGATGATGGAATTGATTGCGAAAAACACAAGAAGCTCGATCCCGGGTCCGCCAAAATAAACGAGGGCACTTTTCAAACGGCCCCAGCTTTCCAGGGTGTATCCCGGAAGCATGTATCCGGAAATGGGCACCATCCTGAACTCGACCTTCGTGCCACGGAAATGGAACTCCTTGACGATGCGGCCAAAGCCGACCACGAATTCCTTTACCTCCCAACCGACCAGACGGGCAAGGACAGCATGGCCAAACTCGTGTAGAAAAGTGAGCGGCATCCACGCCAGGAGGAAAGCCACCGCGCTCAGCTTTTTGGGCTCGTAGTTATCAAAAATTTCGAGAATGAAAAAGAAGGAGATCAGCAGGGAGAAGAGAACGTAGCCCGTCCTCTCACCGCTAGTTGCAGGGCCGCGCTCCTTTTTGGTGTAATCAATTCCGAACATCCCGCTTCCACCGGATCAAGCGGGGAAATTAGTCCACAGTCGCAAACTTCCGGGCGATCACCTCCATGGCCAGAGCCTCTAGTTGTTCGTCTTCCAGGCGTTCGATCACTTCGACTGAGAAACCCCGGGCCACCAAAGAACGGGCATCCTTCGATGGGACCCCGCGAGCCATGAGGTAAAAGATCTCTTCGTCACTCACCCGTGAGCAGGTGCTTCCGTGGGAACACTTCACTTCGTCGGCATTGATCTCAAGTCCCGGCATCGAGTGAGCTTCACACTCGTCCGTCATCATGAGGTTTCGACACGTCTGGTAGGCATCTGTTCCGTGCGCTCCCTCATCAACGAAGATCAATCCGGAGAAAATGGTCCTTGCTTTCCCAAACAAGGTGTTTTTGAAGAGAAGGTTTGAGTAGGTGTTGCGGGCTCCATGATGCTGGAAGGTCCGTTGGTCATACTCCTGGCCGGTACCCGGCAGGGAGACAGACAAAATCTCCGATTTGGCATCGGAACCATCAACGGTCGAGTAGGTCTCTTCGCGGACCCACTTGGCGCCAGTGTGAACAACCGCAAGCTTGGCGTGCGAAGCAGCCTGCAAGGTCGAGTCCGCAAAACGAATCAGTTTGCTGTTCTCATTTAATTCCTGGGTTACGAGACAAGTGACTTTGGAGTTCTCAGTGGCACGTACGTCGGTCGCGGTGAGCACTATGGCAGCTGAATCATCCACTGAGATGAAACGCTTTACGACCCGAATATTAGCGCCGGCTTCGGCCTCAATCACAACACCGGGAAGGAACAAACCTTCTCCGGAAACAAAGTAGATCAATTCAAGCGAGACATCGGTGGTACTCCGGATGTGGAGGGTGTGCTTGGACTTGGCGGTATGGAGAGCAGCAAGCTTGGGAGAACCGAGACGGGAGGTTGGGCCAAAGGATCCGTCCACCAGCTCGGCAGAAGCGGACGAACCCGAGACAAGATCACGATTGGCAAAAACAATTCGCTCAAAGCCTTCCAGGGGCCCAGGAAGTTCGCCGGTCGTTCCAGCTCCGACGGTCTCAAGTCCGGAAAGGTTTGCCTCTTTCCAGGAGCCGAAGCGCCAGTTTTCCTCGGTACGAACCGGCCAATCGAGCCCATCAAATTCCTTGAGAGCGGGAGATGCAAAAGTAGCAGACATTTATGTGAGTGTGAAAGAGTGGTGGCTCGGGAGGAGCCAAATTAGAGTTAGCCAACGGATCCTTCCATCTCGAGGTCGATCAAGCGCTTGAGCTCCACCGAGTATTCCATTGGGAATTCTTCGACGAGATCGTTGATGAATCCATTGACGGCGAGGGACATGGCCTGCGCTTCAGAGAGGCCTCGCTGCTGCATATAGAAGAGCATCTCTTCGGAAACCTGACTGACACTCGCTTCGTGCTGGGTGACGTGCTGGTTCCCCTTCACCGAAATGGCAGGGTAGGTGTCGGTCCGGCTGTTGGTGTTTATGAGCAAGGCATCGCATTCAGTGTTGTTCTTGCAACCCTTCAGATGCTTGGGAATGTGAACCTGTCCACGATAGGTGGAACGGCCTTCGCCAACCGAGATCGACTTGGAGACGACGTTTGAAGTCGTGTTGTTGGCGGCGTGGATCATCTTGGCTCCTGTGTCCTGGTGCTGTCCATCGTTTGCAAGAGCAATCGAGATCACTTCGCCACGGGCGCGCTCGCCTTTCATGACCACCCCGGGATACTTCATGGTGAGGCGTGAGCCGATGTTGCAGTCAATCCAGCGGATTTCGGCATCTTCGTGAGCGAGGCCACGCTTGGTGACGAGATTGAAGACGTTTGATGACCAGTTTTGAACCGTGATGTATTGGATCTTGGCTCCCTTCATCGCGACCAACTCAACGACTGCCGAGTGCAGGGTCGCGGTCTCAAACTTCGGAGCGGTGCAGCCTTCCATATACATCACTTCTGCGCCTTCGTCGGCAATAATGAGCGTGCGCTCAAACTGACCAAAGTTTTCAGAGTTGATGCGGAAATAGGCCTGGAGGGGGTGCTTCACCTTCACGCCCGGAGGAATGTAAATGAAGGAACCACCCGACATTACCGCGGAATTCAGAGCAGAAAATTTATTGTCACCGGTAGGAATCACTTTGCCAAACCAAGGGCGGAAAATTTCCTCGTGCTCTTTTAGTCCTTCCGAGCAAGTCACGAAAATCACCCCTTCATCGGCAAGTGCTTCTTTGACGTTCGAGTAGGCCGCTTCGGAATCATATTGCGCCTCAACCCCGGCAAGAAACGCCCGCTCCTGCTCAGGGACGCCAAGGCGATCAAAGGTCTCAAGCACTTCAGGAGGAACATCGTCCCAAGAGCGCTTTGGCGTGGCTCCATCGGAAAGATAGTAGCGGATGGCATCGAAATCGATGTTTTCCAGATCCTTGGTCGCCCAGTTGGTGGGCATCGGTTTGGAAAGAAAAGTCTCAAGTGCCTTGTGACGAAACTCATTCACCCAGGCGGGCTCGTCCTTCACCTTCGAAATGTAATCTATGGTGTCTTTGGTCAGACCATATCCGGCATCAAACTTATGGCTCTCCGGGAAGGAAAAGTTGCCGACGCCGTCTTTCTCAAGAGCGACCTGTTTGACGGTAGCGGTTTCGGAATTCATGGGGTTGTGCGGGGGATTGGATTAGGCGGTTTTGAGGAAGTCGTATCCGCTTTCTTCGAGTTCAAGAGCGAGCTCGGCGCCGCCGGACTTCACGATTTGGCCGTCGGCCATGACGTGAACGTGGTCGGGCTTGATGTAGTCGAGCAATCGCTGGTAGTGGGTGATGACGAGGAAGCCTCGATTCGCGGAGCGCATCGAGTTCACTCCTTTCGCAACCACCTTGAGAGCATCGATATCGAGGCCGGAGTCAGTCTCATCGAGCAGGCAATAGCGGGGATCGAGCATCATCATCTGAAGAATTTCGTTCCGTTTTTTTTCGCCTCCGGAGAAGCCTTCGTTGACCGCGCGGCTGGTGAACTTCCGGTTCATTTCGAGTTCATCCATCTTGGCATACATGTCCTTGTAGAATGCAACGGCATCGATTTCCTCACCGTCGGGAAGACGAGCCTGAAGAGCGGCGCGAAGGAAGTTGGCATTGGACACACCAGGAACCTCGGCGGGATACTGGAAGGCCAGAAAAATCCCGGCGCGGGAGCGCTCGTCTACCTCGAGCCCGGAAACATCGACTCCGTCCAGAAGAACGCGGCCATCGGTAAGCTCGTAGTCGTCGTGACCGGCTATGATTTTGGAGAGAGTTGATTTTCCGGATCCGTTTGGACCCATAATGGCGTGCACTTCCCCGGCTGGGATCTCAAGGTTGAGGCCCTTCAGGATTGGGGCTCCTTCGACAGAAGCATGCAGGTTTTCGATGGTTAGGCTCATGGTGTTGTGTGAGTTTTATTATTTTCCGAAGATTCCCTTCAGGCTGATTTCAAGGTGGCTGACTTCGGTTCCCTTAGGGAGCTCGAGGATATCCTCAAGTTTCACTCCTTTTTTAAAAACAACGTCGTGAATTTTACCGGACTTCTCGTCCTGAAAGTGGCAGTGATCGCTAAGATTCGGACAGTAGCGGGAAGACTCCCGCTCGAGATTGACCTGACGAACGATATTGTGGGTCACCAGCGCCTCAAGGCAGTTGTATATAGTGGCGAGCGATATTGTTGGCATTCGCTTCTGGGCACGGAGGAAAACGTCGTTCGCAGTGGGATGGTCGCGATCCCGCAAGATAACGGCGAGCACCTCGCGGCGCTGCCTGGTCATCCGCAAACCCTTGATCTCCGGGGGGAAATCCCCAGGCTTCAGGTTCTTCATGTTGGCGAGCGAAATCATCAAGATGGGGGAAGCTATGCGCAATTTCTAACAGAGCAAGCCGAAATTTGGAATTATTCTAATTCGTAATACTTAAGAAAATCTGATACGTGATAGGGCCAGATGAGATGGGCAATTTACACGCTGGTACTACTCGCAAGTGCCGCAACTGCGGGGAAAACAGCAAAGGTTATCGAGGAAGCGCGCACCGCCGCCAAGATTCCGGCAGTCGGTGTGGTGGCTTTCAACACTAGGAAAATCACCAACTTACACACCGCCGGCACGACCCGAGTCGATAACTTGGTCGCGGTCAAAAAGGACTCCGCATGGCACATTGGCTCCGATGCCAAGGCCATGACCGCGACCTTGATGGCAGTTCTCGTGGAGAAAAAACTCCTGAAATGGGAGACGACAATGGCGGACGTTTTCCCTGAACTGGCCGGGAATTTTCATCCCGAGGCGCGGAATACAACGATCATCCAGTTGCTCTCTCATACCGCCGGCCTGCCTGCTAATCCAGAGCGTCCACAGAGGGTGCTCTCCCGACGAAACGTCACCAAGGTTGGGCTGGCTCAAAAACCTAACCAAGGGTTTTTATATTCCAACTTTGGCTACATCATCGCCGGAGCGGTCATCGAGGAAACCCTCGACACCACCTGGGAGAAGGTCATTCAAGATCATCTCTTCAAGCCACTCGGCATCACCAGCGTGGGCTTTGGACCGCCAAAAGGCACAAACGCAATCCATGGCCATTGGAAAGGCAAGCCGATGAACCACGACAATCCACCCATGTATGGCCCCGCCGGAGGACTCCATCTTTCACTCTCAGACTGGGTCCTCTTCTGCCAGGACCAGATCAAAGGCCACCACGGAAACGGCCAGCTTCTGACGCAAACTAGCTACCGAAAACTCCACACTCCCATCCAAAACGACTACGCCCTCGGCTGGGCGGTGAAAGTCGAAGATGGCAAGGTCGTTGGCTTGCAACATGATGGCTCAAACACCATGTGGTATGCCCGGGCGAAGCTGGATCTCACAAAGCAACAGGGCCACCTTATCTCCATCAACACGGCCGATCAAGAAGCCGTCCAATGGTTCCCTAAAATCGCAGCGGCCTTGTTAGCGGACTCAAAATAACAATGGCACATTCCCAAACCTTCGTCTAAATCAGGTCCATGAAGCTTATTACCATTCTCTGGGCCTTCTCTCTCAGCCTTCTTTCCGCGCAAGATCCCTTCAAAGTCGGGAACTTCACCTTCAAGCCCGAAAAATCTTGGATTGTGTCCGAACCGAAAAGCCACATGGTCAAGGCGGTTCTCAACCACGGCAAGAAGGACGGACCACTCCTCAAATTCTACCACTTCGGCGAAGGGCAGGGAGGCGGAGTCGAGGCCAATCTCCAGCGCTGGAAAAAACAGTTTGAGAACGGCGAGGCCAAAGTCACTCCCGAGGAAAAAACCTTTGGCGACCAAAAGCTCACCATCGTTACCATGACCGGAACCTACATGGTTGGCCCCATGATGGCCCGCAACAAAACCGCCACTCCCGGCTACATGCTCCTCGGCGCAGTCATTCCGCATCCATCCGGTGACGTCTTCCTCAAAATGCTCGGTAAGGAAGCCGACGTCAAAAAGACCAAGGTTGATTTCGAGAAGCTCATCGCGAGTGCCTTCGAAAACGCGGCCAAGTAGGATTTATTCCTCAACGATCACCTTGAGCCGGTAGAATTTTCGAGCAGCCAGTGGCACGGTCAGGACAATCCTCTCGTTGGTCCGCTCGACGAATTCAGCCAGAACGGCCTGCCATTCACCTTCCAGATTGGTCGATTCTTCGAAGCCAATCGTGGTTTCACTGGCGAGCGCATTGACAGGAATCTCGTAGCGAAGCATTTGCGGATCGCTTGGATCGACACCAATCATGCCCGGCATCGAATCCGGGAAGGACGGATTCAGATCTAGAACAACCTCCATTGCGTTATCGATTCCGTCGGCATCGGGGTCCGCATTGGGACCGACGATCAGGGGGTTCAACAGATCATCGCCAGAATAGAAACCAGCTAAAAATTCCTCGAACGGGGAAGCCGAACCTTCAACCGTGAGAGTGAGAGTGTAAGGAGCCGTCGTTCCCGCCTGACGGCTCATAAAGCGATAAGCGAACAAGACAATTTCGTATTCGCCAGGTTTGGTCGGAGTTCCAGCAATAGTCATAACACCACTCTGAGGTCCAAAAAAATCAAGCCCTTCGGGCAGCGTCTCAGGAACTCCGTTGGTGATTGCACTCGCGTCCCTCAACTGGTAACTGCTCACATTAAAGGACCAAATAAACTGCTCGCCCGCACCCACCGTCTCTGTATCGGTTGCACCGTTTAACGGAACGATTGTGATCGACTGACCAGACAAGGCGTGTGTCCCCAGAAATGACATGGTCACTGGTGCCGCAAAATTGATCCCGCCCGTTGTCCCCAGAAATGGAGTCAGGTTCTTTAAAAACGGCAAGCGCTGGGCCACCATGGCGAGACTACTCACGGTGACATTAACTGCTCGTTCGTATGCGATTCGATAGTTCATTGTTCTTAAATCCTAATTACATCCACAACCACCTCCGCCAATTCCATTGCCTCCCTGGGAGGCCTCACGGGAAAAATACATATGGTCGGCCATGGCCTCGCCCAGTGGATCGCGTTCCGGCGACATCACCTTGGAGGCGAGATTTCTCCGCTCCGCCGGTGTGGAAACCACGGTGCAGGAAGGGAGTAAAACGAGCAGCGCAAATGCCGCGGATAATTTAAGAGCCAAGGACATGTCGATGAATGTTTGAGCTGTAAACGTGATCGCTGGTGGTTTGAAGAAGGCCTTCGACACCAAAACTCCGCTCGATGGCTTCAATTCCTTTCTCCTCACCTACGATACAAGCATTCGTTGATAACAACCCTGCTGTCAAACAATCATCTGCCAGACAAGACGCCGTCAGGAGGTCATTCCTGGCCGGCCAGCCAGTTCTCGGATCAATGATGTGGCCAAACTTCTCGCCCTTGATCAACCGGAATCTCCGCCCGTTACCCGAGGTAGCCAATCCTTTCCCGCTCACCGCAAGCCGAAACGCCGCCGCATCCTCCTCCTGTGCATCCTCAATGCCAATGACCCAGACCGGCCCGTTAGGCGGTTGGCCCAACGCCGCAACATCGCGTCCCAGATCAACCAGACAATCTGCAATTCCCAAACGCTTCGCAAACCCGATGAGCCGGTCCACCGCGTATTCCTTTCCAAACCCTCCGATCTCCAAGGCCATTCCCTGCTCAGGGAGAAAAACCCGACCATTCCCCCACTCCACCGCAGGCCACGAAATCAAATTCATCGCTCTCTCAATCTCTGCATCCACCGGCACCAGGTCTTCCAATCCAGCTCGCTCCCACAAGCTTGTCAGTGGGAGCGAAGTAGGGTCGTTCAAGCCCTCGGAAATTTGGAAGGCATGGTCGCAAAGCTTCAATATCTCTTCATCACCCTCCGTGATTTCCACCGCCGAACATCCAGCTTCCGCATTGATCCGGCAAAGCAGACTGGTCGGTTTGAATCTCGACCACCGCTCTTCAAAGTCACGCAGCCAACCCAGCGCCGACTTGCGAAACTCTTTGGCCACCTCAACCGAAGCGGCCCGAAATTGGACCTCACACACCGTTCCGAGTGCCTTGAATTTTAGCTTAAAAAGCCCGCCGGTCAGATTCGCATTCATGGTTCGATCAGAAGCGAAATTGCGCTCCCACCGAGACAACGTTAGCCGAGGGGAAAAAAGATGCGGGAGTTTGCGAATTTAATCCGTCCATCTCGTAACGCTCCCACTGCACATCGAGCGTCATGTTGTCGATTGGCTCCCAGGCCACCCGCACCCCGTAGGTGAACGCTTCAAATTTGGAGAGACGATAATCCGAAGAGTAATTTGGCCCACCGCCGTCGATACGCTCGGTGGCCTCGATCCCCGTCCCGGTGAGAGAGGTGTAGTAAAAGTCCGCTTCGCTCTGTGCATAATAACGAAGGTAAGGTGTGATACTTAATCGTCGATTGATCTCCTGAATCCACTTCACTTCGAAGGTGTGCCCCTCGATACTGTTGGTATTTGCGAAAAAACGATAGGAACAACTGAGCGCGGCATTGGCCTGCTGGAAGTAATGCCGGACGCTCGCCTTTGCCACAAATCGATCCAGTTGATCGGGTCGATTCTCGGCAAAATTGAAGGTGCCATCCACCGGGATCGGTCCAAACGGCCCGTCCACGATCACCGTCTTCTGCTGGGAAATTCGACGATAAGGATCTCCTAAATATCCACGATTGTGACCATAGCCCAAATTAAGATCCAAAATGGTGTTGCGACTCAAAATCTGGGATACGCCAAAGTTGAAATCAAAAGTATCCTTATCCTCATCGTTCAAGTTGTTGGTGAAGGGTGTGGCCAGGACTTCGTCGAAAGCAAAAGCCATTCCCGCAGTCACGGTGGTATTCTTCTGGTTAAACTGACGGCTCACTTTTCCTGTGACGGCATTCGAGCGATAATCGATTTCCTTGCTGTGGGCATATTCAAACGACAAGGTGTAATCATTCACCTCGTGCTCAATGGTAGCCACTCCGACCCTGCGCTCGTCCGTGATCGTCTGGAAAAGCCAATCGTCGGGATCACCCGGAGCATGCGTTCCGGTTGGCGTCATCCCCGTCAAACTATCAACCGCCAACCGCAAACTCGCCGAGGTCTTCCCCCATGCGATTTCATAATCGAGATAGTGCGACTCAACGTCGATCCGCCCGTCGTCCTCGTCGTAAAATTGATAACGATAACGAAGAGCCTCCTGCGAGGACCCAGTCCCTGCCGAAAAGACCGGAAGGGCGGGATAAAGAACACGGCGAAAAACCATGTCATATTAATCATCATTCTTCACCCGTTGTGTCGATCTTTTCTATCACGGCATTCTTGCGAAGCTCCACCGCGAGGGCCTGAAGGGCATTCCGTCGTTTCAGCGCCAGTGCCCGATTTTCAAGCTCCTCCTTCACTTCCTCAAAAGGAACCACCTGCTCGGGCTTGAGCTCGACCACTTTCACCAGATGCATCGCGTGTTCGTAAACAATGACAGGCGAAACCTCACCATCCCGCATCGAAAACAAGGTGGCTTCAAAAGGGTTCGTGGGCCTATCCAGCGAGATCCACCCGAGATCCAACTCACCCGTCGACTTTTCGGTCTCGCGCTTGGCAATCTCCTCAAAATCCCCGCCTTCTAAAACCTCCTCACGCAGCGCACACAGCTTCGAAAAAACCTCTTCCGCCGTGGTGTCTTCGTTCAGTGTTTTCATCAAGTGTAAACTCCGCGCTTCAGCAGGAGTCCGGTAGTCTTTCAGGTGCTCCTCGTAAAAAGCCCTCACCTCCTCCTCGCTGACTTCGTTGTCATCACCCAACAAATCAGCGATCAACTTATCCATTCTCAGCGACGCCGAAATCTCGTGCCGCATCATGTCGCGCTGCGCCTCCAACATATCCCAGGACGCGCCGTGTTCACGGTAGACGTCGATCATTTCCTTCAGCTTTGGCGTCACTTCTTCTTCCGGAATTTCGGGAAATCGCTTCTCCGCCTCCTGCGCAATCAAGATAGAATCCGCCACCTCCTGCTCGGCCTGCTCGTAGAATTCAGGATCACGCTCACAGCACGAGACCTGGACCTTTTGCTCTTCAGCCGTTTTGACACGATGAAAGGTTTCTTCCACTAATTCCTGATCAACCAATTCTCCATTCACTCGAAGCATGCCGAACCCTTGCCCACCCTCCTCAAAAACGCCACCCGTTTTTCACCCCCGGCTTTGCAATTCAAAATTTGCCCTTCCCCACCCACCGCACACCGGACATCTTCCTCCCGCCCATGACGGAAAACCCTTACCAAACGCCACCCGATTCCGGCGCCACCCCGCCCCCTTTGCCGCCACCCCTGCCGGCGGCCGCGAAAACTCCCTGGAATGGTTGGTGGACCCTGCTCTGGGCGATCGTCATTTTCTTCGCATGGCAATTCGTGGTCAGTATCGGTCTCGTTGTCGCGGCTTTTCAAAGAGACTTTTTCAAGAACCTGGGCACTCCCGAGGCCGCCGAAAATGATTTGCTTGCTCTCGCCTTCGATGGCGATATCGCCGGCACCATTACCTTCATCTCAATATTTTTCGTGTGCCCACTTTGCTGGTTCGTCGGCAAAATCTGCACCGGTTACACCGGTTGGGAATACCTCGGTAACGACCGAGTAAAGTTATGGCACTGGCCATTTTGGGCAGCCCTCACCGTGGCTTGCTCCCTCATTTTTGGACTGATTGCCCCCTATCTGGGCGTCGATGGCCCGGAGGACTCAATGGTCACCATGGCAAGAACGACTCAATTCCCGGTCCTTCTCTTCCTCGGCGTTGCCATCGGAGCTCCACTCGTCGAGGAATTCATGTTTCGCGGCGCGGTCTGGAGGGGGTGGCGAGCCTCCAAACTCGGCCTCTGGGGGACCCTCTGCCTCACTTCCTTCTTCTGGGCCATCCTCCACGTTCAATACCCTTTTGTCATCATCAGCTACATTTTTTGCCTCGGCCTGCTCCTTGGATTCGCCCGCGAAAAAACCGGCAACCTCTGGATCCCCGTCTCAATGCACGCCGTTAATAATGGCATCGCCACCATTGAAATGCTCCACCTCTAAGAGAAAGCAGGGAGGGGCTTTCGCCATAGAGCAAGCCAGCACCAGATCCCCAAATTCCTCATTGTCAATCCGGCTACTATCATGCTTGATGACCGAGATTTGCAGAGCATTCTCGCCCGACAATTTCCATCGGCCTCCTCCGTCATGGCGGAGATCGCCTTGCTGCAAGCCAAGCTCACTCTTCCCAAACGTCGCATTCAATTCATCAGCGACATTCATGGTGACGATCGCAAGCTACGCCACGCTGTTAACAACGCTTCCGGCGGACTCAGTAATCTCGTCAACCAAGTCTTCGGCGACGAGTTATCCGAGGATGAAAAACACACCTTCCGCGACTTCCTTTATTATCCGGTCAGAAAACTCCGACGCCATCGCAAAAGACGAACTCCTGAGCCTCATAAAAAAGGAATTCAAAACCCTCTACATCGCCTTCCTCTATGAAGATGCTTTCGACCGCAATCCCGCCTACGTCGACTCCATGATCGAAGCCCTAGCCGACTATGATCAGGACATCACCGCGGTTCACTAAGCCTCCCGCCTTGTCCGTAATTTCGTCGTCTCCGAAGTTGTTGTTGCCGGAGACCTCTTCGCTCGTGGCGAGCGGGGAGACAGCGTCATTAACTTCCTAAAGAACCAACCCAAGGTCAGCGTCACCTGGGGTAATCACGACGTAACCTAGATGGGAGCCACAAAAGTCATGGGCCCCAATGCCATCTGCTTGGCCGAAAATTCCCACTTCGGATCCATCGCCCAATTTCTCGACAAGGATGACGACATGATCCCAGAACTCCGGACCTTGCGTTCCTTCGATACCCCTCGCACCCTCGGAGAAACGCACGAAGCCGAAGACATCCACGCCCAACTCTGCTCCCTCAACAATCTCCTTCAGGCTTACCGCTCCGGAATTGTCACCCAATCCCCGTAGCACAGGCATCCCGCAGCCAAAAACTCCCGCTTTCGGCTACCTCCCCTCCTCGACCTTCCTCGCATACTCAAAATCCAACACCGTCAATCCACCCGCCGAATGGGTCGAAATTGACACGGTCACCTTCCTCCATTGAATCAACAAATCAGGATGATGGCTCATCGCTTCCGCAATCTCCCCGCATTGCTTTGCAAACTCCACCCCCTCCAAGTACTCACCAAACTTAAAAACCTTCCTTAACTCTCTCTCCACGATCTCCCAACCATCCAGCCCATCCAACTTCCTCACCAAATCCTCCGAATTCAAAAGTTCAGTCATGGTGGCAGCCTAGCCCACAGCGCAAGATTGAACAAGCTCCCCCCTTCATTGTCTCACCCAACAATGAAACGTATCATCCTCGGTTTCGCCTCACTTCTCATCGCTGGCTTCGCCGTGGCATACTACCTCGACTCCCGGATTCCCCGCGCCACTGCCATCCTGCAGGTTCACCCCTCAACCATCATGTCCTCAACCTCTGGTATGATGATGCAGGGCTACATGGAGAGCGAATTTGAAACCATCACTTCTCCGGAAACCCTCGCCAACGCAGCAGAAACTCTAAACCTCACCAGCGAGGAGACAGCCTCGCTCAGAGAAAAAGTCACCACCGAACCGATGCCTGGAACAGACTTCATCAAGATCACCGTCAAGCACGAGGACGCGGATCGGGCTATCAAGATCGCAAACGCCGTCGCCGAAGCCTATGTCCAAAGAAGGGCCAAACCCGAAGAATCCCGCGCCGCAAGAGCCCTCGAAGTCCTCGACAATGAACTCGTCGCACAAGATGAGCTGGTTCAAAAGTATCTCCAGGAATTCAGAACGGCCGCCAAAACAAACAGTGTCAAGGTAAGCTCCAGCTCGTTCGGCCCAACGACATTTGAACTTCAGACCGAAGAACCGAACGACCCTGTCGAAGTATCACTCAGGATGTCGAGAGTCACCCAAGCCAAAGAAAACTACGAGCAAGCCGGCGCCCTGCTCCACGAGATGAAAATCAAACAACAGGAAGCCCGCGTCCTCCTCAAGATGCCCCGGGAACCTGTCACCATTCACGAACGCGCAAAGCTCTCGATCAAATGAGCTGATCTTTTTGTTCCGGACAATTTTTTTATAATTCCGAGCAGGATGAAATCCTGCTTCTCTTCCTCTTACTTCTTTCGAAAACAGTTTTTCAAAATTGAGATTTCCAGCTGACGTCCCGCGATTGCTTTCATAAGGTCTCGCCTTATGAGAATCCTCCTCGTCCTTTTCACATTTCTCGGCACCAGCTTCGCCAAGAAGAACGTTCTTCTTATCTGCATCGATGACCTCCGCCCCGAACTCAGTTGCTTCGGAGCCGACTACATTCACTCGCCGCATGTCGATGCCCTCGCCGCCCGCGGCCGCGCCTTCACCCGGCACTATGTCCAAGCCCCCACGTGCGGTGCCTCGCGCTACACCCTTCTCACCGGAACTTATGGCCCTTCGGGTAACGGAGCCCTCTTCGCCCGCGCCAATAAAATTAAAACCCCCTCCCTCCCCAGATACTTTCGCAAAAACGGTTATACCACCGTCTCTGTTGGTAAGGTAAGCCACCACCCTGGAGGCCGCGGCGGCTCAGATTGGAACGACAACTCCAGACTCGAAATGCCCGAATCCTGGGACCGCCACCTACTTCCCGCAGGTAAATGGCAGCACCCGCGCGGATGGATGCACGGACTCGCCAATGGCGAAATCCGAAAAAACGCCAAAGAAATGGATCTCTTCCAATCCACCAAAGGTCCCGATGAAATCTACCCCGACGGTCCTGCTGTCAACGAGACTCTCAATCAACTCGACCTCCTCGCTAAAGGCAACAGGGCCGGCAAACCCTTCTTTCTTGCCACCGGGATCCTCCGCCCCCACCTCCCCTTCGGAGCTCCCGCCAAATACATGGCACATTACCAGGACGCCAAACTCCCTCCCATCGCCCACCCCAAAAAACCCCTAGGCAAAACCACTTGGCACGGCTCCGGTGAATTTATGAAATACAATCGGTGGGGAAAGAACCCCAACACCGATCCTGATTTCGCGATCGAAGTCCGTAAGCACTACGCCGCCTGCGTCAGCTACGCTGATGCCCAGGTCGGAAAGATCATCGCCCGACTCAATAAGCTCGGCCTTGCCGAAAACACAATCATCATCGTCTGGGGCGACCACGGCTGGCACCTCGGCGAACACGCTATCTGGGGCAAACATTCTCTTTTCGAAGAATCCCTCCGATCACCCCTCATCATCGTCGATCCAGCCGTTCAAAACCCCGGTACCAGTACGAGTTCCATCGTAGAGACCATTGATCTTTTCCCAACCCTCTGTGATCTCGTCGAACTCAGGAAACCCGACTTCCTCGACGGCACTACTCTCGTTCCCATCCTCGAAGACCCAACCGCCATCTCCGACGGCACCGCCATCTCTTACCACGGCGGAGCCCGCACCATCCGCACTGCCACGCATCGTCTCATCAAACACAAAAATGGTCATCACGAGCTCTACGACCATACCAGCCCGGAAGGCGAAACAAAAAACATTGCCGAAGAAAATCTGGGACTCACCAAGGCGCTTGCCTCCAAAATCAAGTAAGCTCCAACCAGTTTGATGCACGGATTGGGTATCTTAATCCGCGCAGTTCCAATAAGGGGAAACTTGGACGAATTTCCTTCCCTCTTCATATCGGACATTCCACTCTGCTCGACAATCTATTAAAAAATTTGTTATTACAAATTTCTTCTCCTCTCATTCCAACCGAATCCCATCTTAGATTCTCCGCCTCCTGATCGCTTCAGTCGCTCTGGCCCAGACCGCGCCTCCTGCCAGCTGGTAGGGACCCGGAATCGCGCCTTATCGAGCCAATGCCGGCAATCTTAACCTGTTGACCGTCCAATCAATCGTAACCTGCTTTTCCCGAATCAGCAACAACGAGCCCTCAAGTGATCCGGATGGTTTCGTCCTCGCGGTTTTCGACACGTGGGACCCCGTCGCCGAGGGGTCCATACCCGATAACCTATTGCGAACGGGTTACTTCATTTGGCGAACAGAGCAAAATCTCGTAGCGGGTGGCTCAAGAAACCGCCAAAATGATGCAAAATTATTTTGGTGGCGAGCCCGTAGTTGGCCGCCAATTTTCAGATCAAATTCCTCTCCCCTATGGCACTCGCCGGAGGCGGAAAGATGCTCACCTTTGCGCCTTCAAACCAAGGAAAAACCAACACCGAAGTCATCGAGAAATTTCTCCCGGTGAAGTTCGAAATCGAAGCCCAACAACGAGGGTGCCATTTCATCAGCGTCAAAAGCCGGTAGCGAAAAGCCGTCGTGTCATCGTGGTCAACCTACCGGAAATCCTCTTCGCCTTTTTCCAGCCTTCCGTTAGCGTCCCGACATGGCTGACATCCAAAACCTTCTCCAGGAAATCTCTCTCCTCTCCTCAACCTCCGCCACCCTGGGCTGGGATCAGGAAACCTACGCTCCCGCAAAGTCCGTGGCCCATCGAGCCAAGCAACTTGCCTACCTTCACGGTCGAATTCACAAGCTGCAAACATCCAATGCCTTCCGCGACGGACTCGCGTCGCTCGCTGGCCGCAACCAACGCGAACTCACCCACCGCTACGAACGCGCCACCAAAATCCCGCAAAAACTCGTCGAGCGCGACTCCGAAACCTCCTCCCTCGCCAAAGCGGCCTGGTCCGAAGCCCGCAAGAAAGACCAATTCCAAACCTTCGCCCCCCACCTCGCCAAGCTCCTCGAAATCGCCCGTGAAAAAGCCGATCACTGGGGCTACGAGGACGAACCCTACGACGCCCTTCTCTCCGAATACGAACGCGGCGCCAAGACCCGCGAAGTGGCCGCTCTCTTCGACTCCATTGATACCGAACTCGCCCAAATCGCCGCCGCTGCAGTCGAAAAATCCTCTTCCATCCCCGCCGACTTCCTCCACGGTCCTGCTCCCATCGAGGCCCAACAAACTCTCAATCGCGAAGTCGCAGAATCCCTTGGCTTCGACTTTACCCAAGGCCGTATCGATACCACCGCCCATCCCTTTTGCACCACCCTCGGGCCCGCCGATGTCCGTCTCACCACCCGCTACGAAGAGCACGACTTCGCTTCTTCCCTCTTCGGCGTGATGCACGAGACCGGCCACGGACTTTACGAACAAGGCCTCCCCGCGTCGGACTTTCATCTCCCCTCCGGCCACGCCGTCTCGCTCGGCATTCACGAATCACAATCCCGACTCTGGGAGAACCACGTCGGTCGCTCCCGCCCTTTCTGGGAAAAGTGGTATCCCCGCACCCAGAGCCTCTTCCCCCACCTTCGCGAAATTTCGCTCGATGATTTCCTCCCCGCCGTCAACCGCTGCGCCTACTCCCCCATCCGTGTCGAGGCCGATGAAGCCACCTACGACCTCCACATTCTTCTTCGCTTTAAAATCGAGAGAGCCCTCCTCACCGGCGAACTCGAAGTCGCCGGGGTTCCTGCCACCTGGAATGACGAGTTCGAAAAGCTCTTTGGCTTCCGCCCTAAAACCGACTCCGAGGGCTGCCTCCAGGATATCCATTGGTCCATGGGCGGTCTCGGCTACTTCGCCACCTACTCGCTCGGAAACATCAACTCAGCCCAACTCTTCGAAGCCGCCATGAAAGATGACGCCGTCTCCTCCGCCTTCGCCAAAGGCGACTTCCTTCCCCTCCTCGGCTGGATGCAAAAAAACATCCATCAACACGGCTCCACCCTCTTCCCTCAGGATCTCATGGCACAAGCTACCGGGTCCAAAACCGATCCCCAATCCTACCTCAAACACCTCCGCAGCCGCTTCTCCCAATAGCTACGAAACTTGGACTTTCGTCCGAGTCGTCCAACATTCGGAGTAAGGTTTCGATCAGGGCTTGTTTCAACAACGATCGGAAAGATGGAGCGACTGCATTCACAAAACGCGGCAGCGGGTCCTTTGCAAAAAACCACAGTCATCATTGGTTTGCGCCCCGAAAAGTCGGCGGTTTCCAAAACATCGAAATAGAAAACCAAGCAAGGCCTTCCAGAAAAAACACCTACTCGTATGGTCGCCACCGAAACGCAACGTGAATATGACAACGCCATTGGGATGGGTCTAAATCAATTCATGAAAACGGGGAACCACTCCCGATAAATTGAGTGAATCCTGGAATCGGGCGCAACCAGCCATCAATGGCATTGGGGGAAGTCGCCCTGAAACCATACCATGACGCCCTCTGTTGTGGATGACCACTAGGGCTGAGCCCTCAAGAATCCCGGAAAATAAAAGCCCCTGGACTGCGCCCTCAAAAAGAGAAACGCAGGGTCCAAGGGCGTATGAACGGGCAAAGTGACCAATCTACTCGGCCTTCTTGGCTGGCAGTTCCTTTATCTTGATGTTCTTGAAGCTGACAATGTCGCCATGTCCGCAGAAGGCGATGTGACCTTCACGACGCTTGGCTCCCTGGTGCTTCGGCTTGCTCTTGTTAATCTCATCAAGATTGGCCTCCATAATGACGGTGCCGTTGAGTTCCACTTTCACCTTGGGACCATCAATTGTCACGATCTCCTTGTTCCACTCACCCACAGGCTTGAGATGGCCCTTCTTGGCAGCAACCAGAGTATACAGTCCGCCGTGGAATTGGTAGTCCTTGAGATTGGCATACTTGGGGTGGGTGTTGTCGAGGATCTGGATTTCCATACCAGTGTAGGCGGCATCACCCTGGCCTGGATAATGGATGCCCAGTCCATTGTTCGCTCCGGGAGTGAGCTTGAACTCAAACTGAAGAACATAGTTTGAATACTGCTCCTCGGTTTTCAAAATGCGGCACTTTTTCGTGGAAGTAATCGCGCCGTCCTTGACCTCATAGCCGGCTTGCTCGGTCTTGCCGGCGGCACCCCAGTTGGTGAAGTCCTTGCCGTTGAAAAGGTCGACGAATTCCCCCGCAAAGGCGGAGCTAATGGTGGCGATTGCCAGTAGGATTGATTTCATGGTTTTTTGAGTTTTGAGGTTTAGAGTTCTACGGTTCTACCAGTGCGGAAGCTTTCATCGGCCGCCGCGACGATCCGCATCGAGTTGATGGCATCATCCATGTGGTCGGTAAGATCCATGTCCTCCTGGATCGCTTTCAGGAAATACTCCTGCTCGCGGTGACAAAGACCATCATGGTCCGGTTCGTCCGCGGTTGTGATCCAATCATCTTCCTTCACAAATTTGCCATTCTCATCCAGCTGACTATGATGCAGCCGCAAAGCCTCGGTCTTACTGTGGGAATCAACATCCGCCGAGGCGCCCTCGCTTCCCGCATCCTTCGCACTGATCGTGACACAGCCCTTTGGTCCGACGACATCCTTCACGAAGAAGGCGGTCTCGCTCATCATGGGACCCCAGCCGGCCTCATACCAACCAACGCTGCCATCCTCAAAACTCACCTGTAAGTGGCCGTAGTTGATCTTTCCTTCCGGAAGTTCGTCTGTCAGGCGGGCTCCGATTCCGCTGACACGGATCGGCTTGCTCCGCGTCATCTGGCACATCACATCCACGTAGTGCACACCGCAATCAACGATGGGAGAAATGGACGACATGAGGTTCTTGTGAGTCTTCCAATTTTCGCCACTGGACTGTTGGTTGAGGTTCATCCGCATCACAAGCGGCTTGCCGAGGGTGTGGGAAACCTCGATGAATTTGATCCAACTCGGGTGGTGACGGAGAATGTAACCGATGACCAACTTGCGACCGGTCTCTCGGGCTTTGGCCACGATTTCCTCGGCCTCCGCGACCGTTTCGGCTAGAGGCTTTTCGATGAAGATATCAGCGCCAGCGTCCATGGCAGCCTTGGCATAATCGGCGTGGGTGTCCGGGTAGGTTGAGATGGACACAGCATCCGGTTTGGTGGCCTCGAGGGCTTCGTAATAGCCGCCGAACTCGGGATAATTTGCTCCGAGATCTTCATTAAGCGCCCTGCGGCTGCCCTCCGAACGGGTGACAATCCCGCAGATCTCGAATCCATCGATCGCGTGATAGGCCCGCGCATGGGAAGTCCCCATATGGCCGGCCCCGACACATAATACTTTAATCGTCTTGCTCATGATTTTGAAATTCTTGCTCTTGTTTCTTTGCGAGTTCCGGGTCAACCGCAGGTGGCCCCTTCTTTAAGACCGCAATGCACTGAATAAACTTCATCATTCCCGCAATGGCACCCACCACGACGATAATCATGATGGTGACCGCGGCCCAATCGCCGGCGTGAAAGGCGGGGATCATCCCTCGGCAGGCTCGGTTACCGTGTTATCCTTGAAGAACAGCAGGAAGATTCCAAGCACCCCGGCAGCGAAGACAGCAGGGAACATCCACAGCTTCCTCCACTCCATCGCCTTCAACTGGGACATGCGGGCTTCACCCTTTTCCTTTTCCAGCAATTCGGCCTGTGCCACAAGTTCGTCGGTCTTGCCCTCTTCAATCTTTTCCTTCACCGCAGTGAGATCCTTTTCTTTTGCGGCCAGAACCTCCCCGTATTCAGCAACCGCTGCAGGCGAGGCACTTTTTTCGACAAACCCTGCCACTTGAGCACCGATCAGCATACCAATTCCAAGCGTGAAAAGCACCAACAAGCCTTGGGCTTGCGCCCGGATATTGCCCGGAGCTTTTTTATCGGTGTAAATCTGGCCGGTTACGAAAAAGAAGTCGTAGCAAATTCCATGAATGACGACCCCGATGAGAATCATCCACACAATTTGATCGGGAGCTCCCAGGGCGAAGAGGAGGTAGCGACCCACCCACGCCAGCATGCCAATTGCAAGCATCCATTTGACCCCAAGTCGTGTGAAGAAAAACGGCATCACCAGCATGAAGAAAATCTCGGACATTTGCCCGTAGCTCATGGTCTGGCCAATTGGAAGTTCGGCCATCTCGACCACCCGGCTGGTGATCTGGTAGTAGAAAGCTAGCGGTATACAAATCAACATCGAGCTGAGCAGAAATACCAGATAGGAACGGTCCTTTAGCATGACCAGGGCATCGAGTCCAAGGACATCCTTGATGCCAGCCTTTCCGGTCGCCGTTGGAGGAGTTGAGGGAAGAGCAAAACTGAACAGACCAAGAATTACGGCAGCCCCTGCAGCGAGATAGAACATGTCCACCCGCTTGTCCCAAACGAGGAACGAGAGACTCAGACCGGCAATAATCCACCCGATGGTTCCGAACACACGAATCAGCGGAAACTGTTTCTCGGCACTCTGGATATTCTTCATCGCGATCGTATTGGTCAAAGCGAGGGTCGGGTAGTAACAGAGCATATGTCCAAAAAAGGCCCAGTTGATGACAGCCGGACTCACTCCGGGCTTCATCATTCCCGCAGCTGAAAACATGATGATTCCTCCAAGAATGTGAAGGACGGCCAACACTTTCTGGGCCGAAAAGTAGCGATCAGCAATCATGCCGACGAAAAAGGGCGAGAGAATACCGGCGATCGGCCCCACCGAGTAGGTCCAGCTAAAATCTCCAGCGGTGAACCCTATTGTCCCAAGGTAGTTGGGTGCCGTGACATACCATGCCCCCCAAATGAAAAACTGAAGGAACATCATGATCGACAGCTTGACTGTCGTACTGGAAGTGGAATTGCTCATCGTCTTTTTACTATGTTTCAATTGATTGTTTAAGCCTCAACCCGCGATCGCTTGCGGTAGGAACTCGGAGTCATCTCGTACATGCGCCGGAAGGCACGGGTAAAACTGGTCAGGGAACCAAAGCCGGTCCGCTCGGCAATGACACCAAGATCGAGCACGCCCTGCTCCAATAAATAGGTGGCCCGCACGAGACGAACCGAACGCACGAAGTTGCCCAGCGACACTCCGGCTCCGTCACGGAAGACCGCACGCAGGTAGCTTTCGGAAACCCCCATGACTGTGGAAAGCGCCGGCATGGCGAGATCACCTTCCAGATTTTCCATAACGTGTTTTTTGATCTGCGCCACAAGGCCGGCATCCGGTTCGGCTTTATTCCGCGCGGGCTCGGCGGTTTCCATCGCTTCGAACACCTTCCCCAGAGTAATACTGGCCTTTAGGCCGTCTTGCTTTTGAAACTCGGCAAGAAACTTCACCAACAATCCCTTGGTCTGTTCACTCATCTTGCGTCCACCCGAACGCCACAGCTCAAGGATTTGCCGCGCCGGCCCCTCAAGATCAAAAGTGACATACAGCCAAGTGAACTTCTCGGGCAGGTCGATGTAGTAGTGAATCTGGTGAGGAAACAGCAGGTGAGCCTCACCCTCGTGAATTTGGCGGGTGTTGGTTTCCACCCCCATGCTTCCGTCACCTTCCAGAGATATTAGAAGAACGTAGCGCGAATGCTGGTCATAACGGCCTGCCTTGGCAGAAATCCCATCCCACCCGCTAGTCCGATGATCCTGCGCCATCCGACAAAATGAGACAATCTCACGAGGAAGAATCTCGCCACCCCAATCCAGGCCGCTGAAGTAATCATCCGGCTGGAGAAGATTCCTGGCAGTCTCGATGAGCTGTGTTTTGTCCGACATATTTCTATGATCCTGCCGCATCGTCATCGAGAAGCCAGCCGACATTTCCATGTTTTTGCAAAAAGCTCGCCGGCACGTCAGGTCCCACCTCACCAGAAATGGCGCGATTGACGATTTCTTTCTTCGATGCTCCACGAGCCATCAAAACCACCCGCTTTGCCTCTAGAATCGTCGCGACTCCCATCGTAATGGCATGGGTCGGGACGTTTTCCTCGCCTCCAAAGCCCGGCGCGGCATCCACAATCGTTTTGCGCGCCAAAGTCACCCGGCGCGTTCGGCTCTCCGCCGAACTGCCTTTCTCGTTAAACCCAATGTGTCCTTCACCTCCAATGCCAAGAAGCTGCCAGTCAATCCCACCGGCCGCCTGGATCGCCGCCTCGTATTCAGCAGCTGCTTGATCCGGATTCTCCGCCACCGAAGGCGGCACGTTCACGTTTTCCGGCTTCACATCGACATGATCGAAAAGATTTTTCCACATCTCGCACCAGTAGCTTCGCTCATGGTCGCGACCCAAACCCTCATATTCATCCAAGTTAAAACTGATCACATTTGCGAAAGAAAGTCCCTTTTCCCGATGTCGACGGATCAATTCCGCATAGAAAGGAAGCGGCGTGCTACCCGTTGCGAGCCCCAGAACTGCAGGCTTCCCTCTCCCGGCACGGCTTTTCAGCAGAGCCTCAACTTCATCAGCGAGGGCGCGGCAAAGTTCATCAACTTCGCCTACTAGCGCCCCTTGCGAACCAATCTGAACTTTTTTCACGTAAATCGAAATAGCTTGTTGGCGCAATACGTAACCAGTTTCGACTATTGATCAAGCTTCTCTTTTTTCGTAGCAAGATCAGCCAAAAAGAACGAGCTTTATCCCGGAACAAAGAAAAACCTTTTAACAACCATGGACAATAATCGACGAACCATCCTGAAAACCGGCAGCGCGGCCTCACTTGCCGCCGCCGTCCCCAACATCCTGAAGGCACAAAACACGCCTGATAAGATTAAAATCGGCGTCATCGGCTGCGGTGGTCGCGGAAGCGGCGCCCTCGCACAGGCCATGAATGCCGACCCAAATGTCATTCTTTGGGCCATCGGTGATGCTTTCGAAGGCGGAGTCCAAAACGCCGTTCGGGTCGGCACCCGCTACAACGAACGTATGCAGGCTCCCAAGGAGCGCCAATTCATCGGCCTCGATGCTTACAAAGGGGTCATTGCTTCCGGTGTTGACGTCGTTCTTCTCTGCACCCCTCCACACTTCCGTCCGCAGCACCTGCGTGCCGCTGTCGAAGCTGGCAAACACGCTTTCGTCGAGAAACCCATGGCCATCGACATGCCGGGCGTCAAATCCGTCATCGAGTCCGCTCAAATGGCCAAGAAGAAGGGCACCGCGATCCAACACGGCTTCTGCTGGCGCTTCCACCCCGGCACCAAACAGGCTTACGAAAAAGTCCTCGCCGGTGAATTGGGTCGCGTCGTTTCCGTTTACGGGACCTATATGCTCAACCCAGTGGCCCCTCTCGCTAATGGCGTCAAGAAGCCTGATGGCATGGGCGACGTGGAATTCCAGATGCGCTACTGGCAGAACTACGAGTGGCTCTGCGGAACTGCTCTGGTCGAGCAATGCATCCACACCATCGATAAAGTTGGCTGGGCCATGAACGACGTCGCTCCCATCGCAGCTGTCGCAAACGGCGGACGCTCCCATCGTCAGGACCAATCCAACCTCTTCGACCACTACGACGTCACCTATGAGTATCCAAACGGAGTCATGGCACATGTTGGCCAGCGCCAGATGAATAACACACACAGTGAGGTCAAGGACCGCGTCTTCTGCGAAAACGGGACCATGTATTCTCCCGGCCGCTGCTCCATCAAAGATGTTTCCGGCAAGACCACTTGGCGCGTTCGCCCCGAGAAGGGAGTCGAGGACAACATGTATCAGGTTTGCCACAACGAGTTCTTCGCCGCCCTCCGCGCCGGCAAGATCATCAACACCGGCGAATACATGGCCAAGTCGACCGCTCTCGGACTTCTCGGCCGCGAAGCCGCTCACACCGGAAAACGCATCACCTGGGAAGACTACTGGAAGAGCGAGGAAGACCAGGCGCCGGATGACATCAAGTTCAGCGACTCCTTCCCCGTCGCCCCCGTCCCGCAGCCAGGGCGCGAGCGCCCAAAGACCAAGCCTTCACGGGCTTAGGTCCCGCGTATCATCAAATCTGACCCATTTCTCGGGTCTCAAACAGGCGGTCGTTTTCACGGCCGCCTCTTTCTTTGCTGAAATCTCAACGACCTCTATTCAAACCCTTTGCCGACCGCCCCGCCCCAAATAAGCAAAAACACTGAAAACCCATTGGTGTTCCTTCACTTGGTCAACCTACTCTTGGAGCAGGCTTGACAGATAAAACTTCGACAGTGGCCTATACCGACCATTTAAAATTTGATTAAGTGGGGCAGATTTTGAGCTTTTCAAAGAGGGCGGGCTCTAACGCCTCATGTGTCGGGAGTCATTCTCTGGCCCGCTCCTTGACCGCCTCACCAAAACGACTGTCTTTCAATCTCCTGCGATGCAGAATTGTCAGCGGTTCCGGCAACTGTTAGCTTCCCGCCACATGAAGCTCCTTTTTCCCGCCCTTCTGGCGTCAACTTTCATCCTCTCCGCCAGCGGAGAGCTCATGCCCACCTCCGCCGAGGTTTTCGGACAAAAATACGGCAGCCTCGATAATCGTGCCACCGGTGAATGGTGGAAACGACAAGCTCCTCCCAAAAAAGGACGCAAGGGCATGATCAACCTCGATGTCCCGCGCAGTGAAGTGATCGGCTTTGCCGTTTACACCCTCGAAGGCAGCACGCTGAAGATGACCGCGCAACTCTACCCGCTCAAGCCGGATGAGACCCAGGAAGTTCGCCTCGAGGTCAAACAAGGCGATCAATGGAAAGAAATCGCCAAGAAAAAGATCGTCTATCCCGGCTGGTCCGCCCACTTCCGCATCACCGACTGGGACGGCACCAAAGATCACGCTTACCGACTTCGCCACGCCGAAAAAGCGACCTTTGAAGGCAAGATCCGCCGCGAACCCACCGATAAGGAAACCATCGTCGTCGGCAACCTTTCCTGCAACTCCTCCCGCACCACCGGACCCCGCCCGCTCATCATCAAGAACCTCATCGCGCAGGATCCCGACATCCTCTTCTTCGCGGGCGACCAAACCTATCACCACACCCAGCACACCTCCGGCTGGCTCGAATTCGGCATGCAATTCCGCGACATCATGCGCGACCGTCCCACCATCACCATCCCCGATGACCACGACATCGGCCAGGCCAACCTCTGGGGTGAAAATGGCATCCAAGCGACCAACTCAGCCGGCCCCAGCGGCGGATATTTTTACGCGCCCGCATACGTCAACATGGTCCAACGCCAACAAACCTGGCACCTTCCCGACCCCGTCGACCCCAAGCCCATCGAGCGTGACATCACCGTCTACTTCACCGACCTCACCTACGCCGGAATCTCCTTCGCCATCCTCGAAGACCGGAAATTCAAAACCGGTCCCGAAGGCACCATCCCGAAAATGGGACCTCGCCCGGACCACATCAACGATCCCAAGTACGACCGCAAAGCCGTCGACGTCAAAGGACTCAAACTCCTCGGCGACCGCCAGCTGAAATTCCTTCACGAATGGTCGCAAGACTGGACCGGAGCCGACCAAAAAGTCGTCCTCAGCCAAACTGCCTTCTGTGGTGCCGTTCACATTCACGGTGGCCCCACCAACCGGCTCCTCGCCGACCTCGATTCCAACGCCTGGCCCCAAACCGGACGCAACAACGCCCTTCGCGAAATCCGCCGCGCCACCGCCACCCACCTTTGTGGCGACCAGCACCTCGCGGTCTCCGTGCGCCATGGCATCGACTCCTTCGACGACGGCCCCTATGCCTTCACTTCCCCTGCCCTCGTCAACACCATTTACGGGCGTTGGTGGCACCCCGAAGATGCCAAAGCAGGTCCCAACCCCGTTCCCAATTCGCCCCTTCCCTGGACCGGAAATTACCTCGATGGCCTTGGCAATAAAATCACCATGCTGGCCTACGCGAACCCCACCAACCGCAGCGACCAGAAGCAACGTGCCGACGGTTACGGGCTGGCCCGCTTCAACAAGAAGACCGGCCAGGTCACCTTTGAGTGCTACAAGCGATTCACCGACATCACCAAGGATAAAGATTCCCAGTTCCCCGGCTGGCCTCTCAGTTTCAACTTCAACGACAATGATGGTCGTAAAGCAACCGGACATCTTGAATACAATGTCGACCTCCCGCACCCCGTCGTGCAAGTCATCAACGAAAAAACAAAAGAGATCCTCTACACAAAACGCCTCCAGCAATCCAAAGGCAAACTCCCCGTTTACTCTGCCGATCCACACACCATCAAGATCGGCAAAAACAAACCAGGGCGTGTCTTCAAATCCGACGTAATCGCCAAGCGGTAGCCGACTTCAAATCCATGACCAAGCCTCAAATTTCCTCACAGGTATGTTGGAGGCTTTTCGTTATGGTCTTTCTTTCTGGCCGCAGCCAGAAAAGGTGGTTCATATCCATATACACACACCCTTTTTTGAATGCGTACCGCTTTTACTCCGACCCGAAAACCGAACCGCTTTTGCCCGACAGTTTACAGCCAAGGAAAGCAACTGCGGATCAGAAGTCTGATCGCATTTCTTGAGTTCCTGGTGAGCTTAGCGATAAGAGTAAGGACGACCAGGACTGAGGCGCAGAAGCTCCCGTGAAATGGTCGATGGATGAACGTCAAGAATCTTAGCAATCTTGATTTGGGGAGTTCTCTTGCAGTGAAGGGCCTCTATGGTGTATCTCTAGGCGTCGGTCTGGCGACTGTAGTTTGGCATTTCAGGTTCAGTTTGGTGATTGGGCCGGAAGCTTCTTACAGCTCCTGGCCATTGACCACTCTCTGTTGCGCTAGCCACTTGCATCCGACCTCACTATTTTTGAATAGAATTGGATGGAAATTCTCCATTCCACTCTAGACCATTTTTTGTGATACTAATAACCTGTAGGGTATAGTTCCCTGGTTTAGCATTTTTGATGCTAAAAACTGCTGAACCTCTGGAGTCAGTAACTCCATCTCGAGTATATACCGTTCCACGATCCTGATTAATTATTCTTACGATGACTTGCGCGTCTGTTACAGAACGGCCCGAATCATCAACAAGTTTAAGAGTTGCCGATAAATGTTTATTTGAAGAACGACCGCCAAAGCTCGAGAACTTGATAGAGCTTACAACCATTGTGCCATCGGGTTTAGCCACCGGGAGGACCTCGACCATTACTGAAGATGAACTCCACATATTAGTGCTGTCCCATACCTCTGCTGTAATTACATGAAAGCCTTCTGAAAGCCCCACTAACAGGGTTTCTCCCATCCCAAGATTACCATCAACACTTGAGCTCCAGTTTATTGATTGAGAAAGGGAACCATCTTCATTATCATTAGCAGCCCCGCTTAGTGTAATCTGCTCATCAACATTGAATACCGATCCGCCAATTGGATCCAAAATAAGGACGTTAGGACTACTATTGGGAGTTTCGTTATTCAATTCTAGGCGAGCTATGTTCAAAACAGGCTCAGGAATCCCATCGGGATCTTCTCCAAGCAGGAATCCCGGCTCTCCGAAGCGCCAGGCACTATCAAGAATTGCCTGCTCGACCACTTTTACCGCTTTCATTCCAGTCTCACCGCGGTAGGGGTGTGAAGAGTTTGCAAGATACAGTGCTGCTGCTCCTGAAACATGAGGGGCCGCAAAGCTGGTTCCCGAAGCTCTGATGTAACCTCCCGGTATTGGGCCATAGATATCTACTCCAGGAGCGCAAATATCAATGCTACTTCCATAATTGCTGAAACTAGCGAAGTAATCATCGCCTCCAGAACTAGTAGGAGATCCAAGACCACCAGGCATACCATCAGAATCAGCAAATGCGGAAACAGTAATAGCGTTAGGAGCGGAAGCTGGCGAGTAATTGGCTGAATCAGCCGCGTTATTGCCGGCAGCTACCACGCAGACTATCCCACTGTCGATAACCTCCTGAATGGCGTCATTCAAAGCCCGATTATATCCTCCACCAATACTTAAGTTTGCGACATAAATATCATTCGTCACATCCCCATCACGGTTCAGTCCAATGATATGGTCGAGTCCCTCCATGATCACACTCGTGTATCCAACTCCATTACTATCAAGAACCTTAACTGCATATAAACCGACACCGGGACAAACTCCCACTGTCCCGATTGAGTTATCAATCGCGCCAATAATCCCTGCAACAAATGTCCCATGACCATGATCATCGTTGTAATTATTGTCAGAAGCAATTCCTGTAGCTGAGCTGTAAAATCGCTTTCCTCCTAAAACTCTAAGATCAGCATGATCGGCGTCAATGCCTGTATCTAAGACGGCAACATTGATCTGATTGATAACGTCATTATCTTGATTATCGATTCCCACCAACAAGTCAGTGTCCACTCGGTCAACACCTGTGGGTAAGATTTGTGCAAAGGTAAAAATCTTAGAATCAGGAACGACGTATTTGATATCAGCTCTTTGGGATAAGCCGGCAGCATTATCTTTTCCTCCTGAAAACGAAAAACCTCGAATCACATTTTTGTATTTTTTTTCAGCAACTAATCCGTGCCTCTTTTCAATTGCTTTAATACTAGCCGGAATATCTCTCACCGTCTCATTGAAAACAGCAATATAGCGTTGATGGACTGGCTTGACACCGGTTTTTTGGGTTTTCTTGGCAAGGCCTAGAGCAACCTCAGGAGCGTCTGTTATCGTTAAGGTACTATTGGCAAAAGCGAGAGTATCTGTAACCATGATATCGTCTGTTGAGACGTCACCCTTGTTTGCTACAACAGTGAATTGATCTGAAATTGCGTCAGACACCAGGTTTGAATTAGCATCAATATTAAACTGATTACTGTAGTTTCGGAGGCGCGAAACAAATTCATTGAGGTTCACTTCACCATTATCATCGCTATCTAGACGCTTAAAAAGGGCATCAATCCGCTCTGGAGAGGCAGTATCGAAAGCTGGGATCAATTCGAATTCTTGGCGAGACAAGACTTCATCATGTCCAGATATTTTGGCAAATTCATCAGCTCTCCTATGCGCAATTCTATCGCGAATGTCTTTTTGAATGATTCGACGCTCATCAGCAGAAATACCCAACTCTTTGTCTTTTTCGATTTCAACACGGCGTGTGGTGCGCATGATTTTTAAAGTAGCCTTAATGGCCTGCCGCTCTTCAACATCTATTAAGCCGTCATTATTGATATCATATTGATGAAGGAGCTCTGGAAGTAAGCCATCGCCAAAAGATTTTTCATTGGCAATCGCTGAAAGCGCACTCAGGGAAATTACAGTTGCTACTAGGCTTGTGTGAAAGGTCATTTCGTTGGATTTCTGTTCAACTGAAACGACGCACTGGAATCGACACCCGTTACATTTTTATAACGGTCTTGCCGCTGCAACTGACCATGTAAGGACCAAACTTTGCTTCAAAAAGCCTATCGAACGGCTACCATAAATTCTGAGCGAACGAGCGATCCCAAACACTCCCGCCATCTCTGTCTGGCGTGATAAATTGGATTGTTTCGGACCGATACCAATTACCCGGAACGCTAAACCAAGCCACTCATCGTGCCTGTCGAGGTCGCGAACTGCTCGGCTTCCATGCCGAGGTTCTGCAACATCGAGAGATAGAGGTTTGGCAACGGGTAATTGTTGGTGCTGCTGAAGGCGAGGTGCTGACCGTGTTTATAACCCCCACCACCGAAGAGCACCGGCATGTTGCGATTGTCGTGAGACGAGGCGTTTCCGAGATTGGACGTCAGAATTACCATGGTGTCATCAATCAAGTTCGCGCCTTGGAGCTTGCGGAGAAAATCGCCCCAGCGATCGACAGTGGTCTTCTCGACGACGGCAAGCTGTTCGAGCTTCTTACCGCTTTGACCGTGGTGGGAAAGCGAGTGGTAGGATTCGTCGACGCCTTCGAGGGATCGCACCGAGTTGCCGGCACAGTGAAGCGTGACAAAGCGGGTCGAGTCGGTCTGGAGAGCCATGAAGACGGTATCGAGGAAGGCGCGCATAACGTCGGGCGCGTTGTTACGATCCGGACTGGCGGGAGCCTCGCCGACCTTGGGTTTTGGCTTGTTGATCCAGTCTTCGTTGGCCTGAAGGCGCAACTCCAGCTCACGCACCGAAGAGAGCCATTCATCGAGCTTCTCGCGGTCCCCCGGGCCGACCTGACGCTCGAGCGCTTTGGTCTCAGAACGAACAATGTCCATGATAGATTTTCCGCCGCGGGCGATATCACGTTGCCGCTTCTTGGCGTCCGGGGAATCATTGACAAAAAGAGCCGTAAAAAGTTTGCGGGGGTCGTTGATGGCCGGAATCATAGCTCCGCTTTCTGAGTAAGACGGCGAACGTTGATTCGAGGTGTTCAGGACCAACGAGGAAAAACGGGTTTCGTCCCCCTTGTATTTGGCCATGTATTGATCCAGCGAGATCGTGTTCTTGCTATTGCTTCCCCGCCCCATCGGGCAGGCCGAAAAAATGGAAGCCTCGGCCGTGTGCCCTCCTTTCACGCCCGGGTGGGAGCTCCCGGAAATCACGGTGAACTTGTCCCGAATGTCCTGCATCGACTTGAGGTAAGGAGAGGGAGTGTAGCTCGATCCCTTATCCTTGGGAACGAGGTAGGGATTGTGCAGCCCCAGCGAGAGCGAAACCCCGACGAAGCGCTTTGGGCTCACAGGTGCGGAGGCCCCAAAGGCTGGTGACATGGCATCGAGCATCGGCAGTCCGAGAGCGATCCCGGCCTGTTTAAGGACGGTGCGGCGGGGAAGAGCTTTGCGTGTAGAGATATGCACAGGGAGATATACGGTTACTTGTTAAGGAAAATTTCGCTGGTGAACGCGGCGTGGATGATGTTGCGAAGACCGTACTTTTTTTGGGAGGTCCGGGTGACGATCTGCTCAAGGTGTGGACGGTCGCTGAATCGCAACTTTCCGCCGATACCATAGCTTAAAACCTGTTTTGCGAAAGCGCGGGTCAAAACTTCCGAACGGTTCAGATAAATCGCCCGCCAGGAATTGAAGGCCTGAAACCGGACTCCGTCCGGGGTGACTCCGGAGGGATCGACGTTGGCGGAGTTCTTTTTATCTCCATAAGCAGTCCGGTATTGACCGATGGGATCGTAGCTTTCGAGGGCGAACCCAGACGGGTCGATCTTATCGTGACAGCTCGCACAAGAGGTTGAGTTGGTGTGCTTGGCAAGCTGATCGCGAATGGAAACCGCGCCACGGATGTCCGGCTCGATCGCGGGGACACTCTCGGGCGGAGGCGGAATCTGGCGACCCAGGATCTTTTCGTTTACCCAAACACCCCGGAGAATCGGCGAGGTCACCGAACCATCCGCCGTGACTTTAAGAATGGAGGCCTGGGTAAGAAGCCCGGACCGGTGAACGGGGGCAAGCTTCACTTTTTGAAGTCCGCCGCCAGGTGTCAGTTTCACCTCCTTCATCTTGTAATGATCGCGAAGACGGGTATTGAGAAAGCCCATGTCGGATTTCAAGAGCTGGGTGACAGGGCGGTTTTCGGCAATCAACCCTGCCACGAAAGCCCGGGTTTCCGCCTTAAGCGATCCCTGCAAAGGTAGATCAAAATTCCGGAAGCGGCGCGGGTCCGGCTGGGTGGCATCGATATCGCGAAGGTCCAGCCATTGGTCAGTGAAGTCCTCAATGAATCTGGACGATTTTTCGTGGGCCAACAGTCGTGCAATCTGCTGATGCAGAACCTCTGGTTCATGAAGCCTGCCCTCGTCGGCGAGCTCGCGCAACTGACCATCAGGGAGAGTTTTCCAAAGCAAAAAGCTGAGACGGGCGGCGATTGCGTAGTCGTCGAGAGGGCCCGGCTTTTCCACGAAAGTCAGGAAATTTGGCGAACACAAAATGGCATGGTAGGCCAAACGAAGTGCCTGCGGGAAGGACTTCCCTGCCTCGAGTTGCTCCGCTGCAAGTTCCTCATACGGTGCAATCTGCTCATTCGTCACAGGACGGCGAAAAGCAAGCGAAGCGAAGCGACGAATCAGTCTAGAAAGGTCCGGACTAGGGTCGGTTTTAAGTTCGTTGGGATCGAGCCCGGCAAAGAGATGAGACCGGACCAGCTTGCGATCCGCAACAGGGTAAATTCGCTCGATGGTCATCTTTTCGAATCGAAACCCAGTGATTCCCATCTTCTCGAAATCGCGGCCTCCAAAGGTAAAATTACCGCCCTTGCTCGGAAGGCTTTTCAAGTTGGCCTCGTTTGGCTTGAAGACCAGCATATGGTCTTTTTTCATCCAACCCTCGTAAGTATGCGTTGTCGGCTTGGTGGTAGCCTCGACAATTCCGAGGGGATAAAGGAGGGGCTCGTCTGAAAATCCGGATCCCGTCTGAAGTGTCCCCCAGAGATAGCCATCAGAGCCCGGATTGACGGCATCGAGATTATGAATCGTAATGCGATACCAGCCGTTGTCCGGCACCCGGGATTTGGTAATGCGACCAGCAAACTGCAGCTGGGCGTGCCATGAGATGGCCTTCCCTTTCCAAAACTGGGGACCCCGGTTGTTTCCGCGTCCCGGACTGGTGACATCCTTCGCCGAATACTCACGGCGAAACTGCTTGTCGCCATCTAAAGCCCGGGCGAATGCTTCATCGAGCGCCTTCGCGCCAACACGCAGATAATTGTCGAGATGAAAGTGGGAAATCTGCTGTGTCCCAGCATTGGTGGTGAACCCTTCTCCGGCATCGGCGGTCAACTCACCGGCAAGCGGGATGTCGATGCCCAGGAGATCATGCAGTGAGTTCTCATACTCCCGGGCCGTTAGTCGCCGGGCATGAACCCGTCCTGTTTTGAGGAGCTCCTCGCGATCAGCCTCGATCAAGGGGCTCTCGAGCTTTTCTAAAAAATCCACGATTGCCTTGGCCTCGGGGCGCTTCTTTTTTTTGGGGGGCATCTCACCGGTCTCAACCCGTTGAAAGACAGCCTCCCAATGCGCACGATTTTTGGGATTCTCCGGATCGAATTTTAGATCAACCAGGTTCAGGCCACCCTCACTGTCAATGTCGTCGTGACAATCGTAACAGTGCTGCTCAAAAAACGATTCGACGTCCGTGCGAATATCGGCCTGAAGGCAGGTCGCGAGAACTAAATAGAAGAAAAGGAAGCGCATCTCGGGGATTGATCGGCAGACCTTACGCCGGATTTATACCACAACTTTCGCCTTTGGAGCTTTCCCAATCATTATCCCAAAAGTCTCAAGCGTGTCAGGCGGGCTTTCCTTTTACCACTTCCTACCTTAGTTAGGTTGCGCCGTGTTCGGAAACCTTCTCCGCTGGGCCATCCTCCGCCCCATCCTAAAACCACTCACCAGAATCATGGTGGGCCTAATCGCGATCCCGCTTTTCCGGTTTGTGATCCGCAAGGGCATGCGTATGGCCAAAGTGGAAGTAGAGCTTGAGAAAGACCTCGAAGAGTGGTTCCGCGCCGCCATGATCCTGCTCGTAGCCACTGCGAACATGGAACACCTGCTCTTTGGCTGGGTTCCACTCGATCTCCAGGGCGAACAAAGTTGGGTTGGAATCTTTTTCCGCCTCCTTCTCGTCATCGGCGTAATCGAATTGATGCCGGATCACGCTTTGTTCGGCGTCCTCCATTCCGGGCCCTTGAACCTGCCGATCGGAAAACGGCTCTTCCTTGATCTTTGGAACGATCGGGTTTCTTGGATCAAAAAATTTGGCTGCGTTCATCTCAATCGTTCCAGCCCTGTCTTCGCGATGATGTCAGCGATCTTCGGGGGCGACCCGGATTCACCCGGTGCCCCCATTGGGTGGATTTGCTACGGCCTTGCCATCTCACAATACCTCGTCATTGCCCTCATTACCTCAACCGATAAAGCCGGCGATTTGCTTGCTAAATACGACCGTGCGATCGCAGAACAACGTGAAGAGCTCGTCGACGAATTTACCGAGCATGACGACGAGGATGAGGCTCCTACCGGAGCTGGAACTCCTTCGCAATGAGCTTCAGGAATTTCTCTGTGGTAGGCGCGAGGCCATGCATTGTCCTGGTGCCCCTCACCATCAGCTTGGGCATCTCAATTCGCTGGCTGGAAAGGACGCGATAGTCTTCCAGATTGGACTTCAGCAAGGCCTCAAGCCAAGGATCCTTGAGGGCCGTATCCAGCTTTTCAGCCGGGATGACCTCCTCGAGCCGGGCCCTGGCGCTGGCTCCGGAATGGACCGGACGCTGAAAGAGAATTTCATGTGCTTCCTCGAACGACTCGGGCTGTGCCTTCCAGGCCGCGAGACCCAAACGAGCCAACTCGCAAGCATGTTCGTGGTCGTGGATTTTTGGGCTAAGGTAGGGATTACACACCCGGTTCAGTGGCGTCGGCAAAACAATCACGGCAACCTGCCCGGGATACTTCTGCATCAAAGCGGCCAAATCTTCCTCCATGGTGCGGCACGAAGCACAGGTATAATCGAAATACTTTACGACGAAATGCTTCGCGTTTGGCGAACCGATCAAAGGCACCGAGCCAAGGCGGTAGGTTTTCACGACCTTGCCCGTGAGATCCTTGAAGGCCACCAACTTCCCCTTGCCTTCATTCTGAACCTTCACCTCCTTGCGCTTTTCAATGCCCGTCTCCGAGGTGACTTCATAAGTCTTGGGCTTGGGGCCGTAAACCTGGCCCAGTGCCAGCACCGTCATGAGAACCAACGGGATAACCGCAAAAGACGCTTTGAAAGGAGCCCTCGCTTTCCACAGAATAGCCCCGGCGGTCAGGAGTCCGGTCAAATGAGTGGCGAAACACCACGGGCAAAACGATTTGATGACAATAGCCTGCAAGCCCATGAACCAAACCGCGGCCACGATCAGAAGAAAAGCGCCCATGGTAAGAAGAGGCTTTGAGACCTTAAAGGTCAGCGTAATCACTCCGAGATAAAAGCACGCCGAGACCGCACTCACCGGAATTAAAAACCACTGCGACCATTGGGACCCAAGGACATTGGCACAGCCGCCTTCACCGCCGCAGCCCACCACCGAAGTGATCCGGCCCGTCAGTTTCATCCAAACGAGGTAGGCACTGATTCCAAATCCAACAAGAGCGAGAGTTCGAATGATGCGCATGGGATAGCTTGTTCACATTCTACCCACATCTCACGCATTTTTCTCGAATTTACATTCCTTATTTCGCGCCCTCTCCCTAGATAGTCAGCATGACGTTGAAGCTCAATTTTGAGGCGGTGAAAATCGCCGGACTGGTTCTTGCAAAAGTGGGAAATCCCTCCCGCGACGAGCCCCTGCAAACCTCGAAGCAACTCTTCAATGTCAGCGAAGAAGACCAAAAAGTTCTCTGCCCCATTTTTCTGAAGCCCTTCCGCAATCTTATCGGCCAGCGATTCACCCACCACAGCTCGCTCGAAAAAAACGAGATCAACACCAGCGCCAAGGCGATTTTCGAAGACTCGGACACCCTTCTCAAGCAGGGCTGTGAAATTGCCCAACGCCTTTACTCAAAGTCATCGCACCCGAACATCAAGTCCGGCGACCTTTGTATCTCGCTCATCAATTCGGTCGATGTCGATGGCGAAACGAAGCGCGCCATCTGCATCCTGAAATCCGAAAGCATGACTCCTTTCCTAAGCATCGCGACGCGTGATGGCGACCTCCAGCTCGAAACCGAGCAAGGCATCAATCCCGAAAAGATCGATAAGGGCTGCTTCATTGTCGAGCATTTCGAAAAGAAAGGATTCTACGTTCTCACCTTTGACCGTGCCGGATCCGAATCGCGCTTCTGGGTTCGCGATTTTCTCGGTGTCCGTCCTATTCCCGATTCGGCCCTTCTCAGCAAGCGGGTAGCCGAAATGGCCGTCAATGCGGTCTCTCCCCAAGGCATCGCCGAAGACAGCCCGCCCTGGGACGTCAATGAGCCGGCCCATGAAGCTCTCTCATACCTTCGCGATCAGAAGCAATTCAGCCTCCAGGAATTTGAAGAAAACGCCCTCCGTACCGAAGCTGCCAAAACCCGTTTTTCGGAAGAACTCCAACGACTTGAAGAAGAGGAAGGTATCAAGCTCGAAGAGAACTTCGACATTTCAAAACGTGATATCTCCAAGGCCCAGAAATTCATGAAGCGCATGATGAAATTGGACACAGGCGTCGAAATACGCCTGAGCCCCAAGGTCGTCGACAAACCCGACGACGTTCTCGAAAAAGGCTACGACGAAGAGCGCAAGATGGGCTACATCAAGGTCTACTTTAACGAGGACCTCGCGTAGAGTCATTCTTTCTACCGGCTATTGCGGAACGAAGAAGTCGTGGTCCCCACGAAGCCATACACCGTCGAAATTCTATGGAAGTTCTTTTACTCCAAAATAGATTTCCTACCGCAGCCACAACGTAAAGAAGAAAAAATTAGGCCTGACCTAAACAAAGTCCTGCTGGGACCAGCGGCGCCTCAAACCCAACGCAATCGATACCAACACGACCGGAAGGCATCCCGAAGCGATCTGATGGGCGATCCATCGACTTCCAAGCTTGTCGCGGAGCAAGAGGCTGAATTCACCTTCGAAATACGCTTCCTGAACCGCCGCCAGCGTCATCAGAAACGAGAGCCCACCTGCAAGGACCAGCACCACGACCATTCCGGTCTTTCCAGTGACCCGCAACGCCCCATAAACCAAAGGAACAGCTAAAAAACTTGCAAGAATCCACCAGCTGGCGGCCGTTCCCATTTTATCGGTGATCTCTGCAAATATCACATCAGACAAACGCCGCGAACCACCTCGCTTGTCTCTGAATGAGAATCCTCAGTCCTCTCTTCCTTTTCCTTACGCTTCTCGCCTGTGGTGAACATTCCGTGCAAACCAAAAGCCGCCGCCTCGTCGCCGAAGCCCGCAAGCAAATCGGCGTCACCACAACTTACGATGGCTCATACGTCGCTCTCAAGTATCCTAACGGCGACGTCCCGATGGAACGCGGCGTCTGCACCGACGTCGTCATCCGCGCCCTCCGCAAGCTCGACTTCGACCTCCAAAAGCTGGTCCACGAGGATATGAAGAAGAACTTTTCCAAATATCCCAGAATCTGGGGACTCGCACGCGCGGACAAAAACATCGATCACCGACGCGTCCCCAACCTGCGCCGATACTTCAAACGCCGTGGCATCGAGCAGAAGCTCACCGAGGATCCCGCCAACTTCAACCCCGGCGACCTTGTCACCTGCAAGGTGCCAGGGAACCGCCCGCATATCATGATCGTTTCGGACAAGAAAAACTCCGAAGGCGTCCCCTACGTCATTCATAATATCGGTGGCGGGGCTTCCGAAGACAACGACCTCTTCACCTATAAACTGACTGGTCACTACCGTTGGTTCAAAGACTAATGTGCAACGCCTTCAACACCGCCAAAAATCCAAGAGACATCCGCGAAGCGATCAAGGAAGTTGAAAGCAAGTTGATCCGGCGCACGGACCACGCACCCGTGAAATTGCCCGGCGACGAGATCGTGTCGATGCGCTGGGGATTTCAACGGAAAGGCCTCGGAGTGGTGAACAACACCCGCAGCGACAACCTTGACAGTCCGATGTGGAAGGATGCGATCGAAAAGCGGCGCTGCCTGATTCCGGTAATCTCCTACTACGAATGGAGTGGCCCCAAAGGGAACAAGCAAACCCACCTTTTCCGCAGCCCTAATTATGACTGGCTCTGGATGGCAGGAGTCTGGGAAGAAAGCGCGGAGTTTGGTCCCTGTTTCTCTATGCTCACCACAGAGGCAAACTCACTGGTGTCACCGATTCACCATCGTATGCCGGTAATCCTGACCAAAGACGAACAAAGATCCTTCCTCCTTGAAGGCCTCGAATCCTTCACAACAGCTCACGCACTATTGGCCACGGAAAGAGCCATCAATCCGCTCCTGAAAAGCAAGCCCACCCACATCCAGGATGAGCTATTCTAATTCTAATCCCAACTCCACCGTCCAACCTAACCCTGCGGAATCATAGGCACCCACAAAGCAGGATCCATCTCAAAGCTACTGGCAGCCATGTCATCTTTCGCATTCTGATGGTTCCGGCGGCCAACCTTCAGGCAAAGCTCATGGAATCGATTGCCGAACTCATCCTTCGTTTGATCGTATTCAGTGAAACCAACTAGGTCGGCATCAAACCCCACCGACCTTTTAATCGAGCTCAGCGACACCACACCCCCGGCGCGACTTTCCGCAAGTAAAGACAAGTGACTCACCAGAAAATAAGAGCCCAATTTCTTGCGATGATGGTCAGGGTGGATCAAGCCATAGCTGAAATTTGCAGACAAGGTGGAGCCCTGGCAGGAACAGCTGATCGAATCACAACCCAAAATCTTACCATTATTGATAATGACCAGGGGCCGTATTTCGGTCGAGTTCAGGACCTCCATAAAATTACCTTCATGGTGATCCGGAATCAACCCAGCTTCAAAGTTGGCTCGATAGATCCCGAGGCAGGCCTCTAGGTCCCTGGAATGATATTTCGGACCACGTGACTCATTTTCGGATAGCGGGAAGTGGTGTGTTGGGTTTCACCGCACTGTCCGGATAAGGATTCTCTTTCCCAAAAACCAACATCTGCTCGCGGGTTTCTTCAGTCACAAAAGATTCATCAATCATCCCTTCACCATTCTGGATTTTCCCCAATTCCAATTTCAATTGCTTCGCAAAAAAAGGGT